>NZ_JAPDPJ010000066.1 GCF_026013605.1 Plebeiibacterium sediminum
CAAGGAAGAGGTTCTTTGGCTAAAAATATTACTGGAAATATACATCAAAACATATAGCATAGATCCAGTAATTATTTGTTCGTAAGGATTAACTAGCTAATTCGTAGCATAATCATACAACATAAGTATATACAATAACACAGAAAAATATTATCATGAAGTAACTTCTCCTTAAAAATTGTAAAAACTATCGAATAATAGTAGTTAGTTCTTCACGGAAGGTATATAATGGCCTCAAATCCCAATTGCCGAAACAATTAAAACATGAGACCAAAAATCAAACAATTTCCATGAGAGTTGCAGCTCTCAATACAAAAACAAAAGTAATGAATTATTTAAAAACAGCATTTCTAATCTTTTTTTTATTACCTCTAATTATATCATCATGTTCAGAGGATTCTATTCCTGAAAATTCAGACATTGAAAACACATTAAAAAATATATGGGTTGAAAATGGGGTACTACATGTCAACAGTGAATCTACCTTAGATAGTTTGGTATTATCCAACTTAGAAAAAACAGAAGACCAACTAATTGAGTGGCAAAACTCTTTAGATTTTGAAAATTATCAATCATTTTATAATAATGTGTTTGATGAATATGAATTAATGGTTGAAGATGCAATAAGCAAAGAATCAGACGAACCTTATTTTGATTTTGTAGCAAAATATTCAGAATTTGTTGAGTTTCCATCTGAACCTATTCTAGGAGCACCAAATCGCTCAATGGAGCCATTAGTAAAAAGTAGTTTTAACACAGTCGTAAATAAACTGGGATATATATATGTCGGTGATGAACTAATAAATTACACTAATAAAGAAAACAGTCTAAAATCATCTACTAGCAGCTATTATTGTTACAAGAAAACAAGTAAAAGAAAAATGAAAGTTACTGCAGAATTTGGACCAAATGTTAACAAAACTACTATACATTGTGGTTGTAAAAAAAAGACATTATGGGCTTGGTGGAGCTATACTACCACATTCTGGGCTAGACCAAATTCATACGGTATATGGACAAAATGGAAAGCATATGATGGCGATGTATACTACCCTACATGGGTTGACGTAAGATACATGGAAATTTTTACTGATGGTGTAAAAAGTGAAAACAAGTGTATATTTCCTAATTAGTTAATCCATATTTCTACTGCAAAAAATGCAGTAGAAATTTCACATTTTTAATGCTTAATTTTCTTAAATATGTCAATAAATTACAAACTGATCTTTTTATTAATTCTTGTTCCTAATTTTATAAGTGCACAGCTTAAATCAGGAATCACCTTGGGATTAAACCAATCATACAGTAAAAATTCAGAACTATTTAATTATGAAGAAAAAACAGGATTCTGCATTGGTTACACACAAAGTTTTAAAATCTATCATAATTGGAATTTATCTTTAGGAACAAATTTCTCGAATCATCATTTAATGTTAAAACCAAATAAAACTCTAGAAAACATAAATCCTTCTTTTATGAGTAGCAAAAAATCTATTACATATATAAATATTCCTATTGCAGTAAATTACTTAATAAATAAGATATTTCTATTTACTGGATATCAATATTCACACAGTATAGCAAACAATACACTTCTAAGCAACTCTAACAATCACTCACTACTTAGTGGTATTGGTTATAATTCTAAACATATTGTTTTATCCTTTAACTTTTCAAAAACAATAAACCAGGAGCAAAATAATGTTGGTTACGTAGATTTTAATCCAGCATATAATCCAACATCAGAGTACATTGGCATCTATCCTAAAAAAGCTTCTAAACTTAATGTATTACAAATAACTGCAATCATTCCTTTAAAATTAAAATAATGTTAAGTGTTCTTTATAAATACTTTTTTTATATAACTATTATTGTTACCATAATATCATGCGAAAGAGAATTAAACATCGACTTTCCTCAAGAAAAAAAGCAAATAGTTTTAAATAGTATTTTAACATGCGACAGTACTATTAAAGTAAATCTGGAATGGACAGGAACTCCTTTGAATAAAAATTTCATTCCTATAACTGATGCTTCCATAAATATTTATATAAATGATGAATTACTTCTAGAAAATATTAGTAGTGACAATTATGGAAATTATACAAGCCAATATATTATAAAAGAAGGAGAAGAATATAGAATTGAAGCACTCTCCAACCAAACTTTATTGAAATCATCTGTAAGTATTCCAAATTGTCCATTATTTAACATAAAACAGAATAGTATTAATGATTACGAAAAAATATTTAATATTAACATTGACAGTATAAATGATAATGTTTCTGCACTATACTTTTACATATTTTCTGAAGTATCAGAAAATGGAATGACACATCAAATTCATGAAACAGCCCTATATTGTAACTCGGCTTTATCGGATCCATTCAATCGCTCTTTAGACGATTGGGGTCCCGAAGGTTTTCATTATGAATACGATTATTTCGTTCGCTTTGATGCTTCAAACATACGTAATCGAAAATCTAACTTTGATCTTGCAATTATACATAATGAGGGAAAAATAATAGTAACAGCTATAACTGCAGGAAGTGAATATGATATGTACTTTAAATCGTACTATACACAACAGAATTATGACATAGAAGTAAATCTTCCTTTTTCATATACACCGAAAACAGTACCTGGAAATATCGATGGAGGTTTAGGAATTTTTGCGGGTATTAACATTTCAACATTTGAATTTGAATGAAAACAATCCTAATATTTTTAACTGTAATCCCCCTAACGTATAGCACCTTACAATCACAAAATACAATAAAAATATCCGGTACTATCACCGATATATATACAGGTGAAGTTTTGCCTAATGCAACAATATATAATTATACATTTTCAAATGGTTGTACATCTAATAACCATGGCTACTATTATATGAATATAAATAGTACTATTGATTCAATCACTTTTGATATCTCATACATAGGTTATTTAACCGAACAAATTTCATTAAAAACATTCAAAGACACTTGTCTTAATATTAAACTTAAACCCGGATTAAGATTAAACGAATTTGAAATTACTGCTAAAAAAACAAATGGTATAAGTAATAAAATGGGATTACATAATTTACCTATTGCCGACATTCTTTATACTCCCGTACTACTTGGTGAAGCAAATCTAATAAGTTTGCTAAAAACACTCCCTGGGGTTAGCTCTGGTAAAGAAGGAGCATCTGAACTATATGTTAGAGGAGGAAATTACGATCAAAACCTAATTCTTCTTGATGAAGCTCCCATATATAATTTAAATCATGCTTTTGGTTTAATCTCTGTTTTTAATGCCAGTACTATAAAAAATGTAAACTTATACAAAGGTGGCATACCTTCTGTATTTGGAAGAAGATTATCTTCAGTATTAGATGTCACAACAAGAGATGGAAACAAAAAGAGATTTGCAGGAGGCATAGATTTCAGCACTCTTTCAGGTGCATTATATCTGGAAGGTCCCATCGTAAAAGAAAAAGTTTCATTTCTATTCTCTGCAAGACGATCATGGATTGACAAGCTAGCATCTCCTCTTATTAATTCTTCCGATCAAAAAATGAAGTTATATTTTTATGACATCAACGGCAAAATTAATTGGGTAATAAATAATAAAAACAAACTGTATTTAAGCTATTACAAAGGACAAGATGAGTTTGATGTACAATTAAAAGATCCATCATCTAAGTCAATTATGGAACAAGGTTGGGGTAACCATTTAGGATCATTACGCTGGAATACAATATTAAATTCGGGTGCCTTTATACAATTAACAGGTTATTTTACTAAATTCAGTGAGTTCAATAATAATTCAGGAAAATATTATAATTCATATTCTAAGGAAGAATCTTATTCTACACTTTTAGAAACAGGTATTAAAGGATCTGCTAACTGGCCACTAGGTCAAAAATCTAGTATAAAAACTGGATTTGATTTATTACATAATACTATAAATCCACCTATTAAAAAATCCATACAAGATTCCGTCATTTCGAATATTACATCACAACACGATGTAAATTTCAATTCATATGGAGTATACTCTGAATACTTTTATAATTCCCGCAAATTTTTTCTAAAAGTCGGCCTAAGAACTGACTTATTTTCTGGATCAGACAAAAACTATATATATGTACAACCCAGATTAAATGCTACATATCAACTTTCAAAGGCCTTGATGGCAAAATGTAGTTCAATGCGTAACGTTCAACCTTTTTATGTTATTAAGAAAAATAACAATGGATTCCCAGCATATGCATGGTTACCTTTAGTTAACAATCTTAACCCACAAGAATCCTGGCAAATTTCAATTGGTATTAACTGGGCAAAAAAATTCTGGATGTTAGATATAGAAAGCTACTATAAAACAATAAAAAATCAGTTTAGTAATTATCGATATCCATATGACATTTATTCTTCATATAATTGGGTAGATTTAATTGATAAGGGAAAGGGTCGTGCTTACGGAATTGAAATTTTGAATACTATTAAAAATAAAGGCTGGAATATACGAACCTCCTACACACTTGCCAAATCTGAATTCTCATCAACTGATATTGCATATGGCAAATGGATTCCCTCTGATTATGACATCAGGCATGATGCATCAATGATTATTACAAAAGATATAAAAAACCAAAAGAATAAAAGAAACTGGTTTGCTGCGAATTTTACTTTTCATTCAGGGATTCCTTTTAGCTTACCTACCCTCTCCTATTCTTCAAAAGCTAATATATTAAATAATGTAGATTATGATTTTAAATCATCAGATATAGATTACTATTCTTATCCAAACAACTATAGATTAAAAGCATATCACAGATTGGACTTAAGTTATAACATACAATTAAACAAAAAAAACGGAAGCAGAACTTGGTCAATAGGTATAATTAATACTTATAATAGAAAGAACCAATACATTATTTACAGAGCCAACAATAATAATTTTAAACAGCTTACACTTTTTCCAATAATGCCATTTATTTCATTCAAAAAACAATTTTAACATATTTTATATTTACATCTAAAACCACTTCTGTATTACTGCCTATTTTATCTATACAATCAATTAGCAATTAACCATTTAAATCATTAAACTCGAAACTTTATTACTATACTAGTTTACTCAAAAACACACTCTAATATAATACTAATGCACAACACCTTAACTGCAAATCCTGTAATTTACGAGCTAGAATATTAATCATTTGAAACAGATTAATTCATGAATAAATCCTATATATGCCTTAAATCATTAAATTTGGGCTTTTATTATATTGAATTATTTTATAACTGCGCATGGCAATTTCAAATATTATCAAAAAGCCCATTAAAGAAGAAATGTCTCAGTTTGAACCTTTTTTTAAGGAGCAACTAAAGTCAAAAATTCCTCTACTGGGTATTATTACCAATTACATTTTGCGTAGAAAAGGAAAGCAAATGCGTCCCATGTTGGTTTTTTTAAGTGCAAAACTTACAGGTAAATCATCTGAATCTACCTACGTTGCTGCTACATTAATAGAGTTATTACATACGGCCACTTTAATTCATGATGATGTGGTTGACGAAACTTACCAGCGCAGAGGAGTCTTTTCTGTAAATGCATTATGGAAATCGAAGATTGCAGTTTTAGTGGGTGATTATTTCTTATCAAGAGGACTTTCTTTAGCCTTGGAAAAAGATCAGATAGGCGTTTTAAAAGCCGTTTCAGAAGCTGTTACTTCTATGGCTGAAGGTGAATTATTGCAAATTGAAAAGAGTAGAAAACTTGATATTACAGAAGAGGTTTATTACGATATCATTACAAAAAAAACAGCTACTCTAATCGCTGCTTGTACAACAGCAGGGGCTCTTTCTGTTAATGCCGATCAGGATAAAATTGACCTGCTAAAACAGTTTGGAATTTACCTGGGTATTACTTTCCAGATTAAAGATGACCTTTTTGATTATGAAAAAACAGATTTAATAGGTAAACCAACAGGTAATGATATTCGTGAAAAGAAAATGACTTTACCATTGATCTACGTTTTAAATACTTGTGATAAAAAAGATAAAAAACACATTCTTGCAACCATCAGAAAGCATCATAAGAATGATAAAAAGGTAGCTGAAGTTCTGGATTTCGTTCGTAAAAGCGGAGGAATTGAATATACCTTTGATAAGATGATTCATTACCGTGACAAAGCACTTGAGGTATTAAACCAGTTTGAAGACTCAGAAGCCAAAGAAGCAATGATTGAATTGGTTCATTATACCACCGAAAGAAAAAAATAGATTAAGACATACCATTATTGAGGCCACTCCAATTAAACAATTTGTTTGTATTAGGTCTTTTACCTCAAATTAAAACACAAAAATCATGTCCGATAAAAAAACATTATTTTTACTAGACGCCTACGCTTTAATATACAGAGCCTATTACGCATTTATACGTGCTCCCCGAATCAATTCAAAAAAGCTAAATACCTCTGCCATATATGGCTTCACCAATTCGTTACTGGAAGTCCTTCAAAAGGAAAACCCTACTCACTTAGCTGTGGCGTTTGATCCTGCGGGACCAACTTTCAGACACGAGATGTATGAGCCTTATAAGGCCCAGCGTGAAGCCACACCTGAAGACATTAAATTAGCGGTTCCATATATCAAACAATTGTTGGATGCTTTAAACATCCCGGTTTTAGAAGTAATGGGATATGAAGCAGATGATGTTGTTGGTACAGTTGCATTAATGGCAGAAAAAGCTGGTTTTGAAGTTTACATGATGACTCCGGATAAAGATTATGCCCAATTGGTTTCTGATCATGTAAAAATGTATAAACCACGAAGCAAAGGTGGTGGTATGGACATTTTGGGAATACCTGAAGTTCAGGAAAAGTTTGGTATTGAAGAGCCTGATCAGGTTATTGATATACTTGCTCTGCAGGGTGATGCCGCTGATAATATTCCTGGTTGCCCTGGTATTGGCGAAAAAGGTGCTAAAGACATTATTAGTAAATACAAAAGCATTAAAGGTATTTACGAAAAGATTGATGAGTTTAAAGGTAAACGCAAGGAGAACCTGATAAACTTTAAAGAACAAATTGAACTATCGTATACACTTGCTACCATAAGCAGAAAGGTCCCAATAGAGTTTAATGAGGAAGATCTTAAGGTTTGCGAACCAGACAAGGATAAATTATTCCCACTGCTTGAAGAATTAGAGTTTAAAAGCATGATGCCTCGTTTCGGTGCTCCTGCTCCTACTCCAGCAGCTGCACCTGCAATGCAAGGTGATTTATTTGGTCAGCCGCAGGTTACTGAAACACCTGGAATTACCTCTACTTTCAAAACTATTAATGATGTGGATCACACCTATTATTTGGTTGATAACGAACAGGCTTATGCTTCGTTGGCAGCTGAACTTAGTGTGCAAAAGGAATATTGTTTTGATACTGAAACAACAGGACTGGATGCAATATCAGCTGAATTGGTAGGTATATCCTTTTCATGGAAAGAACATGAGTCGTACTATGTTCCAATTCCTGAAGGTAAAGACAAAGCACAAGAAATTATCAATCGTTTTAAACTGGTTTTAGAAGACAAGAAAATATTAAAAATTGGTCAGAACCTAAAATATGATATTCTGGTTTTAAAGAAATACGATATCAATGTTAAAGGACAGATCTTTGATACCATGGTTGCACATCACCTGGCTTTACCGGGTTTAAAAAGCAGCATGGACTTTATGGCAGAAACATACCTTGGTTACTCTCCGGTTAAAATTGAGGAGTTAATTGGTAAAAAGGGAAAAAATCAGCTATCATTCCGTCAAGTTGAAATTGAAAAAGCCAAAGAATACGCGGCTGAAGATGCAGATATTACTTTACAACTAAAGAAGTTTCTGGAACCTAAACTGAAAGAATCGGGATTAGAAGACCTTTTTTATCAAACAGAAATGCCTTTACTTTTGGTATTGGCAGAAATGGAAGCAACAGGAGTTAAGTTAGATGTAGATGAATTGAATGCATTTGCTATAAAGCTTAAGGAACGAATTGTAACACTTGAAAAAGATATTCTTGAAATAGCTGGTAAGGAATTTAATATTGCCAGTCCTAAACAAGTTGGTGAAATTTTATTTGAACACCTGAAAATTGATGCCAAGGCCAAGAAAACAAAATCGGGTCAATACAGCACTAATGAGGAAACACTTAATAAACTAAAAGGCAAACACGAAATAGTAGATAAGATTCTTGATTACAGAGGATTAAAAAAACTATTAAGCACCTATGTAGAAGCCCTGCCTGCGTTGGTTAATCCGCAAACCGGAAGAATTCATACTACCTATAACCAGGCTATGGTGGTTACCGGCCGATTAAGTAGTACAAATCCCAATCTGCAAAACATTCCAATTCGTGATGAAGATGGAAGGGAAATCAGAAAAGCTTTTATTACCAGCGATGCTGAGCATGTATTTTTATCTGCCGACTACTCTCAGGTTGAATTACGCCTAATGGCACACCTGAGTCAGGATGAACATTTATTACGTGCTTTTAATAATGGTGAAGACATTCATGCGGCCACGGCAGCTAAAATTTACAAAGTGCCATTGGAAGAAGTTTCTGCTGATATGAGAAGAAAAGCAAAAACAGCCAATTTCGGTATTATTTACGGCATTTCAGCCTTTGGTTTGGCAGAAAGGTTAAACATATCCAGAAGTGAAGCAAAAGAACTTATAGACGGCTATTTTGAGAACTTCCCACAGGTTAAAGAATATATGGATAAGAGCATAGAGATCGCTCGTGATAAGGGTTATGTTCAAACGGTTTTTGGCAGAAAAAGAAACTTACCTGATATTAATTCCAGAAATGGTGTAGTGAGAGGAATGGCCGAACGAAATGCCATCAATGCTCCAATACAGGGAACTGCCGCTGATATTATTAAAATGGCTATGGTCACTATTCAAAAAGAACTGGACGAACAACAGTTAAAATCAAAAATGATTCTTCAGGTACACGATGAATTGAACTTTGATGTGGATAAAAATGAACTGGATCAGATCAAAGAAATTGTAAAAAAAGGAATGGAAAATGCCTGCGAGCTTTCAGTGCCTTTATCGGTTGATATGGGTATCGGATCTAACTGGCATGAAGCACACTAATTTTACTTTGTCATAAAAATATTGAAGAGCCATTGTCTATTCACTTAGTAATGGCTCTTTTTCTTTAATCACCTTTCTACTTGCAACCTTTATAATCAGTGTTTTTGTTAACCACAGAGATCTTGGAGATACTTCACAGAGTAACACAGAGATTTGTCTGCCAAAAACCAATAAAAACCATAGCGTCTTATTTTTATTGACGATCAAGCTAAATTTGAATCATTAATTACCATGTTCCTTGTTACTTGTTCCTTACAACCTTTATTAATCAACTTTTTCCATATTCCTTCTCCCTGCAACCCTGTTCCTTGAACCCTTTATCCTTGTTTCCTCCTCCCCATTTCAAGCATTAACATCGCATTAACACGGTTTTCGTACAATTCTGTTAAACTTTACGGGGTGTATTTCACTTTTATAACAAAGAAAGTTTACAAAAAGACATTTTTGCCGAAGGATTAAAAATTCTTTGTCGTCTGATAAAATAGAAAGAACTAGAAACAATGAAGATAAAATTATCCATGATTTTAATGGGAGTGCTACTGGCACTTTCCAGTGTATATGCCAGCGATCCGGAAAATGCTGCAGAAGAAAAAGTTGTAAAGGGAAAAGTTTCCGATAAAAAGACTAAAAAGCCAGTAGAGTATGCTACTGTAGCGGTTTATAAAAAAGCAGATGACTCTGTTGTTACCGGTACTATCAGTGATGAAAACGGCGAGTTTAAGATTAAAGGTCTTGAACCGGGCGAGTTCTACATCGTAGTTTCTTTTTTAGGTTATGATGATAAAAGATTCGATGATATTATCGTAGATAAAAAACGAAGCGTGGTAGATCTTGGTGACATTATCATGGGGTCCAACTCTAAAAACCTGGATGAAGTTGAAGTAGTAGCTGAGCGACAATCTGTAGAGTTTAAAATAGACAAGAAGGTGGTGAGCGTAGGAAAACAAATGACTTCAGCTTCCCTATCTGCTGTTGAGGTTTTAGAAAATGTTCCATCAATTCGAGTGGATATTGAAGGTAATGTTTCTCTTAGAGGAAGTACTGGTTTTACAGTGCTTATCGATGGTAAACCAACCGTTTTAGATCCATCTGATGCCTTACGACAAACTCCTGCTTCCACCATTGAAAATATTGAAATTATCACCAATCCATCTGCAAAATATCAGCCTGATGGAACCGGGGGTATTATTAATATCATTACCAAAAAGAATCGCATGCAGGGCGTTCAGGGTTTAATCAACCTAAAGGCTGGTAAATTCGGCCAATATGGTGGTGATATATTATTAAACTGGCGCAGAAAAGATGTTAACTTTTATGTTGGAGGCGATTATAACGAACGTCCTTTCCCTGGCGAATCATACTCAGAGCGACATACTACATCAAATGGTATTACAACCATTCAGCAATCATATGGTGATAACGACAGAAGTTTTAATGGAGGTAGTTTTCGTGCCGGATTGGATTGGGACATCACTGAAAAGGACTACTTTTCAATTGGACTAAGAACAGGGAAATATGACATGGATGGCGAATCCAGCCAGGAATTTGTTACAAATACAATACCTGAGTCTTCTATCAGAATAGAAGATAATGAAAGTGAATCAGGCAGAGGTGGTAATTATTATTCCTTAACCGGTAATTACCAAAAAAAGTTTGAACAGGAAGGTCATGAATTATCTGCACAATTAAACTACCGTTATCGTGATGGTGACGAGTACAACAAAAACTGGTTATACGAAAATAACAGCACTAATGCCTCATCCGGAACATATACCACAGAGGATGGACCTTCTAAACGATGGGAACTTAAAGTTGATTATACAAAACCAGTAGGTGTTAAGGATCGTTTTGAAGCAGGTTTCCAGGGACGTTCCAGCAATAGTGACGACAACACTACCCTGTCACTTTTTGATACTGATATCAATGATTTTCAGCTCCAGCCTAACCGTAGTAATGCCATTAATTATATACGTAATATTTATGCGCTTTACACTATTTACAACGGAGAATACGCAAAACTAGGTTATCAGATAGGTTTAAGAGGTGAATACACCAAAAGAGACATCACCAATAAACAAGATAATCAAGAATTTACGATTGACAGATGGGACTACTTCCCTACTGTTCACTTATCCTATCAATTACCTGCTGACAATCAGATAATGGCCAGTTATTCACGTCGTATTGACCGACCTAGAGGATTCTACCTTGAGCCATTTATTACCTGGGAAGATATGTATAATGTGCGTATGGGTGATCCAAGTATAGATCCTGAATATATTGATGCCATGGAGTTGGGATTCTTAAAAAAATGGGATAATTCTCAATTATCATTAGAAGGATATTATCGTATCACCCATAATAAAGTTGAACGTATTCAGAGCGTATATCAAGAGGGTATCTTAATGACTTCATTTGCAAATGTAGGAACCGATTATTCTTTAGGTATCGATGCTACTTATAATGTACCATTATTTAAATGGTGGGAAGTAAACGTAATGGGTAACCTTTACAATTATAAAGTTGAAGGAACCATGAATGGCAGATCTTATGACAACACATCATTTAACTGGAGCTCACGCTTAAATAATACATTCAAAGTCATTAAAAAGATTCAGCTACAGTTAAACGGAGATTATAATAGCCCTACTGTAACTTCTCAAGGAGAAACCAAAGAATATTATTCACTAAACGGTGCCGTAAGGATGGATTTCCTCGATCGTAAGTTGTCGGCCGTTGTTCAGGTAAGAGATATTTTTGGAACAGCCAACAGAGTATCTATAACTGAAGATGATAATTTTTATAACTATCAAAAATGGGAAAGAAAGTCTCCATTTGTTTCATTTACACTAAGCTATCGTCTTAACAACTTCATGCAAAAACGCAGAAATGGCGGTGACGAAGGTGGCGGAATGGACGATGAAGGATTCTAGTAAATAATAATTTCAATAAGGGAAAAGGCCGTTACAATGCAGTTTGTAACGGCCTTTTTATGTCTGTTGAATAGAAAACCATTTCTCTTAAAAGAGCAACAAATATAAGTGCTGCACATAACTCTCCTCCTGTTTTAGGAGGAGTACCCGAGGAACGAGGGGGAGGTGGTTAATACAAGTATTATAAAATTTCCATCCGCTAGTGCGAGCAGCTCGTACTTTTTAAAAATGTCAATTAATTCCTAACCAAAGTACCTATCTTCTCTCCTTTAATTACTCTGATTAAGTTTCCAGGAGTATCCATATCAAATACAATAATTGGCAAATCGTTTTCCTTACACATCGTAGTGGCTGTTAAATCCATTACCTTTAAACCTCTGTTATAGATTTCATCGTAAGTAATTTCATCAAACTTAGTAGCAGTAGGATCTTTTTCCGGATCTGCAGTATAAACACCATCAACACGAGTACCTTTAAGCATTACATCTGCTTTAATTTCAATACCTCTTAATGATGAACCTGTATCTGTGGTAAAATATGGGTTTCCTGTTCCCGCAGAAAGTATTACAACCTCTCCATTTTCAAGACACTCAATAGCCTTAGGTTGAGAATAGAATTCACCTACAGGCTCCATTTTTATTGCTGTTAATACACGAGCTTTAACACCATTATTATTCAAAGATGACTTAAGCGCTAAACTATTGATTACTGTTGCTAACATTCCCATTTGGTCGCCCTGATAACGATCAAAACCTTTGGCAGCTCCACTTAAACCGCGAAATATATTTCCACCTCCTATTACTATGCCTACCTGAACACCCAACTCTACAATTTCTTTAATTTGCTGAGCATATTCTTCCAATCGTTCATTATCTATTCCATAACTTTGATCACCCATTAGTGATTCACCACTTAGCTTTAGTAAGACTCTTTTATACATGATGTTAATTTTAATCGAAAATATTTAATATCCACAAATCTAAGCAAAAAGCCACATTTCAAAAACTAATTGTTTTTAATTTACCCCATATTGCGTTAATCCCAATTGTTTTTTATTCATTGTTTGTATCTTTATCCTCCATTAATCATGCACTTTTCAAAGGCATACTTCATAAGATTAGATCGTTAGATTAAAGACAAAAGATAATAGACTTATTTGCAAAATAAATCTTCAATACGTTAGATATACATTGTTTTATATTTCAAATGTATCATTATTAATATCTTACAAAACTTAACGAACTCTATTATCACAAAATATTTTTGAAAAGATGTATATACTAAAATGTCAGACACCTTATAACAGACAGAACGAATTATAATGACAAACAACCATTACAAAAAACTATTTGAACCTTATGTAATCGGTAAGCTTCAATTAAAAAACCGTATCGTAAAAACAGCTGCACAAACCTATTTTTTTGACTCTGGTAAACAACGCGTTGGCAATATTGCAAAAGCCTTTTATGGCGCCGTTGCAAAAGGTGGTGCCGGTTTAGTAGTTGTTGAAACACCAGCCATGGAGTGGCCTTTATTGGATGATGGTGATCGCAGGTTACGTATTGACAGCGATGATAACATCAAGGATATTCAGGAACTTGCCAAAGTGCTGCATCAGGATGATTGCAAATGCTTTATGCAACTTTATCACAGAGGTCCTTGGGGAAAGGAATACAACTTTATCGCTCCACGACTTGCTGCATCATCTATAAAAGCTTACTCCAATTACGATGTGCACGAGGAACAACCTCCAAGAACCATGACCATTGAGGAGATTGAAGAAACAACAGAGCGATTTATCAGTGCAGCCTATCGATTAAAGGAAGGTGGTTTTGATGGTGTTGAAATCAATGCAGCAGCCGATCACCTGTTCCATACCTTCATATCCAGTTTCTGGAATAAAAGAGAAGATGGGTACGGGCCTCAAAATCTTGAAAATCGTATGAGATTTCTTGATAATGTGGTTACGGGTATAAAAAAACGTTGTGGTGATGATTTCCCGGTTCAGGTAATTATAAATGCCTATGAATATGGATTAGGTAATGAGGGAATTACGCTTGATGAAGGAATACAAATTGCACAGCATCTCGAAAATGTTGGAGTTGATATACTCCATGCACGAACTCATATAGTAGGTCACCACCAGGGTTCTTACAACCAGGAAGTATTATGGTATCCGGAATTGTGTTTTGATAAAAAGGACTTACCAAAGGAAATGGAATGGCGATATAATGGAGCTATGATCAATCTTCCTTCCGCAGCTGCTATTAAAAAAGCGACTAAAAATATTACAGTTCTTACCACCAGTGGAATGAATGCAGATACCGGAGAAAAAGCACTGCTCGAAGGTAAAGTGGATTTAGTTGGTATCAATAGGAAAATTTTTGCTGATCCGGCCTATCCAAATAAAATAAAACAAGGACGTAAAGAGGATATTCAGCCTTGTACCTTATGTGGAAACTGCAATAAATTGTATAATCAACCCCGACAATGCCGTATAAATGCCTCTTTTGGTACGGATAAGTACGAAATTGAAAAAGCTGCTGTAAAGAAAAAAGTAATAGTTGCCGGTGGTGGTCCTGCAGGTATGCAGGCTGCACGTGTAGCTGCCATAAAAGGTCATGATGTTAGCCTTTATGATAGTAGTTCTTTACTTGGAGGAAATCTGCCTCTTGCTGCAACTATTAAAGGTGTTGAATTAGAAAACGTTCCTGAAATTTATAAATTCTTTGAGGCTCAACTACAAAAGCTTAACGTAAACATTTACAAAGGTACTACCCTAAATGAAGCTGCCATTTTAAAGGAAAAACCAGATGCTGTGGTTATAGCTACCGGAGCTCAGCCATCATATCCAGACATTCCTGGTATGAATGGATCAAATGTGATCAAGTCTTCTGAGTTGTATGCTTTAGGAAAATTCTTCCTGCGATATTTTAGTCCGGCCACTCTGAATAAATCGCTGAATTTATTTATACCTCAGGGAAAGAAATTTTGGAAACCAATAGGTAAAAAGGTGGTGATTATTGGAGGTTCAATATATGGATGTCAATTGGCAGAATTCTTAGTTAAAAGAGGCCGGCAAGCAATCATTGTAGAAGAAGGAAATGAACTTGGTGCCCTACTCGCTCCCGAGAGAAAGAATCGTCTTTTCTTATGGTTTGATAAAAAAGGAGTTGAGAGGTATGCTGGTGTAACATTATTAGAAGTCAATAAAAAAGGACTTAAAGTAAAAACAAAAGACGGTAAGGAAAAACTATTAGAAGCGGATCATATTTTACCTATTGGTGTGACTCCAAACACCACACTTTTTAATAGCCTGAAAGATAAAGTTCCGGAGATTTACAATATTGGTGATAGCGAAGATCCTGCCATTATACCGGGAGCAACAGGTGAAGGCTGGAGAGTTGGAAATATGATTTAGCGCTTAACACGGATTAAAGTTAACATTCTAATAATAAGGGTAGTGATTTAACAACAATCATTACCCTATTCTTTACAAAACAACACCATGATTTAAAAGATCATTTAGTAACTTGTTCCACAAAACAATACAAGTTGAAATCCTATAGATTTGCCATAAACATTACAACAGTTCAGGAATCAATGTTTACATGCCTGGTAACAGATGGAATGGAGCACAATGAACTGGAATATTACTATGATAACAAATCGATTGTTTTTGCACATAAAAACAACTTGTCTGATGCTATCCTCAATAACACATTTCAATTTAATAAAGTCATCAGTTCTGCGCTTAAGGGAACATTAACAGTAGGACATACAATTCATTGCGTATTTATTGATGGTTTTCCATTTATTAAGGAAGCTGACTTTTCAGGAATTATAGAAGTGGACAGGAGACAAAATGATTTGATCATAACTCCCAAACAAACGGAATCAAAAGGGTTTCACAAACTATATACAGATGGATCTTTTCATAGTCCTTCAGGACATTCCGGCATTGGAGGTATTATTGAAGATACCAATGGAGTTCAGGAAGCTTTTAGTTATTCTTTTAAAGAAGGAAGTAGTATTTTAATGGAACTGTTGGCTGTAAAAAAAGGATTAGAGCAACTACGGGATATCATTAAAATACAGATTTTTACAGATAGTAGATATGTTATCAGAGGTTTGGTGCAATGGATTCACTTCTGGAAATTGAATGACTGGCAAACTGCTCATGGTAAAAAGGTAAAGTTTGCAAAACTATGGCAGGAAACTGATGAACTATGCAATGGAAAAATAATGCAATTTAAGTGGATCAAAGGTCATGTCGGCCATAAGGAACAAAGCCATTGTCATAATCTGGCAAAAGAATCGGCTCGAGGTACGAATAAATAATAACCTAACTGGATAATGTCTGGTAGGGACCAACTGCGGAACAGAGTCGTAACAGCTGCGGATATTACACACTATTCCTTCACTATTGGCTCACTATTCACTCACTGCAAAGTGAATATGAAGTGTAACATAAGTGTATTACATGTAAATATTACCAAAGTTTTATCCGCATATGCTACGGATCAGGTAGCCACCAGGTAGCCACCAGGTCTATACCTGTTACGAACAAAAAAGCGGATGATTATCATTTCTGATCACCATCCGCCTTATTTTATATTGTAAGATTTTACTTAGTCAAGTAACTCGGCAATCTTAGCTCTTAACTCCTCTCCTCTTAAGTTTTTAGCTATAATTTTACCTTCTTTATCCAATAAAATTGTATGAGGAATACTTGATACACCATATAGCTTGGCTACTTCATTTCCCCAACCTTTTAAATCTGATACATGATTCCATGCAAGTTGATCTTCTTCAATAGCTTTTAACCATGCATCTTTCTTTTGATCTAAAGAAATACCTAAAATATCAAATCCTTTGTCTTTATAATCAGCGTATAATTTAACCACATTAGGGTTTTCGCCACGACAAGGACCACACCAGCTAGCCCAAAAATCTACCAATAAATACTTTCCTTTAAATGACGATAAAGCCACAGGATTTCCTTCAGCATCATTTTGTGTAAATTCAGGAGCTTCTTTACCCACAGCAACAGTTTCAAGTAATGCCACACGCTCCATTAAAGCTTTATAATAAGAATTGGCAGTTAATGTTGAATCTAACTGAGCCAAACCTTCTTTCATCTCTTCAAGTGAGCCATGACGGTACATATTATAAACCACAAAAGCAGATACTGGCGAAGTAGGATTAGCTTTTACTAATTCAGCTTTAATATCATCTACTTTTTGAGCTTCAGCCATATATTCATCATAAATAGCATTAGCTTTTGCTGTATCACCAGCCTGATTTGCAGCAGCAAATTTTGGTCTTAATTCGCGACTTACTTCTGCAATACGTTGTTCTGAATCAGTGATTTTTTTGTATAAATCGTAAGCTGCACCTCCTGTAATTGAAGCCACATTTAAACTATCCACATTTCCACTGATTGTATAAGCTGAGTTATCAGCAAAAAAACTAACTGAATTTCTGGTTTTATCTTCTCCAATTACCATTAATAATGGAGATTCAAGAGTTGTGGAATAGTTAATAACACCATCTGTTATTACTAATGTATCTAATGCATTAAAATTTGTACCATCTAAAACATTAACTACTAATGTTTTTTCGCCATTACTATTCAACTTTCCAGTTAGCGTAAAGGTTGGTTTTTGCTCCTGACAAGAAGCCAGAATTAAAATAGCCACAAGGGCACTTAAAATAATCTTCTTCATTTGAGTGTTTTTGTTATTAGAGAAAATTCTCCTTTTGAGTATAATTATTGAATAAAGATAAATAATTCTTTGTTACGCATACATCAATCACCCCTAATATTAAAAAATCATCAACCAGATAAAATGTTAGGATATTTTAAGATGGGTTTGTGCAAAAAATATTACTCTTAGGCATTGCTCTGTTTTGCACATTTTGCAATTAAAATCAATAATATGTTGAGCTGTAGTAATTATTGCAAATTTTACTAAAAGCAAGGCTATATCTTGCAGTATTCAATTTATTTAATACCCCCTATCTGCGTGTGTTACAATAATTAAAACATATAGTTCATTGATACAACACAGCTTTTTTCATAAATTTAATATATAAAATACCGAAGCCATGAAAACTATATTTTGCACGATCATTTTTGTCTTTCTTTTTGGTTTTACATTTGGCCAGGAACAAGAAAAAGATTCTACGTTAACTCATATTGAAACAGTAGAAGGTAATGAGTTTTTTGGGAAAATTATTGAAGAAGATGATTTATCCATTAAGTTGATGAGCAACAATTACGGAGAAGTAACCATTCAGAAAAAGGATATCAAAATAAGAGAAACGATAGTTGCAGAACGCATAAAAGAGGGAAAATACTGGTTTCCAAATCCTCAATCATCACGCTATTTTTGGGCACCCAACGGATACGGTTTAAAGAAAGGGGAAGGTTATTATCAGAATATCTATGTATTTTGGAATCACTTTTCTGCAGGCATTACGGATCATTTTTCTTTAGGTGTTACGGTAATACCTATGTTTATGTTCGATGGAGCTCCAACTCCTGTTATGGTTGCTCCTAAAGTATCTATTCCTGTTAAAAAGGATCAGTTTAATATTGGGGTTGGTGCATTGTTGGGGACCGTATTATTTGAAGAATCCAATAAATATGGCTTATTATACGGAACATCAACCATAGGATCCCGGGATAACAATATTTCTGTTGGTATTTCCTATGGATTTTCAGGAAACAGTTGGTCCAAATCACCCATTTATAACTTTAGCGCTATGACTCGGGTAACGAATCGCGGATACTTTATATCTGAAAACTATATATTTCCACATGGAGATGTATTAATGTCGTTTGGTGGCAGAACCGTCTGGAATCGCATATCCATGGATTACATGTTTCTTGTTCCTGTTAGTTCAGGTTCTGATGGAACATTTATTTTTCCAATATTAGGCATTGTAATTCCATTTGGGAAATAGTGTTACAAATGGATTGAATGCTTATCATGTTAGCAGTTGAGTTATAAAACCACCTCCCCCTCGTTCCTCGGGGACTCCTCCTTTGAAAGGAGGAGAGTTGATTTGCAGCTTGCATATTTGTTGCTCTCCGAAGAGAAATGAAATACAAAAAAAATTGGTGCAGGTTTCCGGAAAACCAGAACCCCACACCAATTCAATCTAACCTAATATGTATCTTTTTATTCCTTTTCAGGAACCATAATTACCTCGATAGAGTCATAACCCTTAAATAATTTTTTAGCGAATTTTTGGACGCTTTTAGCGCTTAAATCATTCACTATTTTATTAAATCCTTCGGTATCAGTAATAGGTTCATCATTAACTAATGATCCCTGAATAACACTTAACCAAAAACCATTTTGATTTTCAGACTCTTGTCTACTCTTTAAATAGTTTTGCTTAATTTCTTTAAGGTCATCAACATTAACACCATTTTTCACCAAATTATCAATCTCATTCTTCATGATCTCAATAAGTTTGTCTTTCTTCTCCGGATCACAATCAAAGTTCATAGTAATAGCTGCATGCTCGTATGCACGTTTTGAAATTGAAGGACGAACTCCTACTCCGTAACTACCACCTTCTTCCTCTCTAATGGTCTCTAAATATCTTTTGCTTAATAATTCAGAAATCACTCTAACATAAGTTCTGGTTTCAAGGCTGTAATCCATATCCTTAATGATTGAATAATAAACAGTAGCCTTAGGAAATTCCATTTCTCTTTCAAGCACTCGTTTGGTATAACCTTTAGCAGGTTTAATATTATGGTTTACCCAATCTTCAGTACGATCTGTTGATTTTAAACTTCCAATATATTTAGTAATTAACGGAAGATCTTTCTCTACATCAATATTTCCAACAAAGATGAAAGTAAAGTCATCAGCATCCTGGAAACGATCCTCGTAAATAGCTTTTGCTTTATCAAAGTCTACATGATCCACAAAATCTTTGTTGAATAAAATGTTACGCGGACTGTAATTGCTTTCTAACATTCCAATTGTATCCTGAAAAGCTCTGCTATTATCAGTGGCAATAAAGCGTAACTGATTATTCATTGATGCTTTGATTGTTTGGAAAGTTTCCTGCTCAAAACGAGGATGAGTAAACTTCATATACAATAACTGTAACATCGTTTCAAAATCCTGAGGAGAAGCAGATCCACTGAAACCTTCAGTAAAGGTGCTTAACGATGGAGATACGCTTGCAAGTTTACCTGTTAGTTTCTTATTTAACTGAACGGCGTTAAAATCACCCACACCAGACATACCAGCAATTGTTGTTGCAAGACTACCTGATTCAAGTTGATCCTGACTCAATAAAGACATTCCACCAAAACTATAAGCACTAAATAAAATTTCATCTTTACTTAATTCAGTAGGATAAACCACCACTTTAGCACCATTTTCTAGTGTATATAACTTAGCATCTGTTCCTGAAACAGTAGATTCTTTAACAATTTTTTTCTCTGTTAATTCATCTGTAACTAAAGGACTGTCATTAGACTCATCCTCATAAGCTGTAAGTTCTGATTCTTTAGCAGCTTTAACTTCGGCTAATAACTCCTCTTTAGTTGGATATTGTACATCCTCTTTATCAGGACCAGTAATTGTAATAACACTATTGTTGATATTTGTAAAATCTTCTAATAATGCATAAACCTCTTTCAATGTAATGGCAGGAATTGTTGTTTTAGCAAAATTCATTTCCCACTCAAGAGATGGGAATGGACTTGCTTCCAGGAAGTGATTTCCTAATTGTTCTGCCCAGCTCTCATTATCTACTTTATCATACTCTTTTTCGTATGATTCATATCTACGAAGTAAAGATGTTTTTACACGCTCCAATTCAGAATCATTAAAACCAAATTTCTTAGCTCTTTCAAACTCTGTAATCAATAAAGCGAAAGCTTCTTTTTCTTTATGCTCTTTAGGATTAACTGTCAGATAAGAACCATCTTTAGTACGAGTTATTGAAAAGAATCCAATTCCCATTCCTAAAGCAGGACATTCAGGCTTACGTGTTAATTCACCTAATCTGTTATTTAGCATAGATCTTAGCATTGTTTTAGCTAAATCCTCACGCATAGAAGCTTCATCCTTAACAGTTACAGGATCATGTCTGAAAATCCAATCTATAGAAACACCTTGAGCTTCTTTATCTTTTGCAACAACATAACCCAATTCTTTTGAATCCTCTATCTGGTAAAAAACACGCTCTGCAGCATTTTCTTTAGCCGGGATAGATGAGAACATTTCTTTTACAGTTTGCTCTACTTTTTCAGCATCTACATCACCAACTACAACTACAGCCTGTAAATCCGGACGATACCATTTGTGATAGTAATCTCTTAATTCCTGATATTCAAAATTATTAATCACATCCAATGATCCGATCACATCTCTTTCTGCATATTTAGAGAAGTTAAACATGTATGGACGAGTCTGTGACATTAAGCGAAAACGAGAATTTCTTCTGGTTCTCCACTCCTCACGAATAACACCTCTTTCTGCATCAATTTCTTCTGGTTCCAAAAGTAAACTTCCTGACCAATCGTGTAAAACCAATAACGCTGAGTCTAAAAGGTTTTCGTTTGTTGAAGGAATGTTACTTAAGTTATATACCGTTTGATCTTGTGCTGTATAGGCATTAATATCACGACCAAACTTAATTCCGTTTGCTTCTAAATAGTTTAACATGCTTTTGCCAGGATAATGCTCTAATCCATTAAAAGCCATGTGCTCTAAAAAGTGAGCCAAACCATCCTGAGAATCCTCTTCAAGAATAGCACCCACATTTTGTACAAAATATAAACTAGCTCTTTCTTTTGGTTCTTCGTTATGCATGATATAGTAAGTCATACCGTTTTCTAACTTGCCATATCTAACCCTTGAATCCAGGGGAATTGTTGTAGTGTTTTGTGCAGCAACAAATACTCCTTGTAAAAGAAGCATTCCTGACAAAACTAATTTCATCGTTTTTTTCATGTGTAAAAAATTGTTTTAATGGTCACATGGAACTTGCCGCAACAATTATCAATCATCTTGATAAAAGCTTGCTTAAGGCTCGTTTCATCTCTTTTTTAAATTTACTTTTAGTGGCCATCTGTTGCTTCGCAAATAAATTCAATTACTCTTTTTTTTGCTGATTGGGTAATTAAGTATACCTGCTAACTACATCTGTGCGCGTTTAACGTTATTGTTTTGGTTATAAATTAAAGACATTAATATTTTGAATACTTCATAATAACTAAAAGGGCAGAATAATGTTTTATCCTGCCCTGATAATATCTATTTATTATGGAAGTTCTTTTTACCTTCTTCTAAAAATTCTACAAATGCATTTACATCCAAATCATATGCTCTTGGAGTAACTAAATCATTTCCATTTGCATCTAACAAACAGTAATATGGTTGTGCATTAACTTCGTAACGTGTAATTTGAAAATCTGCATTCTTCTTTCCTAAAGTTTTTTTGGTTTTGCCATCATACTCAGAAACAATCCACTCATCTTTAGGTAATTCTGTTTTATCGTCTACATATAAAGCTATGACTACATAATCTTCTTTTAAGCGCTTCAATACTGCAGGATCTGACCATACATTGGCTTCCATCTGTCTGCAATTAACACATCCATGTCCTGTAAAATCAATAAACACAGGTTTGTTTAATTTTTTTGCAGCTGCTAATCCTTCTTCATAATCAAAATACCCGTTTAATCCATGTGGTAAATGAAGAAAATCAGAATACTTTGCAGTATGGGCCTCAACAGCAGCGGAACCTGACATTACAGCATTTTCGCGTACTATTTTATTGATATCGAAGTCCTGAGTTGCCTGTGGAGGAATATAACCAGACAGAGCCTTTAATGGAGCTCCAAATAATCCTGGTATCATATACACAACAAAAGCAAAAGTAACAATCGATAAACCTAATCTTGGTACACTAACATGATCCACATCACTATCGTGAGAGAATTTCAATTTACCCAAAAAGTAAAATCCTAACATGGCAAAAGTAACAATCCAGATAGCCAGATAAATCTCACGGTCTAAAATACCCCAGTGGTAAGTTTGATCGGCAATACTTAAGAATTTTAACCCAAGCGCTACTTCAATAAAACCAAGAACCACTTTTACTGAGTTCAACCATCCACCTGATTTAGGAAGGTTATTTAACCATGATGGGAAAATTGCAAACAGGGTAAATGGTAATGCAAAAGCTATTGAGAAACCTAACATACCTACAATAGGCATTAATACTTCTCCACCTGCTGAAGCAACCAAAATTGCACCTACAATTGGTCCTGTACATGAAAATGAAACCAATACTAAGGTAAATGCCATAAAGAATGAGCCTAAGATACCTCCTTTATCTTCGTTGGAAACACTTTTATTAACCAACCAGTTTGGCATGGTGATTTCGAACATTCCAAAGAATGAGGCTGCAAAAACCATAAATATCAAAAAGAAGAAGATATTTGGCAACCAGTGAGTACTCAAAAAGTTTGCAAAGTTAGCCCCCAAAGTAAGTGCAACAACAGTTCCAATAACTGTATAAATAGCTATAATGGAGAATCCATAAAAGAAAGCTTTAAATCTTGCTTTTGCTTTATTCTCATCACTATGCATAAAGAAACTTACAGTCATAGGAATCATAGGGAAAACACAAGGCGTAAAAATGGCTGCCAATCCACTTAGAAAACTAACGATAAATAACATCCACAACGAATCAGATTCTTGTGTTTGATTTCCTTTAATGACCACATTTGTTTTGGTAGCAGTAGTTGTTTCTTCTTTCGATTCTTCAACTTTAGCAGCAGTTACCTCTGCAACAGGTTTTGTTTCTACTTTTACAACCGGAGCTGCCTTTTCTTCTTTAACCACTTCTTTTGTAGCTGCAGGTTTAGTTTCCTGAACTGGTTTTGCAGTACCTTTAATAGTTAAATTAAATTCATCATCATCCATCACACACATTCCTGTTTTATCAGAACATGACTGGAACTCAAATGTACCTGCAATATTCAATGGTAATGACTTAATTTCGATGGTTTGACGCATTTCAGCTGTATTTTCAAAGAAACTTACTTCTCCACCCCAAACATCGTCATATTGCTTATGTGCATTGATTGGCTTTACTTCTCCAATTCTTTTATACGAATCGTTTTCTTCAAATTGAAATGAAATTAAAATTGGTCCCAGATCAGGATCAAAATCGTTTGAATATAAATGCCATGTTGGATCAATAGTAGCTCTAAATACTACGTCAATTTTATCTCCAACAGAAGCTTTTGTATCTGATAAACTAACTTTCCACTTTGCCGGCTGCTGAATCTGCCCCCAAACACTTCCCTGTAGAATGACTATCAGGGATAAAGCAAGTAATGCTATTTTCCTTTTCATTGTAAATTGGTTTATGCTATATATTTTTATTATTTCTATACCTAACCTTGTGATTTATAATCAAGGATGTATTACCCTTTTATTTATAACAAGATTTTTTGCTTAATGGGTGACTTGAAGTTATAAATATTTTGTTAATGTTTGTTAACTCATGAGGCAATCCCATTAAATATCAACGAGATCATGACATATATCATAAATACAGTTCACTTTTCGTTAAATCACAAAATAAAGCTGCTAATTAATAAAAGACATTTGAAAATCTTAGTTAAATATTTGTTAACGTAGAAAAAAATGGCGCAACACCCCTCTTTGAACAGGGGGTAAAATATTAAGCATAAAAAAACCGCTTAACCATCATACGATGATTAAGCGGCACTTATCTTATTGAATAAAACCTTTATTTAAATCAACTCTACAGTTTGAACAAATACCACAGAACCCTTTACAAAAATTTCGATTTCTAATTTTACTGTACTGTTTTCTGGTGTTGTATTTCCTGATACCTTTAAATCAATATCATCAGTTAAAATACCATCTACTACAATGTTGTTTAATCTGGCTTTTAATAATGCAATACCATTTTTATCTAAATATTCAGGGAAATAATAAGTTGTTTCTACCGAAGGAATGTCAACCACATAATTCTTCAATAAAGGCTTATAATCCTGATCTCCAGCTTTAATAGTTACATTAACAGTTGCTGAAGTAGCTGTATTTCCGGATAAAGGCTTAACAACCATCCAAATACCTTCTACTGCAACACTTTCAATCTCTCCATCTTCTTCCAGCTCTAAATCATTAACCGCATCATTAATCTGACTGGCATAAATGGTTGTATATTCCTCAAACTCACCAGTTGTATTTACGTTTACAATGGTACTTTCTTCAAACGATGGATATAACTTTATGTCTTTCTCTTCGCATGCAGTAAATAAAACTGCTAACAATAAAACGATACTAAATTTTCTCATGATTTATCTTATTTCTTTATTTCTGATTAATACCAATACCTAAACCAACAGCAAAAGTGTTTTGTTTTGCCATATTATAATCCCCATGTAATTTCACAGGCCCCAAATTAAAACAAAGACCTATTGTAGCTCTTACAGTACCTTCCGACTCTAGTTCAAAAGCAATGGTATCACCATAATTATCACCAGAACCTTCATAGGTATATTCCACATCTACATTTCCACTTTCAAACCCTAAACCACCATAAAAAGTAATAACCGGGATATTGTAACTAGCCTGAAGATTGATTACGCTGGTTTTAGCATCAATATAATTACCTACTTTAAACGATTGATGATAGTAACCCACAGCAACACTTAAAGGAAGAACTTTCAGGTACTGATCTACACTGTGTCTGATACCCCATCCAAATAATTCTATATCTCCTAAGTCATCCACAGGCACAGAAATATAACGGGCACTTAAGTCTGTTCCGAAAATTGAACCTAAAGTTATTTGTGGCATAGCAAGAGGTAAAGACTCTATCTCCAAACCTCCTGGCAAATACTGTCCTAATCCGGTTTGACTGTTTTCTACATATGGACCTTCGCTAGCTCCAAAAATAGTTGGTGCACCCTCAACTGTAATAGGAGTACTGCTGAAAGAAGGATCATCGATAGTAGCCGTAAAAGTTTTTGCTTTACCAGGTATTACTGCCACTTGCGACACCAAACCTATGTATAACTGAAAACCTTTCTTTTTGATCTTTGCATTGTGAAATAATCCACTATTTAAATCTGCGGTAAATGCGTTTGCAAATGGTTGCAAATATAGCTGACCATTTTCAGAGGTATATTTTGACAAATAATCTTCCAAATCTTGCCCTTTCATTACCAATGGACATAGCAAAAGCATTAAAAAATAAAATTTTCTCATGTAAAATTGATTCTTTTTAGTTGATTAATAATAATGCAAGTTATAACAGTTTTGAGTAAAACTCAACACAAACTTGATTATTGCTTTGATTTTCCAGTCTAACAATGGATATTTTATGATATAAAGGTATTTTATTGCTTAATAATAAATAAAAATGCTTGTATTTTCATAAAAAGGAAGACTTCAATTCAAAAGGTGAAATGAAGTAGCCCTATTACACATAGGTTTGGCTTTTTATGAGCTTTAAAAAGTAAAACCTAACCAACCCAAAAGTACCATTTCATCAACTTTTTGTCCTGTTCTGTCCCTTTTCACCTTATCTGCTATTGACTTTTAAGTATCTAAATTCTAATTTTAATAGAAACTAAAAGATAACACACATCCCAATTCAGATAAACATGAGAAAAGTTTTAATCATCCCCCTAAGTGCTATGCTATTTTTTGCCTGCACCCTAACCAACCATAATGCCGAAAACACTGAGCCCGAAGCTATAAGTACCTCTATTGAATTAAAATCTACTGATTCAACAATTACTCCCCCAGGACTTAAAATTACTTCTGCACTTAATCTACTCCAAAATATTAAAGTTGAAGCGTTTGATGTGGTAGCTCTGAACGGAATGTGGATCGTTATTGAAAATGAGAAAGACATACCTCAAAGCCTTGATATTGATATTCATATCAACAATGAAGATGGCAATATTAAAATCAACAACGACCGTTTGACAGTTTACGTTCCAACCGGATCAAAAACCTTATTTATACCGGAAGCAACAGATGAAGAACTAACTGATTACGATCATTCAACTTTTGTACTTGAAGGCAACACACCCATTGAAAACGCAATAGAAAGCACTGTTCAATTAGAAATTATGATTAAAGATTCGGTGGTTACCCAACAAAAAATAATTCTTAAACAGTAACGAAACAATGCCATTCTTTTAAAGAATTGGCCAAACATAAATCCTTTTCAGGGCCCAGACTGGCAACACGAAAACACTTTTCATTTAATCCCCTGAAATTTGAAGCATCACGAATTAAAAGACCATGCTCATTGATTAAAAAGTCTTTTAGTTGTGATGCTTTTCCTTTATCCATTTCAACCAGAAAATAGCTACAAGATGAAGGATTTACCTTTAAACCTCCTATTTGACTGATCTCTTTCTGCAACTTTTGTGAATTTTTTAATAATTCAACAACCTGATTTTCGGTTTTAGAAAAATGATCGAGAATATACGCTCCTGCCTTTTGTGCCAAAACATTTACTGCCCAAGGCATATGTAACTTTTTTAACTGCGAAATACGTTGGGCATTGGTAACAATAAAACCTAAGCGAATACCTGGTATTGCATATAATTTGGTAAAGGATTTTATCACAATCAAATTATCATATTCTGATACCAAATCTGCAATGGTTTCGCCATTGGAACACAAATCAATATAGGCCTCATCAACCACAAATACTGTTGATGGATGACTTGCAATAAAATCGCTTAAAAAGGAACGTGAATAATATTTTGAATCCGGGTTATTAGGATTACCCAGCCAAACTAGCTTATTATCAATACAAACCTCATTTAACGATTCTTTATTGGATACAAACTCTATTTGATGATCATACAACTGACAAGCATCTTCATATTCTGAAAATGAAGGTGTAAATATTACAGATGATTGATTTTTAAATAAATGAGCAACAAGATAAAAAGACTCTGTTGAACCATTACAAACCATAACATCCTCAAATGGAACCTGATAATATGAGGCAAAACGAGTTCGTAAGGCCACACAATTACAATCCGGATAATTTCTTACATCATCCACCTGTTGTTTCAAAAAATCAATAATCTGATCCGTTGCAGGATTATTAAACACATTGGTACTAAAATCAGCAACTATCTTATTTTTATACTGATGGATATCGTTTCCATGACCGTTTATCATCCCTCTAAATCTTTATAAATCTGATCCATATTCAGATTAGCTCTTACAAAATCGGCCAGTTTATCGTACTCCTTATTTTTAAATTCTTTGTAGTTTCCTATCTCAAGTTTTTTATTTAAGAATGGCTCAAGAACATCTTTTAAAACAACAGCATTATCAAATATGCCATGAATATAAGTTCCCCAGGCCTTTTCACTCTTATAATAACCATCCTTAACACCATTACTTAAATGAGCAACCGGTTTTTGCTGCGTTAAAAACGAGGTTTCACCCATATGTATTTCATAGCCCTCGCATCCATCTGTCTTATCTAAATATTTAAAAGATGTTTGTGTGCTATTTTTTTCGTTGGAAATCACTGTAACTACAGGTAAAATACCTAATCCTTTTACACTATCAGCCTTGCTTTCGATATGCATCGGATCAAAGATCTCCTCTCCCATTATTTGGTATCCACCACAAATACCATAAATATTTTTACCCGACTGATGCCAGTCTTTTAAATATTGAGCCAATCCTGTTTCTTCGAGATAATTCATATCAGAAATGGTGTTCTTTGATCCCGGAATAATTAAAATATCTGTCTTACTTAATTCCTGCACAGAATCGGTAAAATAAAGGTTCACATCGTCCACTTCAGCAAATCTGTTAAAGTCGGTAAAATTCGACATATGCCTTAATGGAACCACCGCTACATTAACTTTATCCTGAACTGCCGTTTTATTCATCTTTAAAAGACTTACAGAATCTTCTTCCTCAATGGTAATACCTTTAAAATAAGGAATTACCCCAATAACAGGAACGCCTGTAATATCTTCAAGTATTTTACGCCCTTCGGTGAATAAATCAATATCGCCCCTGAACTTGTTGATCAGAACTCCTTTAATCAACTTCCGTTCATCTTCTGGAAGTAGTTTAATAGAACCGTAAACTGAGGCAAAAACACCTCCTCTGTCAATGTCTGCCACCAAATAAGTACAAGCTCCAACCGCTTTTGCCATAGGCATGTTCACAATATCCCTGCTTCGAAGATTCAGTTCCGAAATACTCCCGGCACCTTCTAACACAACAGGATTGTACTTTTGCTCCAACTTCTTAAAAGCTACCAATACTTCTTTAAACAAGTTTGATTTATTATCATTCAAAAAGTACTCTTTGGCCGATTGATTTCCAATTGGTTTACCATGCAAAACCACCTGCGAATTCTGATCACCAGTAGGTTTCAATAAAACAGGATTCATCTCTACTTCACACTCCAAACCACACGCTTCGGCCTGAACAGCCTGTGCCCTTCCTATTTCTAATCCATCGGGTGTGGCATAACTATTCAACGACATATTTTGCGCCTTAAATGGTGCGGGTTGATATCCATCTTGCAAAAAGATGCGACACAAAGCTGTATTGATAATACTTTTACCAACATCAGAACCTGTGCCTACAAACATGATTGGCTTTAACTTTTTCATTAAAAGATATATAATTTAACCACTCTGAAATCAGGATAAACCTTGATTGAGAAGTTTATAACGGTGTTATAATTTTTATTTACTTTTCGATACCTGTGCGTGAACCTATTTTTTGTTGAAACGGATGCTTATGCATTTTCATTTCTGTTACCAGATCCGCTCTTTCCATTAACCAATCCGGCGCATTTCGTCCTGTAAAAACCACTTCGGTATTTTTAGCCTGTTCCAGAATTTCCAATACCTCCTCTTTGTCAATATAACCCCTGTTCAACACATGATTTGCTTCATCAAGCACAATTAAATCATAGGTCTTACTTTGAATCAGATCCACAAAAATCTGCCAGCCTTCTTTGGAGTCTGCTATCAGTTGTTGTTCTTCAATTTCATTCATAGTCCAGCTGGGTTTATCCTGATGATTATGGATAGAAACATCAGCACCCAACTTTTCCAAAGGCTTAACTTCTCCTGATATTTCAGATTTAAAAAACTGCAGAAAACGAACTTTAAATTGATTACCTAAAGCCCTGACAGCCAAACCAACAGCTGCGGTTGTTTTTCCCTTACCATCTCCGGTATAAACCTGTACTAACGCATTTTCCATTATTATAATAATTATTTAATAATGGGATACAATTGATGAAATGAGTTTCCCTTAACTCCAATTCGCCTTTATCCCGAAAGCATTTAACCCGGATTATGTATTAAAACATCGTTATGAGCTTTGAAATAGGAATAAAACAAGTACTTACTGAAACGAATCATAGCTCAACTATGGTGAGTTGAAGTAAGTAAGTGAAATACCTTGTTTTGAAGCTATTTCAGAGTGCAATAGGTTTTTTAATGCATATTGCGGGTTATACATCTGGCAGGTCTTCTGGCTCGTCTTCGTTTTGAGGCCTTCCCAATGAATAGATTCATTAGTGGCAGTTAGTTTGTCAAAACATATACAGACTTACAGCTGCGGGTACAGCTTCGGAATTTTCTGGTTAAACAGAAGCACCGAATTCCCATATTAAGGTTTCCCCTGAAAGGAGAAATCCACCAAACGAGCTGCAAAAGTAATAAATAAATCAATTAGAGCCTGTTGTTTATTTAATTTGAAATATGAAATACTGAAGTTTAAACTTCTAGATAAAATCTTGCGGTAATTTAATTTTTAATAGAAACATTTCTATTAAGAGCAACAAATAGGCAAGCTGCTCGTAAACACTCATCCTTCAAAAGGAGGAGTCCCTGAGGAACGAAGGGGAGGTGGTTTTGAAATTAAAATTTAATCAACTAATAAGCCCAGTGCTTACTCACTGAGCTATTGGATTGAGGATGTAAAATAAACACTGTCTGTAAGCAACAAATTATTAATATTGTGACTTATGGCAGAAAAGAAAAAAGAATCCCCAGAATATATTGCAA
>NZ_JAPDPJ010000067.1 GCF_026013605.1 Plebeiibacterium sediminum
GATGTAATTTTGTCACACTAACCATTTTTAGTTACCCAAATCCAAGGGGGTCAATATGACCGGAATGAGGGGTCAACATCACCGGAATATCTACCTAAAGAAAATACATTAAAATCATATGAAATTTAAATCAAAGTTAGTACCGGGAAAACTAATCAGAAGATATAAAAGATTTTTAACTGATGTAGAATTGGAAGATGGCAGCACTGTAATTGCTCACTGTACTAATTCAGGAAGTATGAAAACATGTATAGAAGAAGGTGCCCCTGTTTATTTAACTCAGCATAACGATCCCAAACGAAAAACTCAATTTACATGGGAAATGATTTTTATAAATAATCATTGGATTGGAATCAATACCAGTGTACCAAATATTCTGGTTTACGAAGCTGTAAGAGACCAAATCATCCCTCAATTAAACATGTATACCAACGTAAAACGTGAAGTTAAATTTGGTGATAGCAGATTTGATGTTTTTGCAGAAAACGAGGCTGAGAAGTGTTTTATTGAAGTTAAAAATGTCACTCTTCGCGAAGGTAATAAAGCAACGTTCCCAGACGCTGTAACCACCAGAGGTTTAAAACATTTGAACACTTTGATTGAAGTAAAAAAGGCCGGAATGAGAGCGGTTATGTTTTATGTAATACAAAGACAGGATATTGAGAGTTTTTCACCTGCAAAAGACATTGATCCGAAGTATGCGGAAGGCCTGAAAGAAGCCATTAATAATGGTGTGGAAGTGATTCCATACATGGCCAATGTTACACCTGAAAAAATTGAATTATTAAAGGAAATACCATTCTATATTTAAATGGTATTTCCTTTTAAAATTCTTCTTGATGTGTATTAAGAAAACAAATCTTTAATATCATCTGCCTCGAGTGTCTTCATGATATTCTCATCTGTTTGAACAATATCACCGGCTATCTTTTTCTTTTTATTCTGAAGATTCAGTATTTTCTCTTCCACTGTGTCCTTACAAATCATTCTGTAAGCAAATACTTTCTTATCCTGACCTATTCTGTAACATCGGTCAATGGCCTGATTTTCTACTGCAGGATTCCACCATGGATCGATGATATAAACGTAATCGGCAGCAGTAAGATTCAATCCTGTTCCTCCAGCTTTTAAACTAATCAGGAATACACGCAAGTCATCATTATTCTGAAAGTTCTCAACTGAACGTTCCCTTTGAGTTGTTGAACTCTTCCCGTCTAAATATTCAAACTCGATATTGCGCTTATTTAATTCATTTTTAATCAGTCCTAACATTTTAACGAACTGAGAAAAAATCAAAATCTTATGTTTAGATGTTTTATCTGTAATATGCTGAATAATCTCCTTAATCTTAACCGATTCAGAAGTATCGATATTATCATCATTAATTAATACCGGAGAATCACAAATCTGGCGCAAACGAGTAAGCGCCTCAAGCACCATCATTTTACTTTTTCCAACACCATCTTCATCAATCTTACCCAAAAGTTTATTTCTAAATTCATTGCGATAAGCATCATACACTTTACGTTGTGCTTTATCCATTTCACAATAAATTACATCTTCTGTTTTTGCCGGAAGTTCTTTGGCAACGCGTTCTTTTGTTCTGCGTAAAATAAAAGGATTTATCAAACGTTGAAGCTCGGCTGCAATATTCTCATCGCCTTCCTTATCAATCATGTTCGAAAAGTTTTCTTTGAAAGCAGAAACCCCTCCAAAAAATCCTCTGTTTACAAAGCTCATTTGAGCAAACAAGTCAAAAGTACTATTCTCAATAGGAGTACCAGATAAGGCTATTCTGTTTTTAGCATTGATTAAGCTTACAGCCTTATATCTTCGGGATGCTGGGTTTTTAATAGCTTGAGATTCATCCAGAATAACATAGTTAAATCTGAAATTGCGTAAAAACTCAACATCTCTCAACAACACCCCATATGAGGTAAATACAATATCAAAAGCTTCAAAAGCGTCTGTACTTAAAGCCCTGTTTGGTCCATAATGATAATACGCACTGATATTTGGAGCAAACTTTTCTATTTCCTTTTGCCAGTTAAAAAGTAAAGTGGTTGGTACAATAATCAGGTTTGTTGTATCATCTTTACTCAGGATATGCTGCAAGAATGTAAGCACTTGAAGGGTTTTACCCAATCCCATATCATCAGCCAAGATACCACCCCATCCCATTTCATCCAGGAAGTTTAACCAGTTTAAGCCTTCTTTCTGATAAGGACGAAGCTCTGCTTTGATTTCATCAGGCACCACCGTTTTGGAGATTTCTGTAAATTGAGCCAATCGTCTTCGCTTATCTGCCACTTCATTAATGATTTCTACATCATCAATCTCATCAAACAACTCATCAATAATAGAAAACCTAAGTTTTGAAACCGTTAGTTTTCCATCTTTAACCTCACCATGTCTAAAGTACTTTTCAAGCTTATGCATCCATTCTGATGGCAATAAACCTACTTTTCCATTAGCTAACTGAATATATTTCTGTTTATTTAAAATGGCTTTTTTAATATCCTTCAATGCAATAGTATCGTCACCAAAAGTTACCTTAATATCCACTTCAAACCAATCCTGACCACTGGAAACTGAAGTTGTTACCTTACCCTGATGTGGTGAATAATTGAAATTCTTCAATTCTTTCAAACCAAAAACCTCCACCTCAAGACTTTGCATCTTATCAAAGAATTGATAAAACCACATATTTCGGGTAAACTCATCGTAATGAAGATAAAACACTTTATCTTCTTTTTGCTCCTCAAAAAATGGGTGTAATGCCGCAATAGAATCAACAAAATCGTCTTCCAGTTCAAAGTTTCTAACATATTCCCTTACCTGGTCTTCATCCTGATGAATCAACACATTTCCAGAATGATTTAAAGCCACAGAAACACCATGATGATACTCAACCTGAGGTGTAATGATTAGATAATCATATTGCTCTGAAAGATATATTTGCTTGGATCTAAAATCCAACTCTACAGATTCTACTTCTCCGCTCCAATCTCCAAACTCAATCTCAAAATTCTTAGACAATGGTATAACCACATCAGCAATAAACTTTTGCTTATACGATTTTACCATTTTAATATTCTCTTGTCCTTCCTCAATATATTTGGCAATAGAAAAATTGGCAGGCAAATGGATAACCCCATCCATATTATAAATATGGGATTTTTTATACAGCGTTTTTAATTCTGATGGATTAAACTCAGCCTCTCCTATTTTTACTTTTAATTCTAAGCCAACAAACTTAGCATCTTCGTAAGTATGGTATTTTGCTTCCACAAACTGATCAGACACTTTTGCGGGTACTAAATCAGTCTTTTTTAACTTAAAATCACCTTGTTCCCGAACAAAAACAAAACGCTCTTTACTTAATAGTAAAATGAGTTTCTTTTTTAAAACAAATTGTTTCTTAGCCGATAAGTCCTTATCATCAAGCTCATTGATCAAATCCAATGCATTGCGCTGATTATCGGTTAAAATAATAGGCGCTTCAAACTCGTCATACTTTTTAAAACCTGATGCCAACTGTCTTTTATTCTTAGCTGGCTTGGCTGTTATAGCATATATCTCAAACTGAGGATCTTCATCAATAAAATCGTACTCATCGTACATTAATTCATCTATATCACCTCCAAAATCAATTACAAATCCCAGTGCTTTATCATCAGTTGCCCTTGGAATGTTATCCAACTCCAGGACTTCTGCATTCTGTTTTTCAATAAAGCTTAAAAATTCAACTTCCCTGATTGGTTCTATGGGTATTAATCCAACCTGATTAGGTTGATAAGCTACATCTAAACCATAATTGGGATTGAAAATATGTTTAAAATAAATTGAAAAATCATCGTCATTATCAAAACCATAGCGTTCTAATGTTTCCTGTTCAATTTTTGTCAACCCTTCATTAAATGCTATATGAAGTAAATCTGGTGTTTTAGATTCGGCAATGGTAATCAAACAGAATGTTTCCAGTTTATTTAACTTTGGAGTACCTGCTTTTATATCTGATGAAATATATACTTTATCTTCATGCTTTACGATCGTAACACTGGTTTCTTTTCTATAATCATCAAATAACTCAAAAATAACCTGATGATTATTAATGATTACATCTTTAATTTTTATTCCGCGTGATGAGTATTTTATATCATTTAAAACACTAAACGACGAATATTTCTTGATTAAATCAGCATCTATAAATCTATAATCTTCTAATAAAAAGCCATGAGCTGTGCGTAATGAGGAATTCGAAGTCACTTCATTTTGCATATCTAAAGGCATTGCCTTATCTCCGGCATCTACAATGTATAATAAAGAAGCTACCGTATGCTTACAAATTGTTCCCCATTCAAAAGGACAGGTACATTTAGAATGAATATCTTCCTTATTTAAATCCTTAATGATAACGGTGTATCGCTGAGATCCCTGTACGGCAAAATGCCATGCATCAGAAGCATCACTTTTATATGTTAGATTTACTGCTCCTTCATCATACAAGTCTTTTCCTTTTTGGATTACAGCATCAGTTGCCTTAAACTTGATAAACCTTTCTATATAATCTTTCTTCGTATGCTCTGGCATAATGATCTTACTTTTTCAAATAGCCTGCAAAAATACAAAGAGTATTTTAGGAAGTGAAATATTTTTAGAGGATTAAGTATTACAAATCAAGGCTCACCTGTTAAAAACATCCCTAACAAAGTGAATATGAATTATCACCACATTTTACAAAAACTGATAAAAATTATGGTAAGCCTAAAAATATATTTAACGGCAAATAGAAAAAAGAATGCATGAAGCGTAAGTTGCATATACAAAAAAGGCTCCTAAATCATTAAGAGCCTTTGGTATTATTAACTGATATCAGATGATCATTTAATTGCGCTTCAACGCCACATCTTTCAGTGCCTGAGCAATTTCTTCAGAAACCCCTAATTTTCCATTTATTAAGGATGTTGTGGTAATGACACCTTTTAAACAAACCTTATTATCGGACAATCTGTAAATATCCTGATAAAACATGTATTTAATGCCATGATGCTCAGCTCTTAGTTTAACCACAAACTTATCATTACTTTGCAGAGGCGTTTTATAAGATAAATCCGCCCTAGCCACTACAGCTACTACGCCCTTATCAAATAATTCTTTAAAATTTAAACCTATGGCATCTAAAAACTCATGTCTCGTATGTTCCAGGTAATTCTGGTATACAGAATTATTTACAATCCCCTGAAGATCACACTCGTAGTCACGAACTTTAAATTCAAGTTCAAAATCATATTGTTGAGCCATAACTATTCTTTTAAAAGCTTTTTAATTAGCGTTACAAATTTTTCGATATCCTCCTCCTGTGTGTCAAAAGAATTCATCCAGCGCACCTCACACTTACTCTCATCCCACATATAAAAGAAAAACTCTTTTTGTAATGGCTCTATAATTTTTTCTGGAACAATAGCGAATACTCCATTACTATCAACACTCTGGGTAATTTTAATTTCTTCAATGCTTTTTAGTTCTTCTGCTAATTTCTGAGCCATTTTATTAGAATGAGAAGCATTACGTTTCCATAAATCATCAGTAAGTATAGCCAAAAACTGAGCAGCGGTAAAACGCATTTTTGAATTTAACTGAGCCGTTTGCTTTCTTATATATTTTACGGCCTCAGTGTTTTGATTAAAGAATAAAACAGCCTCACCAAACATCAATCCATTTTTGGTTCCTCCAAACGACAATACATCAACTCCTGCATCTACCGTCATTTCTTTAAATGAGCAACCTAAAGAAACTGCAGCATTTGCCAATCGGGCTCCATCCATATGTAAATACATATTATTGGCATGAGCATAATCAGCCAAAGCTTTAATTTCATCTATAGAATAAACCGTACCTAATTCTGTAGCCTGTGTAATACTAATCATTTTAGGTTGTGAATGGTGCTCAAAACCAAAACCATGCATATGCTTTTTTAAAGCATCTATGGTTAATTTTCCGTCTTTTGTTTCAACGGGCAATAACTTACATCCACTATGTTTTTCTGGCGCCCCACATTCATCTACATTAATATGAGCTGTCTCTGGACAAATTACAGAATGAAATGAGTTGGTTAATGCCTGTATTGCAACAACATTTGCTCCGGTTCCATTGTAAACGAAAAACACATCAGTTTGCTGACCGAATACTTCTTTAAATTTTTCAACAGCTAGTTGGGTATAATCATCACCACCATAACCAACTGCATGACCAACATTCGCCTTTTCAATAGCCTGTAAAACTTCAGGATGAACCCCCGAATTATTATCACTTGCAAATCCTCTAATATATGACATCGATACGTTTTTAATCTTTTGTTAAATTTTTCAGCACGAATTTGCAAAGATTATTTGAAACAAAAAAAACGATGTTCTCACATCGTTTTTAATATATTTTTAAAGCATACTCTATTTTGACGTTATCCACGATATAATTTCATCACTATCAGGTTTCACTTTAGGATAAAATATCTTTTCCAATTCTCCCTTTTCATTTATTAAATATTTCTGAAAATTCCATCTTACATTACTATCCTCTACTCCATTCTTCTCTTTTTCAGTGAGCCACTGATAGATTGGGGCTATATCATCACCTTTGACAGATATTTTAGCCATCATTGGAAAAGTAACTCCATAATTCTGAATACAGAAATCTCTGATTTCTTCAGCAGTTCCGGGTTCCTGTTTCATAAAATTATTAGCCGGAAAGCCAATCACTACAAAATCATCACCTCCATATTTTTTATAAATAGCCTCTAATTGCTCGTATTGAGGAGTAAATCCACATTTAGAGGCTGTATTAACTACCAATACTTTTTTCCCTTTTAATTGAGACAACTGAAAATCTTCACCTTCAAGTGTTTTTACTGTATAATCATAAAAACTTGTTTGTGCATTTGCCTGATACAATGCAAAAACAGCTATTAATAAGACTAATATACGTTTCATTTTTTTGAGTTTTGTTTTACCTTTTGTAAACACCTATTATACAAAAAGGTTTATTTAAATGCTCAATATTTAAGAAACACCCAATCCTAAATACCTATAAATCATCTGATTTTATATCAATCCATTATAGCAAGTAACCTATTTAATTCCTTAAGATTTATTCTCAGACTATCTTCCATTGGCATTGTTAATTCATCCTGATCTATAAGTACATGTTTTACATCAGAAGACTTTAGATATTTCATTATTTCATCATAATTAATACGCCCTAATCCTAATTCAATAAAATCAGTACTATCTTTCTTCATATCTTTAAAATGCCATTGTTCAACCCTATTACCCAATTGTGTAATATAAATCAACGGATCAACACCCGCAGCGTACATCCAATAAAAATCAACCTCTAGCTTTAATAAATCCGGATCGGAATTTTTTATCATCACATCATATGGCATTTCGCCTTCCATCTTAACAAATTCAAAATCATGATTATGATAGGTCAGTTGAATATTTGCCGATTTACAATATGCTCCACATTTATTTTGTAGTTCTGCCAAATGCTTATAATCATTTAGTGATTTTCTTTCTTCCGGGTGCAGCCATACATGGGTCAAATAAGGCACTTCATATTTCGACAATATTTCAACTAAAGACTCAAACCCCTTTGTTAAGGAATAAGGCTGTTCTCCATGTTGACCTGACAAAATGTGCTGTCCTATTACTTTTAAACCTAAATCGTTCACTCTGGTAAAAAATTCTTCAGGTTGGTAACCAAACAATAAACTTGTATTGTCATCCATATAAAGTTCTATCTCTTTAAATCCAACATCAGCAATCTTTTTTAAAGTGAGCCACAAATCGTTTTTAATTTCATTTCTAACGGTATACAACTGAATTCCGGGATTAATCTTATTCATAGGTTTCTTATTATTAGACATTACAACTGGACTACACAACAACAACGAAGCTTTTGCTATTATATTAATAAAGGCTCTTCTGGAATAAATCATAAAACAAGGTTTAAAATTACTTTTATCCTTTTTTTCAATACAAAACAATCAAATGATTAGGGTTAAACAATTAAAATAACACTTTTTAAACTTAATTACCACTTAATAACTAGGGTTTAATTTTTACAAATGCTATTTTTACAATGTCATTAATATTTTTAACAAGCTATATCGTTTTAAATATAGTAAATTTCAAACCCTGTAAACAGATTTATTATGGCTGTATTTCATTGGCAAGATCAAGACAAAGACTGGAAGTTTTATTATGATGAAGGAAAATCGTATTTAAAAACCTGCAAGAAACTAATTGTCAACAGAGGTCCTTTTGACAATGAATTCCTATATAACTTATCCATACTTGCTGGAGAAAGACTTGTGTTAGGAATGTTATTAAGCTATGATTATATCCCTGCCTCTACTTCATTGGCTGGAATGCTGCAAGAAGGCAAAGAGTTTTATACTTTAAAAGATGAACTTATTGAAGGAAATCGTTTCCTAAATAAATTCCAAACATTCTGCTCTCTTGAAGTTGTACCTTTTACTGCTCCCCAGGATGAGGAAATGAAAAAGATTATTGATTACATTATTGTAATTGATGAATTCTGCGATGAAAATTTAAATAAAGAAGCAGTATTGGTTTAAAGCAATTAGCTACATTTGCCGAAAATTTAAAATGTAGCAATGAATTTATTGGATTTTGCCGATTACGCGGGTACTTTTGCCTTTGCAGTTAGTGGTACACTTTCAGCATCAGAAAAAAAACTTGATCTTTTTGGAGCTTCATTTATAGGGTTTATTACGGCCGTTGGTGGAGGAACTATGAGAGATCTACTAATGGGTAATACCCCTGTTACATGGGTAAAAAACGTTGATTACTTCTTATTAATCTTCAGTGCAATCATTTTTACATTTATATTCTTTAAACGCGTAATTAAATTAAAACACACATTATTTCTTTTTGACACAATTGGAATAGGTGTATTTACCATAATTGGGATTGATAAAGCACTTATTTACGATTTATCTGCACCTATATGCATGGTAATGGGACTTTCTTCTGCTGTTGTAGGCGGTGTTATCAGAGATACTTTATGTAACGATGTTCCTTTAATCTTTCACAAAGAAATATATGCAACAGCCTGTATTGTAGGTGGTACAATTTATTTACTATTAGATTTTTTTAATGTAAACCTTTACTTTTCACAAATAGCCACTATTACATCCATTATTATTATCAGACTATTAGCTGTTAAATATAATCTAAGTTTACCTAAAGTAACATTTGCTCAAAAATAACAATTCTAATAATCCAATCATTAAGTTAGAAATACAGTTATTTTGATTAATATAATCAATAACACACACACTTAATACATTGTATTAATGAATATTAACCAACACCTCCCTAAATAATCCAACAGTCACCACATCTTTTTTTTATAAATTACGATAACCTTATCTAAAAACATTCGTAATACAATTCATCTTTATTAACCTAAAAAAACTTTACACCTGCAAAGTATAGGACGGGACAAACTATTCTTTGCATTATTAATATGATAGATTTTAATGTAAACGAAATATTCGTGAATTTTGACCGGCCCTACCCCAATGCTTGATCCAAATTCATCGACTATTTAATCTGGCCACCAGAGATAAACTTTTAAGCGATGACAAACATCATACACACACAGGAAACCAACACAACCCCTCAAGTCATTTTAGATTCTGAAAAGGGGCTTATTTCATTCAAAGGGAAAATAGTTACTGTTGACTGCGATTCATTGTTCAAACCAGTATTTAATTGGTTAAATGAATACATTATTTCCCCATGCTCTCAAACTCAAATAAACATTCAACTTGATTACTTTAATACAATTAGTACTAAGTATCTAATCATCTTATTTCGTAAAATTGAAGCTCAATTATTAAATAATAACAACATTAAAGTTAGTTGGTATTATGATGTTGAAGATGAAGATATGATTGAAATTGCTGAAGATTTTCAATCGGTGACTAATATTCCATTTGAATTAGTTGAAATCGATTAGTTGACTATTTTTTTACACTTAAACAATCGTACTAGCATAAAAAAACAAAGCGATTTCATCTTTGAAATCGCTTTGCAAACACACAAAATAAATTAACTAAGTAATATTATTACTTCATCTGAATTTTCAACTATAATTATAAGGATAGCAACACTATATCAAAACCTGAATCTACTGTTACTTTTCCGTTTTTAACTATCACCTTTTTACCTGAATAAAAATCAGTTAATGTCTCACCATCTGTAAACACCTCAGCAACATTTATCTCTTTTACTCCAGCATTAAGATCTAAGCCCACAACTACTTTATTGGTGTAATCTCCATTAACATATACTCTTTCAAAAATATATGGTTCCTGACTAATCATTTTATGAACACCTGCACCAACAGCTGGATTTGCAGCTCTAAACTGCCCCAATTTCTGATAATGCGAAAGCAGATCTTTTGTTGCAACATCATTAACCAGGCTATTTGATTCTATATCATCCCAATTCATAAAAGAACGTAAAGTTGCATCTCCATTAGTTCCCTCAATATTCAAATTACGATTGGTTTCATCTCCATAATATATTTGTGAAGCACCGGGTGTTAACAATAGCATATTTGCTGCCTTAAAAGCCTTTTCCCTATTCTTATCAAAAGGTTGACCATCATCATGAGATGTAAGGTAATTTAATATGGTTTTACCTTTTAATTCTGTATGAAGCAGGTTTGAATATTTTGAAAACACCGACTCATAATCCTTATTCGCATCTGACTTTAATTCAAAATTTATTAATGCATCCATACCATTTGCATAATAGTCAACCTGAACGCCACCATTATCAAACATTCTTCCTGTAGAAACCCCATAATTATACACTTCACCAACTGTGTAAAATTCGTTATCATCTAAAACCTTATCCGGATTTGCAAGTTTCCATTCTTCAAATGCTTTTGAGGCTTGCTGATTTAATTCTGCCCAAATAGAAGCTTCTGTATGTTTTGCTGTATCAATTCTATATCCGTCAACACCATATTTTTTCACGAAATCAATCAACCATTTCATAATATAAAACCTTGGTGCACGAGGATATCCGGTTGCAGCGAAAAATGCATTTAACTCTTCCATTTCCTGAGCCAAACGACCTTCATTTTCCCATTTTTCCAAAAGAACATCCGGCAAATTAACTTCATCATTGCTTTCAGTCCTTACATCTGGAAGGTTTTCTACAAGCGTACAGGTAACTGTATTTTCATAGGTATCATAAGTACATTTTGGTGATGTTCTGACCCACTCCTCATTATAAACCGGATCAATTGGTGTAACAGGACCTGTGTGATTAATTACAACATCCATAACAACACGAATTCCTTTTTGATGAGCTGCATCAACCATTGCAGCAAACTCTTCTTCTGTACCCCAGTTAGGATCAATACTGGTCCAATCTTTTGCCCAGTAACCATGATATGCGTAGGTATTACCAGTTCCTTCATCCACTGAACCATGAATTTGTTCAGCAATTGGAGAGAACCATAGTGCATTAACTCCCAGATCAGTAAAGTAACCTTCATTGATTTTTTTGATGATTCCTTTAAAATCACCTCCCATAAAACCTCGCAAAACACCGGTTTCGCCAGTTCTTTCAAAATTTACATCATTGGTAGAATCACCATTGCAAAAACGATCGGTTAATAGAAAGTAAACATTTGCATTCTCCCATAAAAATGGAGCAGCTTTTTTAACTACATCTGCCTGTTTTGTACCAGGATTACAAGATGCAACTATTGCTAAAATAAATAGCGGTAGAAATTTTTTAATCATTGGTAAATAATTAGTTTTTGACTGAATTTTCAGTTCAAAGATAGTAATATCAACCACCCCTCAAAACCTTTACCACACTGCGATACATGCCTCTAATGCAAGTTTTTTAGATTGCAACCGTTTGCGATGTACACCATTTTTTTTGAAAAAAATTAATGTTTCACTTGTAATTTTTTAGAGATGGTAATATTTCCTGAAGTAATTTGAATAAAATACAATCCATTACTTAAATGATCTACATAAACATTTGCAGAGCTATAAGCTTCCATACTATATACCTTATCTCCAGTAATATTATAAATATCAATTTGTTTTACAGAAGCATCCGGCATATCGATGGTTACTTTATGATTGCCAGGGTTTGGATATATTTTAACTTGCTTAGCATATTCATCTTCAATACCACTCTTATCTTCAACATAAAACGACTGAAATGCCTCTGCACTTTCATATTGATCATCACCATTATGATAGGCCCTTATAGTAACATTTCCAGCATCTTCCAGGGTTACTACATTACCTTCAATACTTACGTTACCTTCAATCACTTCAAATGATACATCAAATCCTAAACTTGAAGTAGCCACCAATTCAAATGGTGAATCACTTAACTTTTTATCACTTATTGCATCAAATTCGATGGTTTGCTCATATTTATTTATAGTTACAGGAACTACATTTGAAAAAGCTGGTGAATAAGTATCATTACCAGTTTGAATAGCCTGCAATAAAACTTCACCTCCTGTATTAAAAGTGACCTGATTTCCATCAACTGTAACATTTCCTTTCAATACAATATATTCTACAGGTAAATCAGAACTGTTTGTTGCGGATAAAGTAACTGTTGATCCTACTATTTGATCCTCCACATCTTCCAGGGTAATTGTTTGAGCAGTTTTTACATCGTCGATCTTTAATCTTATCATTACCGGATCATGATCTGAAATGGTAACATCACCAACATAATTATTATTGATCAAAGCTTCATTTTCATCATATAACTCATTCGAGATACTAATATGGTCAATTTCGGCTCCAGCTACCTCCATAAAGTTTAAATGATCATCTGCATACCAATTATCATAAGGACCAGGTGTGTTTGTATCATCGTTATAATCACCCAATACAATGATATTATCGTTTCCATAATCTGTAACTAAGGTGTTTAATAAAAAATCACCATCATTTTCTCTCCTGTCTTCACTATCAGAACAACATTTGGCATGAATATTCACAAAATTAATGATCTGATTTTTTCCGTTAACTGAAACTATCGCTTTTAAAAAATAAGGCAATCTTCCACTACTCCAAAATGAAGGAGCATAACCATTATAACCTTCAATAGTCTGCGTTCTTGAGCTTTCATAGATATCATCAAACAAAGGAAATTGTTCAATTAAAGAAACACTTTGTGTGTTTAGTATATAACAAACACATTGGGATGGATATGAGGTTGATGGCTCATTAAAAGAAAAGCTATAACGATCTGAAGCAAAACCAACATATTTTTCAGTGCCGGCCTCTTCATTTAATTTATTAACCAACTCTTGCAGGTAAAAACCATTAACTCTATCATTTACTACTTCCTGCAAAGCGTAAACATCAGCATCCAAAGACAATATGGTTGAGCTTACATCTGTCAATTGTTTATCATATGAGTAGGTAGCTGATGAGCGTATTGGAGCACCGAACCATTCCAAATTCCAGGTTACAACATCCAGTGTTTTATCCTTATCCAATGAAGAAGCATCTTCCTGAGCCAGACAATTTATTGACAAAACTGTATTAAACAATACAATAAGAGCTATACTTACCAAAACTTGATTCTTCATTACCTTGTACATAATCTAATTTACTTAAACACGATATCTGAATATAAGAACAACAATAATATCCAGATTAATTTTTTTTACGTGTCAAAAATACAAACATTATAACATAATACATCAACATTAAAGTTAATTAATAATCATTTAATTCTAATAATCCAGTAGTTTTAATGCTTGATTAAGTCTTTTATTTATTAATCTTTACGGACTAAATACATTCATTTACTAACTCACCTAAAATTTCCGTAACCATAGATTTACCGTCCAAGTGGTCGGAAAACCCAACTCCTGTACAACATTACTTTTTATAAACTTTTTTACCCTTTAGTATTGCTATTACGACAAAAGTCGTATAACTTTGTACGACAAGGGTCGTAATAAATAAAACTATATACTCATGGAAAAGATAACTCCCACAGCAGCAGAACTTGAAGTTTTAAATATTTTATGGAAAGAAGAACCTTTAACTGTGAAGGAAATCCATGAATTAATAAGCTCAAGCAAAAATGTTGGTTATACAACCACACTTAAAATTATGCAAAAAATGACCACTAAAGGTTTATTAAACAGAAAAGCCAATGGTAAGAGTCATTTATATTATGCAACCTATAAAAAGGATGAAACCAGAGGCCGTTTATTGGATCGTTTCATTGATTCTGCATTTAGCGGATCCGCATCATCATTAGTCATGCAACTTCTAGGAAATAAAAAAACATCCAAAGAAGAGCTTGATGAGATAAAAAAGGTTATTGAACAAATGGAAAACGAAACTAATTCTTAAACTATGAAACCAATACAAAGTATTTTTCCACCGGAAATAACAGAAGCATTAGGATGGACAATCGTTCATTCACTGTGGCAAGGAACAATTCTGTTAATGATCTTATTAATACTACTAAGTATTTTAAGAAAGTACAGTTCTCAAGTGAGGTATTTTATTTCATTTACCATCATTGTGATCATGCTTGGATGGTCAATATCTACTTTTGTTAACTCCTATAACTATGCAAAAGAAAAACAAAACGTAAAGTATGAACTGCTTCAAAACCCTGAATATTTTAAAAATTTAGTGAACCAAAGTATCGATAATACACAGGCAGAACAGACTCAGAGCTTTAATATTAAATTGATAAAAACCCGTGCCTGGTTTCAACGAAACTTCCCTTTATTCCTTTCTGTATGGTTGATTGGTATCGCCTTATTCACCGTTCGTTTACTTGGCGGACTCGCCTATAACAGGCGCCTGAGAGGCCTGCAATTATTACCTTTTGAAGAAAAGTGGATTGAAAAGATGGTTGAATTTTCACAAGAACTTAAGATCAACAAAATAATAAAAGCATTTAAATCGCCTCATACCAATACACCCATAACACTTGGGTTTATGAAACCTATCATTTTGTTTCCGGTAAAAGCATTTACAGGTTTAACTGAAAAAGAAATTGAAGCTATTATCGCTCATGAGTTAGCACACATAGTACGAAATGATTATCTGTTTAATATTATACAATCTATTATTGAAATTCTGTTTTTCTTCCACCCTGCCGTATGGACCATTTCAAAATGTATCAGAGACGAAAGAGAGCACAGTTGCGATGAGATTGCCATTCAACTAACCGGAGACAAGGTGACTTATGCCAAAGCTTTAACCAACGCTCAAATTTTCAGCAGTAATGAAGAAGCTCTATCAATGGCTTTTGGTAAAAAGCAAGGTAATTTATTAGAGAGAATTAAACGCATTCAAAAAAACAGATCGATGAAATCACACGTTACAGAAAGAATAATTGCTTCTTTTATAGTCATAAGTAGTATTTTCCTAGTTTCCTTTTCTGTTGGAAATCAAAACATGTATCAAAATTTAAACGAAGCTAATTCAGAATTAAGCACCAACGATTCTGTTAAAGTTATTGTTGTAAATAAAGACATTAATATACCAACAAAACAAGAAAGAGACAGCTTGATTAAAGTAGTTGAAGCCAATATTAAAGTAGCCAATGAAAATCAATCCAATATTGGTAAAGAAGTTGAACAAGCCATTGAAATTGCCCTAAGTGAGAAAGATAGAGCGCTGTCGCAGGAGATGTTCAAAGAAATACATTTAGCCCTTAAAGAAATTAATTTGGGTGATGTGATGAAACAAGCTCAAATTGAAATCAAAGCGGCTATGGATTCCATTAACATGGATTCGATAAACATGGAGATAAAACTTAGTCTTCAGGAAGCACGCGAAGAAATTGCCAGAGAAATGGAATTACATCATTTAAACTCAGATAGTCTTGGCGATTGTATAGAAGCTCAAAAATTAGGATTAGAAGCTGCTAAAACCGGAATTGAGATTGCTGCAGAAGTCTTGGAAAATTTAAATATTGGAGATCTTGTGGAGACTTCTTTAAAAGCTGCAAAAATTGCCGTTGAAAGTGCAAATGTTGAAATAGAGCATTTAAATATAGATTCGTTAATAAATGCTGAACTTAAAAATATTGATAGTGAGCTAGAAAAAGAAAACTTAAGCAAAGAAAGAGAACAACTCAAAAAAGAAATGGAAACCCTGAAACAGGAAATGAAACAGCTTAAAAAAGAACTTAAAGAAGCTGAAAAACAAGATAACAATTAAAGATTACACAAAACAAAAAACGCCGCAAATGCGGCGTTTTTACTATATGATACTAATACTTAAATTACTTTTTTAAGTTAGCAATACTTTCCTGTAAAGCCTTAATTTTCACTTCAGCATCCTCTTGTTTCTGCTTTTCAATAGCTACCACTTTTTCTGGTGCATTATTTACAAAACGCTCATTGCTTAATTTTTTCATTACAGAATTTAAGAAACCTTGCTGGTATTTTAACTCCTCTTCTAAACGAGCAATTTCAGCATCCACATCCAATAAATCTCCCATTGGAATAAAATACTCATTAGCCTTAACCATAAAAGATAATGCTCCTGATACTTTTTCAGTTACAAAATCAATTTTTTCAGCATTGGCTAATTTTGCTAAAACGGCATCAAAGTTTTTATCGTAATTACCTGAATTATCTAAAATACTCAATGCTATAACCTCTTTATTGGCTATATTCTTTTGCTTACGAACATTACGAACTCCAACAATAGCTTCTTTTGTTAATTCAAAATCAGCTAGTACTTTTTCATCCGTATCAGTAGCTACTGGCATTTCTGAAACCATTATACTTTCACCATCTTTTCTGTCAGTCAGCAATTGCCATATTTCTTCTGAAATAAATGGCATAAATGGGTGAAGTAATCTTAATATCTTATCAAAATTATCGATTGTTGCTTGATAAGTCTTCGCATCAATAGGCTGTTGATATCCAGGCTTCACAATTTCAAGATACCATGATGAAAAATCATCACGGAATAATGTATAAACTGTCATTAAAGCATCCGAAATACGGAACTTATTGAAATGATCATCAACCAATGCAATGGTTTGATTCAATTTTTGAGCAAACCATTCAATTCCCTTTGCAGCACTTTCCGGCTGAGCAATAGATTCATCTACATTCCATCCTTTAACCAAACGGAAAGCATTCCATATTTTGTTAGAAAAATTACGTCCTTGCTCTGTTAAACTATCATCGAACAATAAATCACCACCTGCAGGTGAACATAACAACATTCCTACACGAACACCATCAGCACCATATTTTGCAATTAAATCCAATGGATCCGGTGAGTTACCCAATTGCTTACTCATTTTACGGCCTTGCTTATCTCTAACCATTCCGGTAAAATAAACATTTTTAAATGGGAAAGTTCCTCTAAATTCGTAGCCAGCCATAATCATACGAGCCACCCAGAAAAAGATAATATCATGACCTGTTACCAAGTCACTTGTTGGATAATAGTAATCTATCTCGTCTTTTTCAGGATTAAAACCATCAAATACAGATATTGGCCATAACCATGATGATGCCCATGTATCCAATACATCTTCTTCTTGTCTAAGATCAGCTTCTGTCAACTCCGGATTCCCAGCTTTTTCTCTTGCTAATTTTAAGGCTTCCTCTATATTTTTTGCAACAACAAAATCGCCATTATCCAAATAATAAACAGGAATACGATGTCCCCAATATAACTGACGCGAAATACACCAATCTTTCACATTTTCCATCCAGTGACGGTAAACATTTTTAAATTTTGGTGGATGAAACTGTACTTCATCAGTCATAACAGCATCTAAGGCTGTTTTAGCCATATCTGTCATTTTAAGGAACCACTGCGTTGATAATTTTGGTTCAATAACAGCACCTGTTCTTTCTGAGCATCCTACTTTATTATCGTAATCCTCGACTTTTAAAAGGTTTCCTGCCTTTTCTAACTCAGGAATAATTTCATCTCTTACCGCAAAACGATCCTTACCTACAAACATTCCTGCAGCTTCACTTAAAGTACCATTATCATTTAAAATATCGATACTTTCCAGATTATGACGCATTCCTATTTCGTAGTCATTAATATCGTGAGCAGGTGTAATTTTTAAGCAACCAGTACCAAATTCCATATCAACATACTCGTCCTCAATAATTGGAATTGATCTGTTGATTAATGGTACCAATACTCTTTTTCCCTTCAGATGCTTAAAACGTTCATCGTTAGGGTTTATACATACTGCGGTATCACCTAAAATAGTTTCCGGACGAGTTGTAGCAATAGTTACAAACTCCTCTTCTCCTTCTATTTTATAAAGCAGATAATATAATTTCGAATGTAATTCTTTGTAAACAACTTCTTCATCTGACACTGCTGTTAAAGCATCCGGATCCCAATTTACCATTCTAACACCACGATAAATCAATCCTTTTTCATATAGCTTAACAAAAGTATCAATAACCGCTTCACTTCTGGTTTCATCCAAAGTAAAACAAGTTCTGTCCCAATCACATGAAGCTCCAAGCTTTTTTAATTGCTCAAGGATAATACCTCCATGTTTATCAGTCCATTCCCATGCATGTTTTAAAAACTCATCGCGTGATAAATCAGCTTTATCAATACCATCATTTTTTAATTTTGCTACAACCTTAGCTTCTGTAGCAATTGACGCATGGTCAGTACCAGGAACCCAACAAGCATTTTTACCCAACATACGAGCTCTTCGTACTAAAATATCCTGAATTGTATTATTCAGCATATGTCCCATGTGCAAAACACCTGTAACATTTGGTGGTGGAATGACGACCGTATAAGGCTCTCTTTCATCCGGTTCTGAATGAAAAAACTTTTGGTCCATCCAATACTTATACCATTTGTCCTCCGTTTCGGCGGGATTGTACGTGCTTGCTAATTCCATTTTTAAATTATTATTTAGATGTTTAAATCATTATTTATCGGTAAAAGGCAAATCATATAAACTTTACCAACCATAAATAACAACCTAAATTATTTATTCGTTTTTTAATAAGCTGCAAAAATATAAAAAATACCACACACAAGAACACCTCTAAAGTCTGTTTATTTTGAATAATTAAATCTAACGCTGATTTTTAACCATCAACAAATAAAAAAGGCCGGATAATATTTCATTAACCGACCTCCAATACACATTATTAATCTACCTATTACTCAAAAACCTTCTCTAAAATAATATCGAGGTTATAACCTCTTACTCCTGCTTTTACAATTTTACCATCGGGTCCAACAATAATAACATAAGGAATACCCATAATATTGTAATTATTAAATATTTCACTATCAAAATCAGCCTGATACTGAGCCCAAGGCATATCCTCCTGCTCCATAGCTTTCAACCATGCTTTTTTCGATTTTGTAATGTCGTCTGCAGAAATACTAACCACATCAAATCCTTGTTCATGATATTGATTGTATAACTTTTTAACATGTGGAATTGCATCTCTGCAGTAGCCACACCATGAAGCCCAAAAATCAATCAAAGTATAATGTCCTTTAACAAACACAGAACTTAGTTGAATAGTATCTCCCTGTAAGGTAGATACTTTCCCATCCATAAAAGGTGCTCCTTTTACAAAATTCTGACAATTCTGAGCCAATACTTTCAAGGTATCTATTTGATGCTGATTATATCCTCCTGCATTTTGGAATAATGTAATCCACTTGTCAGCTTTTTCTTGATCCGGAATGGCCAGCGATTCATAATAATCAGCTGCTTTAGCAATACTTTCATCAATACGCTCTTCGTAACGGGAATCCATTGAAAGTGAAGCAAAAGCCAAATCATAAGCTACCTGACTTTGTGGATTTTCAGTAATAAACTGATCTAAAATCTCATCACGATGTTCCTGTAAATCTGTTAGTTTTAGTTGAAGCTGAATAGCCTTATTTAGTTCTTCTTCTGTTTTTTCATGAGGTAATACCCTATCTATCACAAAGTTCATACTTATAGCTGAAGCCTGATTAACAAACGGACGTGCTTTCTGTAAATATTCCTCGTATAATGTATTAGAATCTGATCCTTTAATGACAGGTCGAATGCTTAATGTATCTGTGAAATCGTAATATTTTTCGAACTCGTTAAAGTTACCCGTACAGGTTATTTCTCCATTTTCAACGTAAACCAATGAAGACTTAAATGTTGTATAAGGTGGTGTATTAGGCACAGCCAAATACAATCTAAACATCTTTGGTTGATCCAATTTACCTTTGAATTGAAAACAACCATCAATCATTTCTGCTGTATCTCCAAGGTTTGTTAAAGGATCTAAAAGCATGGCTCTACCATTTTCAACTATACCTGAAAGTTTTCCATTAATAACATAACTATCCTTTTTCTGACAGGAAACCACACTCAGCGTAAGGCATATTAATGCAATTATTTTTAATTTAATGTTCATCTGATCTTTATTAATTTAATGTTACTCATTCAAAGTGTTACGGATTTATTCATTATAAATACCTTGCAATAACAAATCCAAAGTAAGTCCTCTAACACCTGTAGCCACAATATGATGCGATGCATCAATAAGAATAATATTTGGAATAGAATATACTCCATAAGACTCCACAAAACTTGATTTTTTATTAGCCTGAAATTGTTGCCATGGCATATCCTCCTCTTTCATTGCATTGTACCATGCCTTTTTTTCTCTTTCCTTATCATAATTATCAATGGAAATACTTATGATTTTAAGTCCCTTATCCTTATAATTTTGATGAATTTGTTTTAGGTGAGGAATAAACCATCGACAAGGCATACACCATGAAGCCCAACAATCAATTAAGGTATAGCCATCTTTGTTCAATTGATCTTCAAGTGAAACGAATTCTCCTTTAACATCCCTGATTTGAGCTTTTATAAATGGTGCACCTTTTGCAATTTGTTTTTTTTGATTCCATATAAAATCTATAACATTCAATTGCTCTTGAGTAAAAGTATCCTGCTCTTTTAATAAAGTAATCCATTGATTAACCAATTCCGGTTCCGGAAACTCCATAATCTTTGAATACAAATTTCCATGGGCAACACTTTCATCAAAAACAGCTTTGTAACTATCATCATCAGTTAATGTGGCAAATACCATATCATAAGCAAATTGGGTTGCTGGATTATTGATAATAAAATTACTTTTAATGCTATCTCTTTGATATTGTAGCTTGTTTAATGTAACCTGCTTTTTAAGCATCTCCTTAAAATATGTATCAGACATATTTTCTACAGGAATGGTATCTAACAAGATCGTATTACTTACTTCTGTTGCTTTTTTTACAACCGGACGTACTTTGTTTAAATAATTATTATAAATCGCATTTAACTTACCACCCCCTATTTCTGCTCTTTGACGACTAAAGTAATTGCGATTATCTAAATCATATAATTTATTATAATCTCCGGTTATTTTTATTGCAGTATTCTCAATATACAAGAGTTCGTTTTTTTGCTGAAACCAAAATGAATCCTGATCTGTTGAAAGGGTCAATTTATATAAGGCCGGTTTGTCAACGCTTCCATTTATTTCAAATTGTCCATCCACAAAAGGAACGGTATCTATTTCTTCAGTTGATAGTTTCTCTAAAACGGCAATTCCCGTTCCTTTAATATTAGTAAACTTACCCGATAAGGTGAAACCTTTACTTTTATTACATGATGTGATGGCTATACCACATACCACAACACATAACATTAATATTTTTCTTCTCATATCTGCAAATAAAATCCGGGAATAAATACTTATTCCCGGTCATTAATTAATTTATGGTTACAAACAACTTGTATCACTAATAACCATAAATTCTCGTTAAGATTAGGTCTAAGTCAAAACCACGAATTCCGGTTTTGTATATCTTTTTATCCGGCGTAATTAATATGATATTTGGAATAGCCAGAATATTATAAGCCTTTAGTAACTCGCTATTGTATTCTACCATATACTGAGGCCAGGTCATTCCCTCTGCATCAATAGCTTTAAGCCACTGTTTTTTCATTGCAGAACCATCTAACGAAATACCGATAACATCAAGATCTTTATATTTATCTTTTAATTGTTTTAAATGCGGAATTGAAGCCCGACAAGGATGACACCACGAGGCCCAGCAGTCTATTAAAGTATAACGCCCCTCTTTAATTGGTGTACTCAACAATAAAGAATCTCCGTCTGTAGAATAAACCATACCATCAATAAATGGAGCTCCAGGTTCAACTTGTTTACATCGTTTGGCTAATGTTTTCAACTTGCCGATTTGCTCCGGAGTATAAGTCTTTTGCTCTTCAAGTAATGAAATCCAGCTTTCAATCTTTTCTGATGAAGGTATCGCAAAATCTTCAGGATAACGGTTTCCATGAGCACGGCTTTCATCAAACCATTCTTCGTAATGATAGTCCATTGCAATAGATGCCAATACAAAATCATAACCCAATTCCGTATCGGCATATCTTTGAATATATGCTTCCTTTACTAAATCTCTTTGAAGTAATAATGAATCCAACTGAGCTTGCATTTGCAACATCTCATTATATTGAGACGCTGACATATTTTCTACTGCAACTTCCGGATACTCAAGTTTATTAGTTACTTCAACCGCCTGAGATACTATTGGTCTGGTATCATCTAAAAATGAATTATAAATCTTATTCATTTCACCCCCTTGAACAGACATTCTTTTTAAAGAAAAATCCTTATTGTCCAGATAAAACATTAAATCTTTATAATTCCCTGAGCAAGTAATGGTTGCATTTTCAATATAGAGTAGGTCACTTTTAAATTGATCTGCCAATGAATCATTTGGTCCAATAAAATACAAACGACATAATTTAGGCTGATCCTGCTTTCCTATAAATTCAAACTTACCATCAATGAATGGAACGGTGTCCTCTTCATAAGTTTCATAGTCCTGCAAAATTGCATACCCCTCACCTTTTATTCCTGTAAAGTTACCAGTAAGCTTAAATGAAGTTTCTTTTTTACTACTGTTACACGACAGCAAAAAGAAAGCTATTGCCCCTAAAAAGGGGCATATACGATTTAATTTCATTAATATCTAGTTATAAATTTCAATATTAAACTCATCATTTAAAATGCTTTTTAAAGCTTCCATTTTGGTAATGATACGATCATAACTACCATACATAGCTCTAAAATCATCTTCTGTATAAGAAAACATATATCTTAAATATGTTTGTAAATCATTCGACCTGTTAAAACTGGAATAATCAGAAGGCGCCTCTAAAAAACCATTGATTTGATCTGTTTCTGTAAATGTTGGAAAGGCATTCCACATATCATCATAAATAAATGAAGACACAGTAAAAAATTCCTTTAGCTCTGTTACATAATTGGTTGACAATTGCAATCCCAAATACAGAGAAAGTACAGAGTTGGCAAGCTCAGTTTTCTCCCAATCTTCTTTAGAAAGAATATCGCCAACAGTAATAACCGTTGTTTTTAAACTTGGTTGAGTGGCTATTGGTGTAAGTATTTCATATCCCCAACTCATATCTGATGACATGAAATCTTTTGCCAATAGAACAGAATATGGAGGCGGTACTGATCCCAATCTTTTAATAACACCTTCACTTACAAATTCAGCAGCAGCCTTTTTCTCATCAATATCTTGAATCTTTTCTACAATATACTCTAAACCAGTATGATTTACTGTGAAGTTATAGTCAAAATTTATAACTATCGTATCTTGTGTATCTACATGAATGGTATCACTAAATAGCAGGCGCACATCATTTTCTGCAAAAAATTCACGTTTTAGTTCTGCTTCTTCACTCATATTATCTTCCGCAGGAAGAAAATAATCAACATCAGCTCCTGATGGAGTTAGCTCATCTTCTTTTTGACAAGAAAAAAGCATCAGACACCCCATTAGTCCTATAAGAAATATATTTTTATTCATTGTTTTTTTTATTAATAATTTACAGAATCATAAGGTTCTCTGGCATTTCTTTCATTACCTTCTGATGCATTATACTCAGACTCATAAACAGGTAAAGGTAATGTCCACGCAGGATCATTTGGTTCCAGTTTATAATAATCCACACGTACCAAATCATAATAACCTAATTTTACTACAGCTGAAGAATAAAGTGTTTTGGTTTGAGGATAAGCTGTATTAGCCTGATAACGTCTTAAATCAAACCAACGATGTCCTTCCATACATAGTTCTTTTCTGCGTTCATCGCGAATAAAAGATACCAACTCCGTCCCTGTTTGTGCTACAGATTCGAAACTTGAAATTTCGATACGATTCTTTAATAAACTTTCTATTGCAGCCTGAGCATTCATTGTTTCACCTTTTACAGCATAAGCTTCTGCCAGGTTTAACCATGCCTCAGCAGTTCTTAAAGTAAAACAATCTGACAACTCAGTATGCGAAGACATTCCATCACTATATTGCTTATCGTACAATGGAATCCCCGGATACATATCGTTGATATGAAAGAAATTAGTCTTTCTTAAGTCATTGTCGGCAAAACTATTATACAATTCAGAACCCACAATAAACTGACCGGTTCCAAATTCAGGCCCGGTTCCCCAAGGATCATATTCAAAAATATTTTCTGCAATGATATTACCACCCATTGAAAACAAAACACTACGATTTTCTTCACTAAAAAGGTTGGTAGCAAATGAATTTAAATCTTCAACTTCAGGAGCTTCGTCTAAACACTTCTGTGCCCACACAATAGCATTATCATAATCTTGCATATATAAATACACTCTGCTCAAAAACAAACAAATCCCGGCATGATTGATTCTGTATATTGATTGCTGAGGAATATCTCTTAATGCCTCTTCGGCACTATTTAAATCACTTAATATTTGAGCATATACATCCTTTAAATTTGCCCTTTTAAACGCACCAATTTCAGTATAGCTGGTTAATTTTAAAGGAATACCCAAAGTTTGATCGGCCAAAGCAGGTTGATAAGCATCTCCAAATAAATTAACTAACAAAAAGAAATCTGTTGCTCTGTTAAATAAGGCCTCTCCTTTAATTCTGCGGGCCTGCATTTTAGCTTCCTCATCTTTGGCTTGTAGTTTATCTAATTCGTCAAGTACTACATTTGCAGATACAATACATTTATATATACGAGTCCAGTCCAATGCATCATCATACACATTACTACCATCTATTCCCAAACTCACCTGACGTTGCCATGTATAATAACCAAATAAATCTATTGCAGAATTGGGATATATGCCAGACTGATAAGCTGCATCTGTAACATGATCCAATTCATCAGCCATAAAGTGTACATATGGTAGATAAGTTCCTGTTGCATCACTAACTCTAACTGATGTGGTACGTTGAAGATAAACTTCTCCCAAAAGAAGTTCATCCAAATCATCCAAACTATTGATATAAGACAAGTCCTGCGAGGTCTCTTCCAGATAATCATTACAGGATGTAAATGAGAATCCTGCAACCACTAATAACAGATATATAATATTTAATTTCTTCATACTTTAATACACTTAGAATGTTAGACTTAAACCTAATGAATAAGTAGGTCTTTGCGAAAGCTGAATTTTATCAAAACCACTTTGAGTAGGAGTCTGTCCTTTTAAGGCTTTATCCGCAATGGTAAATAAATTACTTCCTGATAGCGTCACTTCAGCTCTTGTTAAATGAAGTTTTTCCAATAATTTATCAGATAATCCATAGGTTAAACTCAAATAAGTACACTGTAAATAATCAGCACTAACCACCCTGATATCTGAATAATTATATTGTTCCCAGCTATTATTGGCTACTAATTCATTTGTTCCCCAATTATAACTATCCGTTGACCAGTGGTAATCATAACCATCACCATTCCATGGTATATAATAATCTATAACAGCAGGAATATTGGTAGTTAATTCATCTCCTGGCTGTCTCCATCGGCTAATTAAATCACGATTCAAATTATATTGTGAAGAATAGTTATTTCCATATGGATAAAACTTCAACAAACGTGTTTTGGCACCTAAGCTATACGAAAAGTTTGTGTTTAATCTCCAGTTTTTATAGCGTACAGAAGTATTAAAACCTCCGGTTACATTAGGATCTCTACGCCCTGACTTTACCAATACTTTGGTGTAGGTATCGTACTTACTTAAGTGAGCAATACTAGCCAAATCACCATCATCAAACAACGGACCTCCATCTTCAGGACTTAATCCTGCAAACTTATATGAATAGAAGGTTCCAATAGACTCTCCTTTAACAATGGCAGTACCATTTAAATAATCCTCGCGTTCATAAATATCTGCACCAACATTAGATTTCATGGTATTATCAATTCGGGTTAACGAGCCGGAAATTGACCAGAACCAATCTTTGCTTCGTAATGGAATAATGGTTAAATCAACAGAATAACCTTCATTGGTAATATCACCTGCATTTACCATATATGAAGTATGTCCGTTGATTCCTGATACCGGACGTTCTACAAAGGCATCTTTTGTTTCTTTTCTAAAGTAAGTTAGTTCTGACTGCACTCTGTTATTAAACAAACCAGTATTTAAACTAACATTTATAGATCTAGTTTTTTCCCACTTTAAAAATGGATCCGGATATGAACTTATTGTTGATGTATATTCACCGTAAGATGAATTAAAAGCACCTGAACGTATGATAGTTTTAGGAGACATTCCATCAATCATATTCCCCTGAAACCCATATGAGGTTTTTAGGCGCATATAATCTATTGAAGTACTTTTAATAAAACTTCCCAGATTATACATAAATGATGCAGACCAAATTGGTAAAACTCTGTTATTACTCTGATCACCAAATTTATTTGAGCTGTCAAAACGCATATTACCGTTTACTGTAAAATTGTCTTTATAGCTATACGATGCAGAAAGATACTCCGATAAAAGATTTGTTAGATCATCAGTTATTACAGGAACATTTTTTCTTAACCATTCTCCGTATTTTGTATATGTATTAATATCAATGTCTGAAGCATAGGATTTACCACGATCTTTCATGTAACCACGCGTAAGAACATTGAAACCATCATACTTAGTTGAATTAGCTTCTAAACCAAATGATGCATTAATATTATGCTGTAACTGAGAGCCAAAATACTTATTTACATTACCTTGTATACGAGCTGTATAAGCATTATTTCTAGTATAATCCTTACCTAACTCACCCCCATAAACTAACTCTCCATAATCAGGATCTGCATCCATCATATCATTACTTCGTCTTAAATCTGCAGCATAAAAAGTATCTTCACCCCACCAACTCTCTATCTCGGTATTGGATGATGTCATAGAAACGATCGATTGAAGATCAAACCAATCTGTAACTTCAAGATTTAAATTAGCTCTGGCCGTAATAGAGGAGTTGTTTTGCTCCATTCCACTATTATCCAACTCATTCAAAATATTGTATTGTAAAGCACCACTATATTCTGTTGCTCCTTCATCATAAAAATAATATTCACCATTTTCATCATAAGCAGGAATTACTCTACTTGTGTTATAAGCATAATCAGCAGGTGAAAGTCTATCCTGATAATAATTGTGTGTTCCTGTATTTGCTAAAATATTTACTCCTACAGATAGCTTATTAAACTTATGCTGCAAATCCATAGAAGCAGTGTAACGATTTAAATCATCGGTTTTATTTACACCCTGATTATTAGTATACCCTACTGAAGCACGATAGGTTGTATTTTCATTACCTCCTGAAAAGCTAAGAGAATGACTATGTGACCATGCATCACGCATCAATAAATCAAACCAATCCGTATTATTTGTTTCTAATTTAGCAACCTCTTGCTGATAAGTTTCAAAATCAATTTGTCCGCGATATAATTGTAGTGTTAATGCCTCGTAACCATAAGTATTACCTGTAGCTACATACATATGATTATCCTGCATCAATTCACGTGAAAACTGAACTCTCTCTTTAGAGTCCATCAAATTAATAGATTGATCTGTATATCTTGGTCGTACACGTACAGAAGTACTTCCTGAATAGTTAACCTCCAGTTTACCTGCTCTACCTTTTTTGGTGGTAATCACAATAACACCATTGGCAGCTCTTGCTCCATAAAGCGCAGTTGCCGAAGCATCTTTTAATACGTCAATACGTTCAACATCCTGAGGATTAATACCAGAAATGGCATTACCAATTCTGTTGATATAATCAGGGTCGTTTAATTCTGCAGGGGAAACATTAACAGGATCAGATAGCACCACACCATCTACAACCCACAAAGGCTCTCTGTTACCCACTAATGTAGAAACTCCTCTTACTCTTATCCTAGGTGTTACTCCCACTTCTCCGGAATTAAAACTAACACTTAAGCCAGGTATTTTACCTGATAGCATTTGATCTACACTGATGGCTTCAGTTTGCATCACCTCTGAAATATCTAACGAACTAACTGCACTAGTCAGTTGCTTTTTATCAATTACTTGATACCCTGTAACTACAACTTCCTGAGTCAACTGAACATCCGATTGCATTTTAACTGATAAATCCTGACCTTCCCATTGCACATCTACATTCTTCATTCCAATAAATGAAATATGTAAATTAGCTACTGAATTATTATAGCCTTTTGATAAGGTAAAATTACCCTCTGCATCACTAATTGTTCCAACTCCGGAATCTTTAATAATAATACTGGCTCCCGGTAAAGGCGTGCCTTCATCATCATAAATTGTTCCTCTAACAATCTCTGATTTAGGCTTATGCTTTATAATTAATGTGTTTTGGTCAATTTCATACGTTAAATTTGTTTGTTGCAAACAATATTTAATGATTTCACCAATCTGAGCGTTATCGAAATGATACGTTTTTTCAGGAATTCGTTTAATGTCATCATTACTGTAAACAAAATTAATGTTTATCTGCTTATTCAATTCATTAAACAATTCGTATGGCGTAACCTCCTTTAAATGAATGGTCAACCGCTCACTACTTTGCGCCGACACCCTAAATATAAGGACGTAAGAGACCAGGAGCAATAATATTGCCCTTTTAGTTAGTACAATCTTTGTCATTTTGTTTTTGTAAAAAAGGTTTAGGAATTATAACCTGATTTCAATTAAATTTTAGGATTCAAAACGCTTATAAATCATAAATTTTAATTGACTTCCGATTGTTTTATTATTCCATTGATTAATATTTAATGTATGTGCACAACATTCTCTTTATAACTAAAATCTACTTTCTCCACTTTTTCTATGATCGAAAGCAACTCTTTTAGGTTTTTCTTTCTACTTACATTTATGGTAAACCTGATATCTTTTAATTCCGGCTTATCAAATTCAATATTGATATCATAAATTCTTGATAAACTGGCCATAATCTCTTCCAATGACTTATCGGTATAAATCAGGTTTCCATTTTCAACCGCACTAACGGTTAATTTGTTAAGGTTATTCACAACTATTTCTCCAACTTCGGCTACTTCCGTTCTCATATTAGGCATCATCAATACCTTGTTGTCTTTATTACTCACTTCAACTTTACCTCTTACCAGTGTAACTATTGTTTTAGCTTTTTGCCCGTAATCCATAATCTTAAATTCGGTACCTAAAACTTTAACTTGCGATTGACTGGTTTTAACCACGAAGGGTGAATTTTCATCGTGTGCAACCTTAAAATATCCTTCTCCCTGTATTTTAACACTTCTGTTTGATGCGCTAAAATCTTTTGGGATCATTAAAGATGACTCTGAATACAAATGAATGATCGTTCCTTCACTTAAACGAACATCAATTTCACCACCTCTTGGTACCTTAAGATTTGTATATGTTGAATCCTGAACTTCCACATAAGATACATTCTTAACTTCTTTAAACTGTCCATCATTTGATTCAATTACAGCCTTTGCTATTCCAGTCTGTATTGGCGGAATATCATAACTATTTCTATTTAGCTGATAAATAAATAAACCTATGATAAAAATTGCAGCAATACTTGCGGCAGAATAGATCCAGCCAATCTTTCGTGTTTTTATATTAGCTCGTTTACTAAATTGCTCATAAGATTTACTTGCTTCATCTTTATGATTACTTAATATTGCTTTTTTTAAAAAAGCCTCAGATTCTATTTCTTTTAAAAGATGCTTATTGGCTTCTGATGCATTAATCCACCCCTCTACTTCTGCATATTCATCATTGCTAAGTGGCTGTTTTAATACATATTTTGTAAGCAATACTTTTATATGATCTGATAATGGAAAATTCATTTGATCTATGATTTTATTTATATAACACTCAATTTTAGATATGGGGTAATGAAAAAAGTAACTTTTTTTCAAAAAAATATATTTTTAACCAGGGAGGGAAATTAAAATACCAGCGCGAAGGATTAGAACCCTCTACAAATAGGGACTCTTAAGTAAAAAGAATAATAAATTCAAGAAGGTGTTTTAAACTATCTTTCATGTAGTGATTGGGAGGATGTAAAATAAACACTGTCTGTAAGCAACAAATTATTAATATTGTGACTTATGGCAGAAAAGAAAAAAGAATCCCCAGAATATATTGCA
>NZ_JAPDPJ010000068.1 GCF_026013605.1 Plebeiibacterium sediminum
TGTTGTAAAAAGTTTCGCAAAATCAATTTACAACTTTGAGGGGAAACCGAAAGGAAGTACCCTCTTTTATTTTTTTACTCGGTCACTAGTGATTTTTAATATAATTTTGAGCCAATTCGTAGAAACTATCTTTTACAAAATCACCATTAAAAAGAGAAGTAAATTCTATAATGGTTGGAATTTTATTAAATCGAACAAAATTATCAAGTATAGCTGTTGCTTTAGTTTCCTTATCACTTAAGGTTAAATTGTCCACTCCAGATTTTTCTACGCTACCTTTTATTCTCTGTTTAGAATCTATCCAATCATCTTTCTTGCATGAAACTTTTGTTGGGTAATACTTTGATTCTCGATTAATGGTAACTCTCAAATTTATAGGGTAAGTTCCATCTTTTTTCTGGTAAGAGTTCCTCAATACTAATTTTGAAGTTGCATTCATATTTACAGATTTTTTGATTGTAAAACATTTGTAAAACAAATCTGTAAATATTCTTAAATTCAGACTATCTTTTTTTTAAAAAAAATAAGCCTAAATAACTGATAATGAAAATAATTGAAAAAATACATTTCAATTATTTTCACTTCTTAGTGGAGCTGGAGGGTTTCGAACCCTCGTCCAGTCAAGGAAGCCATACGCTTTCTACATGCTTAGCTCTGACTTGGTTTTCGTGCAAAAGCTGGATCAAAGCCACCGACTTTTGCCTTATCTTCTAAAATTTAAACCTTAACACGAAAAAAGTTAAAGTCGATTCCCGATTTACTTGCACCTCACTATCAGACCGCTTCAGGACGTTAGCATCTGGGAGATGTCTTGTTCTAGTATCTAATACCAGAATAAAGCCTATCTACTATACTTCGATTAAGCTGCAAGAGCGTAGTTATTTTCGCCAATTAAAAAAGTTGAAACCCGAGATTAAAGAGCCGGAATTCCTGAGCTCTGCATGCTTACATACCACTTTCACCTGCTGTCAAATCCAAGTCAGCCCCGAAATGATATTGTGAGTTTGCAAAAGTAAAAAAAAATGTATTAAATCCTAGTTCTGCAATAAAAATAGAAAATTAAAATATTTTATAAATTAATAACCATTCCGGTTTTTACCTGTTCGATTTTAAATACATCGTAAAAAGCAGCTAATGCAGGCAATGCTGTACAATGCGAAGGATATAAATATTGAATACTCTGTTTCTTTAAATACTCAATTGTATTTTGTGTTTGTAAGTTATTATACTTAAGATGAAAACCACCTATTACACCCAAGACTTTAGAAATCCCTATAACTTTTTTTGCATATTCTATAATATTACAAATACCGGAATGAGAACATCCTGTTATAATAATTAATTGATTATCCTGAATAACAACAATTGCGGAATCATCAGGCACAAAATCAGGCTTTCTGTATTCATCTTCAAAAGGGGTTGTTTTTGCCTCAAAATCATTTAATCTGGGAATACCTCCTAAGAAAACAACGTGATCAGTAATGTAATAAGGTTCTTCTGAAATAAGCAAATCATATCTGGACTGAATTTCCTCTTTGTTTAAAGTCAATCCTATATTCTGATCGCCTCCTGCTCTATATCGCTTAATAAATGACTTTGGATGCGTAATTAGTTTTTTATCCTTTAAAAATGCTAAACCCCCTCCATGATCCCAATGTCCATGACTCAATACTACGAGATCTATATCATCATCAATATTAATTCCCAGTTTTTGAGCATTTAATTTAAAAACATCACTATGGCCTGTATCCAATAAAATTTTTGTTTCATTTACTTCAATATAATATGATAAGCCATGCTCTGCCAACAATGAACCTCCAGCAGTATTTTCAGATAGAACTGTTAATTTCATTTATTTCAATTATTATTTTGCTATATGCATTTACCCAAATTATGACTACGCCTTATGTAAAAAGAATATTCATTGTTCATTATAATTATTGATAACACTTAATATTCAATCCCTTTCCTTGCCTCAACTCCTCTTGTATAGTAATGTTTTATTTCAACCATTCCAGTTACTAAATCTGCCATTTCTATCAATTCAATTGGAGCCTTTCTTCCAGTAAGTATAAGTTCTACACTTTCTGGTTTATGTTTAATAATGTTCATTACATCTTTTATATCAAACAAATTATAATATAGTGCTATAAATACTTCATCCATTACAACAACATCATACAAACCTTCCTTCAAAATTAATACTACATCCATCAATCCTTTTTGTGCAGCCTGTTGATCTTCCTGAGTTGGATCTTTTTTAATAAAACATCTTAATCCATATTGCTTAATCGTGATATTTGGTATTTTATCTAATACACTTATTTCTGAATAGTATTTCCCTTTCACAAATTGTGCAAAATACACTCGCTTTCCAGCACCAATAGCTCTTACTGACAATCCTATGGCTGCAGTTGTTTTGCCTTTGCCGTCACCTGTATAGACATGAACATAACCTTTTGTCATATTTTAATAACTAGATGTGGTTTCAAAAAATAATCGTCAACGCAACTAATTAAATACTTTAAAATTATCTTTCTTATGAATAATCAATCCATACTATTAATTACCAATACATAAGAAAACCTTAACATTATTCTATCGAATATAAATAGGTATTTAATGAGATTATTCTCGTTACAAATATAAAGACTTTACACTTAATGCAAAAAAATTACCATTACAATTAACATATTGTAGAAGTAAATAGGAAGATAAATTACCAAAATTTATACATTTGCATACACAACATTTAAATATGGATTCGTTTACATTAAAGTTATTAATTCCTTTTGCAGGAATTTTCTCATTTTTTCTGGTTTTTTTATCAATACCTACAATTCTAAGAGTTGCTGAATCTAAGAACTTGTACGATGAACCAAACAAAAGAACAGTTCACAAAACGCGTATCCCCACATTAGGAGGATTAGCTATTTTCTTAAGCTTTCTGTTCACCTATTCCATTTTTGCAGAATGGTATAGCTTTACACATATTCCGTTTTTAATACCGGCATTATTAATCATTTTTTCTATAGGTATTAAAGATGATATTATGGTAACAGCTCCAATGGTTAAACTCTTTGGTCAAATATTAGCCGCTTTTGTAATCATAGGATGGGGTAATTTGCAGATAACTTCGTTACACGGATTTTTTGGACTACCTGTTAGTCCTCTCGTGGGCTTTGCGATAACTCTGGTAATATTCGTATATATTATAAACGGATTTAATCTTATTGATGGTATTGATGGACTTGCAGCCATCTCTGGAATTATTTCAATTCTTGCCTTCTCTATATGGTTTTTTATTAATGGAAGTTATCATATACCCGTATTTTCAGCAGCTTTAATTGGTGCCTTATTGGGATTCTTTTACTTTAATGTATTTTCTAAGAATCAAAAGATATTTATGGGTGACACTGGTTCTTTATTGTTAGGTTTTTTGTTGGCGGTTGTGGCAGTTAAATTTTGCGAGTTTAACAAACCTGGCAACGCAGAACATCTGAAGTACTCGATGAACTCCGCACCTGCTGTAGCTATTGGTATTTTAATTGTTCCGATAATTGATACATTAAGAATTTTCGTTTACAGAATATCTAAAGGAAAATCGCCTTTTGCTGCAGACAAAAATCATATACACCATAGGATGTTAACCCTTGGTTTTACACATTTACAGATCTCTTTAATAATTGGTTTGGTAAACATCTTTTTTGTTGTGTTTTCATATTCACTTAAAAATTTGGGTGTGGTTAAACTTACTTTTATCAACCTGGCGTTAGGTTTGGCATTTTCATATATTCCTGCGTTTTTCATATACAGAAAGAAGAAAAAAATGATTAAAAACAAGTCTCAGCGATAATTACAATGTTTGCAGAATCATTAATTGGCGAGAGTGCTGCTTTAGCTACAGCAATATGTTGGACCATTACAGCCCTTGCGTTTGAATCTGCTGGTAAAAAAGTTGGGTCTCTTCCGGTTAACGTAATCAGATTATTTTTTGCATTCTTTATTTTAGGAATATTTTCATATTTCAACAAAGGTCTTTTTTATGCTTCCGATGCCAGTCTAGATGCATGGATATGGTTATCCATAAGTGGTATTATAGGCTTCGTTATAGGTGATTTATTATTATTTCAGGCATTCGTTATTATAGGAGCAAGAGTTTCTATGCTAATAATGGCCCTTACTCCTCCTATTGCAGCATTTTTTGGATGGTTGATTCTTAATGAACAAATGACTGCCATAAACTTTATTGGTATGGCGATTACTATAATTGGCATTGCAATAGTTATTTTAGCCAAAGGTTCTGATAATGGAAAAATCAAAATGAAATATCCAATTAATGGCGTTTTATTAGCTTTTGGAGGAGCTGTTGGACAAGGATTAGGTTTAGTATTTTCGAAACTTGGAATGAAAGATTATGATCCATTCCTATCCACTCAAATAAGGATATTAGCAGGTATTATTGGTTTTTCTATACTATTTTTCATTTTAGGTAAGTGGGGTAATCTATTTGCTGCTTTTAGAAATAAAAAGGCTATGACAGGCATAACAATAGGTTCATTTTTTGGACCTTTCTTAGGCGTTTCCCTATCACTATTGGCCATTCAGCACACCACCACAGGAATAGCTTCTACAATAATGGCTATTGTTCCTGTTTTAATCATTATTCCTTCCGTATTTATTTTCAAAGAAAGAATCTCGTTTAAAGAAATTAGTGGTGCTATTATAGCCTTTTCTGGCGTAGTCCTCTTTTTTGTTTTCTAGTGATATCTTATATTATTTAAAGGTGTATTTAATATTTAATCCTGAAACTTCACCAACATATGGATTGAATGCAATACCTGAGTCCTTTCGTTTCATTTTATGCAATTCCGGTACTAAAATTCCGGCCAGAGCACCCATTCCAAAACCTGTAATAATATCCGTAGGAAAATGTTTCATTGCTTTAAAACGATAATACCCAACTAATGCCGGAGGTATACATGCTGCTCCATAAAGCAGGTATTTTTTATTTCCTATCTCAGGATGTAAATCACTATATACCTTAGCTGCAAAAAAGCATCCACTGGCAGCAGTAGAAACATGACCGCTAAAAAAAGAATTTCTTGTTCCTTTTTCAGTTCTGGCTTCCATTGGAGCATCTGTATTATATGCTATGGGTCTGGTTCTATTGATTGACATTGCTGTTCCAATGTAGAATGTGCTATTATAGGCATGCAATTGCAAATACATGAGTATTATATCCATCCACTCCTCTCTCACTTTCTTATCTAATCCAATAATTCCGGGAAGAAAAATGGATGCATTTAAAAATAAATCAGATAATTCCTGAGCCCGATCTTTATATGAAACACTTTGTTTGGTTGCAGCTCTGTCAAAAAACCATAAATCATTCCGATCCAGTTTTAATACGCTTTCTTCTGATAAACCTTTTTGATCACTTAAGTATCCAAATCCATAACCTACATTAAACCCATATGAAGCTACAGTTAACGGTATTTCAAGTGCTTTATTTACATGATACATTCTTGTATCCTCAGGCTTACGCTTCTGTGCTTTTAATCCACAGATATATAATCCTAATACTAATAGTATTAAAATTTGTTTGTTCATATAGCTATTCAATATTCTAAATTTTAAACACAAAAGTAATTGATAAAAATAAAAAAAGTCGATTTCAGTATACTTAGAAATCGACTTTTTAATTTTTTGATCTTTACAAGAATAATATTTTATTTTTTCTTTTTACCAAAACCCTTTAAAAATTCATTTACAGACTTTTGTACATTCTCATCTTTTAAAACTTCTTTAATTACCTTTTCAGCTTCCTTACCGACCTCTTTTTGAGCCTGTTTGGTAGCTTCTGATAAATCCAGAGACATTTTAGGATCCTTGGCTGTTCCTTTAATAATAACATCAACCATATAATCAGATCCGGAATCTGCAAAGCCATCACTCAAAAAGCCCAAAGCGCCTGCAACATCTTTTCTGGAAACTGGCGCTTTTACCACATAATTCAATGATTGATCAAACCCTTGTTCGCCGGAAATGGTTAACTTTTTATCAAATACAGTAGGACTAAACGGTTTAACGATAATCTTACCATCTTGCAAAATAAAGTTAACATCAATGTTTTCAGCCTTTAGTTTTTTGTACTTATCATTTTTTAAAAGTTGAGCCATCCCATTCAGAACTTTGGAATTTGAAACTTCAATAAAAGGGGATTTTAGATTACCTCCACCTGTAATTGAGGAAATAACAGGAGACATTTCCTTATCCAAAAGACTATTATAATGAAGTGTGGCAGATATTTTTCCTTTAGAACTTTTAGCAATTGGCATTAAAGAATCGATGACAGAGAAAGAATTGGCTGTTTTTGTCAGATCAATGTTACTTGCATTAAAAGTAAAATCAGCAAATGGTTTATCGATATTTTGAGTGTTGTATGCACCTCCCATTATAATTTTACCATCCAGTAAATTCATATCCATTCCATCCAGACTTACAATACCGTTTCGCACAGTTATTTTTCCCTTGGCATCATTAATAACCAACTTATCGTACAGAATCTTATCTATTGACGAAGTAAACACAAAATCAATATTCTTTGGAACTTCAATTGTTTCAAGTGCTGTCGTATCCTCTACTTCGGTTGCTTCTTCTTCTGATTCTTCCATTAAAAACTCATTAACATCAATCATTTTCGACTGATGAATCAAAGATCCTTTTATGGTTTCATCCTTAAAAATGTATGGAAGATAATTTTCAATCTTTCCTTTTAAACTAAAATCAGATTTTCCAATATTACATGCAAATTCATCTAAAGTAATTTCTTTAGGTGAAAACTTTAATTGCGCCGATGGGATATCAACTGCCTGAGGTAGATCATTACTTGCATAATAAAAGTGATTTAATCCAACATTACCATTTGCTTTTATAGCTTCATAATCCTCAGCTTCAATAGTCTTTAAATCACCATCAACGGTAATATTTGCATCAATGATACCTTTAATATCAAAACTATCTAAAGGAATAGCATCTTTTAAAGATCCAAGATCTATAGTTCCTAAAATGCCTCCTTTAAATTGCGCATTACTAACCGGATTTTTTACTATCATTGAAGCATCAAAAGGATTATCACCTAACTTAAAATGAAATTTCTTTATTTCGCTAATTGTATTATCTGCAGAACCTCCACTATTATCAACTGTAAAATTTACATTAATATCCTCAATTGATTTTGGAAGATCCGGGTATTGTACAAAACCATCTTCAACAATAAGTTTTACATTAAAAGCGGGCAAATGATCAGCATCTACATAAACGCCTTTTAAAGTGGACTGTAACGTTAGATTACCTTTGGTATTTACACCTTCAACATAACTCATAAAAGCTTCAGGAATTAAACCAAAAATTGCATCAAAATCTGTTCTTTTAGTTTTCAAATTTAAATCCAGATCGTAGCCTTCATCTAGCAAGGCAATTGTTCCATCAAATCCAAGATTTAAGCGATTAAGCATTAAATCATTTTCTTTAAATGTAAATAGCATTTGATCCATATCTGCTAACATATTTGCAGACAGTGATACTGATAAATTATTAAGATAACGAACTTCTTCCATAGTTAGATTTATACTTTCAATAGAAGAATTAACTTTTAAATCAGTTGATGACGCACTAAGATCTCCTGATAAATTCAAATTAAAGTGATTCACGCTTGTTGTTAATGCCATCGTAGCATCGTCATATTTTAATGTGGCATCTTTTATTTCAAATTCCTCTAGTGTAATACCAAAAGAGCTGGATGATTCTTCTGAATCCTCTTCTTCTACCTCAGTTGTTGAAGACTTCATTATATCCCAATTCGCTGTAGAATCAGCTAAAACTTTAGCATATATAAATGGCTGATCTAATAAGATTGTTTCTACATCAAGCCGATTGCCACTTAGTGCACTTAACAGATCCACTGATACATAAAAATCTTTTAGCGACAACAAGGTATCACCCTCAAATTGTTGTGATCCAATTACACTTAAACCAGACATATTAACTGACAAACTCGGAAATTTACGAATTAATGATAATGAAAAATCATCCCAGTTAACTGTAGCATTGATTTGCTTATTGATTTCCTCTTTCGCAAGAGTTTCAATTTTACCTTTTAATAAGATTGGGGTTATAAAAAGTAACAATACAAATACCCCAATTATTATGGCAAAAACTTTAATAAACTTTTTCATGTGTCTAAAATTTGTTTTCTTTTACCACATGGAACTCGCCTAAATAGTCATTCTCGTGTGTGAGAAGTTTTTATCATGGCTCGTTTCATGTGTTTGAATTTATTTTCATTTGTCTCTTGAAACTCGCTCGTAAAAAATTCATCCTCTTGTTTGAGAATTATTTCTCATGGTTCGTTTCAGATGATACTATTATCTAATTTGTTACTATTTAATAATTAAACCTAAAATAAAAACCACTCTCATAATCCGGAGCACTAACTTTGTTACTACTTCTTAAACGATTTCTTTGAGAATAAATCCATGGTTCGTTGTGAAGTTTAAATACCGAACCTCCATAAATACCTACTGAATAAAATCTTGCAAATCCAAACGAAGGAATTTTGAAATTATAAGACAAATCAATTCCGGCATAAGCTGTCATCTGATTTATTCTGATGTCCAAATCTCTCTTATCCATATAATCTTCCAACTCAATTTGTCTGCTATGATCAAAATTCAACAACCTGTATCTGTTCAATTTCATGGCTATATTAGGCGTACAAGTAAATCTCTTTGAATCGATGAGATCATATCCAAAATTCAACCCCCACCTTGTTTTATTAAGTTCCAGATCCAAACCATTAACATCTTCACGTGTATCCTGATTAGAACCAAACTCTATACCTGAATACATTCTCTTATATACAAATCCCATTTCTATAACACTTATGGTGTTATTATCGTTCATTATATCTACATTATCAAAACCTAAATCGGTAGTGTAATCATCAAATTCAAAAGGAATATAACCTACTTCTAATGAAAAAAATATCTTTAATTTATGTTTAGTTGGTAAAGGTTGTTTATCTGATGATATCGCTTTATTATTGATTGTATTATCAATAGATTCCTCCATGGTTATTATTAGCGGCTGAACAATGGTATCTGTTTTATTTATTACTACCGTTTTATATCCCTTGGCTGATATTTCAATAGCCTGACTATCAAAATTTTCATTAATTAATATATGAAAGAGCCCCATATAATCAGAAAAATAGCAATTATCTGAATTTTTCTGGCAAACTGATGCTCCATTTATGACAATTCCATTTTTATCAAATATCCTGCCGCTAATGATTACATCCTGAGCATTACAATTGAATATTATTACAAATAAGAAAAGCGTTAGTAATATTTTCATTTTTCAAGTATTAATCATTTAGATTTAAGCTTATTTTAAACTGCCAATTTGTAAACTCAAACTGCTCAAAACCAGCAAACACACCAATATTCATCATTAAAAATATCTGACTTATACCATACCCTACTTCATTGTAATTTTTTAAGTTTGGCTGGGTTAAATGATGTAAGTATATATTTTCATTCCAAAGTTTTTCCTGTAAAAAGGGAATATTTTTTACAATTAAATAAGGAGTAGAATAACACAAATGCCCTTCAATATACCATTTATTTGTACTGTATTTATAATCATGAAGTAAGTTAAAATTCCGTTTCCAATCTTTAAACGAAACAGGAATTTCACTGGTATTGAAATGTGTAAAGTTCGAAAAATGCATTGAAGAGTTATTATAAAAATAACCGGCTTTGATATCATAATTAAAAGCATACATAAAACTCCACTCTAATTCCTGATCAATGCTCAATTCAATCAAATCATAATCTGATTGTGAGTTTAATATATTTTTCACTCCCTTTTCATAGGCTAAAGTAAAAGTAGGATAATCCGATTCAATCATTCGTTTTCTTCCTCCATCAATTCTATAAAAATACTTAGGTGTATATTTCAGACTGGTTCTGAGCTGTAGTCCATCTCTGCTTTCAAAAACGGAGTTATTAAAATTAGAATTGATATTATTATTAGCTGTATAATTCTGTGATGGCAGATATAATGAATAATTGGTAGAGTTCTCAAGTCGGTGAATTTGCTGATATTTAATCTCTCCAGTTAATACAAGAGCATTAGCCACATCTGTTTTAGCACCTATTTTAATATAATCATCCTGATATAGCCTCTTGTAATTCTCTTTAAAAATTAAGGATGCCACAGCATTAGTAAAATTAGCTATTCCTGATTCTTCATTAAAATCTTTACTCCACATACCCGCATCTAATGAAAAAACAGTATGTTTTATATTATCATAATCAATACGAGCATGTAAATCCCAATTAAAAGCACTCCTGTTAATGGCATATTTAATATCAGGACGTAGGTATAACATACTGCCTTTTTCATTTTGAAAGTAATATCTAAAATTAAACCGTTGTTGAATACTCCATCCATCAACTGCATTAAACGAAAAAGATTCCTTATCTAAAATACCATAATGTCGTAATGTTATCCTTGGTTCCTGATCCTTTATCACATACTTTTTCCCTCCTATTATATTTCCTACAACACTAATTGATTTGGTATCCTTGGGTTCCGTAACAACACTATCCTGCTTTATTCCAGACATTGCCAAACTCAATGAATCACTAACACCCAGACTTATAATTTCTTTTTTACTTAAGGGTATAGGTCGTATTTTATTCCAGTCCACACTATCTGCCGGAATCGTATCTCTGATAATTTTATAGGTACTATCAAGTGATTCTAATTGCAAGCCTTTCCCCATCTGCTCAATGTTTTCATTTTCCTTTTCCATTAAGCGGGAAAGCCTTAGCATTTCTCTGTTGTTTAAATCCTCTTTCGCTAAAAGATCCTTAATTTTTTGCTGATTTTTATTTAGTGGGATACTATCTACCTCCTCTTCAATAATTTCGTTTTCTTCTTTTGCTGCATAAGCTTCTTTCAACGAACTTGGAACTGGTAAATCATCATCCAAATCCACTTCTTCATATTTTACTGATCCCCCGTAATTAGCTGTGGCATTAAAACCAAAGGTCTGTACATCAACATCAAACTGATGACTAACAGGAAGCCATGCTTTACCTTTTACCTCAGATTGAACTTGTCTAATTCTTATCTTACCAAAAAATTGTTCATTTACCAGATCAACAGAATGTAAATTCCAAAGCTGATCAACTATATAGATATAGCCTTCGAACAATTTTTGATTTTTGCGTTTGGGAGTAACTTTAATTTTATTGATATAGTAATCGCCTTCTTCAAAGAATCCTTCGTACCTATATGTATAAAAAGACAGGGCTCTTCGCGATAATGGTGAAATAGCTAAATCGCTCTCTGAATCATAAAAGGAGTAATTTAAATAGCCCAATACTTCCTCTTCACTATCATTAGGAATCGTTGATCGTTTTGATATCACATGATGTATGTATTTATCAGGTGCATTAAAAACTATTTCATTAATAGACTCTGCAACATATGTTTTCCCCTGTTCTACTCCTTCTTCTTTGAGTTGTTTTCTGAATAAGCGTGGTACTTTATTCATATCAAAGCCTCCCTTTAAATAAACATTAGCTTTATAATGCTTTACCTGTCGTAAAAAATAGGGCGCTAAACTGATTGATTTCCGAATAATACCATATGCAGGATCTTCGTTACCGGAATAAATACGTACTTCTTTTATTTTATAATCATGTTGTCGTAATACAATATCTTTAACAATATCTTTATTTGAAATGGTTATGCTTTCGATAACTTTAGAAAACCCAAGCGCCTGAAAGGATATTTGATAAGTACCAGGTTCCAGGTTAATACTGTACTCTCCTTCAAGATTTGTTGTAGTACCAGAAGTTATCTCCTTAATATATATGGAAGCAAATGGGATACTTTCTCCATCGTTAGACTTTACAACTCCACTTAACACCTGCGAAAAGACTGTATTTCCAGTCATCAATAATATAAAAAATACAATTAGTTTAATGGAATTTATGTGCTTACTCATATATATCAATCTCGTTCAGTTCTATATTATCATTCAAAACTATAAAATATAAAACAACTAAACATATAATTTCAAGCAATTAAAACTAATATCGATTAAACTTTTAAAATAATTAAACACCCTCAGAGGTGACAATTATCAGGTTTTTGTTATTTTTGCATCCAATTTAAAAATTTAGTTATGCCATCTATATCAAAAAGAGGCGTTGATATGCCTCCCTCACCAATTAGAAAGCTTGTTCCGATTGCTGATGAAGCAAAAGCAAGAGGAGTTAAGGTTTACCATTTAAATATCGGTCAACCAGATATTCATACACCAGAGGTAGCCATAGATGCAGTAAAAAATATTGATCGTAATATTCTTGAATATAGTCACTCTGCTGGTTTACTGGAGTACCGTAAAAAACTAACTCAATACTACAAAAAATTTGGTATTGATATTAACACGGATGATATCATGGTAACAACAGGTGGTTCAGAAGCATTTATGTTTGCTTTTTTCTGTTGTTTTAACCCTGGAGATGAGATTATTATTCCGGAACCTTTTTATGCAAACTACAGTGGTTTTGCTACTGCTACAGGAATAAACATTAAACCGATTACTTCTAAGTTTGAAGATGGTTTTTCTCTTCCTCCAATTGAGGAGTTTGAAAAATTAATCACCTCAAAAACTAAGGGTATATTTATTTGTAATCCGAATAACCCTACTGGTTATCTATATTCTCAGGAGGAATTAAATCAGCTCAGAGAAATTGTTTTAAAAAATGATTTATACCTACTGTCTGACGAGGTTTATCGTGAGTTTTGTTATGATGATTATGATCATATCTCAGCTTTAAATCTTGAGGGCCTAGAAGATAATGTTGTATTAATCGACTCTGTTAGTAAGAGATATAGTGAATGCGGGATAAGAATTGGCGCATTAGTGAGCAGAAACAAGCAAGTTATAGCATCAGCTATGAAATTTGCACAGGCTCGTCTTAGTCCGCCATTACTTGGACAAATAGCTGCTTGTGCTTCCCTGGAAGCTGCTGATGATTATTCAGAAATGGTATACAATGAATACCTGGGCCGAAGAAATGTTTTAGTTGAAGGATTAAACAAAATCCCAGGCGTTCGTTCTTTAGTACCTAAAGGTGCATTTTATACAATGACGAAACTTCCTGTAGAAGACTCTGATCATTTTTGTCAGTGGATTTTAGGAGAATTCCAATACGAAAACCAAACTGTAATGATGGCTCCCGGATCAGGTTTTTACAGTAGTCGCTACCTTGGTAAAGACGAAGTACGTATTGCGTATGTTCTGAATGAAGACGACCTAAAAAAAGCACTTATTGTAATTGAAAAAGCACTTGAGGCCTATCCAGGCAAAAAGACTTTATAAAACACACACAAAAAGAGATATGAACTAAAGAACGCATATCTCTTTTTTTTATGCACTTTCATTTCTAATCATCTCTACCTCCTATCCTGCTTATTAATATGCCCTTAAAAACCATATAAGTTTTCTGTAATCAACGTTTACTGAATTATTTTTAAATAATTCAGTATCAGGTATAATTCTTTTAAAAGATTCTTCAAAATTCAACATAAGCTTTTGTTTAATTATATGATCAGGTTATTCTAAAAGTTTTTGCATTATATTTGAAACATACAATACCAATATTAAAAAATAACCATTTCAATAGCATACTGAATTTTGAATCTCAATTTATATATAGCCAATAAAATAAGAAAAGGAGAAGTAACTGGTAAAAAACTTGCCGGACCTGTAATTAAGGTAGCTACATTAGGCATCACCATAGGAATGGTTGTTATGATTCTTTCTTTAGCAATAGGCACAGGTTTTAAAAAAGAAATTCGTAACAAAATAGTTGGATTTAGTTCTCATATTCAAATTATCAATTACGATTACAATTCATCTTTTGAAACAAATCCAATTGATAGAGATTCTGTATTTGTTAATCAATTAAAAGTTCTTCCCGGCGTTAAAAGAATTCAGGAATATGCTACAAAACCCGGATTGATTAAAACCAAAGATGACATACAGGGTATCATCATTAAAGGTGTTGGAAAAGACTTTGACTGGGAATATTTTAAGGACATTATCACTGATGGTGAAATACCTGATTACAAAGGTATGAATACTTCAAACCAAGTTATTATTTCAAAAACTCTTGCGCAGTTATTAAAACTAAAGGTTGGAGATAAAATGCCCACTTATTTTTTTCAGGACAAAATCAGAGCTCGAAATTTTCAAATAAGTGCCATATACGACTCTCATTTACCAGAATTTGATAAGGTATATATATTTGCAGATATACGTCATATCATTAAGCTAAACAATTGGAATGACAATCAAATAGCTGGTTATGAAATTACTCTGGAACACTTTAATCAGATCAATGATTTATCAAGGGATATTGATATACTGGCAGCCACTCATATATCTTCAGATGGAGGTTTATTAAGAACCACAACCATTGCACAACAACAGCCACAAATACTTGGCTGGCTTGATATGCTGGATATGAATGTTACTGTAATCTTAATTCTGATTGTTTTAGTAGCTGGGTTTAATATGATATCAGGTCTTTTAATTATTATTTTGGAGAGAACCTCTATGATTGGAATATTAAAAGCCTTGGGCAAACAGAACTGGAACATTAGAAAAGTATTTTTATACCTGGCTTCTTTTATTATTCTTAAAGGCATTTTGTGGGGAAATATAATTGGAATAGCCATTTACTTTATTCAAAATACATTTGGAGTACTAAGTTTGAATCCTGAAAACTATTATTTAGATACAGTACCTATGTATCTAAACCCTTTACACTTAGTGTATCTTAATATTTCTACGATCATCATATCTTTTGTAATGATGATAGGTCCTTCGTACCTAATAACCAAGATAACTCCGGTTGAAGCTATTCGCTTTGACTAAAACAAAATTCTTAGCATAGATGCTTCATCAACTTTTGTACAAACTCTGTTAATTCTGGCTGGTGTTACTGTTTTAAGACTGCAATATATGTACCTCTGCGAACACAACCTGAACGATTGCGAACAGTTCAAATAAAAGCTGTTTTCCCTTAAGTTATTTGAGCAAAAAATAATTTTCGATATATTTAACTGTATTTCAACACTATAAATTAATACTGAAAATTTTATTCTTTATTTTAAGCTTAGTGGCATGATTATTATTTAAAGTAAAGTGTATTTATACAAAAGGTTTAAATTAAAGACAAGACAATAAAGAAATACTGGAAACGTCCGGTATTTCTTTTTTTTTACCCTTTTCTAAATAAATATTCATATTGCTTTGAGCCATTTTTAAGGTATAATTGTTATATTAACCGTAGAAGGAGAAAGGCTTATGTATACTAATTTTATTGAAGTACTTAGAAAAGAATTGAAAGGAGATTTGCCTGGAGAAATGGCTCAGTTAAAAATGTCTCCAAATGTGCGTTTTACAGGCAATATTCAGCCAAATAAAACAGAAACCAGACAGAGTGCTGTACTTATATTATTATATCCTAAAAACAACAGCTTATATATTCCATTTATTCAACGTCCCAGATATAACGGAGCACATAGTGGACAAATAAGTTTACCTGGTGGTAAAGCTGAATTAGGCGATGTTGATTATATGCAAACTGCCTTAAGAGAAACTCATGAAGAAATAGGTGTTAACATAGCAGACATTGATATCATAGGTCAATTAAGTCCGATATTTATACCTAACAGTAACTTTAATGTATATCCATATATCGGTTACATTAACTATATACCTGAATTTAAACCGGATACTTATGAAGTTGAATCCATAATAGAAGCACCTCTATCTCAGATTCTAAATCCCAATAATATTGATTTCTTTGAAAAAGAAAAAAATGGAATTCAGATTAAAGCTCCTTATTTTAATATAAACAAGAATATTATCTGGGGTGCTACCGCTATGATTTTAAGTGAATTTATTGAAGTAATTAAATCTCCAAAAAATTCACCTACTCCATTAGATTCTTATAATGTTCATAACGCTCAAGAATCTCATTAACATATAAATAAGGCTCTTCTCCTCTACAATAACCAAATTCAACAACGGGATCATTAAAGTACTTTGGTTTTGATTTATTCAATAGGTAATAATCAACATTATCATCCCATATCTGAGGATTTTTACCATTTTTTTCAGCAAGCTTCATGGCATCTAAAACATGCCCAATTCCTACATTATATGAGGCCAGTACAAACTTTAATCGCTCCTCTGGATCATCTACACGAAGGGCCATCCTCTTGTCAAGCCATTTTAAGAACTTAATCCCACCTCTAATATTTTCACTTGGTGAAGTAATATTATGTACGCCAAAAGTTTTTGCTGTTTCTGGCATTAACTGCATTAATCCCTGTGCTCCTGCCCAACTTTTAATTTCTGGTAAAAATCTGGATTCCTGATATATTAAAGCAGCCACTAATTTCCAGTCCCAATCAATATTCTCACATTCCTTTTTAATAATATCATCAAATTGAGATACTGAACCTCCTTTTAATGAATTGTAACCGGCATCTACAATATGAGTAGACCTTCTATTCAGAAAGTACTTTTTATAAATGATGTTATACTTAGAAGATTTACGGAAACGAGTAAGCCAATTATTCACTACCTGTAATAAATCAGGAGATGATTTTCTCACACCCCATGCCATTTTCTGCGGAAAACTGATGGGTGTTTCAATATCAATATTATCGTAATAGTTTTTGTTTACACGAGCTAATATCTCATCACAAATAGTATATAAAATTTCACCTTCTGCAACTAATCCTATTAATTGCTCGGCTTCATAGTCCGGAATTTCAACCACATTAATTGTATCTCCAATCTCATCCGAAAGATTATTCAACCGAGTCACATACGATGAACCTTTTTGTACATAAATAGTTTTTCCGGCTAAATCTAACTGATTCCTTATTAACTGATTAAAATCTGTTTGGTGTGATTTATTGGAATTTTTATCATCAATTCTTTGCACCAACACCTGACGCGAGTAGGTATGAGGTTCAGTAAACTTTATTTCTTTACTTCTTTCTCTGGTAACTGCTAAGTTTTGAGCGATTAAATCAACATTGCCTTTTCTAAGATCACTGATATTTTTCTCTACATCATTACTCACAATAACCTCGAGCTTAATACCTAAATTATTACAAAACTCATTTAATAATTCAAGCTGATACCCCATAGGAGTACCTTTGTAGATAAAGTAATTGGTGGAATTATAATCAGTAACAACAATAAGCTTTCCTCGCTCCTGAATCTCTTTTAAGTCAAACGAAACCTCTTTTTCAACAACACTGGTTTTTACTTTATTCTCTGAAGGTTTACAAGCTACCAACAAAATAAGCAAAAGCCAAACAAATCTTTCTATACCTCTCATAAGTAAGAATTTAACTTTAAGCGCACAAAGATATATCAATTATAGTTTAGAGCAAATATGAATTGATAAGTGAAGTTTTAGACGAATTCAGACTAGTCATAGAAATTCCATGAAACACCCCATTTTACACGCATTGGAGCATGAGGATAACCCAAAGTAAGGAAGTAATTTTTATCCATAAAACTTTGATTAATGTGATCCAATTTAACAAATACACGTGCTCTTTTAAGATGCAAATTCACAAAAGCATCCATAAATGGATAATTTCCCACTTTTATAACATCCTGATTATAGAATTGACCAGTAGCTGGCATATAGCCAGGAGCATAATACTCTGAATGGTATTTTACATCTACCCCAACTTGTATTTGTAATACTCTTTTAGCCAGGTAAAAATTAAAATAATTAGAGCTATATCCAGAAAACTCAGGTAATGGTAAATATTTCTGATTACTTGAAAATTGATAAGCCAATTTATTATCACTATGTAATGGACCGAAAGTAAAATCTTTATCTAAAGAAAACTGAAAAGCACTGAAAACATCTGAGGTTTGATCGGGTAGTGCTTCATTATTCCAGTACATATAATCTGTAAATACTTTCGATTCCCAGGATAACTTCAATTTGCGGGTTGGAATTTTTAAACCCAATTCAATATTAACCAGTTTTTCTTGTTTAAAGTTTCTATCCCAGTTAAAATGATTTGAATGGTACTTTTCCTGAAACAACTCAGCACTTCTAAGTACAATTCTACCTCTACCATAAATCCCTGCAGTATCTTTAAAAATACGGTACAATGAATTTATATTTCCCTGCAAATCAATATCACCAAGTCTGTATCCCTGAACATATATTTTACCTCCCAAGTTCCACCAAAAGTTCTTTCCTAAATTCTTAAATACTTGTCCACCAACATAAGTTGTTACCAAAGTGGTATCCTTATGACCATATACAGGAGTGTAAACATCATTTTCATCGTATGTAATAACTGTTGGCTTTTGAAACTTATAGTATTTTACTTCATTAGATAGAAATGCTCGAACACCAAACTTAAGTAAAGAATTTGCTTCTTCATTAAATTTGATCTGAAAGGTATTTTTAACATAGGTATATGATGTTGAATCCCTTGTTTGCAAGGAATCCACATAATCAGTTCCATATATCCGAAGTAAACCTTCGTCAAAATAATTATCTAAATCATCTATTTTGTATACTCTGCTATAATTACCCACATGTAAAGAGTGATAAACAGTACTAACTGGTAACTCATATTCTTCATCAGGATCTGATTCTGTATCAATTGAATCCTGTAGCTCTTTATTTAATTTTATTTTACCAATACCTAATGAATGGTTATAAAATACTTGAAAGTTACTTATTTTATTGGTAGCCGATATATACTTTACAGGTATATCCTCAGCTCTTGAATACTGATCTCTTTTTTCTTTATCCGTAATTAATTCATGATCATCATCTAATAATCCACCATTTTCCATATGTTCAATACTATTATAACTTACAATTGCATGCATGGAGTATTTATTGCTATGATAACTGGAGTACAAATTAAAATTACGGTTATCAACCTTTTGTGCGTTATATAAACCAATGGATGAAACTAAATTATATCTTATGGCAAGATTCCAGTCCTTATTAATATTTTGCGTAAAAAATCCGGTAAAATTTTCCTCTGATTTTCGTCCGGGACCAGCATTTATGTAGGTAAGATTAGTATAAGGAACTTTAGTATTATAGAATTGTATATCCTCGGGTTGAATAAACAAGGCTCTTAAGGAGTTTAAAAAAATGAATTCATTGAAATCATCCTTATAACTTAATAAATTTGAAGTATAGGCTCCACCTTTATTTCCAAGGTTAATATTAGAAAAACTATTTTTATAGATAGGATCATAATTCTGGAATCCTGATGTAATGGTATCTACAGCAACGGTATCAATAAAAGTATAATCATCTACCATCTTCCACGACCAGATTCTATCCTTTAAATCAATTATAGTGTCTCTTGATATTTGATTTTCCGGAATATTTCGCCCCATACGAGGCATATTATCAGGTCTTCCTTGTCCTCCAGGCTGTGCTGCTACTAGGGTGCTTAACAGTAAGCAAAAAATTATATATTGTAATTTTGTTCTCATCATCGGCAAAGATAGAAAAAAATGTTTCGGACAAATATTAAAATTAGACTCATGCTATTATCAATTATCGTACCTTTTGTAAAAAATTAAGAGTTCTGCATTTTTTTTTTACAACAATAACAAATAATTATATTTTTGTGCCCTTTATTACTTAATTACAAATCGCTTATAAAATGTAACATAAATGATTAATGATATTATACAATAACTATGTATCGCTTTTCATTGATTAGTTATATTGAAATTTTTAAATGATGAAACGTATGAAAAAGTTAGTTTTATTTTCCATGCTAATGATTCTTGGAAAATTAGGTTTTGCACAAAACCTTCAAGTACATTATGATTTTGGTGAAGAAAGACAATTAATTACCACTACATTAGAAATGTTTAAACCAGATAAATATGGTAGTACATTTTTCTTTGTAGATATGGATTTCAGTAACGAAGATGATCGTGACACTGATAATGGATTCTCTTTAGCATATTGGGAAATTGCTCGAAGCTTTAAATGGAATGAAACTCAAAAATTCGAACCTAGAATTGAATTCAACAGTGGTGGTGCATATTTTGGGCCAATTAATAATTCATGGTTAATTGGTGGACAATACACTTTTAATAATGCTGATTTCTCTAAAGTATTAACGCTTCAAGCCAACTATAAACATATTAAAGATGGTAAAATAAACGACGATTTTTCTACTGAGAACCTTTCTGGATTTCAATTTACAGCAGTTTGGGGGCTTCACTTTTGGGATAGAAAATTCTCTTTTACAGGATTTGCAGATTTTTGGAGACAAGATACTTATTTCGGAGATAAGAAGTTCGTATTTCTAACAGAACCTCAATTATGGTACAATGCTTGTCCTAACTTCTCATTTGGTGGAGAAATTGAAATGAGCAGTAATTTTGTTGACGATGATTTTGTTGTTAATCCTACATTGGCTGTTAAGTGGACTTTCTAAACTTTAAGATATGTTAGAAAAATTCTTCAAACTAAAAGAAAATAAAACAACGGTAAAAACAGAAGTAATTGCTGGTATTACCACGTTTATGACAATGGCCTACATTTTGGCTGTAAACCCAGATATTCTTTCTAAAACAGGAATGGATATCAATGCTGTTTTTTCGGCAACTGCTATTTCTGCTGTTGTAGGAACACTTGTTATGGCATTATGGGCTAAACTTCCTTTTGCTTTAGCTCCAGGAATGGGATTAAATGCATTCTTTGCATTCTCTGTTTGTATTGGAATGAATTGTAGCTGGCAATTTGCTTTAACTGCAGTTTTTCTTGAAGGTATTATCTTCCTTTTATTAACCGTGTTTAATATCCGTGAGCTTATCGTGAACTCGATACCTACAAATATGAAACATGCTATTTCTGCTGGTATTGGTTTATTTATTGCTTTTATTGGAATGCAACATGCAGGTTTAATCGTAAATAACGATGCTGTATTAGTTGGTTTAGGAAGTATGAAAGAACCTACTGTTTTAGTAATGGCTTTCGGATTGGTTATTATTGGAGTTTTGCTTGCGTTAAAAGTAAAAGGTGCATTATTAATAGGAATATTTGCAGCTACTGTTCTAGGTATTCCAATGGGTGTTACTAAACTTCCTGATACATCATTAATATCTACTCCTCCTAGCATTAGTTCTATTGCTTTTCAATTCGATTTCCACGAAATATTTTCAATGAAAATGTTAGTAGTATTATTTACATTTTTATTTGTTGATATGTTTGATACAGTAGGTACTTTAATTGGGGTTTCTTCTAAAGCAAACATGTTGGATAAAGACGGTAAATTACCAAGAGTAAAACAAGCTTTATTTGCTGATGCTATTGGAACTACTGTGGGAGCAGCATTAGGAACTTCAACTGTTACTACTTATGTAGAAAGTGCCTCAGGAGTTGCTGAAGGTGGAAGAACAGGTCTTACTTCATTAACAGTTGCTGGTATGTTTTTAATTGCTTTGTTTCTTTCTCCATTATTCTTAATGGTTCCGGATGCAGCAACAGCTCCAGCTTTAATTATTGTAGGATCATTTATGCTTTCTCCAATATTAAAAGTAAACCTTGAAGATTATACAGAATCTATTCCTGTATTTTTAACTGTAATTATGATGCCTTTAGCTTACAGTATTGCAGAAGGTATTGTATTTGGTATGTTAGCTTTTGTAATTTTAAAATTATTATCAGGAAGACACAAAGAAATCTCTATTGTAAGTTATTTCCTTGCCGTTCTGTTTATTTTAAAATTTTTCATGTAAGCATCTGAATAAGATTAAAATACTCAACAAGCAAATATGTTGAGATAATATTTAGATTATAAAATATATGAACGCCTCTACATTTTGTAGGGGCGTTTTTTGATTATTCATGATATATTGTGTTGCTTTGCGTATTATCATTAATGAACTATTAGAATAAATAATGCTTATAGTTTATAAATATTTACACTCCTATTAATGAAAGACCTTACTACAGGAAATGAAGCAAAATTAATTTTCAACTTTGCCTTACCAATGGTACTGGGTAATCTATTTCAACAATTATATAATGTAATAGATAGTATTATTGTAGGGCGATTTCTTGGAGATGAAGCACTTGCTGCCGTAGGAGCATCTTTCCCTATATTTTATACATTAATTGCTTTTGTAATTGGTATTGGCAGCGGAGCTACAATTGTTATTTCTCAATATTTCGGAGCAAAAAAAATGCACGAAGTTAAACAAGCGATAACTACCATTTATATTTTCCTTTTATTTGCAAGTTTTGTTACCATGTTTGTGGGCATTTTCTATAACGAGGAAATATTTAGATTACTTAATGTTGGAGAAGATGTGTTACCTCAGTCGGTAGAGTATTTTACCATTTATATGACTGGTATGATTGCTTTCTTTGGTTTTAATGGCACAACATCAATACTTCGTGGATTAGGGGATTCACGAACTCCTTTGCGTTTTTTAATTTTTGCTACTATCACAAATATTATACTGGACATTTTATTTGTAGTAGTTTTTAAATGGGGTATTAAAGCTGTAGCATTTGCAACTGTTTTGTCTCAGTTTATTGCCTTTGGAAGAGCTATATTCTATCTTCAGAAACAGCAACATATTATATCATTTGATTTAAGAAAATGGGTATTTAGCACAAAAATATTCAGACAAAATATAAAAATAGGTCTTCCTACTGCTTTTCAACAGTCGTTTGTTGCATTGGGTATTATGGCCTTAATACGAATTGTAAATAATTTCGATTCTGATGTTTTGGCGGCTTTTACGGCTGCAGGAAGAATAGATTCGTTAGCAGCATTACCTGCATTAAATTTAGCTTCTGCCCTATCTGCTTTTGTTGGACAAAATCTCGGAGCAAATAAAATTGACAGAATTAAGAAAGGTGTGCGTGCCTCATTATTTATGGCATGGTCCATTTCCTTTTTTGTAATGGTCATTGCCTATTTATTCTCTGACAACTTAATGAGACTTTTTACCGAAAGCGAAAATGTAATTATGCACGGCAAAAACTATCTTGTTATAGTTAGTTCCTTTTACCTTATTTTTTCAACCATGTTTATATTACATGGAGTTTTGCGAGGTGCCGGAGCCACGTTAATACCTATGTTCATATCGCTGTTTAGTTTATGGTTAATCCGCATTCCTTTGGCGGTTTTATTTTCAAAACATTTTGGGGTTAATGGAATATGGTGGGCAATACCAGCTGGATGGAGCGCCGGAATGATAGGGTCTTTAATTTATTACCTGAGTGGAAAATGGAAAAACAAAGGCGTTGTAAAACAACCTCAGGAAACAAGTTCATAAAGAGATGAGCATCGCTAATTAATAATAATTCCATCACTCAATTGACACGGTATTTGATTTGAAATAATTAGATAATCACCTATTGAAGTACAAAGTTAATTGGTACAGAATACCTTACTCTAACAGGTTTCCCCCTTTGCTTACCAGGAGAAAATCGTGGCAAATCATTCACAACACGTAAAGCTTCTTCATCTAATTCAGGAAACACTCCTCTTGTTATTTCTACATTTGTTACTGTGCCTTGAGGAGATACCACAAAAGTCACATATACCCTGCCCTGAATACCATTTTCGGCTGCAATGATTGGGTATCTAATGGCAGTAGATATATACTTCATTAGTTCTCGTTGTCCTTCTTCTGTTGTTGAACAAATATCCGGACGAAAAATTGGCATTTCTTCAACTACCATGAATATTGGGGCTTCTGAAATCTCTTCTTCCTCCATTTCCATATTCAAATCTTCAACAACTTCCACCATTTCATCCTCACTGGTTTCCGTATCCATAATCTCCAGTTCTTCCTCAATATCAATGTCATTTTCTACAATAGTAATTACATCATATACTTTTACCGGACTTGGAGGTGGAGGTGCAACAGTTTCTTCCTGTCTTGTAATAGGAATCATCTCTTCCTCAGTAACAACAACATTGTCGGTTAAGACAGCTTTTGATGTTCGTTCTTTGAAGTTGACCTCCATGGAAAACAATACAATACCAAAGCTTAGTATCATTCCCAGTTCAAAAAATAAGGATTTTTTGTTCTCTAAATCAGCGTGTATGGTTTTACGGGCTTTCATCTGTATATTGTTTTATATTTTATTCAGATGAAACACCCTTTTCAATTTGAAGAGTCAAATAAAGTTGGGTGTTTCATAACTCTTATAATACAAGATTAAAATTGCAGTCATCTTCGCCTGTATTACCTGGAGTAAACCCTAAACTTTATGAGGTAGAAACAACCACGTAAACAGGTTACCTAAGCTCTTTCTCCATAAAAATTGTGTTTTATAGTTTATACGTAATTTAAGAAAAAAAGTTGTAATAAAACCATTAATAATTTCTTCTTTTTCATTACTGTATCAATTAAATATGAAGATCTTACAAGTAACTACATCTGGAGTTAAATTGTTTGTATTCATTTAGTATTTGTATGATTAAGTTTACATTTACTACAAAATCAACAGAAGAATAAAATCATAAATTCCCTTAAATATCAATTCTCCGGTGTAATAAGGACTTTGTATAAATAAATATTGGCCTAACTTTGTGCTTTATATTCAACAAGGGGATATTTATGAGTTACAAGCGTCTTCATTCACGTCTTAAAAGTTCTAATGAAAATAAATTAGATCAAATAGTTAATGCTTTTGAAGCAGAAGGACGCGCCTTACAGCATCATTTTACTCCGGAAATAGATTACCCAAAATCTGATTACAATAACGAAATTCAGTATATCAGTTCATTAGATGAAAAATTGGGCCGTACTTTTCAGCGACTCAATCAACACCAGCGCCATGCAGTTTTTCATCCCTCATGCAACACTATTCTTTCAGCTATGGTTGGAAGTGGAAAAACTACGGTGCTAATTGCTAAAATATTCTATCTGCATTTTATCAAACATATTCCGTTTGATAAAATGATAGTGCTGACCTTTACCAATAAAGCTGCCAGAGAAATAAAAGAGCGGATAGCTACCTTTTTAGGTGATGCACATGTTGAATTGAAAGAGCAGTTGAGATATTTCGGTACTTTTCATGCGGTTGCACGACAATTATTAAACGAACATCCTGACTTAAATAAAATTGGTTTCAAAGCTGATTTTATGATTATGGATGAACAGGAAAAACAGGATTTTTTAGAAAGATTAATTGCTCAGGAAAACCTATCTATTAAATACCACAACCAATTAACCAAAAGGTGGCGGAAATATATAGAGACGGGTGATGCATTGATGGGAAATATGAAAAATGAGGATGACTTTATTCAACTGGTGCAATTAGCCCAAACTGAAAAACGTAAGATTAATGCCATGGATTTTGATGATCTTATTTCATTATGCAATGAAGCACTGAATCATCAGGTCGCCATTTCACCTGAATGGATTATTGTCGACGAGTTTCAGGATTGTAATGAAGATCAACTTCAATTGATAGAAAAGTTGAGAAATCACCAGTCAAATATTTTTGTTGTAGGAGATCAAAATCAAAGTATATATGGCTGGCGTGGCAGTAAAGATCATTTATTTGAAGAAGTCCATTCTAGATGGAATACAACCTGGATGGAACTGCCTCAAAACTACAGGAGTACTGCAAACATATTATCTGCAGCAGAATCGTTACTTCAGCAGAATGAAAATGTATTAATAGCAACCCGTAAAAGTGGAACTCCTATTGATCTTATCAGACATTACGACGATCAGCAGGAAGCTTTTTATCTGAAGGAACAACTAACAACCATTCAGAAGGAAAATTTACCATTAGATAATATTGCCATTTTATTTAGAACCCATCAGCAAATTAAAATTGTGGAAACCGTTTTAGCTCAGGCTAATATTCCTCATCAATTGGTAAAAAAGGCTGAACTTCATGATAATCCGGCTCAGAACTTTTTACTTCGTGTATTAAAAGTCTGTATGAACCACAACGACAGTGATGCCTGTCTTGCTTTGATTTTTGATACTAACTTTGGTGTATTAAAAAGAAGTAAAAGAGTTATCCAGTCGTTAAATACCAGAGAAGGTAATACAACAGCACTTTCAGCGCTTTGTGAATATCTGGAAAAACATAAATCAAAACCCCTACTTCATATAAAATTACTTCGTCAGATTGAAAAGTTTACCAATGAGTTTCTTCATAATGAGACACTGGAAACCATTGCATTTATAGACTTTTTAGCATTGCGGGATATTTTAAAACCTACATCTATTCATCACAAAGAGTATATTGATGCGGTTACTGAAGCCTGGGAACAAATTGTGTTTTTTATAAAGGCGCAAGGTTGGGGTGAAAAATCTACTATGTTTCAGTTAGCAATCGGACAGGTTGTATTGGAGGGTACTTTTCATATAAACGGCAGAATTAAACAAAAAGGTCAAGGAGTTCACTTGTTAACCATTCATGCATCTAAAGGTTTAGAGTTTGATAAGGTATATATTGCCGGTGCAAATACTGGTATTATTCCACTATCTCAACATCAAAAAGGTAGTCAGAATTTAAAAGAAGAAAAACGCTTATTATTTGTTGCCATAACAAGAGGTAAAAACAACGTGGAAATAGGGTGGCACTCACAACCTTCTACACGAAATACTGAGGCTGAACCCTCCTACTTTTTAAATGCAATACCTGCTCATCTTCTTAATCGAAAAACCTCTGCGGCACAGAACAAGACAGAAGAACAAACAGAAGAAAGTGCAGAATGGCAAATTGATATGTTGGTAAAGCACAAAAAATACGGTAGCGGTGTAATTATTTCAATGTCTGAAACTGAATTAATCTGCAACTTTGATTCTGTTGGAGAAAAACCCTTTTCTATTGCCTTTGCCAAGGCTTTATTGGTTAAAATTGAATCATAAAACACATAGGGCTTGCACCCTACGCTATTTGATTACGTCCCTTCAGGACTTTAGGTAAATATTTAATCAATTAATTAAATGCCCTGAAAGGGTA
>NZ_JAPDPJ010000069.1 GCF_026013605.1 Plebeiibacterium sediminum
AAGGCGTAAATGACTCGAATTCTTATATTTTGTAAACTTTACCAAAACTTCTTTTCAGTAAATGTTTATTTCAATCTTTTTAACTCCTCAACCTTCTGTTGAGTGTCGCTCTAAAAGCGGATGCAAAGATAACAACTTTATTTTCTCTTTACCAAATAAATTTTGAAAAATTTTTATTTCTTTTTCTAAACTTATTTCAATCCTAAAAAGTTATTTTTCAGCAACTTAAACCCTTCTCAAAGCTTCATTATTTTATCTTTTCGCCCTTCTTTAAAAGCGGCTGCAAAGATAAGTGATTTTATTTTTTAAATCCAAATAAAAAATCAAAAAATTTATTTCTTTTTTTCTTCTTTATCGAACTCCTTAAAACCTGCTCTGTACTAAGTTATTCCTCCCTTATAAAGTTATCATTATGTCATCTTTTTGTCTCGCCTTTCGTTCAAAGCGGGTGCAAAGAAAGAGACTTTAATTCTAACATCCAAACAAAATTGAATTATTTATTTTGCAGAAATCCTAAGATAAGAACTAAACCACTTTTTGTCAAGTGGTTAATTAGCGAAAGTTTTTTTTTATTTCTCAATCTCCTCTTTAAATCTATTCATATAGGAGGAATAATCCTTCTATATAATAGTATTCAACTTGAATTTACTATACGAACAATTAACATCATAAATTAACGCTTCTTGTTTCGATCATTTAATTACAATAACCCATAATGAATCACTACTACTTCTCCATAAGCAAAAAAGAGAAGCTTTCGCCTTGAGACAATAAGATTAGATGTTCATTTTCTTTTTTGGATTCTTTGTTATAAGTATTTTTAAAAAAAAGCTATCTGTCCATTTGACAAGTAAAAAACTACCCTTTACTAATAGACAGACCAATAAAACACAAAAGGAGGTTAAAACCTCCTTCGTCTATTTTACTCTATCTAATATACGTTGTGGTATCTTACCTTCCTTACCATTGGCTTTCATAAGTTCAATGTATTTATTGTAAGCTTCTTTTGCTTTGATATTTTCATTTAAGCCCCAATAAGCATCTCCAAGGTTAATATAGGCAACCGTGCGATTGGGGAATTTTAATATTATTTTTTCTATAATATATATTGACTCCTTATAAATTTTTCTTTGTTCTAAGTAATAGGCAATATCATTATAAATACTAACATTAGATATCGTCAAAGAAAACTTACCAAACAGTTGTTCATAGCGATCAATACATATTAATTCATTTTCTGCTTTATTTTGCATTCGATTTACAAATTCTCTCAAATTATCCTCAAAGCCATATTTATTATAACATATTTTTAAAGAATCATCCGCATCATTTTCATCTATAATAAGAGCATTAATTTGATTTGTAAAATCCTTCAATAATACATTCTGCTTTATCTCACATATTTTTATTCTACTTGGATCTTCTTGCCAATTCACGCTTTCAACAATCATTTTAGTCAGCACCCAATTGTCCATCCTAAACCCAATATAATAGTCTTTATTATAAGTTCCTCTATCAGGAAAGTAAGTTTTTATAACTAACACATTTTCATCGTCATTTGGTTTAAATACTTCTCTTATAATCAGACCTCCATCTTCTGAAAAATTAGTTGACTCCAGTTCCTTCTTATAGACATTGTCTCTATTAACAAAGAACACAAGTTTATTACCCTCATATGGTTTACTATAAAAAATTCTATCTAGAACACCATCATCATTAACATCTATAATAACCATTTCAAAGGCATCATCATTCTCATATTCAATTATTCCTTTTTCTTTAGCGAAACTTTGTAAAGTAATTAATAAGAAAATAAAAATACTACCTCTTATTTTGACAACTTTTTTCATAATCAAATATAATTTTTAATTTATTAACATAATCACGCCTTTCACTCAAACCGTTACTACCTCCATTTACAAGCCAACTTATAACATCTGTATAGTCATCATCTGCAATTAATCCAAAGTCAATCGTATAATAGCTTTTCACAACACCATCCTCTTGATATTCTATTCTATCTTTTTGATAAGAAGGATTTTTACTCGTCACATACGAGGGAGCGGACGATGGTGCTGTCCATGTTGTACCTGACCCAAGTTTTTTACCTTGTTTCCAATACCACCCAGCTGAATCTACTGCATTTTTTAGATTATTTGCAATTTTCTCAAAATCAGTAACGCAATCAACCCCACTAAAAACTTTATACATTTTATAATTACTTTCCCATGTTAATTGCATTAACCCCCTTCCTCTCCATGGATCATAAGATAGATTCTCTCCATACTCTCTAGTAGTCCTTAACCTATCTGTTTCTAGATAAATCTGAGATAGAAAATGAATTTTCCTTAAACATGTGTTTATTTCATACTTCTTAAAGGCAAGATTCAACTCCTCTGTAAACCTTTCAAAGTTCTTATCAATCTTTGGGATATTACAATTTGATTTCCAAAAAAGCTTATCCTTATTTTCACCCTGATATACATCTGGCTCTGTTTCACGCAAGGCAAGAACAATTGCTCTTACCTCATCTACAAGCATATCCCTATTACAATAACAACTAAAGCACTTCTTCACCTGCTCAACAAAAGCTACAGGATGAAAATGGTAAACGACAGGTTTTTCTATTGGAAACGGACTTAAAGGTATTTCTCGTTCGGGTTCGTCACTATTGGTAATTTTTTCGTACATCCACTTACCAAACTTATACGACAAATACCCTCCCGTTATAATAGATGTTGTCACTAAGTCTCCATTAACCCATTTGGTTAAGTAACTACTTTTGCGGGCTTCTATGCCTTCCCACAGTGCCAGTTGGTTTACTTTAGCTTCGAAGGCATCGAGGCGTTCTTCTTTTAGAGTTTCAAGATCTTTTTTTAATACCTCATCTTCTTCCTGCTCAATACCTTTGTCTAAAACCGCTGTTACTTCATCCATTAGAGGCGTAAGGTATTTACCACCATAAGCCCACTCATTATGGTGTTTACATACAAAATGCGATAGTTTATTGGCTGTATAGTGGTTGTTCAATGCACTTTGTAATTCATGAGGTTCTAAAATGCCATTATTATCTTCATCTACTACATTACAAATCTCAGTAAAAAAGGCGTTTTTATTTTTAAAATCGTAAATATAATTATTGTCATCATCTTCTTTTACCACAAAACCAAATTTACTCCAGTTATATGCTGAGAATGTTTCTCCTAAGTCATCTTTACTAATTAGTCCTTTGTACTTTATAGCTACGCCGTTTTTTTGAAGACCGGTTGGCTCTATGAGGTACCATTTTTTATCATCTTTGTCAGTAAATTGTTTACCTTCTTTGATATTTACAATTACATCGGATTCTATTTGGGTATTGACATTATCTTCTTCGGGGCTGATAATGTATACCTCTGAAAGCTCTTTATTGAGCCTAAAGTACTTTTTTGTTTCGATTGTGGTAGTTACTACCGCTGTTGCCGGGGCTGCAACAACTAGTGCAAGCGGTGCGTCTACTCCAAAGCCAACTACCTCTGCACTATTTTGAGAACCTGCGTTTACTTCAGCGGTCAGGTTGGTAGTTTGAGAATTAGCATTTGTTGTTGTTGTTGTAATGGTAAAAGTGAGTGTTTTCTCCTCCAGCTCTTCATTTTTCACCCAAAATGTTTGCCCTTTGTTGGGTGTTTGAAATTCTACCTTTCGGTTGTTACTAGTTTGATTACTCGTATTGTAGTTTTTTATGAGTTTAACCGCATCACCCATTTGAGCGATATCACCAACAATTGCATTAAACTCCGTTAATGCATTTTGGTTTGCTGTTACATTACTTCCTTCATTGCAAAAAGCATAGAGCTTGGTCGTGGAACTATAATCCTGAGGAAGATCGATACTTCGGTTATTTACAACCACCTCCAAATTATCCACCTCCACTTCTGTATATCCATCTGTAGTTTTCCCCGTTTTCTTTATCGGCAGGTTTTTAATCACTTTTAATGGCAGCTTCCTTTTAAGTTCAGTACCCTCGGTAATTTTTGTAAAATTTTTATTTTTTTCTCCATCATCCTTGGCATTATTTAAAAAATCATTGACTTCTTCGTGAGTGAAAACTTCAACGTGACATCCCCTGTATTCTTCTTTTTTCTCAAAACCATTTAGCCCTGCATAACCTATTATATCTCCGGCTTTTACTTGGTAACACTGATCATTGATTACTTTGTCTGTATCTTCTTCCTTTAAAGCAACTACATCAACAATACTTAATCCATCGGAATGGCAATAACCATTAACACTCTCTCCTCCAGCTTTCTTCACTTTTAACCAACCGGTTTTACCTTTATATTTCTCGTATATTTCTATTGCTATACCTCTAGCAAGCAACTTTTTTAAATCAGACTTTGGGTCAGCTTTTTCTCTTAGTTCAGCACCGTAATCACCATTTGAACCAGAAAAAGGTTCTGCTAGTACCTCTCCTGTTTCCTTATCTACAAGTTGAACGTTATTATATTTTTTAATCCATGTATAACCTATAATCTCTTTCCCATTTGGTGTTATGTATTTAACCTTTCTCCTATCATTATTATTTGGTTCTTCTAAAAAAGATAATACTGTACCCTTTGCCGCAACTGCCAAAGTTGTGCCGCCACTACTACTTGATTTAATAGTTACCCCTTTAATTTGAATAGTATCATTGGCTTCATTAGCGACCGTATATGAATCAATAGTTAGAAACCCAGGAAACTTACCTTTTCCCATTTCTAAATAACTTGCCAGATGATTATAAAGCGAGTAAAAGTTTAACTCTAAACCATTTGGACTTTTATAATTATGCTCTATCAGAACAAAACCATTGGAATATTCACTGGTTTTATTGTCAATAGTTTCAGTATGATATTCCTTGGGTACTCTATAAGCAATTATTTTACCATCAGCCATGGCCTTAATTGGATTATCACCCTCATAGTGAATACCTCCATGCCAGGTATTCATCCTACCTATTGGGTAATAACCAGTTAAATTAGATGCACCTTTTAAATAGAATGGGTATTTATCGTTCCCATTCTTGGGATCAACAGGATATACAAACTTCATAGTTTAAAATATCAATTTAGTGACTAAATGTGATGTCAGGCAAAAAGCCATGTTGCTTTGCTTCTTCTTTCACTCTTTTTTGTACTTCCTTAGCTTGCTTTAGCTGTTGGGCATTGTTGCTACCTGTTACTACATCTTTAAGCTGATTGGCAAGCACATTTATTTTAGCAAAAGTAGGCATTGGAATTTCAGCCAGCTTCATTGACGCTTTCGCTCCTGGTGTTGCAGTACTTACCATTACGGTTGGTTCACCAGCTGTAATCATTCCGCCATGGGCTGTCAGGCTTCCTTGCACAGCTACAGGAGTTCCATTGATTAATACGGTTGGTTCACCTTGAGCAATCACATCCGGAGGTCCTATACATACACACATGTCACCCATTAAAGCTGCAGGTTTTCCGTTGATTAATACATTAGGTGCACCCGGTCCACTTACTGGTCCTCCAACATGGGGAACATATCCTGTTACCATAGGACAAACATGCATGCTACCCATAGTAGCTATCGGTTTTCCGGCCATTTGTAAAGTGTTTATTTTTAATACTTTGTTAGCATCAAAAAAAACACACGTGTTTTTTGAAAAATGTAACGTGTTTTTTGAAAAAAGACGTGTGTTTTTTATAAAAATGTAGCGTGTTTTTTTTAGCAACACGCTACATCTATTTTTAATTACTTGCTACCTTTTCGTATTTTAAGGTTTTAAGCATGTCTTTTAGCTTGGTACTTGGCGTAAATATGGCCTTGGCACCAATGATAGAAGATGACGAAACTTCTTCTTCTTTCTCCTCGCCTTTACTTTTTACATTTAAACGAATACTGCCTAAATCTCCTAACCTAACAATTTGTCCATCCTCCAATGATTCCTGCATCATTTCAACCATAGCATACAATACTGCTCTGATATCAGCTCCTCCAACTGTACTATTTTTCTCAATTCGTTTTGTAAGTTTTTCAAGCGTTAATTCTCCACTTGACGAAGTGCTGGCATAATACTTTTTTGTTCCTCCACCAGCTACTCCTGGTTGTCCTTTTTCAATAACTTTAAATTTAACTGACATAAAACAATAGTTTAAGGGTTATTAATACTTCATATATATAATGATAATCTTTCCTTTCGAATCTGTTCATTACATCACTTCCACTTTTCCACTTGCACCCTGAACTGCAGTCATTTTACCTTCAACAGTTGTTTGGGTACCAACCAATCCAGCCTTCATTTTACCTTCAACAGACACATTCTGTCCACTCATCGCGGCATCTGTTTTAGCTGCAACAGTAGCTGCACCTCCTGCATTTACAGTAACATCTCCATCACTTTGTATGACTACATTACCTTTTGCCTGTTTATTTAAATCACCTTCGGCAGCAATATCAATATTACCTTTGGCTCCCATCACAATATTTTCTTCGGCACTTATATTTATGTTCTTGGCTGCTATATCAATATTTTCGGCAGAATTGATAATTAACGATTTATTGGCAGTATCAAAGGTGATAACACTACCTTCATTATCGTAAATGTTTATTTTTTCCTCTCCGTTCTTATCGTTTAGTTCAATAGTATGCCCGCTACGGGTCCGGATTACTTTAGCATCATTGTTCTCGGTTGTAAATTCATCTACTTTTAAAGTTCCGTTATATAACGAACCTATTACAAAAGGCATTTCTACATTATTACCCTCAAAACCCACCATTACTTCTTCACCTAGCTCGGGTATAAAATGGAATCCTTTATTGGCTCCACCATGAGGTTGTGCGATACGTATCCAGGGTGAATATGCACTCGTTTGCCACGGAAATTGAACCCTGATACGTCCTAATGTTTCGGGATCGGCATTTTCCATTACAACGGCACGCTGTGTTGAACAGTTATTTTGAGCATGAATATTTGTATATGGAGGATTTACTACTCCTTCAGGGATGGCTTCAAAATGATTTTGATAATCACCCGACTCACTTGCAAAATGCTTTACACCAACCACCACATATTTACCATATTCCACTTCCTGACTTACCATTTGATGAACAATTGAAACTGTGGATCCGATTTTTACACCCGAATTACGCGAGGTTCCGGTTAATAAAACCATACCTGCAACTTTTCCTTCTGCCTGAACACCAACTGCAGTCTGCATATTGACATCCTGACTTCCATCGGCACTGTGTTGTAAATACGATGACGATGGTTGTTGTATATATAATTTTTTTGATTTTTCAGCCACAACACTATAATAGTCGGGTAATGCTGTTCCTTTAGCTAATTTTTGCGTACTGGCTTTATCTGTATAATAATCGTTGGTTACATACTCGGCCAATTTAGGCTTGGTTATCAAACGCAACTTAAAATCAGTTAATTCAACACCATAACTAAGCGTTATTTCATCACCACTATTAGTTCCAAAATTGATCTCTTGTCCATCGTAATACATCCACTCTCCATATTTAATAGCCAGATGTTTTATAAACTCAAAACTACTTTGGTTATACTGTACCGCATATTCAATTATATTAGTATTCAATGGAGTTATTTTAATACCCACACCGTAATCACCCGATACCGCACCTACAATATCTGATAAAGTTATTTTTTCAAAAGTATTACAATGGGGTCCATTATCCATTAGTATTGTAGGACTATAACCTTTTATGACAATACAATCTCCACCAAGACTATCTTGCGATTTATCGGCCTCAACTTCTGTAATAACACCAGCAAAAAACCCCTCTGCCATAGCTGCACTATCATCAAAATTACATATTGTAATATTAACGGTTTGACCAATTAAGTCCTGACTTTTTGTTATGATTGCTAAACCATCTTCTTCAAAATGGTTATACAATAAACCAAACGTAAAATGATGGTGACCTAAAATACACTGCGATAAATAAAAATTATTGATATTCTGATATTCCTGTCCATCGATAGCAACAGTAATAATGGTTTGTAATGCCATAGCTTAATGAGTTTGAAGTCGAAAGTTTGACGGTTATTCCTACGACCTAAATATTCTAATTTTGGTTAATAATTATTGAAGTATAATAAGCGCATTAGCATTATAATCTTCTATAGCCCATTACTTACACTTCTCACTACAAGTTATTTTTATGTTTTAAAGTAAAGAGATGGAAGATGAAAGATATACTTCTCATACTTCCAACTCTTAGAATCAAACACCAACCCGATATAATATATAATTTGAAGCAAGGAGACAAAAAACTACCCCGTCTTACTTTTGGCCTCGACCTAATTACTTCCTATTTTTTCTTAGCTAATAATCAAAAGATCATAAATATGTGGCTCTATAATCATTTTACACAATAATTACTAAACCACCGTCCAGTTATTTGTAACTGTAACATCCTCTAAAACTATTTCTCTGGCAGAGATCGTTACTCTTGTGGTCATTGGATTAGCTCCTTGATGATCAAAATCCTCATCATAACAAACACATAAGGCATCTGTAAAATCCAAACGTTTTAGACGAGACATGGCATCTCTACGATAAAAAGTAATACTGCCATTCTTCTTTTTATTGGCACTCACCATCCAATCAAATAAATCAGTATTTGAAGTTGATTCAATCTCTAAACTAATTAATCCTCCACCGATCGGATTCTGAACAGCCATCCCATTTTTGGCTATGGCCTGATTCATTCCAAAGTGACATTTCAATACATTATAATCTGTGTCATCAATAGTTAAAGTAGATAAAAAAGACATAGTTATACAGGTAATAGTTTGTTAAATTATAAATGGATAAGTAGATTCTACTCGCAATAAACAAGGCTAAAAATCAAAAACTCACACTCTTTTATTTGAGAGAGGTACACTTAATCACTTCAACTCTCAAAAATATCCACATCTTACAAACCAGGATACTTAGCACATGAAATCTACTATAAATTGCTGCCACAATAAATGTGACAGCATAAGCTGTCAGGATAGTATAATTCTAATAATAAAGTTTTACCTTTACACCGTTAGTATGTTGCAGACATCCTGACATTTTCAAGAAGGGCGACAGTGCAATGTCGTCCTTCGTTATAATAAGCACTTACTTACTACACCCATTCATTAACATGCTCACCATTACCCATCTTAATCTCACGAGCAGAAATAACAAAAGCCTCAGACATAGGCATATTATCTACCGAGTTAAATTTTTCTTCATATTTAACTAAGTATCCTTCAGTAAAAGCCAATTCTTTTTGTTTTGAATCAGTATCTCTTTTATAAAAAGTGATCGTACCATCTTTTCTTTCAAAGTTATTACACATCCACTCAAACAATTCCGTACCACCAGTACTTTCAACAGATAATTTAATTCTTCCACCACGAGTAACTGAAGAAGGACGACCAGTTGCATCAACCTCTTGCGTTAAATCATAACTACAAGTAAGAACATTCATTTCTGTTCCTCCAACGTTTAATTTCGCTTTAAATGACATAATTTAAAAATTTAATTAATTAATATAATTTATTTATATAAGTACAAAACAAATATAATAATTTTAACCATTATGTTACTATTTTAACAATTTTATTTTGATTTTATTTTACAACCCGCCGCGACCCTAACAAAAACACACTAAAACACATATAACATTAACTCATTAATAGTTACACCAAAACATAAAACACATAATTAAATTATAAAACAACATAAATTAGCTATTTATTATATATTTTTATATTTTTGTATATAACATATTATTAAAATCACCTAAACCTAAAACAAATGAAAAACACACTTATTTTGTTTATTATACTAACACTACATAACTGCAGTCCCAAAGTGATCCATAACACCAAAACAATAGACTCCTACAAACAAAATGCACTACAAAAGAAATTCGCATACTTATTAAAAATCCCCACCGACAGCATTTACAACTTAAGCCTGTATAAAAATCTTGAAAGTTGGAATTCCACAAAAGATTCCCTTGATTTTGAATCAATACCATATCCGATATTATTCATCAATTATATTTGCTACAAGCAATATCATATAGAACTTCCGAATAGTTATGATGAAATATTAAAAAGTGAAAAGGTTTATCCATATCTTAATACAAACTATCTGAAAGAAGGTGATCTGATTTTCTTTAAACAAAAGAATAATTCACACAAATTAGTGGGTCTATACCTTAAAAACAAGCACTTCACTTACGCCTCAACCAATGGAGAATTAAACTATATAGAAATTAAGGATACGCTAAACAACATTACAATACTATCTAATGCTAAACTATTTAACCGATGAGCACACCAAACATTCAATTAAATCAAATTGCAGAAACCCTAAACAATCTGGGGATCAATATTAAGGCCGAAGTAATTGCCGGATTATTAATCGATTTAGGCATCAATAAAACATCAATACAAACAAACTTCACGAGTAACTTTAACCGTTCATACAGAAAGGATGTTTATAATTCCGAGTATAGAAACGACCAAAACAAAATTGACTTATTCATTCCTAGAAATGGATTTTACGACATGCTACCTGAAGGTCTTTTTCATTCTGAGTATGTTGAAAAAGAAAAAAAGATAACAGTAAAACACCTACTTGACTCACATAATATCCAAAGAAAAGAAGAAGCTAATGCCCGTCTATTTTTTAAACCTTTTGAAAATCATCTTTTTCATTTATTAGTTGAAAATGAAAACAAAGAAAAAAGTCTTTTAAATAACAGTCATGAATTTCGCTCTTTCTTTAAGCAGTTTTGGGGAATAGAATCATGGATAAAAGACAATGAATTTGTTTTTATGATACGCATTCTTCCATATGCAAAAAAAATCAAGGGCAATACAAAACACATTACCCAACTATTATCATGTCATCTAAAAAAAGAAATATCATACAAACGCAGCTGGATAGAAATAAATTTACCTAATTACAAAGAGAAAACCGCAGTAATACTGGGACAAAACTTCATAATTGGCAATACATCCGACAGCCTGCCCCATATCACATTTGTATTGCATGACATTTCAGATGAGGAATTATTAGACTACACTCCCAATGGATACTATTATAAATTCATAAAAATGTATTTCGAATTTCTACTTCCAATAGAAATTGAATACGATATAAAAGTCAAACCTAATTACAATCAAACAAAAGAAGAATTTGGCATATTAGGCCATTCAACTAAATTACAAATCCTTAAAAACTAAGCCTTATGATCATCAAGAGTTTATTAAATGGAGACATCCAAACAATCAGCATTATTATGTTTTTATTTGGAGCTGCCATCATTGCTTTTATAAAAGAAATAAAAAAACTAATTACCAAAGACAAGAAAAAAACGATTATATACCTATTAGTCAGCGCCCTTGCCTTTTCTATTCTTTCCGTATTTAGTATTGAAAACATTATTTCAAAACCATTTACACCCAACTATATTACGCTACAAGCTCTATCATTGATATTTGGAATCATTCATGTATACGCTTTAAACAATGTATTTACATGGGAAAACAATAACAAATGGCTTGCGCAAGTACTATTTTCATTAATTGTAGTTTTAGTTGGTTCCATTATTTTTCTACAATTAGCTGGTTATTGGGGAATAAAAAACTTACACTATCTTTTCTTAACCGGAACATTTACCTTTATGTTGCCATGGATATTTAAAGAGCTATTTGAAAGTGCTATGCGATTACCTCTTGCTGTTTATAAAAAATGGGAATACCCTATACAATCAACTCACGTACAACCTAAACTTGAAGAACTTAAAAACCCAACTCTTATAAAACTGGAAATGAGTAAACACTTTAAAGAAAAAAATGTATCACGATTTACAGTCAAAGCTCCTGAAAATATGGATTTTGGAAAATTCTTTTACCACTTTATCAATGACTACAACCAAAAGCACCCTGAATCAACAATTGAATATAAAACAGCAAAGGGAAGTAATGAATTTGGATGGATATTCTATCGCAAACCTCGTTTTATAGGTTCCTGGAAAATGATTAATGTAGATCAAACGATTACCAGAAATTCAATTAAAGAAAATCACTGCATTGTATGTGAAAGAGTCTTCTAACAATCACACCTAATTACTCACTTCCCTTTTGTAATAGAAGCAAAAGGGAAGCTTGAATCTATAACAATTGCTATATAAACAAGAACAATTAAGCACAGATACTTTTTATCTCATCAATGAAAATAAAAAATAATCCTTTCTTAATTTATTCAAAAGGATGGGTAGATTCAATATGTCAAAGATCTTTTTGTAGCATTATATATGCCACTTTTTAATATAAAAGTCTTACCACCAGGAACAATTCTGCATGATAAAGCAGATTCCTGATTATATAAAACACACTTCAAAAATTATTAATAAATTAAACAGTGACTAATCTGGCCGCGGCTCAATTCATCATCTATTCAACTGACGACAAATAGATAAATCCCGTTCCACTTCCTTTAGCTTATCATTAAGTTTATCTATTGTTTCCACATAAGTATCAATATCTGATTTTGCATCTTCTAACTCTTTCAACTGAGATTTAGCTACTTTTAATTCAAGATAGGTTACAATAACATTGTTATACATATCACCCAAATAGCTTGAATCCCGGGCTGCAAAATTAGTTCTCATAAATGCCAACTCTGTACTTATAAGCTGCTCTACATATTCTCTACTAACACCGTGGGTATCCATTGTATCTAAAAGTGATTTAACACGATTCATTTTTTGAACAAAGTCTTTTTGCTCTTCTGTTTTTAATGACAGATAATCTATTTTATTATGTAGAAATTGATTTTCATCATCAGGAACTTTAAAATTAAAGTAAACAATACCAACAACAAATGCATTGGTAATCACAAACAATAACAGATAAATAAAAAATGCTTTATTTCTCTGTTTTGAATTAATTGGCTTCATAGTTCATCAGGTTTGATTTAGTAACCATACTCCTGTTTATTAACAAACTAACAACAGAAGTGAAATAATTTATTTTTTCTTTTAAGATTTAAAGCTTTACACAAATGCGCTTTTAAGTTAAATTCCAAAAACCTCCTATAGGACGAACGGGATAATTCAATTTCCAAGGAAACTGAATTTCCTTTTTTTTCTGACAACTCCAATCTCCTCCTCTATATCATCCTTCTCTTCTGCCACAAACAGATCTACATCTATTTTCTTTCCTATATAATCCAAACTGGCCAAAACAGTATACATCGCAGTTATTACATCTGCAAAATAAGTAATCTGCTTAACCGATTTATTAATATCATTATGATTGTACTTATGATGTATTAAACCATGAATTAAGTTCTCGAATTCACCTTGTGAAATATCACACCAATCTGATAAATAGGTCATCATTTCATCTCTACCACTGCCCTGCCAAAAATCCAGAACATTATTTATTAAGCGAGCCATTTTAATAAAACTCTGCAACATTTCTATTGGTGTTCTATATATTGACAGGGTTTTATAAGTAGTAATCTCATCAACCAAAAAAACATTTAAACGTAACGACAAATCCAATAATATAGCAGCCAATTCATTCTTCTGTTCCTTTTGACGAATTTTCTGAATCACTTCAATTGTACTTCGCTCAATGCTACTAAGATAATTTTCAAAATTTTGATGCACCCGAATCAATTCCGGAAAGCTTGAAATATTATGGACCGGCGCCATATAGTCCTGATCCACAAGCCAAACACCTTCCTTATTTAATATTCTTCCTAATACAATACAATTTGATCCGTAATATGATTGATCAATATTATCAAAACCAACTACAGAAATATTTATCTCAGGTATTATAAATGGTTTACGAACAGGAACCTCTTCCACATCAGGCTCACCAAATGAAACTCTTTTATGGGGCACAACACTTAAAACAATGGCACAATCACTTTTTTCAGTATCAGGAATTGAAGCATAATAAACTCCCAGATTTTCATTTCTACATTCAAACTCCAATAAATATCCACTAGGAAACAATAGTTTAACATGACTCAACTCAATATTAACACCTATATTTCCATTAATATCAATCCAAACATTTTGCTCATTTCTATCATTATCAACAATTAACCCAAAATTAAATGGAGATATACAAGTCTGCAATACAGACATCTGTAATGATAAATTACTCATTTGCTCCATTACAAAATGAGATTGATTAATATTCATACCATTCAACCAATTAACCGGTCGATGTATTTTAAAATTATCACTTTTAGTCTTCATTATAAAAATCTCCTTTTAATTCGATACCTTATGGTTATTTTGGTTATTTTATTCTCATTCCTCAGCGTTGAAAACTCCTTTATAACAAATTCATTCCCTTTTAATTCTTTTACCAGCTCATTAAATGTAATGTAACTCTGATTTACCAAAACCATTTTATAATCAGTCCCATTATTTAAATATTTAACAAAATCATTCAGATCTCCTTCCTTGGTTAAAATATTAACCAACTCAACCTGCAACTCACTATCTGTTGGTAACAACCAGGCTTCTTCTTCCTGCGATTTCAATTCATCAATTCTTGAATATAAATCCGGAGTTTCAGGAATATACTTATCTTCATCCGCATCATCTTCAACCTCACTAACAATACCTTTTACATTATTATTCTTCTGTTGCTTAACGTAAATACTTTTTTTAACCCGATATCTACTTTCTCCATTTACTATAAGGAACACATTTTTATATCCAGGCTTCTTAAATACGTAATTGAATTGCTTCTCTTTTCCCAAGGAATTTTTCTGCCCTTCTACATACCATTCATAACTCGCAACATTGGAAGTAGGACAAGTAAGCATGATTTTTTTACCTGCAAAAACAGTGGATGGTCCCACAATAAGAGGCATCACTACATCCTGAACTTCCTCATACGCCTTCTCCACGATCACTTTCAAAAATTTCTTATCCCGATTATCCACACACAAACAAACCTCATACTCGCCAGGTTCTTTATAAATATGAACAGGAGAGCGTCTTACAGACACTTTTGTACCATCTCCAAAACTCCATAAGAATGCATGTTTACCGTAGGTTTTATTTTCGAACTTAATCATCTCATTAACCTTATGATTATCTCCCAACACACCAAAATCCACTTCAGCATGAGGTTTATATGAATAAAATTGATAGCTCAAAACACCCACACTTATAATAGCAATAAGCACAAATAAATTTAATACTCTCGAATCAATTCGATACTGAGCTTGAGATATGCTTTTATTACTCATGATTATCAATTAGGCTTATTTTAAAATCTCTTTTTGATCCACAATTAATCGGTAAGGAAATACCTCAGAACCCCTCTCACGCAATTCACTCAACACAATCTTACCTATAGAACTACAATCTTCACCTGATAAATTACCATTTGTTTTTACTTTTATATCAATCGTTCTAACAAATCCCCTTTTCAAATCAACACTCTCCATCATACCTTTCTCAATGCTCAAATCAACAACAAAATCTCTATAGTGCTTATATATTAAACTGGATACATCTCTTGAAGTAACAATCCTTCCTCCCGAAAGCATCGCATGTCTTACTTCATTAATAAACTCTTCATCCTTTAATGCATCCCTTCCGCCACTTAAAGGAGTCAAGGTAAAATTACCCTGCTGCTTTAACATTACTCCTTTTACTGCAAACACAGGAGTATTAACTTTAATACCCGTTAAAGAATTTCCCTTCGTTGTATAATAGTCGATAAACACATAGTCAGGAGCTTGCTCATCAGCAAGAAAGATATATGTGGAGTCACCTTTATTATCTGATTCAGATATAGTATGCTGAAGTTTAGTTGTAATCTGCTTCAGTAATTTAATATCATTTAAAAAATTACCCCTGGCAACATTTAACAACACTGCATTTTCATTACGCATAACCCCCACTAAATAATCTATGATTTCTTTTGCTCCTTTAGCCGTAAGACCTTCAACCTCTTCTTTTCTTAACAAATATGTACCCTCTCTGCCCACACCAACTTCACCTCCATTATACATATGATAATACTTTCCGGTATCGGAGCAAACAGATTTTATGCAATAAAACGAATCCTCTTGTAATAATTGAAAAACTGAGAAATCATTACGCCCCTTAAACACCTTACTATGCTTACGAATATTAATAACAGGTACAGTATTCACAAAACAAAAAAGTTCTTTAAAAACATCCGGATGAATAAATCCTCCAAAATCCACTGTAATAGTAAAAATATGGGAACGTTTCTCGTATTCGTAAGATACATCAACAGGATCAACCTTTAGTTGTTCAGGAATTTCAAGTTTGAAATATTGATGTTTATAAAATTCATTTACCGTATTTTCTAGATTAATTAGCACATTCTCTTCTTCCAACAACTCTTCATTGTACTTGTCAGCTACAACTGAAACCAAAATATTATTAATGAAAAATTTTGCATGCTTCAATTTAGTATAAAACATTTCTTTTGTAATACCTGGTACACGTAAATCAAAGAATACGGGTATCCATTCTAAATCAAAACTTCCTCCATCATAACGTACATCAATTTTTAGTTGCGTATCCTTAATAAATCTACTATCTGAAAAAACAGCCTCACACTTAACTTTAAACCTATAATCCACCACCTCAAAACTTTGTCCTAAAGAATGCATTTTCACAACACCTCCTTTAATTAGATTAACCGATTGAGCTGTAGCAAAGTGAATATTAATTAAATCATTTGATGCAGATCGCACTTGAGTCGTTAGCTCCGTATGACCAGGAAATTCAACATACGACTCTCCTGGATTTAACAACACGATTGAATGTGCGGGTTGAACACCTTTATTTACATATGGAATTAATTTAGACAATAAACTACCTGCCACACGTTCCTGAGTTCGATAAATTTCCTTATAAATTAATTCTGACTCTGAAGAAAGCGCTGTAACAAGCATATTTACCAATGGATCGAAATTATCATGGTTAACATGCCCTTCCATATGCCACATTTGTGCAACCTCTTTTAACATACGGTCGCGTATAAATTCTTTATGAAACATAGAAATTAAAAATAAGATAAGGGCCCCAAATAGAAATACTCAAAATATTTAAATGCCTCGTTAGTCGAAACCAAAAATGCATCAACCTCAATATCAACTCGTTTTTTGATTCGTTTTAAAACAGCAAGACTATTGATCTCAGATTGTGAAATAATTACTTTTATAGCTACACCTTTTAACCTTACTTCCTGGGATAAAATTGCTTTTTCTAAACTATCTTTAATTAAATCCCTCAAACGATTATCTGTAATTGTATTATCAAAATCATACTGCCAAATAGCACATCCGAAAGATGGTTCAAATAAATTTTCACCTAAATATGATGTAATAATTAAATGAAGATGCTGGCTTATTGATTCTCTTAGTGAGATTCGATGAAGTGTATTCCCCTTGATTATTTTCCCAACATCAAGAGGATAGTTAAAATATCCTTCTGTAGTCATAGATTAAGTATGGTTACTGATTATTATATGTAAAATAAAAAACATATAGTAATCTGTAGTTCTGGTTTTATTTAAATCAAAAATATAGAATTTATTTTTATCATAAAAATTCTTGTTTTTAACATTTATATTCTTTCCTAACTTCAAATATGTCTATAAGTCTTTATTTTAAAGGAAAGTTGAAATATGACACAAAATCTCACCAATAAAAAAATGCAATCTTTTACAGATACACTCTTTATTGTGATTAACAAACCATTAATAGTGACTAAGTAACATTTTATAGAGATATTACTATTTTATGAAATTAATTTTATCATTCAATAAACCAGATATTTAAAAATCACACAAACACCCTTCAACCTATGAATAAACCTATATAAGTAGCATTCTATTAAAACCTCGCACTAATCCATTTAACGTTTTTTAACTTATTAATTTTACCTATAATAAATTTGATAGGATTAAAAAATATATTCTATATTCGTATCAACAAAACCAACACAACTTAACATAAATAACTAAACCATGAGATATAACGAAGAATTATTCTCTCCCGAAACAATAAATGCATTTGAAATAGCCAGCCTGGTGGCAATAGAAAACAAACATCCTGAAATTCAACCTGCTCACTTATTAACTGGACTATTACACAAAGGCAGTAAGATCAAAGATCTTTTATTCGCAAATGATATTGACATTTTTTATCTAGAAGAGTGGGCTGAAGTAAAAATGGCCGAATACGATAAATGCTCAACAATAATAGATAAACCGGCCTACAATAAATCCGTTATTCTAATAATTGAAGAGGCTCTAAACATTTCAAAAAATTTCGAAAATGAATTACTTACTCCAATTTATATTTTAGCATCACTTGCCACGCCTGGCGTTGGTTTCTCACATGATGAACTAAAAACATTTATAGTTACTTCTGATCAAATTATAAGTCTTAGAGAAAATAGTTCCCACTTACCTTCACAACCAGAAAACAAAAAAATTGTAAATCAACCAGATTATTTAATAAATTTATTATCCACTAATTTTCAAGATTTTAAAGTCATCGGAAGAGATCAGGAAATTTTGCATATTACTGAAATAATTGGCAGAAAAAATAAACCCAATGTGGTTATAACGGGTGAAAAAGGTATTGGTAAATCAAAACTAATACAAGGCATTGTTTCTATTATAAAAGAAAAAAAGACATCTACTATTTTTCAACATAGTATGTTTTTTGAATTAGACACAAACCTTCTTGTATCTGGCATCACTCACAAAGGAGAATTAGAAGAAAGGTTAAGAAAAATATTCAATTACCTCAATAACTTCAAACGTCCTATATTATTCATTGATGAAATACAAATTATTTTAGATGACCCTAATAATGGCAAAAGCATATACTTTCTACTTAAAAATCAATTAAGTAAATCAAATTCTATAATTATTTGTACCGCCTCCAATGAAGCATATTTAAAACTATTTGAAAAAGACAATCCTTTACAAAATTATTTTGAAAGATTTCAATTAGATGAACCTGATCAAGAAAGATCAACTCTTATGATTTATGCTAACAAAAAACTACTTGAAAGCCATCATAAAATATCCATTGATCGCCAATCAATAAAGGAAGCGGTAAAGTTAGCAAAACGATTTCTACCTGAGTCACAACTTCCTGATTCTGCAATTATGTTATTAGATAGCACAATGTCTTCTATTCGCACTCAACTCGACACAATCCCATCTGAGTTAGCAATTAACAAGAATAGATTAACTGATAAAAATTTTGACAACAACAGCATCATTCTAAGCTTAAAAAGATTATTAAAATACACAGGATTAGAAGCTGAAGAAAATATTGACATAAAGAATTGTAACGAAGTTTTCAAAAAGATACAATCATATATTGAAACCCGCCAAGACTGCGTTAATCATACAGATCTTGCAAACACTATTGGTAGAATCAGAAAAATTCCTGTAGGAAAAATTGTAACTAAGGAAAGAGAACGCCTTCTAAATATGGAAGATATTTTGCATAAAACTGTAATCGGACAAAGCATAGCTATTTCAACAATTTGCGATGCCATTCTGGAATCAAGATCCGGATTAAACAAACCCGGACTTCCTATTGGATCATTCTTTTTTCTGGGACCAACGGGAACAGGAAAAACTGAATTAGCGAAACAACTTGCTCAATATTTATTTCAAAGCAAAGAGTCACTAATTAGGTTTGATATGTCAGAATTCAAAGAAGAACACTCTGCAGCATTATTATATGGAGCTCCTCCAGGATATGTGGGCTATGAAGAGGGAGGAATGCTAGTGAACAAAATAAGACAAAAACCTTATTCTGTAGTACTATTTGATGAAATAGAAAAAGCACATCCGTCCGTCTTTGATATTTTTTTACAAATTCTTGATGAAGGTAAGTTACACGATCGGTTGGGTAAAACAGGAGACTTTAGCAATGCAATTATTCTTTTTACCTCAAATATTGGAAGTGAAAAAATAATTAAACAATTCAACAATAGTGGAAATCTACCAAATCAAACCACGCTCATGGAAGATATGGCCTCATATTTCAGACCTGAGTTTCTTGGACGCATTACAGGTCTTGTTCCTTTCTCTCCTATTACAGAAAATATGATCGAACGAATATTTGATATTCAAATAAGTGAGTTGGAAGAATCTCTTCTTCAACATAAAATTATATTAAAAATAGATGACGAAGCAAGGTCGTTATTAGCCAGAGAAGGATATAATCCACAATATGGAGCTCGCCCTCTCAGAGGAATTATTCGTACAAAACTAAAAACACCTTTATCAAGAATGATCATCAGAGAAGAGATCAAAAAAGGATGTACTATTCAAATATGCTTAACTGAAAAAATGGAGATTAAACTTAATGTTGTCCATAAAAATGAACCTGTTACAATCGACGTATTAATATAAAGAACATGGATTATTCAATTTAGATGACCATTATAAAATCAATTACAATCTAAAAAACTTAACTATGAGTACAAATACTTACGGATTAGGCGGAACAGAAGTTAAACTTGACTCTAATGAAGCTATTCAGGAAATCCCTCAAAACAAAACGCTATTTGTTGAAAAATTAACGTCTGACACTCCTATTAAACCAGAAATTATTAAAGGTATAAAAACGGTGGAAGAGGTTTTTGAGCATTACAAACCTCAAGTCAATATCGACTTTGAAACAAATGATGGTACTACTCAAAAAGAGATTCTTCAGTTTAAAAACTTAGGTGATTTTGGCGTAAAGGGAATAACAAATCAAAGTCCATTTTTGAAAGATTTGTCGACCGAAAAAGATCAATATATCAGGATTATAAAACAGCTAAAGACAAATAAAATACTAAAAGCTGCATTAACTGATAATGAAGCAAAGGAGGCATTAAAAAACGCAATTAAAGGCTTACTAGAAGAATTAAACCAAACTAAAGATTTATAACATGGCTGAAACTCAAGCACAGGTTGCTGCAAATGCACAAGGTGAACAACTATCATTAAATGAAAGCTTTGACCAATTAGCAAAATATGGTGGTTTCGAATTATTGGAATCATGTATAGACAGTGTTCAAAATATGAATCCAGAACGCAAAGCCCGCAAAAGAATATTTCTGTCTGAAAATGCAAAAAAAGAAGAACGATCTTTACTTAAAAAGAATCTGGAAATTTGGGAAACAATAATAGATGGAGCAGATGATATTCTTGAAATGATTGACAATTGCAAAGAAAAAGCTGAAGAATCAGAGCAAACACTGATGAAAAATCTCTCTAAGGCAATTGAAAATACAAGAGACCTTGAACGTTCCTATAGAAGTATAGCTCTCTTTTATAAAAACACAGAAGAATCAAATATTAAAAACATATCCATTCTTAATGCAGAAATGGATCAATTAAAAGACCTTGATAATACACGGTTTATTGATTCTGTTACAGAAGAATTAACCAATTCGTATGATCGACTAGATCTAAGTGACAATTATGGAATTCTTGTATTACCTGGCTATTTAGGATCAAATATGGTAATAGAAAAATGGGCTAAAATTGCTCATGAAAACAAGGTAATGCTTATTACTGATTTTGAACATCTTGATGAACCAGATGATGTAATGGAAATGTTTGATGCAGCAAATTTAACAGGTGGGGACACATATCGCTCAAATGTAATGATGACTTGCAATTGGCTTGTTGGTAGAGGCCGTTATAGTGAAGTTGGAGAAGATGAAGATCTTTTTATTCCTCCATCAGGAGCTTTAGCAGGAAAGGTATATAGAACTCTTATGTCACAGGTCACCGCAGGAAAAAAATATGGAGGATTAAATGAAATTCAAGGTGTGAGATTTGATCTAAAGAAAAGTGAAATAGCAAACCTTGAAAAAATGGGCTTAATACCAATGGTAAATGAATATGGTAAAGTAATGGCATTTTCTGCAAAAACATTATTTAATGGAGATAATTTAGGTTTACAAACCTATTCTGTAGTACGTGTCTTTGATTACGTTACGAAAGTTATGATGGACTTTCTGAACAGGAGAGCCTTTGAAAACTTTAATGCGAAAACCCGGAAAGAATTATTAGGGCAAATAATCCGTTTCTTAGATACAATATCTGGTCCAGATAAATTAATTGAAAACTTTACCATCAAAAGATTTGAACAAGACCCAATCCAAAAAGATAAAATACATCTTGATATTCATATGAAACCTTTTTTTCCTGCTAAAAACTTTATGATTAAAATGGAAGGGCAAAAAGGTGATGATGGAACAGACTGGGACAGTGAATATGAACAGGCCTAGATTTTTTAAATATTAGGAGAAGTATATTATGTACTTCAGCACCGTATCATAGTTTAATAAATGCGGTGCTGATAAAAATGATCAATAATTATTATTTTAATTAGCTCATCAATCACATTAATAACAAAATTTATAATATCTTTATTTATAATTAATTAGTCAATTCAAAGTAATAGATTGAACAGAGTATTTTAACTTACTTATCGATAAAACGGACTATTTTGAAGAAAAAAATCAAAAATAAGCTCAGTAAAATTTGGCAGTTAAAATATTTCCACTACTTTTGCACCCGCGTTAGAAAATAACGCACTCACAAAACAAGGAGATTCAGTAGCTCAGCTGGTAGAGCACATCCCTTTTAAGGATGGGGTCCTGGGTTCGAACCCCAGCTGAATCACTTAAGGAGAGCAACACTGTTCTCCTTTTTTATTAAGATTGTGGTAATCCACAATTTGTTTTGTCCCATGGTGTAATTGGCAACACGTCTGATTTTGGTTCAGAAGAGTCCAGGTTCGAGCCCTGGTGGGACAACAAAAAGCGCTGATAATCAGCGCTTTTTTCGTTTATTGACAACGCATTTGACAAAGCTCCCACAAATTTCACTTCCTCTTTATAAAATTTATTGTAAAGTGAATGCTGAAACAAACAAAATAAAAAGCAGTCTATTTTAAATATATCCTATAAAAATATTGGAAAACCTAATCTACTAAAATTAATAGTCTATAAAAGCTTAATTCAAAATAACTCTAATTAGAAATTTAAATTTATTTCCATTAAAAGACACATAATCTTCATCACCTTCAAATACATGACAATTTAAAAAGAAACAACAAACTGGCTCTGTATCATTACAATGAGAATAATATTCAGAAAAATACATGTCATTATAATAAATAGATGAATCATTAGACTTAACCAACGGATATTCATCAAGATAATTAAGGTAATACTCAATCACTTGATTAAAATATTTGAAATTTTCACTAGATGACACCATTATATAATAATAGTTTTCTTTTATAGCATAATGATATCCAATAGATTCTGACATATCCGGATAATTAATAAAAAGAACCTCATTATTACTGCTCGAGCCTCCTTCTTTTGGCCACCGAAAGTTATACCAAGTGTCTACATAACGAATCATTCCATGAATTCCGTCAATTTCCATTTGAATTTCTTCATAAGTTAAATACGGTTCAATAATTAACTCAGGAATATTATTAATATAAAACCTTGTTCCATAAGGATCTGGAAACTTATCATCTTCTTTAGTACAACTTAAGAACATAATTAGAAACAACCCTAATATTATACGTCCCATGACTTAATATATTTAAGTAATACAAAGTTACGGTGTATACTAGTGTTTGTAAAGAATAATAAAGCAGGCAACAAGCATTTATTTCAAATTCTTTGTTTGTTTATTTATGCTAACTAAATGATCTTTTACTCAAAATTTGAAGCTGAATTAAATCCCTTTACTGTTATTATGTACCCGTACAGCAATAATACAATATGCGTTATTTTAAAAATGTTTAGTATTTTAGATGTTCAAAATAATCAATGAGCCCAAATGTCTAGCAACTTTATTTTTCTAAAAGAGGAATTTCCAATATTAGCTAATATTGCAGAAACCGCTGAACTTAATATATATTCAGATCCCATTACTGCTCTTTTTAAATTAAGACAGTTCGGAGAAAAGTATGTCCATATTTTGTTTGATGAACATGGATTGGAATTACCTCGTGAAAGCACTTTTCACAACTGCTTAAAAGAACTTGAATATGATGGTGTACTTCCTGAAAGAGTCAAGGATTTGCTTTTTACCATTAAAAATAAGGGAAATGATGCAGTTCATGGAAATAAGGGAACAAGTGAAGATGCTAAAACAATCTTATTTTCTGCATTTAATATAGCCAAATGGTTATGTGAAACTTATTCTATTAAAAGTATTGATTTATCTGATATCAAGTTTACTCCTCCTGTTAATATAGATACACAAAAAGAACTCCTGACTCTTGAAGCCAGTTATAAAGAACTGGAAGATAAATTCAATAAACTACAAGCAGAAAGAAAGACAGAAGGTATTACTGAAGAGCGAGCCAATGAAATTAACATACGCAAGAAGAAAGCTACGGCAAAAATTGAAATGTCGGAAGCTGAAACTCGTGAATTAATTGATGCACAATTACAACAGGCCGAATGAGAAGTAAATACAAATACGCTTAACTATAAAATAAATATTAGACAAAGCTTTTAAAGTAGAGTTGGTGGAGCAATTACCAACAGACGGTGATGCAAAATATTTGTTGGAGGAGATACAAAAGGCTAAGGAGAGTTTGAATACAAAGGGAAAAACTAAAGTGAGAAAGATGAAAGTAAAAGATGATGTTAGTATGGTAGCCGAGCCCAGAACTGAGTATAAAAAGAATAAATAATTATTAATGGAAATAACAAAAATCAAAGCTACCCTCACCCATTTAAAAGAATTAAGAGATAGAAGTATTGAAATTTCTAATTTAAAAGGAGAAAACTTCAATGTTTTTTCAATCTTAGGTCTTGAGCGTAAAGAAAACCAGACACACTCTGCATTTTTGGGAGAGTTGCTAAATCCCAAAGGAAACCATAATATGGGTAATATATTCCTTACACATTTTGTCAATCCTTTAAACAAAGAATCGATAAACAGAATTAATCTACAATCAGCAACTGTTCAGCTAGAGCATTATATCTCAACTGTTGACTTAGAAAATAGCACCGGAGGAAGAATAGATATCTTTATTACTGATGGGCAACATCATATATCAATCGAGAACAAAATATATGCAAAAGATCAGAATAAACAGATTGAACGATATTGTAATTACAACAAAGGAAATAATTCAGTTCTTTATCTTACTCTATTTGGCGATGAACCTTCCATCGAAAGCAAAGGTGAACTAGTATCCGGTAAAGATTACACTTGTATTTCATATAGAAAACATATTATCTACTGGCTTGAATTATGTCTTAAAGAAGCTGCTGACGCACCAATACTTCGCGAATCAATAAAACAGTACATCATACTCATCAAAAAGCTAACAAATCAACTAACCATGGATCAAATGAAAGATAATTACACTCAACTATTTGCAGATAACCCGAAGTTGGTTAAAGAAGCTCAGGCACTTTCTACTGCGGCAACTGAATATAAACAATCTGTATGCGAGACAATTATCAACAACTTGAATGAGCGCATTTCAGATTGGAGTGTACATACTTTCCCTAACAAATTAGAAGTGCGATGTGACTTTATTTCAGATGGTGATGGTTTTCCATTTTGTATTTGGAATAACAATGAAAATAAAGTCTCTAACAATTCCAGAATTATTAAAGCTATTGCTGAAGAATGTGGCAATATAGGTTTTAATGTAGAAGATGGCCCAATAGCCTGGCGTCTTTTAAATGGTTATAAAAGAAACACCCCTCTTGATGCGATGGAAATGGAAGATCTAATACAAATCAAAAATCGTTTAAATAATTTTGTAGAAGAAGGCATAAAGTATTTTGAGGATTTTAAAGCAATAGCAGGAAAAGTAAAGTCTTAATTGTCTTAGCTTTATATTGAAGCTATATAAAACATAATACATACTAATTGCCATATATATTTGTATATACTAAAACATATTTGATATGAAAAAATTAATAATTTTAACAACCTTTATCTTAACAACCTTCATCAATACTCAAGCCGAAGACGATATTTTGCGCATAACCTCAATGCAACAGGTAGATACAAGTAAAGAACCGTCTGCAGTTATTATTGATTGGTCCGAAGATACCGGAGTAATTAAAATGATGGATTATGACGTCGAATTAATGAAAGGTGGTAAAACCTTACATTTTATCCAGACAGGTGATCCGGTAATAAGATCAGGTAAAACGGATGATGGTGTTGTGTATCATCTTCAGACAATACCTTATTATTGTAAGGAGGAAGATAAGAATACTAAAATAACAACGTCCATTTTTGATGATGGTAGATATATGGTGTCTATCCTGTTTATTGACTTGGAAATGATGTATAAATATATGGTTATTAGACTGTAACACATACACTTTGGCATTATCGAAAATACAAAATAGAATTAACAAACACTTGTCCCAAGGCTTAATTCAATTACACTATTGATATAAAATAAGAAAAGCCACTCCTTTTTGTGGCTTTTCTAAACAACCTACTTCTGGCCAACAATTGCTTTAAGGTGTCTGGAATTGCAATAAAAAACTAGACAAAAAGTTAAGCCACATTTCTGATAACCACCTTTCCATACTCATCAGGTGTTTGATAGTTTAAATAAGA
>NZ_JAPDPJ010000006.1 GCF_026013605.1 Plebeiibacterium sediminum
TTGTTTACTACTGTGATGGCTCCTGTAGATGAATTGATTCCAAAGATACCATCCCCATTTCCTGCGGTGATTGAGTAGCTGATGGTCTCGCCATCGGCATCCAGGTCTGAAGACGTGTTGTCATCATCAATATTTACTACAGCACTATTGTTCGATGCATTTTCTGCTATCGTTGCTGAGGCATTTGAAATTACAGGACTATTGTCATTCACATTCGATACACTAATGGAAACAGTTGCATTATCAGTGTTTGTTCCATCTGTAGCCTGTACAGTTAAACTATATGAAGTTGTTGATTCATAATCTAACTTGCTGTTATTAACTACTGTGATAGCTCCTGTCGATGAATTGATTCCAAAAATGCCATCGCCATTTCCTGCTGTAATTGAGTAGCTGATGGTCTCTCCATCCGCATCCAGGTCTGAAGACGTGTTGTCATCATCAATATTTACCACTGCACTATTGTTTGATGCATTTTCTGCAATTGTTGCTGAGGCATTTGAAATTACAGGACTGTTGTCATTCACGTTTGTTACAGTTACATTAATAGTCTCCGTATCAGTATTTGATCCACCATCTGTTACGGTTATATTCAATACATAAACATTATCTGTATTAGCATCCGCTGCATTCTCATAATCTGGTGCAGTTTTAAATGTCAGCACACCTGAAGTTGCTCCGATTGTAAAGAAACTTGCATCGGTTCCACTAATTGAGTATGTTTTACTATCTCCTGCATCGGCATCTGTTGCACTTACTGTTTCTACTGCAGTAGTCCCTTCAGCTACACTTTTGTCTGATGCTGTTAGTATAGGAGCATTATCATCATTACTTATTGTTCCAACACCTAAAGCATCTTCAATTACAGCATTTACTGCATTAGATAAATTAAGATATAAAGCTTCATCAAGTTCGGCTGTTTTATCACCATTTATAGTAACATTGATCGTTTTAGATGTTTCTCCGGATTCAAAAGTAATAGTACCTGTACTTAGTGCCTGATAATCACCGTTTGCAACAGTTGCAGAATTATCCTGAGTACTATAATCCACAGTAATATCACTTTGGCTATAATAACTCAGCGACACAACAAACTGCATATTTTTAGTTCCTGAATTTCCTTCATTAACAGAAACATCACCAACAGATATTTTAGGTTGATTTACTGTAATTGTAACATCAGAAAGAGGAGTTTCACAACCACCTTCACTAGCAATTATTGAAACTGTATTTGAACCAATTAACAATTTACTTGGTAAAATACTAATTGACAAATCGTTTCCATCTCCAATTGCACTTCCTACTTCAGTTCCATTAATATAGGCTTTATAAACAATACTGCTTTCACTTGAAGTTATTGTTACCACACCATTATCTCCAGCTTCAACAGTACTTCCTGTTGTAGTTTTTACTGCCGGAGCATTATTTGATGATATTGCAAATGGTTCAGAAGTATTTGTACATCCTTCTTTTGTTATCTTTAAGGTCCAATTGCCGGATGCCAAAGTACTTACATCATCTTTTAAAATTTTAGTATTATATATAAGAGATCCATTGGTCCAGGTATAAGATGTTGCTACTGTTTCTGTCGCACTCAATGAAATTTCATCTCCTGCACATGCAGTTGTTTCACCTGTAAATGTTACCAGAGGAGATTGTGAAACCTCAAAATCATCCGAATGCACACACCCACCTTTGGTTACTGTTAAAGAATAAGTTCCATAACTTACACTACCACTCGATATACTTAAATCCTGAGTAGAATATGTTGCACCATTAGGATCGGTCCATAAATAAGTCGCTCCTGGTTCTTCTGCAGATAAATTCAAATCATTACCACTACAGATTGTTGTATCACCCATCACTTCAATTGAAGGACCAATATAAAGTGTAAAGCTTTTAATAACTTCAGAATAACCATCATCAGCTTTAACATATACAATTGCAGAACCAGCTGCATCAGTATTAGGTGTTATAGAGATTGTTCGGTTTGAACCTGAACCTCCAACTGTAATATTCTGGTTTGATACAATTTCTGTATTATGAGAATATGCGATTACCTCTATATCATTTGCATCAGTTTCTGTATCACTAACTGTAAACGGCAAATCTGTTAAATCTGCATTGGCACAAATGGATTGATCGGCAATGTCAGAAATAACGGGATCTGTGTTAACCTCCACATAAACAAAGTCAGATTCGTTTGAATAATAAGTTCCGTTGCTGGCATTATATTCAAAACTGGCTTCTCCCCCCCAATCAGTGGTCGGAATAAATACCAGATTAGAAATATCAGATTGTAGAATCTCATCGTTCACAGCAACATTGACACCTGATAATTTTAAAATGCCATGCGCAGGATTTGGCAATGACAGAATCTGAATTTTATTCAGAGATTGTGAGATATCAAAAAATTTATTCTCGAAGTCTGTTGCACTAAAAGTCAGATTTGTATTTATTGGAGTCTGCTTATAAATATCTGCAACTATAGGAGCATCACCATTTTCACATTTTGAAGGGTTGGTTGAGATATTAATAGGAATACTTGGCAAACCCAGATCAATAGCATTAAACCATGAGTTCATTGTGTTGGTATTACCATTATTAAATCCACCATTATTCCCAAAATAAGTCCAAATCCGTTCAATACCGGCGTTAATCTTAAGCTGGGTAATAACAGTTTCGTCCATTTTACCCGTATTATCACCCCACTCACTGATTGCTGAAATATTTGAATCATCCCAATACAGGGTAGGCCCTAACTTATTAAATGGCCTTACAGAGGCTGTTTCAATTCCACTTAAAGCCTCTGCATCATAAATTGGAAAGTGAGCAGGGCCCCGACCTAAAAAGGTAGCAGAGGCATTAACTAATCCATCACTTACATCATTACCTGAATCATCTTTAAAGTCCCATATTACATAGTTGGTACCTACATTTAAATCTACGTTAAGGTATCTATCAACACTTCCCGCTGTATAAACTCCATCGTTATTTAAATCTAAAAGTATCGTGGTAAATCCTGAAATATTTGTTTCAATTTTAAACAGTGTTTTACTTCCATAGGTACAAGTTGCGCCATTCTTTTCTAAAGTAACTGTTCCCGCATTAATATTTAATAACTGTGGTTCTCTATCATAATCATAATCATAGATTTTTGTATCCTCTAACCACACTTTCAACATTGGTGGTGGTAAAGAAGTTCCTGTAAAGGCTACATGATCAGGATCATTTAAGAAAATCTTATATTCTCCAATATTATTCCTACTTCCTGTAACACTTTGTGCTTTTTCAATAGGGTTTGCCTTGCTATCATTAATACCATAGGAGTTTACAGCAAAAGAAAAAACATTTGGATACATTTTATACTTTACTTTATTTACAAACTCATCCGATGTAAATACATAAAAATCAGCATTTACAGGATATTGCGTAAAACTTGTTGTACTAAAGTTCCATTTATAAGACCACAACCTACCTGCTGATTTATTGGGTTGATCAGCATTTACAATGATATTATCACTGGCATCGGTTACTGTAACATCAAAGTAGTTAAGATAAATGTTACTGCTAAAACCTATATAATGATTACCGGTAGTTGTTGCAGTATATACAATAGGTGTATATCCATCAGCAGTTGAGGTTTGCGTTCCATTTAAGTAAACACCCTCCGGACCATTAACTGCCTCTTGATAACTGGCAATATATCCAACACCTGTAGTTGGCGTAGGTGTTTCTGATATCACAATGTTTCCTGAAGGATCATATAACTGATAGTTTGCAGTTGTACTAGTGACTCTCATACCCAAATGGAGCTTTTCACCTGCATTTAAATAAATATAAATCCTACTTTCGGTATTACTGTAGGTAGGCATTTGTATTCGCAATCGATCTGTTGCACTGGGCATTAATTGCTTTGTTCCCTCCTGAGCTTTCACAAGAAAGCTCAAGAGCGCAAAGCTCAATAGTAAAATTTTTCGCATATTATAATTGTTTTTGTTTTCTCAAGTAATTCTAAATCTATGTATTGAGATTATAGATGGTTTAAATTGACACATTAAGATTCTACTGCACAATACTTTATTCTAAGCAGCGTATTGTTGACAATTACCCCTCTCCTATCCTTTTCTCATTCTTTTTTATTCCTAATACTAAAATTCACTGCAGAATATGTTACCAACGAATCCAAACATACTAGTCGAAAAAATGTTCTCGTTAATTTTTTATAATTCATATGTTCTATTCTTTTAATCATTCTCTATTTTCAATTTCAATAAAAGAGTTTTGTGTCTTTTGGTACTCCTTTACCTTTTTAAATTCACAATACGCTATTATCATTTCACAGTTTCTCTAACATGATAGATTGATTAATAAAACTGATAAACTTTACGTTTATCTTGACTAATGGAACTAAGAACCTTTTAAATCGAAAATTATAAGGGTGGATAACTCCTTAAATCCAGTGCTATTTTTCCTAAATTTTCATTTTACTCAGTCCAGTTTTTACGAGGTACTTTAATACATACTAAAGCGTTTGCGAATATAATGAGGCTATTAGAATGCGTAATATTTTTACAGTAAGCAAAAAGTAAACAATGGTAGTTGGAAAGAATAGATTACCAGATAATAGGGCAAAAAAGGAAGCTTTGTTTTTCTTTAAAAGCTCGTTAAGTAGGTTTCAAGATTAACTCCTTCCAGATTAAGTTTTTTGCGCAAGCGATATCTTGAAGTTTTTATACTGTCGGCAGTTTGATTTAAAACAGTAGCTATTTCTTTATTTGCCATACCAAGTTTAATAAAGGTACATAACTTCAGTTCTGCAGGTGTAATTGTGGGATGCTCCTCGGTGATTTTTTTATGGAAGTTGGCATGTACTTGTGAAAAGGAAATGTTAAACCGATACCAACCTTCTTCTTCAACCTCTTGCAGCAATTCAGATTTAATATTCTCCAATTTTTCAACCGCCTTATCAGGGTGGGATAAGATAATTCCTTTTAATTTTTCAATCTCTGAAGCAAAAGTACGATTAAAACGTTGTGCCTTTATCAGATGTAATGAACTTTCGGCTAAGTCCTTATTTTTTTGTTCTACCAGCTCTGTATAATAGGATGAAATTAGCAGGGCTGACTTGCAGCGAGCAATTAACTCCACCGGATCAAGTGGTTTTCGGATATAATCTGTAGCTCCGGCAGATAGAGCTGTTTGCAAATCTTCTGAAGAAAGCATCACTCCTGTTGCCATAATTATGGGCGTATCCTTAAGTAAGTCCTCTTTTTTTAAAATTTTGATCAAATCAATGCCAGAAATAGATGGCATATTCCAATCTGTAATAATTAAATCCGGCTCTGTTTTAATGGCAATAGACAAGGCCATTTGAGGATTATTCGTTTGATATATCTTATACTCAGGCTCGTATTTTTCAAATATCGAAACCATGAGTTTTAAATTCCCTATAGTATCATCAACAATAAGTATTTTAAAATTAGACATATCCCGCTTTTTATTTCAAAAATAGCATTTTCTTGTGTTAATCCGGCACTTTTAGAGGCCATCCACATCCCTTTTTCATAAACACTAGCTCAATATACGATTGATCGTTTCAATATATCTTTCCTGATTACAACTAAATACGGCCTCATTTATTCGTTCTATTAAACAATGGCCTTCTTCAATATTTAAAGCTCCTATCATGCCAAGGATTTTATTGATATCTGTAACTTCAAAAACCTCTTTTTCTTTAAGTTCAGATAAATATGGTACTATCAAATTTTTACTTTGCAAACTCAGCTTACTGTGTTTAACAGACTGATCTTCATCTTCGTTTTTTATCCGCTCCTTATTTATAAAGGAACAAGATTCCACGGGTATCAGAATTTGAAATTCAGCACCATCACCAAAGTTAGAATGCACTGCAATGCTTCCTCCATGAGCTTCAATAGCCAGTTTACAAAAAGCAAGTCCTAGTCCTGTAGATCGCAAACTCTGATCAGCCTGATCACCACTCTTATATCGGTCAAATATTTTTGATTGCATCTCTTTTGTTATACCAGGTCCCTGATCTTTAATTTTACAAATTACCATATGCTCACCATCTTTTTCTAATGTGATAAAAATTTTACCATTAGTTGGTGAAAACCTAATGGCGTTGATCAGAATATTTACCAATATTCTTTTTATGATATCAAAATCGCCAAAGGTGTTAAATTGCGCAGGTTCAATCCTTTCTATACAAATACCTTTAAGCATAACATTTACACTTACATCATGAATTGCAGATGTTATCGCATCATTTAAATTTAAAAATTGTCGGTTAATTGAAAAACCAACTTCCTCAGCCTTATTAACATCTAAAATATTTAATACCATGTTATGCATTTCAATACCGGCCTGCCAAATTAACTTATCTCTGTCGGGCATATCATGCATTTGCGAAAGGTTAATAATAGAATTTAATGGATTCTTTAAATCATGAACAATCATACCGGTCATTCCATCTCTAAACCTGTTTAATTCTATCAGTTTTTTATTTACTTTTTCAAGATCAAAAGCCTGTTTTTCAATCGAATCCTTTTGAAGTCTGATTTCTTGCGTACGCACATTTACTTCCTGTTCCAACTGCATGGTATGCTTTTTCAAAGCCGTACTTAACAAATCCACCTCTAAAAAGGAATGGGTTAATTTTTTAGCCATTACAAAAGAAAAGGAAAAGAAAATAAAGAATAATCCGTAAGGCAACAGAAAGCCGGAATCAATCATTTTATTAAAGTACAATATATCATTAATAAATGACGCATAAAAAAAGAAGATTCCTACAAAAAACACTCCCGAAAACGCTAGCTTTTTAAGTAATGCCATAAACACACCATAAAGCATATAGCTACTTACTATAAAAGCAAAAAATTGATAATATAAAGGTATATAAGTAAATACAAATGGAGACATAAATAGCACTGGCACAACACTTATAGCGATAACCAGCCATACTGCGAACTCCATCTTTTTAGTAAATATTTTTGAATAGAAGGTCCGTAAAAAACTAAAAAACAAACCGGTAATAACTATAAAGGCAAGATATTCAATACGCAAGGCAAATTCCCAACTCATTGATGGAAAAACCCATAACAACAGCTTCTCGCCTGTTGTTGCCAATCGAAGAACCCCAAACATTGACAACAGACTGAATAGTATAATTGAAACATCTCTTCGACCAACAATATAAATGTGCAAAAAGTATCCAGCCAGAGCGCAAAATACCGCAAGTAAAAAAATGGATAAACTTAATTGCCTAAGAATGTATGCTCTAACATCACTCGCTTTGCCAAATAACATTACATCTTCCGGCCCTCCTTTTCTATGATGAAAATTTGATATTTGTAAAACAACATCAATCTTTTTATTGTGAGAGTAGAAATATATTTCCTGACGTTTCCAGGAAGGAACGGTTGTTTCTGTTGAAGTGCCTACCTTCCCTACTTCAATAATTTCTCCATTTACCATTAGTTTATATGCACAATCCAATTCCTTTACTCTTATGCCATAAAAACCATCATCAGGTACTTTTATTGTTAAATAATACGTAGCAAATCCTTCTGCAGTAATATCATCGGAATAAATAGTTTTATCATTCCACACGGATGGTAATGTTACAAAAACCGGCTTTTCTTCAAGAGCATTAATATCTTCTTTTGAATAGAGTTTATTCCAATAAAAAGAGAATTCGCCTTGCAGCTGAAATAATTCTGAATGATCAAAGTCGTGCTCTTTTAGTATTAATTCTCCCCTAACTGATTTAGGTGCTCCTTTTCCAGAACTCCTTTCGTCATAAAAACCATATTTATACATTATTGCAAGGGCAAAAACCACAAAAAGAGCATATAAAATATTCTGTAAGTATTTTGATTTAAAATACTTCAGAACCAATTGGCTGAAACTTTGCATTTAAATAATAGGTAATGTTTTAATGTTATATAAACCGATTGACAAATAAAAGGTTCTTATGGGAAAGAATACTTATTGTGACTATTAAAAAAATGAAAATGCCAGCATAAATTCCCATAACAAAATCTGTTTGAATATTAATCAAAATCCTACTTTTTATTATCTTAAAGCAAAAATCTACTATTATGGAACAAAATTCTAATATGCCTCCTATTTATGTGGTATCCGGAGGTAAAGGAGTGGCCGGACATACCCTGGTTGAATCAATGCTTATACAATATCCCAATCATAAAATTCCTGTAATTATAGAACCTGAAGTTTCTACTCAGGAACAAATTGACACGATTACCGATAAGGTTGTAGCCAACAATGGTGTAATTGCGCATACAATGGTAGATCACATTGCACGCAGAAAATTGGTTGATGCTTGTGAGAAAAAGGAAATCAGACATTTTGATCTTGTTGGTAACATGTCAGATTATCTGGATACTGTTTTAGACATGAAGCCTGTTGAACAACCTGGTTTGCACCGATTACGAGATATGGAATACTACCGAAGAGTCAGAGCCATAGAATTTACAATGCAACATGATGATGGCCAGCATGCTGAAAAAATTGCAACTGCAGATATCGTTTTAGCAGGTGTTTCAAGAACCGGAAAAACTCCATTAAGCATTTACCTCGCCATGTTTGGCTGGAAGGTTGCCAATGTACCCATTGTTCCTGGTACGCCTATACCTGATACACTTTTTCAGATTGATCCAAACCGTGTTTTTGGATTAACGATTTCAATGGCCTACTTAATTGCACAGCGAAGTAGCAGAGTTTCCAGAATTCATATGGATCCAAATACCGATTATATTGACAGAAGAAAAGTTAGAATGGAATTGGATTTTGCTGCCAATCTATTTAAAAAAGGAGGTTTTAAAGTTTTAAATATCACCAATAAACCGATAGAATATTCTGCAAATGAAATCATTACTATCTTAACATCTCGTTTTGGAAAAGAAAAGTGGAAAGCCCATGAAGATTAATGATAAGATTTCTTTCTAATTATAAATTCTGGCTGGTATAATTTTTATAGGTACCTGCCTTCTTTTTTAATGATAGCGAGATCATATGGTCCGGACCACTCGGTCTGTTCTTTTCTACATTTCTTCTTTGAACCATACAACTTTGCATCTCTTAATCCTATACACCTACTATATTAAAAGGATAATTCAATCAGTCGTGTTTAATTTATTAAACCAATATCTTAAACAATACCAGATAAATGTATGTTGTACTATAAGAATGCATAAAACTGAAGATTATGAAGGATGTAGATATAAATATTGCTATCAAAAAAAATAAACGATTAGCAGACACCTATAAATATTATGGTTGCAAACCTGAAGTAGAAGGTCCTTTTGATTACTTAAAAGATTTTGTTAGAGATCAGTTTAATAAACAGTATCCTAAAGAGAACTTTTTAGTTTACTGGAATGAATATAATAACCTAAAGGATTTTAAAATATCTGACAATGTGGAAAGTGTCGGAGGGGTTTCGGAGCAAGCTCATTACATCATGAGAATCATTACGGAGTATCATTTTGTTCAGGCCTTTAAAGCCATGAAAGTTGACATGAATGATCCTAATGTTGGAGGTGAAAAAGGAACTCCGTATCGTATTACAAAAATGTATACTGGTAATAGCCTTAATGATGATTCTGAATTGTTATCAGGAAGATGGTCAGACAGACCTGCCATTGCCAATTTTCCGAACGAACAAAAACAACGTTTTCCAATTACTAAAAGAATTGATATTGTATCTGTATGCTCTCATCATTTAGCGCCATTCAGTACACTTTTCAGAGATGGTGCATATGCTTTGGTAAGTTATATTCCGGATGAAAAAGTCTTAGGGATTTCTAAATTACAAAGGATTGTTGACTGGGTTTCCAGAAGAGGACACCTACAAGAAAACCTGACTAAAATGATTTATGATGAGATTAGTAAGGCAGCGGAAACTGCATCTGTTTATGTAAAGCTCTCAGGTTTAGTACATACCTGTGAATCGCTGAGAGGTACGCAGAGTAATGAAGGTTCTTTCTCAAGCGAATACTATGGCGGAGATTTTAAAGATATTGACTTACGCAGAGAAGTTAGAGGTATGTAACTTTGATAAAGCTTTTAAATTACAGACACCCACATTTCAATTGAATCAAATAAAGAAAAATAAACAATGATAATAAGAAAGAAATTTAAGTTTGAAGGAGCTCATATTGTCAGAGATTGTTCAAGCGACAGATGCAAAAAATCCTTACATGGGCATAGCTATGTGGTAGAAGTATTTTTGACTTCTGACAAACTGGACTTTGGCCAGATGATTTATGATTTTGGATTAACAAAAGGAACCATAAAAGATATCATAGATAGTTTTGATCATGCCTATGCCATGTGGAATAAGGAAAGTGATGATTTTAAATCCTTTATTAAAAACAACAGCGAAAGATATATTGAAATGCCGGTTTCTCCATCGGCTGAGTGCTTTTCGTTAACCATTTTATTTTTAATTAATAAGATTTTAGAGGCTACTCAATTTAATAACGGAGAAGGAAATGTAAGTGTTAAATCAGTAAGAGTACACGAAACAGACACTGGTTACGCCGAAGCCTATATGGAAGATTTAAAATGGTTTGACTATGGATTAAATGATATTCAGTTTAGTGATGCCATTAAAGAGGAATGGGCTGACCCAAAGATGTATGATAAACTATTGGATTTTCACGCCGAAAATAAAGACGAAAAACCTTTTATCAATCCGTTTATCGAAAGAAAATTCAATTAACCGAATTATCAGGGGGTATATAGAAGGGTAAATTGAATCGTTTACCCTTTTTTTATTTTCATTTTTCAATCCTACAATCAGGTAGTTCTTTACCTTTTTACACAACAATATTGTTTGTTTTCATTTCTCTAAATACTGAAAAACAGCAAAATAAACATCATGGCTTATTATTTGAATTATAATTATCAAATTTAAAACATACAATTATGAGCCAGGTAGAAATACAAGAATTAGAAAAAGAAGTAAACAAGTTAAAGTTTAAAGCTGGTATACAAGCCAGTGAATTGCATGATTTAGTGGAGGATAGACTTTTAATGGATTTTGAAGACATTCCTTCTGTTGCAAAAGCGACATATGAAGCCTGCAAAAAGTGGAGTGATAAAAACAAGGAGCTATTAGAAGCAAAAAAATAATTTCCACATAAAACTAATGGGAATCCTGTCCAAGAGCAGATTCCCATTTTTCATTTATATCATTCCTTAATTTTAAAGTACAATATCGACTGCAGCAACTCTTTGGATTGAGATGACAATTCATCTGAAGTTGATGCCAACTCTTCCGACGATGCCGAATTCCGTTGAGTTACACTATTGAGTTCACTAATGGCAAAATTAACCTGATTGATTCCATTATTTTGCTCTTGAGCAGCAGCTGAAATTTCCTGAACCAAATTAGAAGTCTTTTCTATTTCGGGCAATAAACCTGTAATTCTTTCCAACGAAGAAAGAGACAACTCGTAACTCTCACTTGTTAAATCCACAATATCTTTAGCAGCTTTATTACTTAATTCGGCCAGTTTTCGAACTTCTGCAGCAACAATTGCAAAACCTCTTCCCTGCTCGCCTGCCCTTGCTGCTTCAACTGCTGCATTAAGAGCCAGAATATTAGTTTGCGTTGCTATATCCGTAATAATTTTAATCTTATCCTTAATTCGGTTATTTGCCTCAACCACCTTTTCTGAATCAGTTCTCACACTATTCATTCCTTCTGCAGCTTCCTGCGATATTTTATTGGCAACTACAGAATTCTCTGCACTTTGATTAATCGTTCCGGTAATTTCTTCCATCACCGAAGAAATCTCTTCTATAGATGACGCTTGCTCTGAAGCTCCTTCTGAAATATGTAGGGCATTAGTGGCAACCTCTCTTGTTCCATCATTAAAATTTGAGATATTATCTTTAATACCTGCTATAATATTGGTTAATTCCCTGATCATTAGATTATATGCTTCAGATAATTCTCCGATCTCATTGTTTAACTGAACATCCGACTTCTGAGTTAAATCACCATTTGACATATTTTTTATGAGCTTATTGATTGCTATAATTGGTCGGGTAATTCTTCGCGAAAAGAAATAAGCATATGTACTTCCAATTATAATCATTACCAAAACAATAACAATTCCAACATACAGATTTAAGTCTATCTCTTTTTGAAATGATTCAACAGGAATGTAAGAAAGTGCCACCAGGTTATTGGTCATTTTATTATATGCTCCAATACATTCTGTATCGTCAATTTCAAAGTATGCAGTACCCTTAGGAGAATTTTGAATTGTTTTAAATAAGTTAGCCAAAGACTCGTCTGAAGTATTTATGTTTAAATTAAAAATTTTGGCTGTGTCTGAGGATGCGATAATTGCCCCATCTTCATCAATTACAATGGTTTTATATTCCCTTCCTGATGCATTTGTAACAATTTGCTGAGAAAAACCATTTAACTGAATAGAAACCGCAAAAAGTGATAACAATTCCTGGTTTTCATCTAAAATTGGAAAACTTGCTAATACCACTGGTTGTCCTGTTATTGGCGACTTTACAATTTTCCCTAATACAGCATCTTTTAATTGATAGGTATCATTATACCATGTTGTCGTTTTATCTTCTTTTAAGTTGTAACCTTCAGAAATTCCATTCAATCCATCAATCAAAACAATTCCATTCAGTGAGAAAAATAAGTTCTCTATAATTTCAGGCTGCAATAATCGTTCTTGTAGTAAGTTCTCTTCAATTTCTTGCTTCATTTCGCCATCGACATCACCCTGCTTGGCTTTTTTAAAGAAATCCAATAAGTATTTGTCATTGGCAAATGATTCTGCTAAAACCTTTAATTCTTCTAATTTAGCATCAAATTGCTTACTTCGCTCAAACGAAACGGTAGTTAACTCATGTACGGTTGCATCTTTTATTAGAGTACCAATATGATTATTTGACATTGATATTAAAAAGATGGATGTAACCGCAATTGATATGGTTACCGACAAAAATAACTGTCGTGCAAATTTTGACTGAAGTAAACCTTTTTTCATCTGTTGGGATTTGATTTTATTTGCCACATGCACCTTACTAGATATAGTAATTTTCACGTTTGAGAACTTTTTGATTTAGTCGATCTCGCAATTCTCACGGCTTATTTCATATATTCTAATATTATATGTATTCTTCTTTAAAACAAGTTAATTGTACCTTTATACTTTAAATATATGCTAACAGTTACATTAATTTAAAAAAATTACATCTTTCAACTTTTTGACACAATACGTTGAAAAGAAATAACGTATGGTGCACAATAGCTATTATAAAAACAAATAGCATAAAAAAAGGTTTGTGTGATAAACCATATTCACACAAACCTTTTTTTACGCTATAAATTACCTCTTGTGAAAAATCTTATTTCACTTACTTATAATCATTAATTTTTTCCTTTAGTTTTTTCACATCCTTCACATTAAAATCTCCGAAAAAAGAAAGTAGAACACCATTTTGCTCTCCCTGAAAAATAACATGACATTCATATATTTTTTTACCTTTTCTATGAATCCACACCTCTGTATCATCGTCATTATCATCTTCCTCTACTAAATCATAATCTCCTTTATTCAGAAACTTCATGGCTTGATCCCGAAACGATTTTTCAGGTTTAAAATCAGGTTTGTAGATAACTACCTTAATTTCGTTTAAGTCGCCTGTAATTTTTTTTGCGGCCTCGTCATCATCTGCATCAATATCCAGATCAACAATGTCAATTAAGTTTTTTGAAAACGAAAAGTAAGTGACCTCATCCAATTCCCGAAAATAACTAAACATTTTATTGGATATGTTTTCCTGTGAAAATATAGATGTTTGGATAAATCCTACCAAAACAAATAAAATACTAAACCTCATTATTGTTCTCATAATTATTAATTTAACAGGTTGTTAATATTACTACATTTTAATTGAGTTATTGTTTTAGTTTAAATTGCTATTTACATGCCAATCTAATTCATCCGCAATATCTACTTTATAGTTTTCTGGAATCGTAAATACAACCTGAATTTTCTGATCCCGGATTTTAGCTCCTTCTGTTAGTGTAAAAATTGGATCTATGTAAACGATAGAATCTTTTTGCATCCAGAAATACTCTATATGATCACAATTTTTCCGTGCCTCTGAATAATCAGAACCTCTGGCTGATTTTTTAATCGTTACCTGAAATTCAGGACCTCTTTTTATTTCAATTTTAGGATCACCTTCAACATATACTTTTTCCTCAGAAGCATAAATATCTAATCGATTTATTTCAAACAGACGCTCCTTATAATCCGGAGTAAATGTATTTTCATTCGGTTTAAAATAGATTGTTTGTGATCTGGTTTCTTCCAATAATACTTTGGTATATTTTGCCTCAACATCTGAATAATTCTTAGCCACTTTAGCTGACGTATAAGCCAACATTACCCATCCACCAATCCAGATAACAATAGATATTAAAGCGACCAGACCTACTCTTGTTTTAAATTTAAATACCAATTTAAATCCAATTAAAAACAGAATCAACAACGGCACACCTGCTATTATTATTACAGATATGGTTCCTAAAGTAACCTCTTGTGGATATAAAAAGTAACTTGGAATAGTGGTATATAAATCGCCAATATTAGAGAAATCAAAGAGAGTATATCCTACTGTGAAGGCTAAAATAATGGCTACTAAAGATGCTAAAGTACTAACCATAATAACAATTCCAATAGCTCCACCTATGATACCAATAAACTTACGCAAAGCATATCCCATTTTATCTGAAGTTTCAGAAACATCTTTATTAAAATTTTGATAAGTCCTGGATTTTGTAAAACGATCACTGATATCTTTATATTCGTTTTTCAAATTTTGTTCCCACTTTTCATATCCTGCAGGTCCTTTCATTTCAAGTTTCTGTTTGATTGTTACAGCCTTGGGCATCACAATCCACAGAATGATATAAGGCAACAATGATGAACCATAAATAATAAATGCAACTAAAAATATAGCTCTAAAAACTATTGGGTCCACATTAAAATAAGCACCTAATCCACCACAAACTCCACCGATAACACGGTTATCCGGATCACGGTATAACCTTTTACTGTAACCAGAATCAGAATCTCTTTTTGTTTCCTCTTTAGTCTGACTTCCTACCTCATCCTCATCAACAATATCCTGAGGCTCACCCATTGTTTTTATCACTTCTTCAACATTTGCTAATGTGATCACTTCATCAGCTGAAGGATGACTACTCCTAAAAATTTCAGCGATGCGCGATTCTATATCTGCAATAATTTCTTTAGCTTCCTCAGGATCTGAAAAACTTCGCTCTATTTTATCAAGATATTGACTTAATCTGTCGTAAGCATCCTCTTCAATATGAAAGGCATAACCGTTTAAATTTATATATATTGTCTTCTTCATTTTATCTTATTTTCAATGATCGTTTTTATAAAACACATCAATAGGCTAGTCGATATAGTATAAGTTTTATAAGCTTTATCAGCAAAGCATAATAACGCTTCCCATTACAAAACCTATTATTTTAATGGCGAGTACACCTATAAATAAAAATGCTATTAAATAAATCACAATTTTAAATATTGATCTGAATATCAATCCGATGATTAATAATATAATGGCTAATCCCATAACTCCACCTCCATGAAAAACATTAAAAAAAAAGCCGTTATGATAATTGGTTGTATACACAAAGTTTTCGTTAAAAACATGGATTTGAAATATATTAGCCAATAAGGCTGCTCCAACAACAACAGCAATTACAATCACAATATTTCGATCTCTTTTGGTAAGTCTGTTCCACCACGACTCACCTTTACGATACATTTTAGATTCTCGAACTTTAGAAAAATGCTCTTTTACATCTTCATATTCGTTACGAATTGCCTTCTCAATATTTTTAATCGTCACATTCTCACCTCTCATCTCTAACTTTTGTGCAGTAGTAATTGCTGCTGGAATTATGATCCATAAAACAATATATACAGGAATTATAATACCAAAACTTAGGAATGGAAGTATAGCGAATAAAACTCTTACAAATACTGGATCGGTATTAAAGTAGGCTGCAATACCACCACAAACGCCACCTAAAACCCGATTATCCACATCTCGGTATAAACGTTTCTTTTGTTTGTAATATTTTTCTTCTTTATAAGATCCTGTTTCTTTCTCCTCAGAAGCTTCTTCTTCAAAGTCTTCAGGTTGACCCATTTTTGCAATCACATCTTCTACCATTGCCATATTAACAACAGCACCTTTGTCGTTTAGCTTTTCATTGAATAGTTCCGCTATGCGACTTTCAATATCATGGATTATTTCTTTTCCTTCTTCTTGATTACCAAAATAGTTTTCTAATTTGTCAAGATATTGTCTTAACAAAGCATAAGCATCATCATCAATGTAGAAAACGCTACCGCTCAAATTTATGTTGACTGTTTTTTGCATGATATTGACTTTTGCTAGTTATTGTTTATAAATTTTACCGCATCAACGAGTTCTTGCCATGATGCATCCAACTCTTTTAGAAAATCCTTACCGCTTTCTGTAAGTTCATAGTATTTACGAGGAGGTCCCTGTGTTGACTCCTCCCATCTATATCCTAATAAGCCAGCATTTTTTAATCTGGTTAACAATGGATATAAAGTACCCTCAACTACAATCATTTTTGCCTCCTTTAATTCGGCAATAATATCTGAGGCGTACTTATCGCTTCTTGACAAAATGGATAAGATGCAATATTCCAGTACACCTTTTCGCATTTGTGCTTTTGTATTTTCAACCTTCATTATCTTCTCCCTCCTTTTTTATAATCTTACCAAAAATTGATTTCCAACTGATAATCCCACATTCTTGGATGATATCTCAGAATTATTCTCATTGTGCTCTTCCGTTTCGCATGAATTAAATTCATCCGAATTATTTATATCACAAATATTAATTGGAGCAATTGCAAGCATAGCAGATACAATTACAACTGACAGTGATACGACCAAACAATTCTTTTTAATTGAAAACTTCATCTCTTTAAGTTTTATTCCGTTGATAATTTCAACTTGTTTCTTAACACAATACCTTTCTTAACATTGTTGTTTGTATTACAAATATATGTTTTTTATTAGGTACTATGCAATACATACTACTATATTTTTTGTAATCATTTTTAAAATAAACACATTAATGACTACATATCAATACATTAACTATTCCCACATAATACGCACCTTCCCTGATTACTTATCATAATTATTTAAGAAACAAGACAATTACACAATAATGTGATAGGTATAAACAAAAAAAGAAGGTGCCTAAACAGACACCTTCTTCTCAAATATTGTATATCCAGATTAAACTAGAAATGCTTTATTCCAATAATTTCTCTTACTTCTTTTAGCGTTTTTGCAGCACTAGCCTGAGCTTTTTCTCTACCCATTTTAACAACTTTACTTAAGTAAGCTTCATCAGCTTTAATTTCATTTACTTTTTCGCGTATTGGTGCAGTAAATTTCACAATATCTTCAGCTAATTGCTTTTTTAAATCTCCATAACGAATTTCACAAGTCGCAAATTTATCTTTAAAATATGCAACTGTATCAGGAGTTGAAACCACATCCAATAAGGTAAACAAGTTTTGAATTGGTTCTGTCATTACTGAATTTGATTCTGTTGGACCACTATCAGTCACAGCACGCATCACTTTCTTAGTAATAGATTTTGGCTCTTCTACTAGGAATATTCCATTATTATCAGATTTACCCATTTTACCAGATCCATCTAACCCAGGAATTTTAATCAATGCCTCACCATAGTTAAACGATTGTGGTATCTTAAAATACTCCTGCTTATACATATGGTTAAAACGTGTAGCAAATTTACGAGCCATCTCCATATTTTGCTCCTGATCTTTACCTACAGGAACTTTATCTGCCTGATGAATAATAATATCGGAAGCCATTAACACAGGATAGGTTAACAAACCTGCATTTACGTTATTTGGTTGCTGACGTGCTTTATCTTTAAATGATGTTGTTCTTTCTAACTCTCCCAAATAAGCATTCATGCTCATTAACAAGCTTAACTCTGCTATTTCAGGAACATCACTTTGTATATAAATTGTTGATTTTTCAGGATCTAAACCGCAAGCTAAATATTCTGCTAAAACCTGACGAACACTATTATGCAAATCTCCCGGGGTTGGATGCGTGGTTAAAGAATGATAATCTGCTATAAAGAAATAACAATTGTACTCATCCTGCATTCGTAAAAAATTCTTTACTGCTCCAAAATAATTTCCCAGGTGTAAATTACCTGTAGGTCGTATTCCACTTACTACGGTCTGCATAATATATTAATCTTTTTATATGTATCTTAAAATTTTGACGTACAAAAATGCCACTTTTTTTCTTAAAAATAGATTTATAGACACACTAATTTTAAAGAAGTCCTTTATAATTAAGGATTCAATTCTGTTTACTAAGACAAAATACGAATTTAGATCTCCTTGTACTAAGAAGACATAACAACAATAAGTATCTCTAAAAAACGGACTATAAATTATCTTTTTTAAACTTGTGCTACTTCAATACTGCGTGACATATCATCCTGTACAGTTACAGTAACATCATATCTTTTTTGAGGTAATAAGGATGATATTTTTTCTGGCCATTCAACAAAGCAGTAACTATCAGAATAGAAGTAATCTTCGTAGCCTAAGTCAAAAGCTTCTTCCTCTTCTTTTAAACGATAGAAATCGAAATGATACACAACATCTCCTCCATCTGTATTATACTCATTAACAATAGCAAAACTAGGGCTATTGACCACATCAACCACTTTTAGTTTTTCGCACAAGGCTTGTATAAAAGTAGTTTTACCGGCACCCATAGATCCATAAAAACAAAAAACTCCAGGCTCTGGAAAAGCTTTTAAAAACGCATCAGCAACCTCACTTAATTGCTCTATTGTTGGCAATATAAAATTCTTCTTCATTTCAATTTTAATAAAATCAATTACCTTTTGGTGACAAAATTACATATGGAATCAACATTTCCTCCAGAGAAATTCCTCCATGCTGAAATGTATCTTTATAATAACTAACATAGTGGTTATAATTATTTGGATAAGCAAAGAAATCTTCATTTGTCGCAAATACATAACTGGTAGACACATTTACCTTTGGCAACATTAATTCTTCAGGCTTTGTTCCTTCATAGACTTCCTTAGGATTGTATGCCAAATTTTTTCCTTGTTTATACCTAAGATTGGTAGTGGTTTTCTTATCTCCAACCACCTTCACCGCATTTTTTACACGAATAGTTCCATGATCTGTTGTGATTAACACTTTAACCTTTTCCGATTCGAGTTTAATCAACAACTCATTCATAACCGAATGTAAGAACCACGATTTACTTAATGATCTGTATGCTGACTCATCGTTTGCCAATTCTTTAATCATTTTACTTTCTGTACGGGCATGAGAAAGCATATCGACAAAATTAAATACCACCACCGATAAATCATCATTTAGCAATTGATTATAATTGTCAATCAACTGCTTTCCGGTATCCATGTTGCTGACTTTTTGATAGGAATACTTAACTTTCTTTCTGAACCTCTCAAAAAAAGTTCCGATCAACTCCTCTTCAAATTGATTTTTACTTCCCTCATCCTGATCATCGAGCCAGTACTGTGGATAAAGTTCTTTTATCTGAGAAGGCATCAGACCTGAAAATAAACTATTCCTTGCATATTGAGTAGCCGTTGGCAGAATACTACTGTATAATTTTTCTTCTTCTATACGATAGTCTTTTAATACTTCCTGCTTAATCATCAACCACTGATCATATCTGAAATTATCAATAACCAGCATAACTACCTTTTCTCCCTTATCCATCATAGGAAGAACTACATGCTTCATCATTTGATTGGATAACATAGGAGCGTCCTCATCATCTCCACCTATCCAATTGGTATAGTTATTTTTTACAAACTTTGTAAATGCATGATTGGCTTCTGTTTTTTGCATTTTAAGCACCTCATCCATTTCTCCCTTTGTATCTTCCAATTCAATTTCCCAATGAACCAGTTGCTTGTATACCTCTACCCAATCATTAAACGAGTAGGAATCATTTATTTTTAGTCCTATTTTTCCAAATTCAGTTTGATATTTACTGGTGGTTTTTTCTGCCACAAGACGATGTTGATCGATATGCTTTTTAATGGATAACAATATTTGATTTGGATTAACCGGTTTAATCAGATAATCTGAAATCTTACTGCCTATTGCCTGATCCATGATATCCTCTTCTTCACTTTTGGTAATCATAACCACAGGAACTTCCGGCATCATATTTTTCAACTGACTAAGCACTTCCAGTCCACTTAAACCGGGCATATTCTCGTCTAAAAAAATTAAATCGAAATGCGATTCCCGGACCATATCCAAAGCATCTTGTCCATTGGTTGCAGTCTGAACAAAAAAACCTTTTTCTTTTAAATACAAGATATGAGCCTTTAACAAGTCAATTTCATCATCAACCCAAAGAATATTAGCTTTCTTCACATCCATCATAGCTCAAATACTAGTAATTTAATTTATAAAAATCCTCATACTTTTCGTACGATTCCTCATTTGTTAAACGCTGATAATTATTTTCTGTAATAGCCCAGGTGTAATATTTCATCCTTGAAATCTCGCGCATTAAATAACTATCCAATCTTATTTTTTCAACATATTGCTTGGCCTCTTTTTCTGAGGCAAAACCATCTACTTTAATATAAAACCAAGCTGTTCCCTTAGGACCAAATTCTGTTTCCAGATGACTTCCAAAATTAGCTTTTGAGTAATTTTTAAAGATGGTACCTGTTCTTTGAATATTAATACGTCCTTTTTTAAATAGAATCAGTGCACTATGCGTTCCTTCTTCAAAAACAAAACCAGTACCTTCCTGTTTTTCAATAATCTGTGGTTCGGTTGATTCTTCAGCTACTTTATCATCTTGAGTAACAACCGGCTTTTCTTCTTCTTTAACATCAGGAACAGTCTCTTGTTTTACAACTTCCTTACTTTCTTTAGCAACTTCCGCAGGTTTCTCAGCTTGTTGAACATTTTCTTTTGTTTCCTCTACTGGTTTAATTGCTTCCTTAACTGGTTCAACAGTCTGTTTTTTATCAACAGTCTTTTCCTGAAGTTTTTGTTCTGGTTCCTGAACTTGTTCCACTGTTTTATTTACATCCGGAACTTTATCCTGTTCAATATTTTTGAAAGCTTCAGCTGACAAATAATTTTCTGCGAAGAATGGAACGTAGCCATTTACATCTCCTGAAGACAACAAATATTTAAGATTATCCTGAGTAATTACAAACAGTTGATAATCTTCAATTCCATCCACTTCAAAAATATCTTTTCTCTCACGAATTGAATAAAAATAATCCAATGCTTCCAAACGATTATTAAATCCTGTTATAGCAAATACCGGAGTTCCATCAGGCAACTTCAGATCTGTCATTTCATAATCATTCAACAAGAATTTAGAGAAATTATAATCCGCAATATTAAATCTCAATCTATTGATATCTGCCTCCGCATTAACAAGTAAAATGAGACTGTGAACAGCCTTATGGTCTGCAACAAATGCATTAGCCGCTTTCTCTGAAGCATCTAAAACTCCACTTTGTTGTTTTTCTAATTCAAATTCTTTGTTTCGAAGTTCGTTTAGATTTGAACTAACCGGCCCTTGAACAGGAGTTCTTCCCTCATCGTACAATGCCAGCATTTCCTTAGCCAAAGGTGTTACTTCAGCATCCGGATATTGTTCTACAACTGATTTTAACTCGCTTCTAAAACCGGTTAAATTACCCATTTTAGCATAGGACAAGCCCGTTAAAAATTTAAACTTAGGTAATAACTCATTTTCCTCATCTAATTCTTTTGCCTTATTGTAGTTTTCAACAGGAGTATCAAAGTTATTAAACAAGTAGGCAGCATATGCCTCCTCATATAAGGCTTCTATTTTCCGTAATCTATCTTCACGCTTTTTAAAATAGTCCGGATCATTTAAGAATGCCGTAAACTCACCATCAGGATATTGCTCCACAATCTGCTTTCTGATTTGAGCCATATTTAATTGATCTCCTTGTATCTCGTAACACAAATACAAATTCATTAAAGCATCTTCAAGATAAGCACTATGTGGAAACCTTCTGATTAACTCTTTAAATGCATCAATAGCATAAGGGATATTTTCAATTTGATCTTTATAAATCACCCCGATCATAATTAAAGCCTCTTCAATATTTTGATTTGACAGCTTTATCTTTTCATCTGTTAACGGAAGATCTTTGATATAAGTATCTCTACTTAAAAGATCAGAACTTTCTGACTTTGCCTGTGCGGAGTCAATTACTGCTTCTAAATTATTTTCTCCCACAGCAAAAGGTTCTCCAAACATATCATCCGGATTTCCTGGATCAGAGATCTCATTTACAACTACTTCTTTATTGGCTCTACGCCAGTTATCCTCTAATTTTCTTCTTCCCCACTTTCTTTCAAATTCACTTTTACCAAGAGCCACTGAATTTGGATTATAGAAATACCACTTTCCACTTCGGTTTGAAACGGAAGAACTACTTTGCATATTTGTAAAGTATAAATCATCACCTCCCTGCTCTTCCTTTTTCTTTAATTCTTCCTGTCTTTCTTTTTCCTTTGCAATTAAATTATCGATAAAAGCCATTCGCTGCGATTCGCTCATTCGAGCCACCATTTGCAAACTATCTTCTCTTTCTACAATATTAAGTCTGGTAACCAATCCTTCAAGATCATCATGCAGTTCTGAGATATTCTTATAATCATAAAAGGTTTCGTCCAAACTATATAGTGCTGAATCCAGATAGGCATAAGCAGGTTTATATTTAGGCTTTTGATAATTAATATCTGCCAACTGATAGAACGAAAGTCCTTTTTGATAATCGTTAGAAATGCTTTTCTCTACAGAGAGCAATAAATTATCCACTGCTTCGTCTTCCTGCTTTTCTGCTAGATAGGCCATAGCCAGTGCATAATAAATCTGATCCTCATATTCTGAGTTTCTCTTATCCCTCAGCAGTTTAGCGATTTCCTTTTGAACAGCTGGCAAACCTCCCTCTCCAAACATCACACTTGCCCTGTTTACTTTTGCATTAAAAGCCATTTGGTAAGGAGGATTCATCCTGATCACCGTTTTATAGGCTCTGTTTGCATCATTATATCTTTGTAGCTTATGGTATGTTTGAGCTAAAATAAAATTCAATCTCAACTTGTAGTAACGCGACCATGCTCCGGCAATGGCTTTTTCAAGATAAGGAACCGCATCACCATACATTTGCTGACGTAAAAAGTAATCGGCATAAACCGCAGCAAAAAGACCGTATAAACGATCCGGGGCTTTCCCTTCAATATCATAATTATCTAAAATAATTTTAGCCTTTGCTAAATCACCTAATTCTATAGCAGCTCTGGCACTGTATATTTCAGCTTCATACCATTCCGGACCTGTTCTGAATTCCCTGAACATATACTCAAAACTTTGCTGAGCCATCTGGTAATCGTGCTTGTAGAAATGCGATTTTCCAATAAGCAAATAGGCATTATCAACCCATTCATTAAATTCATTTTGACTGATAAACCGTTGATATTTTATGGTATTATCTCCATCTCTTCGTTTAGGTTTCTTAGTGATGGAATGTTTTTTTATCAACTTAGTTCCTTTTTCAATAGCCCGATCCATCTCACTCATGGCAACATCTTTGCTGGCATCTTTTGAATCCGGAAATACGGTTAACACCTGGGTATAATCATCTTCATTTGCCTCTTCAATAGCCTTTACTCCTTCCTTGAAGCTTTCATTACCATTAAAATAAACATTATAATGGGCCGTAAGATCATGGTAATTCCGACTTAACCAAGTGTTTTTCTTAGTAGAACAGCCCCAAATTAAAATCAGGACCAGTAAAAAATATATCTTATTTAATTTCATTATATCTTTTTTCGCACGTAGCCATAACAAATAAAACTACCTTTCTGTAAAAATATTATATCTACACCACAAAATTGGCATTCTACCAAAAACATCTGCCATTTATTGCGGTTTATTTACAAAAAGCAAATATATTTGAATTATAAGTGTTTTAAAAATTAGTTATCAATGAAAATTCATATTGTAGAAGACGATCGCGTTTTTAATAAACTCATTGAGCGTTCGCTTGCCCTAAATCCTGATTTTGAAATTGATACCTACTTCGACGGAGCTACATTTTTTAAACATTTACCCGATAACCCTGATGTTGTAACCTTAGACCTTGGTTTACCAGACTACACAGGGGAAGAAATTCTCAAGCAAATTAAGAAATACAACCCCGATATTGAGGTTATTATTATTTCGGGACAAGACTCTATTACCACAGCGGTTAATTTATTAAGAGAAGGTGCTTACGACTATATTACCAAAGATGAAAATATTAAGGACCGTCTTTTAAATAGCGTAAATAACATTCGAAATAAAAAGAAATTATTGGATGAGATTTCGTTATTAAAAAATGAAATAGCCACCAAATACAATTTTGGGAATGCCATAATTGGTGATAGTCCGGTAATGAAAGAGGTTTTTGCTCTACTACAAAAAGCAGTTAAAGTACCCAATATTAATGTTTCTATATATGGAGATACCGGAACCGGTAAAGAACTGGTTGCCAAAACCATTCATTACAATTCCATTAGAAAAAGCAAGGCTTTTATTGCGGTAAACATGGGTGCAATACCTCGTGATTTAATTGAAAGTGAATTATTTGGCCACGAAAAAGGTGCTTTTACCGGAGCAATTTTAACTAAGAAAGGAAAGTTTGAAGAAGCTGAAGGTGGAACCATATTTTTAGATGAAATTGGAGAAATGGATATTAACCTTCAGGTAAAATTACTGCGTGTACTTCAGGAGCGTGAGATTACAAGAGTCGGAGGTAATGAGGTTATTAAGGTTAATTGTAGAATAATTACAGCCACCAATAAAGACCTATTGGAAGAAGTTAAAGCAGGGAATTTCCGTGAAGATTTATACTATCGTTTATTAGGACTCCCTATTCACCTACCTCCATTGAAAGATCGTCAAAATGATATTATCACACTCAGTCAGTTTTTCCTCAATCAGTTTTGTGAGGACAATGGAATGGATGGCATGATTTTTACTTCACGAGCTAAAAAGAAACTCTTAAGCTACGGATTTCCAGGAAATGTAAGAGAGCTAAAAGCTATTATTGAGTTAAGTGCAGTTATGGCCAGCGACCATAAAATTGATGAAGAAAATATTTTATTAAACTCTACATCGGCAGAATTAGATATACTGGCTGAAGAAATGACCCTAAAGGAATATACTGAAAGAATTATCCGACATTACCTTCGACAGTACGACAACAATGTATTAAAAGTGGCTAAAAAGCTTGACATAGGAAAATCAACCATCTACAACCTGATAAAACGAGAAAAGCAAAACGAAATCAAAGAAGAATACTAAAGAAAGAACAAATTCACACTCAACAATATTCCTATCATTTTTAACCTCCTCCCATTTTATCAAACCGACTCAACATTTTAATGCTTTAATTTAAAATCCTGAACTAATGCTATCGTATGGTCAAGCAACTTACTATCACCATACATTCCATGTCCTGGTATAATATAATCAACATCGGTATAAGACGATTTTATTTTCTCAACTGTATCATCCCATTCTTCAACAACAGCATCAGCTAGGTTACCCAAACTATTTGAACTTTCATTTTTAATTAAACAGCCACCAAATAATATTTTCCTATCTGGCAGCCATACAGTAATATTATCAAATGAATGTCCTCCTCCCCAATAGTTGCATTCTATTGGTTCTCCATAAAAATCAATACCTCTTTGTTTTTCAAAAGATTCTTTTGGAGCTTCCAATCCCAGTTCTATGCTTTTTTGAATTGTCATTAAATTGGCAATAGAGTTAACTCCTTTTGAATGAAGAAAAGTAATTCCTCCCATACAATCATTATGGAAATGTCCAGGTATTAAAAGTGTGACTTCAATATTCATTTTATCCTTAAGATATTGATACAAGTCCTCTGTTTTATCATTATCCATTGGCGTATCTACCATTATAGCTTTACCATCTTGGGCTATGATTAATCCATTTGAAGGAAACTTGCCATATTGTTCAGAATCAGACCAACTAATATGAACAAATACAGAATCTTTTAAATGAACCAACTGCAAATCTTTATCTATAAAGATGTTTTCTTCTAAACCCAGATCTCTACTAGCATATAAATCAATGGCCTTCTGATAATTTTTAGCTCCATTTAAAGTAATATCCCTATCAAAACCAGCTAAATCCGGTTTATTCAAATTGATCCAATCTCTGAGGTCTTTTAATCTGCCATTCCATTTTTTAACATCAAAATACTTGTAATCTTTAATAATCTGTTTGCTGATTTTTCCCTTTTTAAATTCAAACGAAACATTAGAAATCATAGGCTCATCGTGCAAATAAGCTACCCGCGTATCTATTTTTGATACTTCAATTTCAACCTTATCATCTGTCTGAACTATTTTTAAAACCTTATACTTTGGCTGAAAAACAGAATCCCATTTAAATACAGTTTGCAGATCATTAACAGAGGAACAAATTTTAAAATCTCCTTCTGACATTACAAAGTCATTATCAACATACTTTTTTATTTGCTTAAAATCAGATTGGTTAAATGCTTCAAAATATTTTTGAATAATTACATCCTGCTTTTGCTGCGAACAACTTAAAAGGATAAGTGCAAAGATGAATAATATGATAGAAGACCTCATAATTAAGATTTTAATTGAAAACCTAATTTACGATATAAAACACTATAAAAAAACAGCGGCATAAAAGTGTGCATTAATTACTTCTTTTATGCCGCTATTTAAAAAGGACTGTTTTATGCCTTTGCTTCCTCTTGATTTACTTTTAAATATTCCATTAATGTTTTAGGTAAACGCTTTTTCCATGCCAGTACAAATAATCCCACGGCATACAATCCAATATTAAATATTCCGATGGAAAAAATTCCAATGGAGAAGATTCCAACTGAAAATATACCAATGGCAAATTTTCCGGAGGCAAATACACCGAGGGCATAATCTCCTGTAGAGAAATAATTAAAACTGAAGTTTCCAATACTGCATACTCCTCCACTTGTAAACTCTAAAAATAGTCCGATAGTAAATAAAACCACTGCTGTTAAAATAATCCAAATTCTCTTTTTCATTGCTCAATTATTAAATGTTTAAAACTTAATTCGTTGATGCAATGATAAAATCAAATCACTGAACTACAATACAAATGGGATATACAACAAGCTTTTGGGATGACTTGCATTATTCGAATTACGACATGTGATAAATTGTGATGAGTTACATGGGTTTGTCCAATTCAACCATTCTCTTTTTAAAGTCTTTGGTGTAGGTTCTGGATACAGGAATCGATTTATCGAGATTCAGCAAATCAACATTAAATCCCTGTGAATTACCTGTTACATTTTGCACATAGGACAGATTAATAATAAAAGCCCTGTGACATTTAAAAAAAGAAGCTCTGTCGCTTAGCTGATCTTCTAAATTTTTAATGGTATTCCTAATCAATTCACTTTTGACCTGATCATCTTCAATAGTCAGCATATTGATATAATTACCTTCTGATTCAATGGCAATAATATGATCCGTATTGAAATTTACTATTTGTTTCCCTGATTCAACAGCAATAATATCTTCCTGTTTTTCAATCTTTTTATGAATACTTGCATTAATTTCCTGAGAGTGTGCGATATTCTTTTTTAACAGGGCATTTTGTGTAATAAAAGTGGTTAATACAATAGGAATTAAAGCAATAGCTATTGTAAATATCATGAATACCAATAATCCATTAAAACCACTCCAGGGAATAACAGTGAATAAAACTGCATAAAGATAATTACCTAAACTTATTGTTAACACAAGCCAGATTAACCATAGAATCTGCTTCTTTATGGTCCAACCTTCTTCAACAAATACAGAAGGAATAATTAATGGGAGAAAAGATTTGTTCGCAATTAATACAATAAAAGTTACTAATCCATAACCCAATAAAACGAGCTCCTTGTGATCATGCTGCATCAACTGTAATCCAAACGGTTGAAAAACATATAAAAACAGAGAGATAAACAAACCAATAAAAAAAGCCGATTTCCAGATATTCTGAATTGGAGGATAGGGTTTGTTAAGTAGGTTGAATAATGATTTCATTATAATAATTAAGCTTATACCTGATTTAAAATTCAAGTATAAGCTTTTTTCTTTTTTACAAGAAATAAAATCCTATGGATTATTTTCTAGTGGTATAAGATAAAGCATCTACTATTTTTTAATTTCCACACAATATATCTGGCTCATACCTTCGAAATTAGCTCTGAAAATGATACTTTTCCCATCTGGAGTAAAATGCACATTAGGTTCTAAATCATAATCATGGTGTTTCATATTAACCAACTTTTCACTCTTCAGCTTTTTCATTTCGTCATCCGGATAAAATAAATAAATCCAACGCCCATCTTTAGCTTTTGCCACTTGAGTTTCATTACCTCCATCGCCTGCAAATATCTTTTGATCTGGTGAAATATTAAAGTGAATCGACCACTCATCCCTTTCCATTTGATAAGCTACTTCTTTTCCTGAGTTCAGGCTGGTACCTGCTAAAAAGAAAGTTTCTCCACGAGGTTTCTGTAAATCAAACCAAACCGTTTGTCCATCAACACTAAAAAACTCATGTCCGGCAATTTCTCTATGCATGGTTCTTTCGTGCATAAGCATGGGTTCTTTTTCTCCCATCCTAATCGTCCAAATACGATTTACTTTATGCCAGGGGCCTTCGTGACAAAACATTAAAACTTCAGGATCTGTTGGTGAAAACTGAACATGATTTAACCATGCCGTATCACTATGAACAGGCTTCAGCTCCTTAGTTTCTGTATTCACAGTAAAAATAGTATGTGGTAATTTTGCTTCGTAAATCAATTGAAAAAACTCCGATTTTTTAGGGTGATACTTTAAAATAGAATCTTTTTCAGGAACACTAAAAACGCCGGCTAATAAGGTTTCATCTGCATTTAATGTTGTAATTCCTGTGCGCCTTAATGAATCGGGAAAAACATACAAGACTCTTGTTGATCCTTTATCCACATGAGTTGCATAAACTGTGTCTCTGCTTTGATACACGACTTCGCGATGTTTTTTAGCTACAATCTCACCATGTATTGGTGCTGTATTATTGGTTAGCTTTTGAGATTCTAATGTTTGCAGGTTTAATACATACAACTGTCGCACTTGTTGCCCGCCATAATAATGATCTGATACTCCTTCATTCTGATTTCCGTAATAAACCATTAAGGTTCCTTTTCCATCAGCTGTTGGCAAAAATGGATTATTATGAAAATAGAAACTGCGATTATCGCTATTGTTACGGGTTAATTTAGTCAACTTATGACCTGTATCTTTATCGATCCATTGATCGGGCATGGGAGTTTGTCCCCCTGTTTCAATTATTGGTATGGTATCTTTTGTTCTACAGCTTAATAGAAATAAGACTGAGACAATTAGAACAGTTAATAAGCCGAGGGATTTTGAACATAGATTTTTCATAGATTATGTATTTTATTTAACCTATTAAAATTAGCAAATGCTCAATATTTATGTATGTGTATTTGTATTATAACCTGTTGTTTCGTACGCACTTTACGGAATACAACAATCTATTTATTCTTTTACTCCAGTTAATTACGAATATGGTATTTATCAATAACCATCGCTCTTTTTTCATCATCCAAAGTTTTCATATAGTTTTTCCAACCGGGACAAAATTTAATATGCCATCGCCACAATCTTCCTAAAAATGACTTGGGATTATTATCATACTTGGCTCTCCAAGGACAGCTATCGCAATTATTTGATTCTATCATAATTCACTTTGATTTAAAGATAAATCAAGTTATTACAAAAAATGTTTTTTCGCAAATCCCTACAATAGAAGCTATTATATATAAAACCCTGCCATTCTTAGTTTCTGAAATACATTAGTCTGACTAAGACTTCATCAAAATCGGAGTTACCATAAGTTGTTCTTTTGATTTTTGTCGTCGCACCAAAATGGATACAATAAATATGGCTATTACTAAATAACCCATTCCGATTATGGAAGAAAAGTTTACACCTACATTATTATCAATTGGTAAACCACCACTATACGATCCTAATGCATTTCCAAGGTTAAATGCTATTTGAATCATGGCTGCTCCCATCATTTCACCACCACGTGAGTTTTGTAGTACCAACAACTGGTTTGGTGCACCTACCATAAACAAACAGCTGGTACAAATGCACATCATTACAATGGCAAGAAAGGATATGGATGGTAAAAGAAAAAGAACAACCAGGGCCATTGCAGCTAAAGAATAAGCAAAACCAACAACCGAAGCACTACGAAAACGATCAGAAAGTTTACCTCCAATTATATTACCTAATACCATACTCACACCGCTTAACACCATAATCCATGTCATATCAGCAGCTGTAAAACCTGACATACCTGTTAAAAATGGAGATACATAACAGTAAAAACAGAAGATACCGCAATTACCTAATCCTGTAGCCAGCAATATCAACCAGGGATCCATCTTTTTAAGAAAGTTAAACTGACCTCGCAAACCATTGTTTGGAAGAGGTGCTATGGAAGGCATCCATTTTAAAAGGAAAAATAAATTAACAGCTCCCCAAACTCCTGTTACGTAAAAAATTAAACGCCATGAAAAATGATTGCATATATATGCACCCAATGGAATACCTATTAAATTGGCAATAGTCATTCCTGAAACCATAAAAGCCAATGCACTTGAACTTTTTCCTTCATCCGCTAATTTTTCAGCAACAATTGATCCTACCCCGAAAAAGGCCCCATGAGGTAAACCGGAAATAAAACGCATACCCAGCATAAACCAGTAATTATGAGAAAATCCCGCCAGCGTATTGCCTAACGCATAAATTAATATCAATAAAAAGAGTACTTTTTTTAATGGAAATTTACGGGCACTTAATAGCATTACAGGAGCTCCAACACAAACACCCAAAGCATATGCTGAAATCAAATGACCTGCAGCAGGAATACTTACATTCATCTCCTGAGCCACATAAGGCAATATGCTCATCATCACAAATTCAGCCATACCTAAGCCAAACGTTCCTAATGCCAATGGCACCAAACTCTTCTTCATACTATTACTTTTAACTTTCAGCAGCAAAAGTAATTAGGAGATATCTGGTGTACAATGAGTAGTGTGTTAATTAAAGCTAAATAAAAGCCTTATATAATAGGAGTTGCAGTATTTTGATTTACCTATTATAAAGAATTAAATAAGTAAAAGGCAGTTTTCGAGGTAGTGATTATTTGGTATGTATTTTAATATACAAAATTTCTTTATTCAAGGTTCAATTCAGCCAGCTTCTTTTCAAAGGCTTTTTTTGCATCGCTATAACCTTTTTTCATTAAATCCTGAACTTGATCCATATCGGCCATATTGTAACCAGCCAGGTTAGGTTCAATAAGCATATGTGCGTATTCAGTTTGGTGCTTTACAGAATGTTTCATGATAAAATGGAAACTATTTAGCAATACATCAATAATATTATCGGGCTTTTTATAGGAATGTTTTGCATTTAAATCAACCCCAATTACAAAATCAGCGCCCATATTTTTAACCGTATTTATAGGTACATTTTCAACAATTCCGCCATCAACAAGCATGTTACCATTGATTTCAACAGGTTTAAATATACCGGGAATACAAGTACTAGCCATTGCAGCTTCTGCTACTGATCCTTTATCTAAAATTACTTTTTCTCCGGTTTCAATATTTGTAGCAATCATTGCCAATGGAATATCAGCATCTTCAATGTTTTTATCTCCAATATGTTTAATAATAAGATTGCCTAGTTTTTCATTGGAAAGCAAACCATACTTTGAAAGTGTAACTCTGGTAATATCCATCCACTTTAATTCTGAAGCAATCTGTTCAATCTCGTCCCACGTTTTACCAAATGCAACAAAGGCTGCAACAAAAGCACCGATACTGGTTCCTGTTATATATTTTACCTTAATATCAAATTCCTCCATTGCTCTTAGCACGCCAACATGAGCTGCACCCAGTACAGCTCCACCTCCTAATGCTAAACCTATATTTGTATGATTTTTCATGTGTTAAAATTTTGTTATTTGTAGTTTCTGAAATTAATCATATAAAAACTTAATAAATTTATCATCTTCAAAATAATACGACCAACTCAAGCTTTCGTCCAACAAGTCAATTGTAACACCCTCTTTTGATACATTAATTTCATCAACAATTGATTCCCACACTCCTTTGGGCTCAATATGAACAACGATCTGAATCATTTCATTTTGACTTGCCAATTTATCAATCAATATTACTTTATAACTGTTCTCGTTTTTTAAAAAGGAGTATAAGTATAGTTGCTTAACTGAGTCAGTAAGCAGAATTGCATAATCTTTATTATTATCTCCATTAAAATCACCAGAACAGTAGTATGGTAATTGTCCCTCTTCTTCCATAAAATCATTCCAATAAGCAACATATTCATCTATTGAAACCTTTGAAAGTTGGGGTAGTTTTTCTTCTATGAAATGAATTATGTGATCAGGAATATTTTGAGAAAATATATTATTGCCAATAAAAAATAATATGAAAATGAAGGTTATTCTAAATCGCATAAAAAATAGTTAATATAAATGTTTGTCATGTAATTCCATAAGCTTAGTCTTATCTATTTCATGAATTTTCATTGGATATTTATTTATCGTAATCATTCTATCATCATGATCCAAATCTGAATAGTCATCCACATTATAACTTTCAAATGCATATTCATTTCTTAGCTCATAATAAGCACTTTGTATTTGATATAAAGTAGTAATATAAGTTTCATACATAAGGTTATCATCACAATACAATCTTATTACTTCATTTTCTAATTTTTCTAATCGCCTTTTAACATCATTTTTAAAGTTTTGAATATCCACTTCAGTGCCATTTACAAGTATTTTCTTAGGATAAATTTCAACAACAATATTTGTGATATTTAATTTAAGTATACTATCTGGAATTCGAGAAGGAACGGGAACTCCAGGTAAATCAACTGGCGGTAACAAAAAGTTAACAAAACTTATTGAATCTTTTGTGTTGTAGGCTGCATAACCAACCGAATTCATTTGAGCCTTTTGTAATTCTCTTTTTATTTGATTGAGAGTTCCTAATGGCAAATCCTTATCAATAAACAAACGTGATTTTGTTTGCTTTAAATTATTTAGAGACTGATAAGAAGTATCTGATATTTCATGAGGATTTCCGTTAATATAGAATCTCAACTCCTTGTTTTTATAATCTGCGTACAACGAATTCTGATAAGTGCCTATATATTTTTGGCTTATATTAAGGTGTGGTAATTGAATGGATGTTTTCTTTTTTGAATTGAAATAATCCAAACAATCAGAATATATATTTCTTTCGTAGGTGATTGATGGATTAAGACTATCTATATCATAAAAGGATAATTTTCCATCGACAATTTTATATATACTCTTATTTATTTTATTAATCCCATTATTGTAAATAGTATCCTTATTGAGATGATATAGTCTTTCTCCAGGCCAATTATCGTCTGCAAAATGATATGAATATTCACCAATATCTAAGGTCACATAATTCGTATAATTATCTGCTTCAATCCATTTTCCAATAATCTGATTATTGTCCTTACTACATGAATAGAAACTTGCTATAATAATTAGCAAAAAGAGTTGATTTATTTTGGAGATACCCATATTTCAGGATTTGTTTAAAAGAGGTTACTTTTTTTGAACCATATGTTTTGATTCTCAAATATAATTAAATGCAAAACAAAACACTAATAAATAAAAAATCCCCTTTACGTTAATTGCAAAGGGGACTCTCTTTATAAAATTCGGCATCTTTTACTTGCTTGCTTTATCCAGCAAATCAAGATCTTCCTGATCCAATTTCATTTTTGGTGCGGCAAAAAGTGTTTCTAACTGCGATGTGGTTGTGGCACTAACAATTGGAGCCCCAATATGCGGTTGAGCAATTAACCATGCTAAGGCCACGGAGGCAGGCTTTGAATTGTACTTAGCAGAAACGGTATCTAATGCATTTATAACTGCAAGTCCCTTTTCGTTTAAATATTTACGAACACCTTCGCCCCTGACACTTTTACTTAAATCTTCTTCTGAGCGGTATTTACCTGTTAAAAAACCTGCAGCCAACGACCAATAAGGGAATACCGTTAAATTGTACTTTTCAACAATTGGCAAATATTCCGTTTCGTATTTGGCTCTTTCTAACAAATTGTAGTGAGGTTGTAAAGCCACATATTTAGGAAATCCGTTTTTCTTTGAAACCTCAAAAGATTCAATTAATCTTTGTGGAGAAATATTTGATGCAGCAATATAACGAACCTTACCTGCTTTAACAATCTCATCATAGGCTGCCAGGGTTTCTTCAAGTGGTGTTTTTTCATCATCGAAATGGGTGTAATACAAATCGATATAATCGGTTTGCAAACGTTGTAATGATTCATCAACCGATTTAAGGATATGTTTCCTGCTCACATCAAAGCTATGCTCTTTGGTTTCAGAACCTACTTTTGTGGCAATTACCAAATCTTTACGGTTTTTTCTTTGTTTCATCCAATTACCAAGAATGGTTTCCGAAGTTCCGCCTTTTCCATTTACCCACCATGGATAGGTGTCGGCTGTATCGATAAAATTTAAACCTTCGGCGACAAAAGCATCTAAAATTTCAAATGATTTTGCTTCATCCAATGTCCACCCGAAAACATTCCCTCCAAAATTTATTCTACTGACTTCCAGATCAGTATTACTTATTTTTATTCTATCACTCATAATGAAAATATTTTATATGTTGATTGACTTTAAAATCATTGAACAGAAATATTAAAACGTAATTCTGTTGATATTAAACCAATTCATATCACGCTTGTTCAAAAATTTAAAACAAGCTTATTTCATTTGGAATAGCAATTCTATTCATTCGTATAGGACCGGTAATAATTAAAGTATAGCGGGATAGTGTATTTCTATTGAAATATTATTTAAAACCACCTTCCTCTCATGTTTGGGAGACTTCGACAGTTTGCTAAAATGCTATCTTTAATCGAGAGATGAATTTCTGCTACAAAATTCCCCAACATCAAAAAAAGGTTGGATGTCAAATATGAGGCAAAAGGTTATGACTTCTAGCTCTGATCTTGTTAACCGCAAAGAACGCCAAGAAGGCGCTAAGTACACTAAGGAATATTATGAATTAGAGGTAAAAACCACCTCCCCCTCATACTTCGGGTATTCCTCCCTGGCAAGAATGAGATTTGATTTACAGTACATTATGTGCAACATTCAAACTTCCTATTCAAAATCTATATTATCAATTGAATTAAAAAAGTTTGATTTATCAAACAGAACCATTGTACACAATTGATCTAGTTCTTTTGATAAGGATTCTGATTTATGACATTCTAATTTCATTATATTTTCCCAATATAAAGATCGAATCAAAATAACTCCAAACTCCGGTGTCCAGAAATAGGCTTCTCCTGCATCCATCATTTGGGGTGCATTATAAAATTTATATACAGTATAATTTTTAGATCCATTTATATAAACTCTCCTTTGCGCAAACAAAAATGATTTACTCACATCTTTTGTAAAGTATATATCTGAATTATTGAGATGCCCTTGATCAAATTTAAACTTAATGGTATCTGTTTTCTTCTCTACATAATTATTCCAATTTCTGATATATTTTAAATGATACACTGAAGTATCTGTTATTTCCTGAATAAACGAAACTGGAATTTCATACAAATCATATTCATTAGTATTGGATGTTTTATAATAAGTATAACTATAATCTGACGACATTATTTTTGGCGACGATGTGGATTCTTTTTGAAAGTTATTGCATGAAACAGTTAAATAAAGACAGAGACACATAATCAGCTGCAGCACTCTTGTTTGTGTTTTAATGCTTGGCTTTAATATTGGGCTGGTATTCATAGTTATTGCAATATTGCTAAAATATATTTTATGCGAATAGTATTTAAAACCACCTCCCCCTCATGCTTCGGGGACTCCTCCTTGGTAAGGAGGAGAGTTGATTTACAGCACGCTAAAGTCTTAAACTGGGAAAAGGATTTTTTCAAATCCTTTATAATCCATTACACAACACTAACTCTGATCTTCTTTTTTTTGAGTTTTGTATTGTTTGTTTTTGCTATTAATTGTTCTGCAACTTCGGCATGTACACTCACATAAGTACAATTTTGTTTGAGTTCAATCACTCCCAACTGATCCTTATGTATTTGACCTTGTTTCATAAACAAACCAGCTACATCACCTTTTGAAATTTTGTCTTGTCGGCCGCCGGAAATATATAAGGTTTTCCATTGTACAGGCAATGCAATATCTGATTTTGGCAATTCTTCCACATTCATTTTTTCAGGGTCTATCTCCTGAATAAATTCTGGCGGCTCTTCATCTTTCCATTGCAAAATATAAGCAATACCATCACGATTCATACGAGCTGTTCGACCGTTTCTGTGAGTAAATTCTTTTTTATGTAGTGGGAGGTTATAATGAATAATAAACTTTATTTCAGGAATATCCAGTCCGCGGGCTGCCAAATCGGTTGCCAAAAGAAGCTGAATAGTACCATTTCTGAATTTAACAAGAGAACGCTCACGATCTGTTTGTTCCATTCCTCCATGAAAACACTCATGCGAAATATGGTTTTCAGTTAAAAAATCACTTACCCTTTGCAAGGCATCCTTAAAATTGAAAAACACAATACCCGGTTGAGGACCAACAAATTCAAGTGTTTTTTGTAAAGCACTTAATTTATCTTTTTCTTCAGAAAGCAGTGTTTTTATAGTCAATTGAGAGGTTGCTTCTTTCAGGTAATTAATAAAAACAGGCTTTTTTAATCCAACAAATCCAGGGATTTTAGCATCGCTGGTAGCTGAAGTTAAAATCCTTTGCTTTACATTGGGAAGCTGATCAACAATCTCTATCATTTCGTTTTCAAAGCCTACTTCAAGCGACTTGTCAAACTCATCCAACACAAGGGTTTTAATATGATCCAAAGAAATTTCATCTCTTCTTATTCTATCCGCTATTCTACCGGGTGTTCCGATAAGTATGGCAGGACGGTGTTTTATATCAATACGATCAAGTGCGCCTGCCCTGCCGCCATACAGTGCATTTACCTTAAAACCCGATCCCATATTACGTGCCACCTGCTCAATTTGCTGCGCCAATTCGCGAGCCGGAACAAGAATTAAAATCTGAATCTCGGCACAGTTCTTATCCAATCGTTCGATTAAAGGCAATAGAAAAGCCAGTGTTTTACCTGTTCCGGTAGGTGAAAGTAATACCACATCCGACTTGGATTGAACAGTTGAAAACATCTCCTCCTGCATCGGATTTAATGATTCAATTTCAAATTTAGTAAGGATTGAGCTTATTAGCTTATCGTCAGAAATCTCTTTGGGATCGTTTATATTTTTAGACATTGAGTAAATGTTCTGTTTATTGTGTATTCTAAATTAAAGTGCGAATTTATCACTTTTATCTGTTACTTATGTCAATCAAGGGATGGAAGTAATAGCTTAGAAGGTTCGAAGCCTTAAACATCAACTATAAGTTTCACACTTACAGCCGGAATTTACATGATGGTGATTATATAAATTCCACAAATATTTTTATTTAAATATGGATCAAATTGGGTAGTCTGCAATTTCTAAAATTAATTTTCCATAATGTAAATCAACGTCCTGAAAGGACAAATCAATTTAGCCCAATACAAACGTAGTGACGCGTTGGGTATGATACATCATGTAAATGGCGCCCTGAAGGGGCAACTTAATTGAAGTGTGCCCTTTATTGAACGTCTGCTCTATGAATAAATTGCCGACTTGCGGATTGCAAAACTTTCAACCTATACCAAACTTGATGCGGGATATAAGCATTCAAAGCACAACGTACCGGCAATTATTTATTAGCGCGTGTTCTCGGCTGTTTCTATTTTCTTCTTTGCTATTTTCTTCCATTTCTTTTCATCTATAGAAGTGGATTTAAAATCTATATAGTTAATTATCTCTTTTTCTAAATCACTATATTTTGGGTTTAGTCTTTTCTCACTGGAAAAATGGTCTTCATTAGGTAATAACTTCCCTAATGCAATTGCTAAGTTAGGATTATATGATTTATATTGTTCATTCATATTCCAGGGTATTTGAAAAAATTTCTGACCTTGTGATTTTAAGAATGTTGTATCATTATTATTTGAAATTATTTGAACTTCAAAATATGGGTAGTTATTCATATTTCTTTGCAACAGACATAACATATAGCATTCTTTAAATTGCTTGAAATTTTCAAGATTATATTTTACATATGTCTGTCTAAATGCTTTTGATTTTTTATTTTCCTGAAACCATAAATTATATAATCTATCCGAATTTTCGCTTAACCACAGACTATCAACTCCCTCGTTTTGTAGATATCGAAAGGGTCCGTTGTTCTTTATATTAATTTCAGAAAACAAATAATCAATTTCTGGTTTTGTTATTACTTTTCTATAATTCTTTCCTTTCCAATTTTTTAACATTGTCGAAGTTCCCCAATACATTGAGTCTATTCTTCGACGGTATTTTATTCTATTCTCATTTTCTCTATTTATTTCAGCAAGCATGCCATTCATTTTTATAGAGTCTATACCTTTTTCTTGTAAAAAATGCATTTTACTGAAATTCAATGAGTCTGGAAAAAATTGATAAGATTTGTAGTATTCCTCGGTTTGGTATAATTTAATAGTATCACTATTTAAAATAATCTCATATTTTCGTCCCCATATTCTTTCGTAATTATCATTATAATGGTCAATTAATATGATTTTATCAATAGAACTAGCTTCCACATCCAGAAACTTAATTCCTTTTTTTTCCTGTCCAGATAATAAACAGGGGAAAAAAATCAAAAACAATATGTATATCATTTTCTTCATAAAATAGCCGAGAACTTGTTTCTATCTACCAGATTACAAATCCTACCTTGTAATTGAAAGAGGGAAGTACTTGTTTGTGAAAAGGTTTCATACACTTATAATAAATTTAAAACACGGATCACAGATCCGCGCTTTCTGGGAGTAACATAAATATAAAAATCATTTCCGTGACTTTTACTCCTCACTCTCTAAAATATCCTTAACAATCCAATTTCCATTTTTCTTTTCTAATAAATAGGTCGATGAAAAATCACCAAGTCCTAATACATTTCCTGTTTCAACAATATATTTAACGATAGCTACAGATTTATCTTTTGAAAACAAAACCTGATTAAAGAGACATAAGTCTCTGTCGAATATTTCATTTACTAATTGCTGATAATTTGTACCTGAAAACGGATCTGAAATACTTTCACATTGATTTAGCTTGCGCGCCATTTTATCCAAAACAATTAATGCACTTTGACGTACTAAACGAACGTTTAAATCTCCAAACTTCAAGTATTTTAGGTCTTCTTTTATTACTCCGCCATATTTTTTCTGTAATAAACTGATATAAACAGAGTCGTTATATTCCTCCACTAACTCACAAACTACAATATTCTTTTCTGAAATATCCCTATCATAGTTTATAACAGCCTGAATTACCTTAACTGATTCATTTGGGCTCTGAGCCTTTGAAGAAATTGCACAAAATAATAGGATTAAAAAGAGAAATAGTTTATTCATTTTGGTAGGCCGGTTATTCGTTTTCTTCATTTTTACATTTACGAACATAAGGTAGTTGTACAGCTAATGAAAATGATGATGGCACATTTTTATCATTCAACTTGGCAGGTGTCCACTTTGGCGACATATTTAAAATTCTTTTATATTCTTCATTTAACCTTTCATCAATGCTCCGAAGTGTACTTTGATATTGACATATTCCTGTGGAGTCGATGATAAATGCAACATAAAATTTTCCTATTGTATCAATCTTATTTAATAGCTCCCAATTTAAATTATTCTCAATAAAACAGATTAATGCATCATTACCACCCGGAAATATAGCTATTTTCTCTATCGGATTAATAAATTTTACTTCTTCAACACAACTATCCGGTACCAAAGGTTCTTCGAGTTGACAAAAAACATTTACTGAAATGAAAAGTAGAAATAATAAACCTGATATTTTATTCATAAAACTGGAAATATGAACGATGTTTGGGTTTTGATTAGTTTAAATCGCCACTTACTTCTTTACATATTTCCATTCCTTATTACAATCAAAACACTTGTAATTTCTTTTAAATATTGGAAATAGAATACTCAGAATTACATAGACTATAACAGCCACAATATTAAGTTCTTTTTTGCGACCAATATTTTCGGAATGACAAAAGGGACAAGCTTTTTTATTGGTTGAAGCTGTAAGGTATACCGTTTCAACCGGGATATTCTCTTGCTCATTACCGTCTGATATATATCCTCCTTTTTGCAAAACATTTATTCCTGCACTATAATCATTTTCGTTCACCAACAGCTTAACGCCACCTATGGCATTTGAATAAAAGTTATTAACCTGAGCAGTTAGTTCATCTATTATAACACTATGAATACCTTCTGACTGAAGATAAGTTTTAACCATATGTGCATCGTGAGGATAAGTAGATCGATAGATTATTTTTTGATTGTCCATAGTTTTGTTTTTGTTATAGGTTATTTTTCAATTTGTTTACACTATCTGCACCTACATTCGTTTCTAAGAGGGGGTATTGAAACAGGATTTTATGCAGATCATTAAAACGAAGAACTTTATACTTCCTTTCAAATATAACAAATAGTTAATACCAACGATTGTAATTTAAAACCATTTTTTCCATTTGTATAACATCAGCTTATTAAAATCATTTAGAAATAACCTGTTTATCCACTGAATACCTGCAAACTACAATAACATCATTTAAGTAATAGAAATTTAAAATAAAAAATCCCCCTGGCAGCTTAAGCCAAGAGGATTTAATCATTACTGTAATACATGTGTCGTAAACAGAACTATTATTTTTTAAATAACAAAACTGTTGCCTGTGCTTAGTTTAGTAATACAATAATTTAATTCTAAATTAAACCGGAAAACAAAAACATAATACACGGTGGTTTTATGCTCTATTCATTTTTAAGCACTATTGTTTGAATGGCTTCTGCATCAATGGCCACTTTAATCATTTCATTTTTTAAGGATAGTTTAACTAGTTGAGCCTCCTCCTGCATATTTAGCATTACAAGTGCAATGGAACCATCCTGATTTTGTGCGGCTGTTATAAGCAAGTTGTCTTCTGAAGATTGAAAACCAATACGCTTAGCTCCGGGACGAATAAACTTGCTAAAATGTGCCATGGTATAATACAATGGCGTATAGTATACCTCTCCTGCATTTTCATCAACAATTACAGGTGCCAGACACCAGTTTTTTGCCCAGTTAGGTCCACCTTGCCTATTTAATACCATATTCCAATCAATCCATCCATCCACATTATTGTTTAAGCAACCAATGATATCGCGAGCATAACGATACACTGGTGCATATTTAGGATGCAGGTATTTTTGATTCTCGGGAGCCCAATCCCAGCCCCAATCGGTAGCTGCTTTGGTCCAATACCAGGCATCATCCTGCCAATGGGGAACTTCGGCATCGGCACATGCTTCAGATTGAATCAGATGTTTTTTCGAAGCTGCATTGTGTGTATAGTTTAATGATTCTGCAAATACATCATAGGTACTGGCATACCAGTGAACAGCCATACCATCAAAATATTTTGAGGACGCCTCATCTGCATACATAACATCAGCCCAATATTTTAACTCTTCGCCCCTGTTTTGATCATAACCTAAAATTTTTACCTGAGGATAATCTTGTTCAAGCTGCGGCCCTAAATAATGCTGTACAAAGTTTACCATTTCTTCCGCAGAAAAATGCATACTTTCCCAGTTACAGTCGTTACCTAAAGGTTCATTTTCAACAGTGAGCCCCCAAATATCAATCCCTTGATTTTTATAAGCAGTTATATATTTTGAAATAAACAAAGCCCAGGTATCATAATATTCAGGTAATAGCTTACCACCTTTCCAATCCTTATTGTCTTTCATCCATGTTGGCGCAGTCCAGGGAGAAGCCAATATTTTAAAACCATCTTTTGAAACTGCCAGGGCATCTTTTATCATCGGAATCAAATCATCCATATCCTCTTTAACAGAAAAGCTTGTTAACGCAGTATCGCCTTCTATTGGAGCATAGGAATAATTACCCAATGAAAAATCGCATGAATTAATATGCGTTCTTGTTAAAGAATAGGCTGCCCCCTCATTACCAAAATATGCATCTATTACTTCTTGCCTTTTTGCAACATTTAACTGATTTAATAAATATGCTGAAGCTTCGGTAAAAGCACCTCCAAAACCTGTAATTGTTTGATATTGTTGCTCAGGAAAAAGTACAAGAGATACGGTATTTTCTGCATCCTGAAACTTACCCAGCTTTTTAAGTTTATTACCCATTGCTGATGTTTCATAAACATCTACTTTCAAATTACTTGTATTACATCCCCATAATGCCAGTAAAACAAGCATTATAATGTACCCAACTGCCTTCATTGATTTGCTATTTAATTTTTAATGTTTTGATGTGTTGATATAAAGCTCAGGTTTACTTTTTACAAGATTAAAAAAAGGGGCTGTTCCGGAAGTTTTGAACAGCCCCAGATTTACCAACTTTTAAAAACGATCAGGAAAAGAATCGATTAACAATTATTTCTTGATGATTTTTTGGGTTTTCACAATCCCTCCCATTCTTATTTTGGCTATATATACTCCTTTAGTAAGATTACTTAAATCGACTTTAGCATCAGTTGTATTTGGAGATACTTCAAGCACCATACTTCCTGATAAAGCAAAAATCTCAATACCATCTATTGTTGAAGCCGAAATCACTTTCATATAATTTACAACCGGATTAGGTAAAATGCTAAATTCAACGTCATCCATTTCAGATACTGCTGTTGTATTTCCTTTCCAAAAAAATAAGTTATCAACATATACAGTTCCATTACCTTCGGTTTTAAACTGAAATGCATTTGTTAAATCAGGCATAGTATATTCCTCTAAAGAAATATCTACTGACACCCATTCTCCAGTAGTAATACCTTCGTTAGCTGCTATATCATAAGCATTTTCTTGTCCCGGACTTATTACTGAAAACTTTAATTCAGTTGCATCTCCTGTAAAATAGTCTAAATGCACATATTCCATTGCTGATACATCAGTTCCTGTATACTCTGTTCCCTGAAAATTTAAACCTGCATATTTAAGTGCATTATCCTCTTGAAATTGTACCTCAGAAACAACTGTTGTTTGTCCCCAATAAGGGTTTGAATTGGTTATTAAATTATTAGTGTAATGATCGCTGTAAACAGAGATTACATTTGCTTCGTTTTGAGTTGGAGTTGGAGCTGCAGCACTTGGTGTATCAATAATAAAATGAATCGTATAGGTTTCTGTTACAGACAAATCCTCTGATTTAACCTCAATAGTTGTTGATCCCGGGATACTTGTTGCTTCTGTAATCACTGAACCGGCACTTGAATTTGTTGTAGTAACTGTAACCGTAGGAACTGTTGTTTCTCCCTGAACCAGTCCGTAAGTATATTCTGTTACGCCAGGGGCAAAACCATCAATACTAACACCATCCACTTTTAAATCTGATAAAGAAGCATCTTTTTCTTCCGAAATAGTTTCATATACCTCAAACTCGAATAAACTATATCCCCAGCCAGTTCCTCTCACAGTACCATACATACGCACATAGCGACCTGTTCCGGTTAAGGTAATATCATCAACACCTCCATCTGAATTGGTTTCAGTATAAACATCTGTCCAGGTTGAATTATCATCAGAAACCTGAATTTTATACTCCTTCCCAAAGGCTCCTTCCCAATCAAGAACAACTCTGCCAATTGAATAAGATTGTCCTAAATCAATAGCAATCCATCGAGGATCTTCAGATACTGATTCCCAACGTGTTCCGCCATCTCCATCCACTGCCATAGCAGAACCTCTTCCCTCTGAAGTTTCACTGGAAGTTGTTGTGGTTTTGTTTAAAGCTAAATTTTGTGAGTAAATGTTTGCCACCATTAGTAAGGCAGCGAATAAAAAAGTAAATTTTTTCATTTGAATTGATTTTTAAGATTATGAATTAAGGTTATTGTAAAACTTGAGCCAGTTCATTTTCAAAGATCCGGCTTCAATTGTTATTCGAAAAGTTTGTTTTCCCTTTTCCAGTGAGATAGGAATCTTTGCTGTTTTCCATGTATTATTACTACCTGTATTGGAGAGGAGAAACTTGGAAGACAATGCTCCATTTACATCAAATTGTAATCGTGTATTATTTTCTGATGCATAACGAATTTCTAAGGTATAATTGCCGGAAGCTTCAGGATTAATTTGATATTCGACCCAATGCTCCTTGAAAAAATCATATAGTTCTAGCGTTTTATGGGTTGCGTCATTTGTAACTCTAACCCGGGGACCGTTTACCCATGAATTGGTACCCACACCTTCTGCAATACAAATAGAACTATAATCCTCAGCCTCTATAGTTTGACATTCGCCATAATAAGTATTTTTATCCTGTGCAGATATCTGTGTAAAAATTTCGCCCAAATCTGTTAAGGCAAACGAGGATGAGTTTTTAAGCAAAAAATTGTACGGAAAATCATTTTCACTTTCTGCACCTCTTGGAATAAACCATGCATAGCGATAAATTAAAGAATCACTTTCAAGATAATTAATGGCATCCGACATAAATTGCTGTTGTTCCTCAGCGGTATAAGTTTCATTATTCAGACCATCCCATGCACAAAATTCAGTTAGCCATATCGGTTTATTATATTTTTTAAATCGACTAATATACCATTTCAGTGCACCGGGGCTTGCCATATAACAATGCAGCGAAATTCCATCCACATCCGAAAGAGGCACCAACTCAAAAAATTCATCTAACCAAACTATCGGATCTCCATAGTTTTCAAGTGTTCCGTAGTTCATTGCAGGCGATATCAGCTTTAGACCAAACTCTTTTGCCACAGCTTTAATCTCCGGCCATTTTTGAGCCGCTTGTTGCGGAGTCATATTGGCCTGATCTGTTAAATTCGGTTCATTAAATGTCAGTAGGTATTTACATTCCGGATGTCGTTCTTTATACTTTTTTAAAGCACTTTTATCAATACCATTCCAGGCCATTGGACAAAAGTCCAGATTCATTTCTTTATTCAACTCATCGTATTTTGCAGCATGAGCCGGGCTCCAATTGTAATACCACGAAATTGATGGTCCCAACACACTTACATCTTCTGAAAATGAGAAAGCAAAAGAAACACCTCGCTTAGGACTTTTACCCTGTTTTACATGTGTATTTTCATTACAAATAACCTTATTTGCATCTGTATTACACGAGTTTAAAAAACAAAGCAATACCAATAACCCCCAGATGTAGTGTAAGAATTTCATTCAATTAAAATTTGTATAAAGTGACCCAACGAAACCCTATGGGAAACCTGATTTCAAAGGCAACTTGTGATTTATGTCTAATTAACAGATCCGTATTTCAGGTTTTAAAAATCAGATTTATGCAACCTGATTAGTAAAATTTCAACCAGTTTAAACAGCATGCTCCATCGGTAAGTTTTAGTCGTATTGTTTGCTTTCCTTTACTCAACTGCAATTCTATCTGTGCTGTATTCCATATAAAGTTTTCACCGGTATCAGCAAGTGTAATTGTTTTTACCACTTTGCCATCTACACTAACTTCTATATCAGCATTAATAAATGTAGCGTAACGAATATCCAGCGTAAAGTTTTTACTTCGGTCTGGTTCTATCTGATACTCCACCCATTGGTTTACAAACCAATTGTACAATTCTAAACTTTCGTTAGGTGCATCGGTGGTAACTCTGACTTTAGGGCCGTTATTCCAACCTTCGACATTTGCTGTTTCAGCAATACTAATTGAGCTGTAGTGTTCCGCCTCTATTTGCTGTTGCTCTACATAATACCTACTCTTATCCTGGGATGACATTTGAGTATAAATCATTCCCAATTCACTTAACTCAACTGGAAAAGTACTTTTTAACAATGCCATATAAGGAAAACTTTCAGGCCCAGCACCAAATCGTGGAATAAACCAGGCGTAACGCTCTACCTGATTGCTACTTTCAAGGTAATTGACAGCATCCGATAAAAATTGTTTTTGACTATCAGGAGAAATATTACCTTCCCAAGCACAAAACTCAGTTAACCAAATTGGTTTTTCATACTTTTTAAAACGCTCAATATAACTTTTTAAGGCAGTTACACTTGGCATATAACAGTGAACAGAAATACCTTCAATATCACTAATTGGTACCAACTTAAAAAACTCATCCAACCAAACAATAGGATCAGAATATCCGGCCAACGTACCGTAATTCATTGCAGGAGAGATTATTTTTAAGTTTAATTCTTCAGCAATACTCTTTATTGACGGCCATTTTTCTGCTGCCTGCTTCGGTGTCATGTTAGCCTGATCTGTTAAGTTTGGTTCATTAAAGGCCAATAAATATTCGCATTCAGGATGTCTGGAAACATATTCACGAATTTGTCCCTCATTAATACCATTCCACGCCATCGGACAAAAATCAATTTCATGCTCTGCTGTTGCTTCATCAAAAATGGAACTTTGTGTAGGCGACCAATTATACGACCAACAAATTCCGGGTGCTAAAGCGGTAACATCCTCTACAAACTGATAACTAAACGAAACACCTCTTTTAACACTTCTGCCTTGTTGAACAGGATCCTTGGGAGTATAAGTTCCTGTATTATCCTTTTCGCAAGAACACAACAGAAATGTTAGAACTCCTATTATCAATAAATTTAATTTCATGTGTTTGTTATTTTAACTGATAAACTTTAACGTAATCCACCTTAAACAAAACAGGTTCATTAAACATGCTATCATCAACACCCTGAGCTCCTCCCCAATTACCACCAATAGCTAAATTCAGAATAAAGTAAAAGCGATCATTAAAAGGCCAGTCTCCACTATCCTGCAGTTGTGTAGTTTCTCCAAAAGTTTTTGTTTCAACACCATCCACATAAATATGAATACGATCGTACCCCATAAACTCGTTTTGAACCCATTCCATTGTTAACACATGAAACTCATCCGCCACATCATTATCTAAAGTCTGTTCTCCATGCACGTTTTGACCATTCATACCATTCTTATTTTGAGTATGTAATGCACAATGAAAAGTTTTAGGATCGTAGCCTACATGCTCCATAATATCAATTTCACCACATCGTGGCCATGAACCATAGCCCAGCATCCAAAAGGCCGGCCATGTTCCTTTTCCATGCGGAACTTTTAAACGGGCCTCCATTTTACCATACGTAAAATCCTGTTTGTTTTTAGAGATAATACGACCTGAAGTATATTGCTTTCCGGAATACGGTTCTTTACGGGCTTCCAACACCAAACAGCCATCCTCAAGCCTTACATTTTCAGGACGATCCGTATAGTATTGTAATTCCTGGTTTCCACCTCCATTTCCATTTACTTCTATGGTCCAATTGTCGTCATTCAGCGTTGTACCATCAAAATTATCCTCCCATACTAACTGATACTCCGGTTCTGGAACAACAACTTCGCATTGAGCACTATAGTCGCCAACTGTAGCTGTAATTATTGCTGTACCACCAGCTAAAGCTGTTACATTGCCGTAAAAAACAGACGCAACGGTTTCATTATCTGAAGTCCATACAACAGGTTCGTTTGTTGCAGGAGCCTCTACAACATTTATAATGCTTTTTTCTCCAATAGTCAGGTTCAGTGTACTTTTATCAAGTATCAGTTCATACGTTACTACTGCTTTATCCTCAGAACAAGCTGATGTAATTAAAGTAAGTAACAAAACCAATACGGTAAGGATATGCTTCATATACGCTAGTTTATTTCTTTTAGTCCCATGAGAGACCCATGAAACAGTAATTTGAATTTTGATTCCAGTAGGTATGAATCTACTGGTGCATTTCTTTTATCCGGATAGAAAAAAAATCTAATTAAAGAGAGACCCGAAGATCTCTCTTTCTCATACAGACATTAATTTGCTTTCTTATAGAAGAAACAAGCATCATAGTCTAAGGTAGTTCCTTGTACTCCACCAGCTAAAAATGCAAATACGTTTTTATCATTAAATGGCTCATTATAGAAAACGCCTAACTCTCTGAATTTACTAGCAGGAATTTCAATTTCATGCCACTCGCCATCTCTTGCAAAATCAGCAAATGGCTCATATGTTACACCTCCATCTTCGTATGCTGCTGAACCAATACAAATTTTAGCTTCTGCGGCTCCATCTGCAAAAATGAATAGGTAAGAACTACTTGCCTGAGAACTTTTTAATGCAATATGGAATACATAATTATCAGGATTATTATACATATCAGTCATATCAATTAGTTGATAATCTGCAGAAATACTATAACCAGCTCCAGACCATCCTGCACTACCAACTACAAAACTTGGCCATCCTTCTGATTGTTCGTAAAAGTTTAAACCAGTAGGAGTTCCTCCTGTAAATGTACCATCCCAGATATATAAAAATTTATTGGTATCATCCGGACGTAAATCATTAACTACTTTATCCTGAATAGCAGTAAACGAAGCCTCACCAATTTGAATAATAGTATAATTTGATCCTTTTAATGAAGCATCCAATTCTCCTATTTTTGGAGTAACTGTAACTTCACATGATGCTGTGTAAGCGCCATAGGTAGCTACGATTGTTGCAGATCCACTTTTTAAACCTGTTACAATACCATTATTAACAGGAGCAACTGAAGGATCAGAAGAACTCCATGCGATATCACCTTCTGCACCTGCAGGTTGCAATGCTGCTTCCAGCGTTAATGAAGCTTCAACCTCCATACTGGCAGTTTGCTGATCAATTGTAATTCCCGTTACTTCAATGGTTGGTTCATCGCCACCTCCATCACTACTGCAACTTGTAACCAATAGCCCCATAAGGCCAAAAAACATGAATAATAAAGCTTTTGTTTTCATAATTTAAATTTGAAATAATTAATAGTTGATTTTTTTAACTCTTATAATGACCTATGTTAGTACATAGGATTTTGTTCCATTGGGTTTAATTCTATCTCTTTACTTGGAATTGGGAAAAGCTCGTGTTTTCCTGCAATAAACTCAGCCATATGACTTTGAGCTTCCGGAGATTCTGTTGCTTTGTATGCATCCATCACTTGTTTGGCAACACCCCATCGGCACAAGTCGTACCAACGATGTCCTTCCATGCCCAGCTCAACCCTGCGCTCATGGCGCACAGCTGAAACCAGGTCTGCTTTGTTATCTGCATACCCATTATAATCAGGAAACGCCGGCAAAATATCTGGCTGCCCCTGACGCGCTCTGTTTCGCACTCTTTCTAAAGCGTTCTTAGCATCGGTATAATCTCCTGTTTCACAACAAGCTTCAGCATACATTAAAAGCACATCAGCAAAACGAATATCAATTCTGTTTAACGGACCACGAGATGGATGAGAAAGTTCTATCGGATTTCCGTCTGCATCATAAAATCCGGTTTTCTTATTTAAGAATCGAGTTCCTAAATAGATTTCCTGCTCAGGATTTTCAATCTGATCATCAGTAGGATTTAAAATAGTAGCATCTCTTCGCGGATCATTGCTTTCGTATTCATTGTAAAGATTGACTGTTGGCTTATTAAAACCCCATCCTCCACCTAACAATGAAGAACGTGAACGTGTAAGTATGATTGAGTAAGTACCGCGAGTATATCCGCTACCACCTTCGCCATTTGAGCCACCATAATCTCCTGTTGGATCATCGGCATACTGAACTTCAAATACTGATTCCAAACCATTTTCGTAGTCTATAGAAAAGTTATTGGCATAAGTAGGAAGCAAGTCATACTCATTTGAAGAGATAATAGCCTCGCCCCATCTTTTAGCCTCTGTATAATCATGAATATATAAATTCACTTTTAATAGCATGGCCTGAGCAGCACCTTTGGTTGCACGACCTAACTCTTCTGGTGCATAAGCACTCTTTTCCCAAAGTAATTCGCTGGCATCTTCCAGATCAGAAACAATAAAATTATAAACGCTTTCAACAGTTGCTCTTGGTTGTTGCCAATCAGTAGTGGATTCAATCACATAATCAACCAAAGGAACTCCACCAAATACACGTACCAGACGGAAATAGTACATGGCGCGTAAAAACTTAAGCTCACCCAACAATCTCTGTTGAACCTCTGCTGTCATGTTTTCGTTTGGTATCAAGGCTGGAACTTCTCTTAAGCCAAGATTACACCTTCCAATTCCCATATATTGAGTGCGATAAAAATCGAGCAGATATCCATTATTCGCAATGGTTTTAAAGTTTTCCATATCATACACATCAGCCATATCACTGGTGTTTTGTCCACCTTTTAAGGCATCATCCGACATCACATCTCCAATAAAAAAGTCGCTGTAATAGGTGTAGTTATACTCCCATGTCAGAGGAACATATGCTGCATTTGTGGTATATATTCCTGTTTCACCTGAAGTATAATAATCCTCCAGTCCGGTAACGGCCGGTGCTGTTTCTGTTAGCCATGTTTCGCAAGAACTAAAAAGCACTGCCAAAGAAGCTAAAAATATGAATTGTATATTTTTCATATGTCTGATATTTTTTAATTGCCATATGAAACTCTTCTGAGTAATCATCCTCTTCAATGAGAAAAGCATTCCTAAAGCTAGTTTCGATATGACTAATATTTTTTTGATGTAACTCACCATGGGAACAGCACACTATGAAAGACTTTTCACATGGCTCGTTACATTTCTTTAAATATGAGTAGTATGTTTAAAAATCAAGATTAACACCTAAGGTTACCGTTCTGGCTTGCGGATAATTACCATAATCAATTCCACTACCAACCTCCGGATCATAGCCTGAGTAGTTAGTCCACGTTAACAGGTTAGAACCGCTCAGGTAAAAACGACATCTGCTAATACCCGCCTTTTCGGTTATTCTTTTAGGAATAGTATAGCCCAACTGCATATTCTTTAATCGAAGGTAAGCGCCGCTTTCAACCAAACGATCTGAAGTTTCTCTGTTCATTGGGTTACCTGTTGGGTTTGGAATGGTTCCATCTGTATTCACCAACTGAGTCCAGTCTACGCCATACGATTCCAGACTAGTCTTCATTACATCTGTATAATCCACCCATACATTACGCATTGAAGTGCTCAAAGTAGCATCATTACCCGCTCCTTCGGTACGATGACGAACTGCATTATAAATCTCATTGCCATAAACTCCCTGGAAAAACATCTGCAAATCAAAACCTTTGTAATTGGCACCTATATTAAAACCGTAGGTTAACCATGGAAATGGATTTCCGATATCTGTTTTATCGTAATCATCAATCTTTCCATCCGGAGTTCCTTCCGGGCCACTTAAATCTTTATATCTGGCATCCCCGGCATGAACACCGATTTCACTGGCTGAATACGACCATAAATGATCCATCGCTTCCTGATCTGTTTTATATACCCCTTCGAATTGATATCCCCACAAGGTGTATAGTGCCAATCCTTCATCACTCAATGTTCTGTCACCATAAACCGGACTACCGCCGTTAAGCGCTGTCAGCTCATTTCTGATAAAAGAAGCATTACCATCAATATTATAGCTTACTTTTCCTATTTTTCCACTATGTCCTAAAGAGATTTCAATACCTTCATTTCGAACAGTTCCCACATTAGCCAAAGGATCAAAACGGTTTCCAACCTGTGCCGGAGCTTTAACTCCCAGCAGCATTTCTTTGGTGTCTCTGATAAATCCATCAAAACTACCGGTGATTAATCCTTTACCAAATCCAAAATCAATTCCGGCACTCAGTTGCTCAGTGGTTTCCCATTTACCTCCTTTATTGGCATAAGTTAAAACGGTGGCACCGTTGGCCAGTGTTTGTGTTAAACCCAAGGGATAACCAGTAAACACAGTATTAGATTCAAACATGGTAGTAGCAAAACTATTGGAAGCAATTTTATCATTACCTATTTGTCCCCAACCAAATCGCAGTTTCATAAAATCCAGCGATTCAAAATTTTTCATCCAGTTTTCTTCACTAATTCTCCAGGCCAACGCCATGGAAGGAAAATACCCCCAAACATTTTCAGGAAACTTATTGGAACCATCGGCCCTGAAGTTTACTGTTAACAGGTAACGACTATCAAATGAATAATGGAATCGACTTAAAAGCGAAAACATTCTCGTTCTGGATACATTATCATTGGCCTCAGTTTTATCTTCTGTAGTTTTAGAAAGGTACCAATTAGATTCTGTTGGATTTAATATAGAAGCACCAGCTCCACCCATTCCATAGTTATTATACTCTTCGGTAGTTTGACCAGCCATTAACGAAATACTGTGTTTACCAAGATCTACCGAATAATTGGCTATATTTTCAAGAATCAATGTTCTGTAGTGTTGCATATTGCTCGATAAAAAGTTTTTGTTTCTTTTATCGTAGTCTGAATATTGATAAGCATCACCAAAAGAACGGTTACGATTATTGGCCAGATCCATACTGATTGCAGAACGCCATTTAAAATTCTTGAAAGGTGTTAATTCAACAAACATATCTCCAACCCAACGTTCAACAATATTTTCTGGGTGATTGTGTTTTACCATCGAAAATGGATTCACCACATTTTTAAAGTTTGATGCAGCAGCAATTTGTCCGCCCATATCTTTACCCTCGTTATTTATTGAACCCTCTGGATAATGCGTTGGATCCCAAGGTGCCATCGCAATAGCAGCAGATAAAACTGATGCGCCCGGACTGGAACTATTGTGCATTGCATTTCGCCCTGTTGAATTCACAAACGAAAGGTTTTCACCAATTTTTAACCAATCATTTACCTTTAATGAAGTATTAACCCTTAATGTTAATCGCTCATAATTTGAACCGATAACAGTACCATCCTGATTAAAATAACTGGCGCTCAATACATAGCTATTATTTGCATCACCACCACTAAAAGAAGCATAGTAATCCTGAATCACTGCATTTTTCTTAAATACCTCATCCTGCCAATCTGTTTCAATGGCTGCATAATCCATTCCGTAAGGATTTGCATTTGTTTTCAATAGCGGATAATACGGCGATGTTCCAACATTATCTTTCATCCAGGTGTTAAAACCTTCCTGCTGATATTTAGATATAGAAGATGCTTTAGGATTCAGTTTCATCAGCGTTTCTGCAAACTCATCTCTTTTCATTAAATCCAGCTTATTCCAACGGTTTTGAACACCGGTGTATGAACTCACTGAAACTCTTGATTTTCCCTTCTCTCCTTTTTTAGTTTTGATAAGAATAACACCATTGGCACCTCTGGAACCATAAATAGCTGTAGATGATGCATCCTTTAAAACCTCTGTAGATTCGATATCATTGGGACTTAAAAAGGAAATGTCCTGAACAATCATTCCATCAACCACATATATCGGAGAACTATTGTTTACCGTTCCAATTCCACGGATGCGCACCACCGCGGCTTCTCCCGGCTGACCACTATTGGCATTTACCGTAACACCAGCTACTTTACCCTGCAAGGCCTGATCTAATCCGGCTGCCGGCGTTTTTTGAAGTTCTTTAGATTTAATAGATGCTACAGCCCCTGTTAAATCACTTTTTTTCATGGTTCCATAACCCACAGAAACAATTTCATCAAGCACATAATTATCCAACTTTAATACAATTGCCAAATAATCATTAGGGACTTTAATTTGTTTCTCTACGTTTTGAAATCCAATCATAGAAATAACCACAATACTGTTCGGTTCAACTTTAAGTGTAAAGTTTCCGTCCATATCAGTTACGGTTCCTATTGTAGTTCCTTTTACAAAAACATTGGCTCCTATGATGGGCTCATTGTCTTCCTCTCCTTTTACATTACCAGAAACAGACCATTGATCCTGTGCTGATAATAAAGGAATGCTTAGCGCAAATAATAGTATTAAACTAAAAAGGTTCTTCATTTAATTTTATTCTAGATTATCAAGTCATTTAAGAGTAATACATCCTGAAATGCAGGAGTAATTTTTCTTTGACACAAGAATATTCCAGAATTTATTCAACTCAAAAAATCAGGTCTCAACTTAATCTCAGCAAGCTATATTTTACCCTCAACAAGAGTACAACACAAGAACCTTTTTATTTATTTTTCAATCACTTACAAAAACAAACTCAACATTAAAAATCACGAATAAATTGATTTAAATCGACACCTTGTTCAAGATTTAATTTCTTTCTTAAACGGTATCTGTTCGTATCTAAACTACGGGGAGAGATATTCATTAGGTTAGAGATTTCTTTATTCTCTAAATTGGCTCGGATAAATGATAAAACCCGAATATCATTGGAAGTAAGATTGGGAAATTTTTCGGTTAATCGTGCAATAAAATCCTGATGAATTTCAGAAAATAACTTATGAAACAGAAATTCCTTTTTCTCATTATTGACTTCATCGTTAATCATATTTGCCCAACGTTTGGCATCAGTATTACGCATTGACTCCAAACCAACTTTTAGCTTATTCAGAAATTCGTTTTTATGGCTTATTATCTCTGTATACTGCAAAAGCTGTTCATTTTTTAAAGAGATGGTTTTACTGGCTTCGTTTTCTGCATATATTTTTTCCTGTTTTTTGAGTTTAATCTGACTGATAGTTAGCATGATGTAGTACATGATAAAACCAATAAAAAATAATAACAAAAAAACAGGTAATAGTACCCAGGCTGTCTGATACCACTTTTTATCGATATGAATCAATAAGGAACTCTCGTTTACTTCTCCTCCGTTAATTCTACTTTGCAAGTAAAAGTGATACTTCCCTCCTTTTAACTGTGCGTAAAATACCTCATCTTTATCTGAACTCCAATCTGACCATTGCTTATCTTCCGGTTCCAGTTTATATCTGTACTCAACTACATCATACATGGATTTGTTGATACTAAAACTAAATTTCAAATCCCTATTCCCGGCTTTATACTTAATCCCATCCTCTGAAAAAGGATAAAATGTTTTACTGTTCTCATCATCAAGTTCTGATACTGATGAAATAACCGGCTTACTGTATTTTTTAAAGTCTGAGTGAAAATCAATATCAAATATGGTAACACCTCTATCGGTTGCCAGCCGCAATTTATTATTCTTTATGTCAACAAATTTGCGTTCATCATTAATGAGCTTACCTAATGATTTAAGCAAGGTATTGTATGAATAAATGTTTCCATCGGGTAACAAAACATCCAGTTTAACTTCTCCTTTTTGTATATATGCAACAGAATTTCCATTGCTACCAAAGTTTAAGGATTCAATATCATTTGATGCTACTTTTTCAATCAGTGGATGTTCTGATGGTTTGAATACTCCGTTTTTATATTGTAAGATGTGTTCCTCGTTATTAAAGAAAATGCCCATCTCAGTATCAAAAATATGTGTAACTCCGTCTATTCTTTCGCTACTAACTTTTGCCTTAGCGTTTAATGATATTTTTACTATATCCTGCCCATTCATCTCGCCCCAAATACATTTGTTTTCCTTATCATAGACCAACGATGAGTTTCCCCAGATATTCAAATTTTTAATATAATCATATCTGTCACCAACTTTATGTATAAGTATTAGCTCCTGATAACTTGAAAAAAGATAATAATCAGTTCCTTCAAATCTGGCCACATCAATAAATCCGCTGTAAGGTGCCACATTTTTAATACTTCCGTTTTTCAATATTAACATGCCTTTGTTGTGGCAAACAAACAAGCTGTTATCAATGATTTTCAAATTCCAGACTTGTCCACCTGTGTTTGGTACCATTTCAAATGCTCCTTTCTCTGAAGATACGAAAAGACCTTTATTGGTTGCCAGATAAGTATTTCCCTGAAAGTTTTTAATACTGTAAGTAGCTCCACCTTCAAAAATATTATTGATGGCACTTTGCAACTCTATTTTGGCAATTCCATAATCCAATCCTAACCAAACATTACCCAAGCCATCACATTTCATTGACAAAATGGTATTATCAATCAAGCCATGTGTAGCATTTACTTGCCTTGAAATAGTTCCATCATCGTCCAAATGAAAAAATCCGTTAGCTATAGAACCCAGACAATAAGAATTTTCATCATAGGAAAAACCTGAAAACAGCGTGTTCTTTTGCAAAGCCTCAGGTAGATTAATTTTTGCCAATATATCGTTACTATATGCATAAACATCTCCATCAAACAAAACAAAAAACATTTTACCGTTATGAAGAAATATTTTTCTTACTTCTCTATTTTTTAGCTCTTCAAATTGCGATACTTTCTTGAAGTTGTTGTTTTCAAAGTATCCTATTTCGCCAGAGGCTAAAACCATCCATACTTTTTCATTCCACACAATAATAGAATACACATGCCCTGGAATATCAATCTCATCAGTTTTATGACTTATCTTATCATATATATAAAGTTTGTAGGATGACTGCATTATAATTTGATTCCTGAACTTTACCATATTCCAGATTTGATCGCCATCTGTTTGTCCGATATGATGAAATACCATTTTTCCATTTTGTCGGATAAAATAACCAAACTCACTACTTGCGCTCCAAATGGTATCATGATCTGCCATTACCGTTCTGACCAAACCTGGCTCAGACATTGTTGCAAGACTCCATTCCCCATAAACATTATACAGAAGACCATTAGAATTTCCGAAATAAACGATGCCATACTGATCAATATCAATATCCCAGTTTTGTCTTCCTGCCTGATAAGTTTCTTTATCAAAGCAAATTACTTTTGGTAAATATTTTGAAGCACTCAGGTTTACACATGAGAAAAATAGAATTGCATATAAAAGTCTGATCATCACAAATCGCTGATTTAATTAAGGCATTTCAAATGTAAATATATTATGTAGTTTTTTTAATATATGATACAATCAAAAAGGAGCACCTATAGTAGGTGCTCCTTGGTATACAGATATCGAGTCTAAACTAACAAAAGTTTATTTTAAGTCAAAACTTCCACTTAATCCTGTCTGAGAATTTGTTCCTACCATTACATCAAAAGCTCCTGGTTCAACAACAAAATTTCCTTCTATATCATAAAAACCAAGTTCTTTTTCTGTCATTGCAAATTCTACTGTTTTGCTTTCGTTTGCTTTTAAAGTGATTTTTTCAAATCCTTTAAGTTCTTTTACCGGGCGAACAATGGATGCAGCTTTATCATGAATATACAACTGAACCACTTCTTCTCCATCAATATTACTAGTGTTGGTAATTTTAACCGATACTTTGATGTTGTTTGAATCTGAATCATCCACTTTTAAATCACTGTACTCAAACTTTGAGTAACTTAAACCATATCCAAATGGGAATAATGGTGAATTTTCCTCATCTGTATAGTGACTCCAGAATACTTCTTTTTTAACATCTGGGCGTCCAGTACTATAATGATTATAATAAATAGGACATTGGCCAACAGTACGAGGAAAAGACATGGTTAATTTTCCTGATGGATTGTACGTTCCAAACAACACATCGGCAATTGCATTACCCGATTGTGTTCCTAGTTGCCATGCTTCTACAATGGTTGGAATATTTTCTGCAGCCCAAGGTAAAGCTAACGGACGGCCATTCATTAAAACCAATACGATATTTTTATTTACCTTATAAACAGCCTCCAGTAATTCCTGCTGAACACCTGGCAAATCAATATTAGCTCTACTTCGACCTTCTCCTGACATAAAACCATGCTCACCTAAAACCATTACCACTACTTTAGATTTTTTTGCCAATGCAATTGCTTCTGCAAATCCACTTTTGTCTGTTTCATTGATGGTTACATCGTAAGTAAAACTTACATCACCAACAGCCACATCGGCTCCTTTAGCATATTTATAGTTGCAATATTTATCCAAACCTTCCAATACTGAAACTGCAGTATTATCATCTGAACCAATCCTCCAGCTTCCTAAAGGACTGTTTTTATCATTAGCCAAAGCACCGATTACAGCAATTCCACTTTGTTTTTTATCGAGAGGCAACAAGCCTCCATCATTTTTCAACAACACGATTGATTTGCGGGCCATATCCAATACAGCATCCTGATGATCCTGATGATACAACATTTCTTTTTCACGCTCTTCGCTACAGTATTTGTATGGATCATCGAATAATCCCAATTCAAATTTTACACGAAGAATTCTACGAACAGCATCATCAACTTTGTCTTCAGATACTTTTCCTTCTCTCACTAAGTCTGCTAAATATTTTACATAAGCATATGATTCCATATCCATATCAGAACCTGCATTGGCGGCAATCATAGCAGCTTCTTTTAAATCTGCAGCCATACCATGAGGAATCATTTCCATACAGCTACCCCAATCGGAAATTACAAAACCGTTAAAGCCCCATTTTCCTTTCAGAATATCTCTTTGCAAGAAAGCATTACCAGTAGAAGGAACACCATTCATTATATTAAAAGCATTCATCACTGTTTTCACATCAGCTTCCTGAACTGCAGCTTTAAAAGGAGGCAATACAACATTAAATAAAGTAGAAGTACTGATATCTACTGTGTTGTAATCTCTACCTGCCTCAGCAAATCCATAACCTGCAAAATGTTTGGCGCAGGCAGCAATGGAATTTGGTGCAGATAAATCCTCGCCTTGAAAACCTTTTACCCGTGCGACTCCTATTTTAGCCCCAAGATAAGGATCTTCTCCGGCACCTTCCATTACACGCCCCCACCGCGCATCTCTACTTATATCTACCATTGGTGCAAAAGTCCAGTTAATACCAACAGCCGAAGCCTCGGTTGCTGCAACTTCTGCAGATTTTTTTATTGCTTCTAAATCCCAGCTGGCCGCCTCAGCCAACGGAATTGGTGCCAATGTTTTATGACCATGAATAACATCTAATCCAAAAATTAACGGAATACCTAAACGAGAGTTTTCAACAACCATTTTTTGTAGTTCGCGTACTTGCTTTGCTCCTCTAACATTAAGCACTGAACCTACCCATCCTTTTTTTAGATGCTCAAACTTGTTTTTTGCATCACCTTCACTTGGAGCTGGTCCGGTGGCATCATAAAAACCATTGTATTGATTCATCTGCCCAACTTTTTCTTCTAAAGTCATTTGAGCCAATAAATCTTCAACTTTTTGCCCAATTTCATCTTGTTGTCCTCCAGATTTTACTGGCGTACAGGCGTTCCATAAAAAAACGCTGACTATTGCAACAATAACTACAGTAACCTTCTTCATATCTTAAATCATTTATTATTTCAAAAAACCATTTTCTCCTTTATTAACTCTGGCAGGTGTTATGCTCGCTGACAGGTTAGAAAACATATAACTAAAAACTTACATTCTCTTTTTCTTCAAATTGCTTGTATGCAGGTTTATAGGTAAGAGGCTGACACCTTTTTATTAACTCTTCCACCTGTTCTTTAGTAATTTCATTATTGGTGATATATGGATATTTTATCAATGGATGTTCTAAGAAAAAGCCCGGGATATTAGCTTCATCCAATGTTTTTCCTTCCGGCACAAAATTTCCGATCCATTTAGGAATGTATTCTTTAATTAAGGCTCTGGTTTGAGGATTGTCCCACAACTCTTTTACAAAGGTATATTCATCAACCATCAACGGAATCTGCTGTTCTGAATTTAAGGTAATGGTTTGCGTTTGACGAATATCACGAGATGATGCTGCAGCTGAAATTGTAAACGATCCACTTTCTGCAATCCACATTTCACGCTTTCCATCATAATATGAGAAATCTCGACTATTTAGTACAAAGGTTATTTCTTTTGACTCACCTGGATTCAATTCTACTTTGGTAAATTTCTTTAATTCTTTTTCTGGTCGTTGTAATGTACTCTGCGTGTCGGATACATATAGCTGAATAATTTCTTTACCTGCAACTGCCCCTGTGTTTTTAACCGTTACTTTTACTTCCAATTCATCCTTATCTGTAATTTGCTTAGATGAAACCTTCATATCTGAATACTCAAATTGCGTATATGATAGTCCAAAACCAAATGGGAATAAAGGCTCAATCCTCTTTTCGTCGTAATAGCGATAGCCTACAAAAATGCGTTCACCGTATAATACATCTCCTTGTTCTCCAGGAAAATTAAAGGCTGCCGGAGTATCTTCCAACTTAGCAGGAAAGGTTTCTCCAAGTTTACCAGAAGGATTCACTTTTCCGAATAAAACATCTGCAACCGCACCTGCACCAGCTTGTCCTCCTAACCATGTTTCTAAAATGGCTTCCACATCGTTTACCCAAGGCATTGCAACTGCACTACCATTGGTTAACACGGCAATTGTATTTTTTTGAACCTTACTCACTTCCTTAATTAACTTATTGTGAGAAGCAGGCATGTCAATATGTTTTCTGTCAATTCCCTCAGACTCATAATGTAAAGGTAATCCAGCAAAAACCAAGGCAACATCTGCTTCCTGTGCTATTTTTTTCGACTCTTCTATTAATGAAAAGTCATTGTCATTTTTTAGGTCATATCCTTTTGCATAGCTAATAGAAACGCCTTTACCATATTCCTTTTTAATGATTTCCAGCGCATTATCTAGCTGGGTTGGTTTTACCTCCGAACTTCCGTTTCCCTGGTATCTTGGAGCTTGTGCAAACTCACCTATAATGGCTATTTTTTTGTACTTCTTTTTATCCAATGGAAGTACTTCATTGTTATTTTTTAATAATGTTATGGCTTCAACTTCAACCTGACGGGCAAAAGCATGATGTTCTTTTTCTTTTAGGTCAGCATCTTTCTTCTGTAGTGATTTTGCTTTAAGTACGATGGTTAAGATTTCTTTTACAGCCTCATCTAAAACTGCTTCATCCAATGCTCCATCCTTGATAGCCTGAAGTAAATATTCATTATTGACATTTCCTGGGTGCGGCATTTCAATATGCATACCAGATTTTAATGCTTTAACTCTATCAACAACAGCAAACCAATCTGAAATCACTATGCCTTTATAGCCCCAATCATTTTTCAAGATATCTGTTAGCAAGTAAGAACTCTGCGTACCATATTCTCCCTGAACCCTGTTATAACAAGCCATTACTGTCCAGGGCTGAGATTTTTTAACTGCTATTTCAAAAGGAGTTAAATAAATTTCGTGTAATGTTCGCGTATCTACATTTGAGTTCATGTACATGCGCATTGTTTCAACATTGTTAGCCACATAGTGTTTTAACGATGTACCCACACCCTGACTTTGAACTCCGTTGATATAAGCCGCTCCTAATTCTCCGGAAAGAACCGGATCTTCTGAGAAAAATTCAAAATTTCTCCCTCCCAAAACAGACCGTTTAATATTAACACCAGGACCTAATAAAATATTAACACCTAAGGCCTGGCATTCTTCACCCAAAGCCTGACCAACTTTATAAATCAAATCAGTATTCCAGGTTGCAGAAAGAGCTGATGCTGTTGGAAAGCAAGTTGCCGGATGCTGATCGCCATAACCGGCTTTGTTTGTTGCAGGTGCGCGACGCACACCATGTGGACCATCAGCCATCCAAATCCATGGAATATCCAATCGTTCTATAGGCATTGTACTCCAATCATCTCTTCCTGAACAAAGAGAAACTTTTTCTTCGAGGGTGAGTTGGGACATTAATTCTTCAACTTTGTTCTGTATTTCATGTTCCTGCGCTTTACTTATACTAAAAGTAAAAATCAATAAGGTTATGAATAAAAGATGTTTCATGAGTACGTTCTTTAGTTGTGTCGTTTGTTTATAGTCTTTAAAAGCAAAGCTTGAGTTTACAAGCTGATGTGCTGATTTTTATTAACCCGTCAGCAATTATGCCCACAGACATATTTCATTATTTATTCTTTATTTTTTTTGATATACTCTTACATAATCTATTTGCATGGATTGAGGGAAAATATCATCATTTACACCTTGTACTCCACCCCAATTACCTCCAACTGCAACATTTAACAATAAATGAAACGCTTTATTAAAAGGCCATTCGGCTGAATTCGTCCCTCTATTTTTAAACTTATACACCTCTTTTCCATCAACCAAAAATGAAATCTCTTTCTCATTCCATTCAATCCCATAGGTAAAAAATTCATCTTCAGCTTCCGGCATAAAAACAGGCTTGCTCTTTTCGGTTCCCTGTATATGATTAAAAGCCTCAGTATGAACTGTAAAAAATACAGAATCAGGGTTATACCCTACATGTTCCATAATATCAATCTCACCACTTTTGGGCCAACCACCGTAGGCATTTTCTGTTGGCAACATCCATATGGCGGGCCAAATTCCTGTTCCAGAAGGTAATTTTGCTCTCACTTCAATGCGACCATATAACCAATCGCCTTTATGCTTTGTGGTTAAACGTGCAGAAGTATAAGCCATTGGAAAACCTTTTTCCTTTAAAGCTGTAATGGTCAACATGCCATTTTCAACCCATGTATTTTCTTTTCTCTTAACCGTGTAAAACTGCAGTTCGTTATTTCCCCAACCATAACTATTTCCAATTGTATCGTAGTTCCACTTTAACTCATCTGGCAGACCTGTGTAATCAAATTCATCACTCCATACCAGCTCGTATTTCTTAGGAGAGCTTCCACAACTCACCAATAAAACAGCTATTATTGCTACAATTATTTGCTTTACCATGCTATTTATTTTGCCTGGTTAATCTAAGTCATAAACTCTCACATAATCCACTTCCATCGTTTGAGGGAAAATGGCGTTATCTATTCCCTGAGCACCTCCCCAGGTTCCTCCTACGGCAATATTTAATATGAAGAAACAAGGTTTATCAAAAGGCCAGTTTGAACTGGTTTTAACAGCTGGTGCATATACATGAACAACATGATCAGGTGTATCTACATAAAATGTTAATGATGATTCGGACCAGATTAACCCATAAATATGAAAATCTTCTTCTGCCGTTTCTAAAGTCATCCAGTTTCCATCACCATCTCCGGCATATCCTGCTGGCGTATGCACTGTTGAGTGAACTATATTCGGATCGTAACCTACATACTCCATAATATCGATTTCACCACAAGCAGGCCATCCTACAGAATTAATATTTGAACCTAACATCCATATGGCAGGCCAAATACCAGTACCTGATGGTAACTTAGCTCTCACTTCAATGCGTCCGTAAGTAAACTCTTGTTTTCCAAGGGTAACTAACCTGCTTGAAGTATAAGATCCATCGGTTTTATTATCGTTAACTTTTTTTGCTGTAATAATTAAATTACCACCTTCAACTGTTGCATTTTCACCATTAGTATAATACTGAAGTTCTTGATTACCCCAGCCTCCAGAACCTGTTTCAAAAGTCCAGATTGTTAAGTCTACACTGCTTCCATCAAATTCATCCGACCATATTAATCCCTGTGGTTGTACATAATCCGGATCATCCTGATCAATGGTTATGGTTTTTGTTATGGTTTTAGTATCACTACTGTTATTCAAGCTACCCCATACCACTAAAGTAACTTCATAAGTACCTTTTAATGGATAATAAATAGATCTCACAGATGTTTTATCTGATTCTTTAGAACCCAAACCTTCTCCTTTTCCGTAATCCCATTGCAAATACAAATATTCACCATCTGAGAGATTGGTAAACTCAATTATATTAGGATTATCATTTGATACTGCGTAATCAAAATCTGCCGTATACTTCACCTTTGGTCCATCCTCACTATCAGAACACGCAGCAAATACAACTGCGACTAATCCAACAATAAACAAACGACTCATCATATTTGTAATGCTCATCTTTATCTCTTATTTCGATATATTAAAAGTTTCTTTTTTACATTGGTAATTCAGAACTTCTAATCCATTATAATCGTGTACTTGCGCCACACTTTATGATTAAAATATGCAAGGTTGCCACTTCCTGTAATTGATTATTTTACAATACCATAGCTTGTCAAGCATCTTTTATCTCAACAACTTTTCGTTAGAAAAGGCTGTTATTAAACTTTTCTAATAATTAAAATAATCAGGAAATATCCCGGAGTATTTTACTCCGGGAATTGTGAATCAATTAATCTAGTAATTTGAAATCGTCAACATAGAATATTCCATCGTTACAGTGACCTTCATTTCCTAACTGAAGGATAATCAAGTCAAAATCCTGTCTATCTGAAACATCACTAAAGTCAAAAGTAAGTTCAATCCATTTTCCAAACTGATCTTCTGTCAATGTATGACTTCTAACCTGTTGGGTTTGCCAGGCATTGCCTCCCATTGAACTATCCTGAAGTTTGATATCGATCTGTGGACGAAGATTATGAGTAGCCAACCAATCAGTTCCCGGGTTACACTCTGTTACATAATCATTGAAACTTGGAACAAATACTTTTAATGTAAATACGTTTCTTACAGAAAGATCCATTAAATAATCCAATTCAATACTCACGTTATTCCATTCCCCTGTTCCTTTGTGATATAGAGCTACTTTTGCAGAAGTATTAATCGGCACTGGAGCGAAATTATCAATAATTGAAAATCCATCAATGGAACTTGTTACCCAAGCTATGTTTCCATTACCTTCAAAATCATCAAATAAATCATTTGTTTCCAGTTTCTTAACAACAGGCTCTGGCTCCGGAGTTAACTGATCTTCAGGCACAAATTTAGTATACCAGAAAAAGTTATTTTGTGAATCCCAGAAAGCAACTTCTAAAAGATCATCGGTACATGTAATAATTTGGTATTCAGTTGCGCCGGCATAATAACCTAAGAAACCACCACTCACTGTAAAGGATTCACCAGCTACAGCACATTGTACAGTACCGCCATCGTAAGGCATGATAAAATCTGCTCCATCGGCTTCCTGATGACCATCAGTTGAACCTAAATCTGCTGCCCATACACCATTAGCATAAACATCGCCATTAGTAACCTGTTCAAAAACCAAACCTGTTGATGCAATAGAAAATGTAAATCTATCATCATAAATTCCTTTACCAACTCTTGCTCCGGCTACATCTGCATGCCATTCTAATGGATTTCCCAATGTAGGTCCAAGGCCAAATGCAGCACTTGCATAACCATCCATAGCCCATGTTTTAGAACCACCTCCAGTTAACTCATCATAAGGATAACCTGATAAGAAAGCTGGATTATCTTCAGTAATTACGATATCATCTTCAACGGTTACTGATCCTCCTTGAGAAATAATAGTAACCTTAATTGTATAAGTACCTGCAAAAGTGTAACGTGCAGTAACTGTGTTACCATTTGCTTTTACACCATTACCCATATCCCAAAGAGCAGAAGTCCCCGGAGTGTTATTTACTAATTGATATTGATTTAATACATCAGTTGTCACATACTCCCACGAAACCTGGTCTGCATTAATATTTGCCGGCATAGTATGCTCATCAGGGGAACATGCTGCAAATGCAAATATTAAAACAACAAAATATAATATATTCTTCATTTTCTTAGATTTTAATTTTAACAAACTCATTAATAACCTGAATTCTGTACCAACTTAAATTCACCCTCTGTTTTATCAATTTCTGACTGAGGAATTGGCATATACTTCATATCATCAGACCATGTTCTTTCTGAAGAAAATTCAGGGATTGACTCTGTTAATACATTTGTATCACCCCAGCGAACTAAATCCCAAAAACGCATTCCTTCGCCTAAAAATTCACGTCTTCTTTCCAGCTTAATATTATCTGCTGTAGCATCAACAGAACCTAATCCGGCACGAGTTCTAATTTCATCTAAACATCCTTGAGCTGTTAAATCTGTACCAGGCGTTTGTCCGTGTACTACAATTAACTCAGCAGCATTTAATAATACTTCTGCATAACGGAAGATGCGTACATTATTTTCGTAGTTCAAATCTTCTGTATAAGGAGCATCGTTGTAATCTACTCTTGCAGAATATTTAGCCATAAACAATCCAGTATTTTGGAAACGAGCTGTGTAAGTTCCTTCTTCAAATTGATTTACCGATGCAGGTAAACGCTCATCACCAGCCTCAAAAAGTGAAAGAACTTCTGTTCTAACAGGACCAAATCCCCATCCACCTTTATATTCTGTTTTTTCGCTAAGAAGATCTTCTGTATCTTCTTTTAAACCATTTGGAGAGATAAATGCAGGTAAGTTTGTTCCATAACCTTGCCAAGCAGCACCCCAGTCTTTACCTTCTGCGAGTTGATTTGCTTCAAAAATAGATCCTGGTCCAAACTCACCTTCTCTATCCCAAATAGAAGCATAGTCAGTTAAATAATATGCACCACTTGCATAAATTTCTTCCATATCTGATAAAACCTCAGCATAACGAGTTTGATCTTTTTGATAAAGAACAATTCTTGCTTTTAGTAACATGGCTGCAGCTTTAGAAGCTCTTCCATCATCAGTAGCTTCTGGTCGCATTGGTAATTTGTCACCATCAATTGCAAAATCTACATCCTCAATCAATTCATTATAAATTTGATCTGCTGTATATTGAGGTGCCATGTATGGAGCTGGAAGATCCTCTTCGAAATAAGGAATATTACCCCAGAACTTCCATAACCAATGTACATAGTAAGCTCTTAAAAAATGTGCTTCAGCTTTATACTGATTTAAACTTGCTTCATCAACATCAACAGCATTTTCACAAGCTATAATAACATTATTACATCTGCTTAATCCACTGTAATAAATATTCCATAAACCAGCTGCTGTTTCGTTAGCATTTAAATTAAACTGTGACAACAGATACAACATCCTTTGGTCACCGGCATCACCACCACCCTTATAAATATCATCAGAACGAAGATCTGACATTAGAGGAACACTGTTATAGCTATAATCTGCATAACTATCAAAGAGTAAAATTTGATATGCTGCACCCAAGTTTGATAAAATTGCACCTTCAGTAGCAGCACCTCCAGCTTCTTGCGAATCAGTAGGCTCTACAGTCAGGAAATCCTCACTACACGATGTAAAGCCTAATAAAACTGCTAGAATTATTGCGTTTATAAATTTTTTCATGTGTCTATAATTTTTATTTCGACAATATTCAATGAAACTCCCTTTAAATAATTGTCTTTGAACGAAGACTAATATTGAAGCTTGTTTCATGGTTTGAATAATTTAGAATTAGAATGTAATATTGGCTCCAACTGAGATTGTACGTGCCTGAGGATAAATTCCTCTATCTACACCAATTGTAGTATATTCTTCTGATGCAATCTCAGGATCAAATCCATCATACTTAGTAAATGTCAACAGATTTTCAGCTGATACATATACTCTTAATCTTTTAATAAAGTCTTTGCGAAGAACTGTTGGAGGAATTGTATATCCTAACTGAATTGCTTTCAATCTTACAAATGAACCATCTTTTACATATATATCTGAAGATCGCCAGTTTGCATTTGGGTTCTCTGAAGTAACTCTAGGAATTTTATAGGAAGAACCTTCTCCTGTCCATCTGTCTAAAATCCATGTAGGACGATTCATTGCAGGAATATCTCCACGTACTGAATAATCAAAAATATCATTACCCATACTTCCCTGGAAGAACATATTCAAATCAAAAGCTTTATAGTCTGCACCAATGGTTAAACCAAAAGTCCAGTCAGGCATACCTTTACCGATTTTTGTTCTATCTAAATCATTAATCTCGCCATCTTTATTATGATCTACAAAACGAACATCTCCTGGCATGGCATTTTGACCATACTGAGTATTATATGCATCAGCTTCTGCTTGATTTTGGAATAATCCATCCGTTTTATATCCATAGAAATATGGGAAAACTTCACCATTTTTACCTTTAACAAAATCTCCTAAACCAGCAGCTCCACCATTTTCATAAACAATCTCTCCTGACTCATTACCCATATTGATCAACTTGTTCTTAATATAAGAGGCCTGTGCACCAATACTATAGTTTAAGTCACCAATATTATTTTTATATGTTAGCTCTAACTCAATACCTTGGTTTTCCATATCTCCTGCATTGGCAATAGGAGCACCTTTACCAACATACTTTGGTATAGGCTGTTCCATAAGCATACCTTCTGTATCCTTTTTAAAGTAATCGATACCAAATGCTAAAGCATGATTAAACATTCTTAAATCAAAACCAACATCAATTTGAGTTGACTCTTCCCATTTTACATTAGGGTTTGCAATTCGTGCAGGACTACTACCATATTGCATAGTTGAGTTATCTCCTGATCCAAAATAATAATTTTGACCACCATCCATTAAACTGGTGTATGAGAAAGCAGCAATATTTTCGTTACCATTTTTACCCCATGATGCACGAAGTTTCATATAACTTAACCAATTTGGTTTATTATCCATAAAGGATTCGTTAGTAACATTCCAACCTAATGAGAAAGAAGGAAATACGGCCCACTTATTATTAGAACCAAAGTTTGATGAACCATCTCTACGAACAGTAGCCTGAAGCATATATCTTTCATCAAAATTATAATCTAATCGGCCAAAATATGAAGCCAATGTTTTAGATGTATAACCTCCAGTTCCTCCAGAAACTCTTTCATCATCACGGTCTGCAATGGCATAATCAATTACAGCTTTAGAAGGATCTTGCTCTAATAAATCGTAATCATCACCTTGTAATCTTCTGTAGGTATATTCTTTAGCAGACTGACCTACTAATATTGAGAGATTATGCTTTTCACTTAGTGTTTTAGAATAATGTAAAGTATTTTCAACCTGCCAGTTATATCCTCTATTCATACCTGACCATACATGACTTTGAGTATAGTTTTTACCTTGTGTTGCCAGGAAGTGAGGATAAGTATATCCGTCATTTCCCCAGAATGCTAAATCAACACCATAACTTGACTTAAACTTTAAGTTCTTGATGATTTCAAGTTCACCCCACATTGTAGCAACAATTTTATCTGAATTTCCCTGATCCGCAGTAGGTGCATTTAACATTGCAACAGGGTTAGCAATTTCCTGAAATCCACTTGGTGGTAAAGAAAATACTCTTCCATCTTTATCTTTAACAGCTGTTGGATACTCAGCAATAACAGCATCTGGATCTGTAGCATAAACAGGAATTGTTGGGTTAAATGCTACTGCACTTCCTAAAACAGAACCATATTCTGAGTTAGTTTCAATTCCCATTGACTTAGATCTGGTGTAACCTGCATTTACTCCAACTTTTAAAGACTTAAACAAGTTTCTTGTTTCTTCAAAAACGTTGTATGTATTATTAACACGTACACTATATCTTTCATAATTAGATCTGTCGTAGTTACCACCAACAATACCGTCCTGAGAAAAATAACCGAAAGAAACAAAGTAATTTGATACATCAGTACCTCCACTTAAACTAACTTGATGGTTTTGAACCGGTGCATTATAATTAAAAGTTTCATTTTGCCAATCAGTTCCTTTTCCTGCATTCATAATTTCATCAGCACTATATAATGCTGAGTTTCCATCATTCAAACGAATCTCATTCATGATGGTCATATACTCTTTTGCATTTAGCACATCTCTTTCTGTCCAAGGATTTTGCCATCCATAAGAGAAATCGTAGTTTAATGTAGCTTTACCCTTTTTACCTGATTTTGTAGTAACAAGAATAACACCATTAGCAGCACGAGCCCCATAAATTGCACCAGAAGCGGCATCTTTCAAAACTTCAACCGACTGAATATCTGAAGGGTTCAAATAATCAATTCCTCCATCTACTGCCATTCCATCTACAATATATAATGGATCACTATTATTAATAGTACCAATACCACGGATACGAACCTTCGAATCTGATCCGGGTTGACCTGAACTTTGAGTAATTTGTACCCCGGAAACTTTTCCTTTTAGTACGTTCTCAATTCTGGAAGGAGTTGTTTTTTCCAGTTCTTCAGAAGAAACACTACTAATTGCAGCTGTTACAACACTTTTCTTTTGTACACCATAACCTACTACAATTACCTCATCAAGGTCTGAAACCTCTGGTGCTAATACCATATTAATAGTAGACTCGCTTTCAATTGTTACTTTTTGAGTTTCCATTCCAATAAATGAGAAAATCAGTACTTCACCTTGATTTACTTTAAGAGAATAATCTCCATCAATTGAAGTAATGGTCCCATTGGTAGTTCCCTCTACTATTACACTTACTCCTGGTATAGGAGCTCCGTCTTCAGCGGATGTAACTTTACCTGTAATTGCCATTTCCTGCGCCCATATAAAAGTGCTGCACAAAAACAGGATCATTGTTCCTAACAAATGTTTCATGTGTTTTAGAATTTAATTTTCATTTTCCACTTTACTTTCCAGCAAGCGGAAGAACTTAAAACCTTTAATTTTTCAGTGTGCACAATTTGAATCATTAAATAGTTTATCCGTTCAATTGCTTTTTGGATTTAGAATTAACTTTCATTGTCACAAAAATGCAATCATTTGTTAATTATATATAATTTATAACATCACAAAAAACTCATTTATACCAATTTTACACCTCACATAAAACTCATCTCAAAAATGTTTAAATACTGCTTTTCAATACCTTAAAGTTTATAAATACATAATATCACACCACACAACAAACTCATTTACACCAAAGCAGCCAAAATAAGCATATTTTAACATTTATTTACTTTTGTGATTTTTGTCATATATACATAAGCGCATACATACATTCATTTTTTCTTCATCAATACTTGAATAAGATAAAGGATAGAAATTTAAAATAGCATGGATAGTTCCATCGAACTAAAATCACTGTTTTAATTCTAATAAAACATCAAAACCTACTTATTTATACATTTTCAATATACTCAAGCAAGTTATCTCCTTGTGATAGTCCTAGTTTTTGACGTAGTTTATAGCGATTATTCTCAACCGCCCTTGTAGTAATATTCATTAGCGAGGCAATATCCTTACTAGCCATACCCATTTTGATATATGCGCATAACTTTTGCTCCCGACTTGTTAAATCCGGGTGCTTTTCTTTAAGGCTTTGAAAAAAAGCTTCATGAACCTGGCCAAAGTGAGTTTCAAAAACCTGCCAGTTATTCTCTGTATCAATATCGCGATCAATCTTTTTTATCAACAATCGAACTTTCTTTTCCAACTCAGATTTTTCCTGTATTCTAACAATCTTCTTTAGCTGCTCTTTAATATCCGAAAGCAATTCGTTTTTTTGGATGATATTAACTGTAGAATTTGCTAATTCTTTTTCTTTGTAAACCATCTCATTTCTGAGCTTATCATTTCTTAATCGGATCATTTCCTTCTCCGAAACCAGAGCTGCGGTCTTAAGTTGCTCTTCTTTAATTCTAAAACGCTCCTGTTGTTTCGTTTTTTCCTTTTGTTTACTAAGCTCTATTCTTTTACTGATAAAATAATAGATTAATGCGACCAGAAATAAAAATAAAATAACAAATACAACTTTTGCAAATACACTTCGATACCAAGGCGGTAACACAATAAACTTAAACGTAACAGGAGGTGCCTGTACACCATATTGATTTTTAGCCTTAATAATTATTTCATACTCCCCCTCAGTTAAATTCGAGTAATTTCGCTGGTTTACTTCGGTCCATTCTCCAAATCCACTATCATAATTTTTGAGCCATGTAGAATACAACACATTACGTTGTTCATAAAAAGATGCTACGAAAGAAATATTAAAGGTATTCTTTCTAAAGGCAAATGTAGGAACGGTATTTTGTTTTATAGAATCACCAACATAATTCAATTGGTAAGTTGTTGAATCAGAGTTTCCCTTAAAGGAGCGTAAGTGCACCTTAAAAGGAATCTTATAATTTTTAAAATCTTCTGTTGCATAATGTGCAAATCCATCTTCAACTCCAAAAAACACATTTTTGTCATCTTCAACATATACATGTTCAAAAGCGCTAACCATCTTTCTATCCAATGGCAAAAACGGATATCTGATATCTTTATATGTTCCATCCTCTAAAAGTCTTAGAACGCCAATTTTGTCACCATAAAAACACCACAAATTCCTATATTGATCTTCTTTAATATCATTGGGATAAATACCATCTGAAAACATTGCTTCAAAATCTTTTTTATGCACAAATTTATCTTCAGTGTAATCATATTGATAGATTCCATCATGACTGGTAAACAAACACTTTTCATTAATTTTAGTCAGCGTTAATGGAGTCTGATTATCTGGAAATTCTGTATTCTTAAATATTAAAACTTCGGTGGCTTCAGTTAAATCTTTATTCAACTTAATTCTAAAAACACCCCGGTATCCATGCGACATCCACAAATACCCCTGATCATCCCATTCAATAAAACGAGCTGATTCATTAAACTGTTTTATCGTATTTCGATAATGCCATTTTCCGTTTTTATATTCTAAAATGATAAGACCAGTATAAGTACCCGACAACAACAAATTATCATTCTCGGCTATAGGTTTAAAGTTCCATACTCCATTAATATCGTCTGGTGTAATTTCATTTGCACTTGAGCCTTTTATTTCAAATACCCCAAGATTATGGCCACATAATAAGGATCGATCATCCTGATACAAACTCCAAACCTGTCCTCCTGTATTTTCTACTTTAATAAAATCGTTTCTGTCTTTTAACGGATCTTTAAACTTTTGCGCTCCGATTTTAAAAACGGCCTGGTTCGTTCCGAAGTAATATTCATCCTTAAATTTCTCCATGACATATCCTGTCCCCAGATTATAATATCCCTGAAGAAAGGAAATAGACGAATTAAAATTCACTTTTACAATACCATTATCCAAACCGCCCCAAATATTGCCTTCCCGATCTACAAATGCACTTAAAACAGTATTATTCCTTAAACCTTTATCTTTATCTATTTGTAAGTTAATCTCCCCATTTTCGTCAACAATTACTATTCCCCCCTGAATTGTTCCATAAACTAAACGATCATCTGAATACTTACAACCACAGAATATATTTATCTTTTTAAGAAGACTGTTTGCAGGCACTTTCCACGCTTCAAACATTTGCATATCCCATTTATACAAGCCATTATTCATTGTTCCGATTACCATTTCAGAATTTGACAATGACATAATAGACTTTACTTCTTTGCCGGCAAACAATTTCCCGCCATTAATGGGGTAAATATCATTACCTCTAACTTCCATTAAACCAGCCTGCTCATCTTGAACAATAAACAAACCATTAACCACAAATGCTGAAACAAAACGAGATTCGGGATAAATAATATGTGTTAGCTGATCATCTTTATAAAAACATAATCCTTTTTGTGAGTGAAATACAACATAGCCATTCCAATCATAGATATGCCAAAAATCCTCGAAGTTTCTTACGTTTGGTCCCTGGAGTAATGATTTATATTGCAATTTACTGATGGAATCATAATAAAAATACCCTAGCTCATTAAAAGCTCCGGCATAAATCCTATCTCCAATAGCATGTACACTTCTTACATTATAATCTCCTAAATCGCGATACAAACGCCATTGATCTGCATCAAACTCCAGAACACCATAGTTATTTCCAAAATATAAAAATCCACTTTTACTCTGAGTGATTCCCCAATTTTGAGTTGCTCCATGATAAGTTCGCCTGTTGAAATATTCTATATCCGGGATTCCTATTTTCTTAACCTGAGCTGCCAGCTCATTTGAAAAGAATAAACAAAACAATATGATAATTCGAACAAAAAGCTTCATGCTTTATAATTAGATTTATTTAAACATAGATTGTAGGATGTGTAAAGTAATTAACATTTCTATTCCAAACAAAAAACACAGAAAAAAACCTTACACATCCCGCAAATACAAAGGTCTATAAGCACAACTTTATTTATGTATAAAATTGATATTGAAAACATTAAATATTTTTATTAAATTCGTCTAGCCAATTCAAAAAGATGAAAAATCTTTAACCGATAACTAATTAATACCTTTAGCTAACATATGAAAATAACACACCTCCTAAACTTGATTCGGAAGAGTCTATTTATACTACTAATATGTTTTTATTCAACTATCCATGCTCAGGATCATGAACTACAAATCATACCTATACCTGCTGATACGTTAATAAAATTTCATTGCCCCGAAAACATAAAAGATATTAGTGACCAACTAATTCAATCATCAATTTACTTTGCAATGGGTAAGTCATATAACCAAAAAGGAAATTTCGCCAAGGCACTTTCTTGTCTTAATAAATCCTTACTAATACTTGAAAACCAACAGGATTCTTCCAGACTTATACCTATTTATAATCAAATTGCTTATTCGTTAAATCATGCGCAGAGATTCGAAGAAGCGTTTATTTATACAGCAAAAGCACAATTCCTTTTAAAAAAACATGAAAATGCAACTGAAAAAATAAGATTATTGGTAAATCTGGGTTGTTATAATCAGAGTCAACAACATTATACTAAAGCAAAAAGTTTTTATACAGATGCTCTAAACCTGAATAAAAGTATCAACGACACACTCATACAAATTCACATACTACATCACCTTGGAAATTTAAATTTACATCAGGATCATTTGATTGCAGCAGGCAGATGTTTTAGAAACGCTCTAGCCCTAACTAAAGAAAGAAAAGAAGATGTAAGCTATCAGATTTCTAACCTTACAATTGATATAGGCAATTATTATTCAACGGTAAATAATATGGATTCTGCTCTTTACTATTATACTAAAACTTTAGAAATATCCGAATCAAACAATCATACAGATATTACATCAAAATCATACAAAGCGTTAAGCAACCTATATTTAAATAATAAGGATACAATTAAAGCTTTTAAATATTTGCAAATTCATTCCAACATTGAAAATAAACTTTTTCATTCAACTATATCTCAACAAATTAGCGAATTATATGTACAGTTTAATTCAAAAACAAAAGACCAACAGATAAAATTACAACATGCAGAAATTAAAAGCGAACGATTAACAAAAATATTACTTATCACGTTTTTACTATTCATAAGTATTATTACTGTTATTGTATTTATAAATTATTACCGACTTAAACTTTTAAACAACACGCTTAAAAAACAAAATCAGAAAATTATCAAACAAAATAAAAGCATTAAAGAAAATGCCATAAGACTTGAACAGGCAAACACTGAATTAATAGAAAGCCGGGCACGATTAAGCAAACAAAAAGTTAAGCTTCAGATTGCAAATAAAAAATATATCAAAGCCAATACTTCAAAAGACAAATTCTTTGACATTATAGCTCATGATTTAAAAAGTCCTTTTCAATCCATTATGGGGTTTTCTTCACTTTTAAGAGAAACCTACGATGAAATAGAGGATGACAAAAAACGGAAATACATTAAGCTAATTGACTCGTCAACAAAACATGTTAATTCTTTAATTGACAATTTACTTAACTGGTCTAGAAGCCAGAATGAACGTATTAATCTGGTAAGAACTAAGTTTGAATTAGACAAACTTATCAATCAAAAAATAAATTTGTTTGAACTTACATCTGCAAAAAAGAAGATAAATATAGTTTCTACAATCTCAAAAGGAACCACTGTTTATGGAGATATGAATATGATAAGTCTGGCACTAAGAAACATTATCAGTAATGCAATTAAATTTTCGTACGCAGGAGGCAAAGTTGAAATATTATCAACAACAGACAAACGAAAAACAACTATTTACATTAGAGATTATGGAATAGGAATGCCTCCGGAAACCATCAATAATTTATTTAATATTGATAATTCAAAACGATGTATTGGGACATGCGGAAAAAACGGAACCGGATTAGGATTAATAATCAGTAAGGAGTATATTGAGAAAAATGATGGTTCAATTAAGGTAATCAGTACGGTTGGAGAGGGCTCTACTTTCTGCATTACTTTACCCTCAAAGGAAAATATTTCTTCACTTAACTAAGAACTTTAATCTCAATAATTCAATAATCCATTTATCTTATTATATTGCATATGAGTTTCTTGCTCATGCTTTTTGCATTTATTCATTAATTACATACAGACCTTAATCAATATACAACTCAATTAATCAGTAGGGTTAAGAATTAAACAGGTTAAGCCTTACCAATAAAGAAATTATAATCTTATGAAGAAATCATTATTATATCCGCTGGTAATTTTAGTCATTCTAATTGTGGTTTTAGTTATTGGAAAACAATTGGGTTGGATTGGAAATGAATTTAAATACAAAGTAACAACAGAGCAAGCTCAAAAAAGAACACTTACTGAAATTATAACAGCTAATGGGAAAATTAATCCGGAAGTAAGAGTAAAGGTAACTTCTGATGTGTCGGGGGAAATACTTGAGCTTCCAGTGAAAGAAGGAGAGCAAGTAACTAAAGGGCAAATGTTAGCAAAAATTCAACCAGATATTTACCAACGAAACCTTGAAAAAATGGAGGCTGCAGTTGTATCATCTGAAGCCAACCTGTCACAAGCTTTAGCACAGTACAAACAAAAGGAATTAGACTTCAATCGTAAAAAATTACTTTGGGAACAAAAAACGATCTCTGAAGCTGAATATGAATTGGCTCTTGCTGATTACAATGTTGCCAAATCAAGTGTTGACGCCGCTAAAGCTTCACTAAAAAATGCTACAGCATCCAGAAATGAGGCAAAAGACAACCTTTCAAAAACAACAATATACGCTCCAATGGATGGAACCATTTCAAGTTTAAAAGTTGAAAAAGGAGAAAGAGTAGTTGGAACAGCTCAATTTGAAGGAACAGAAATAATGACCATTGCCAACCTGAATAACATGGAAGTTGTTGTGGATGTAAATGAAAATGACATCATCAGAGTAAGTTTAAATGACACGGCTATTATTGAGGTTGATGCATATTTAAAAGACAAATTCAAAGGCATTGTAACGCAAATAGCTAATTCTGCTAATGTAGAAGGAAACAGTGCAGATCAAATCACAAACTTTGAAGTTGAAATTCTCATATTACCGGAATCTTATCAAAAGCTTATAGATGAACATGGAGAAAATTTCCACCCTTTTCGACCTGGAATGTCGGCTACAGTCGATATACAAACCAACACAAGAGAAGATGTTTTAACCATTCCCATACTAGCAGTGTCATCACGAAAAGATACAACCAAAAGTGATAATCCAGGGGTTGACGAAAAAATTGAAGTGGTATTTGTAAACGAAAACGGAAAGGTAAAACAACAAACTGTTACAACTGGAATTCAAGACTTAAAATACATCGAAATTCTGTCCGGTATTTCAGATAGTTCGTCTGTTGTTAGCGGGCCTTACAATATCATTTCAAAAAAATTAAAAGACGGTGATTTAATTGAAGAAACTACCGATAAAAAATAAAGCATAAAAAAAGAGAAGGGTTTAAAATCTCCCCTTCTCTTCTATACATAAAAATAGTAGAGTACCTCACCCTTTCATTGCAAAATATTCATCTATACTTTGAATATCTCCATTAGATTTTAATTCGAAAAGCTCTTTCATTCCTTTAGTCATCTTAAGTTTATTGGAAGAGTTTTCACAATATCTGATAATTGAATCTAAAGCTTTTTCCTCAATAATCTGTGCATTTGTTTCATCCTGCTCAAGGGAAACCTTAAGATAGCAACCATAATACAACGAAATCAATTCTTCTCTTTCTTCAAATAACTGCTTTACTTTATCACTGACTTTTACAGTATACGACGGAGAACCTTTCACCCATCTTTTAATAAATTCATTTGCAGCCACTCTCTCTGCATCTTTTTTTGTAAATGGAGTTTGTACCAGATAATAACAGCAATCAAAAACCTGATCAATATATTCTTCATACATTTCTGTATCGACAAACTTTACTTCATTTAATGATGAAAAATTTTGTGCTGAAGCAGCATTTCCTATTCCTATAGCAATTAATAAAATAAAAATAAATCGTTTCATAATATCTTTCTTAATTCTACTTACGGATAACGTAAGTTTATTTGTTTAGAAAGTATTACGCAACTTACTGTGTATGTTTACATTACTTTGATAAATAGATAAATACCCCTGACGAAACGACGTTTTTTTTACATTAGTCTAAAATACAATACTCTTGATTTCAATACATTACAAAATACATTTATGCACAATAATCCTAATTACAATATATACCTATACACTTAAAATATGATGTATTTCTGATATTGATTTTATTTCACAAAAATGATCCAATTCGCCAACATTTTCAACATGCTCATGAATCCATGTTGTATGAAAAGGTATATGAATAGCACTTCCGCCAATATTCAGTACCGGAAGCACATCTGATTTTAGTGAATTACCTACCATTAAAAAATCTTTTGGCTTAACATCAAGATGATTAAGAAGTTTCTGATAATTCTCTTCTTGTTTATCACTCACAATTTCAATATGATGAAAATATTTCTCGAGGCCGGATCGCTGCAACTTTTTTTCCTGATCAAGAAGGTCGCCTTTGGTTACAACAACTAATTTATACCCCCAATATTTTAATGACTCCAATACTTCAGCTACTCCATCAATTAAACACACCGGCTTATTCAATAACTCTTTCCCAAGACTTATAATTTCTTCTAAAACTTCGCCGGAAAGCTTACCATCAGTTATTTGCATTCCAGTTTCTATCATAGACAAAACAAATCCTTTTATTCCGTAACCATAGTACTTTATGTTTTTAACTTCAATATCATACAACGCTTTAGTTAACTCTTCTGCAGTTGCATAATCTTTAAGCATTTTACAAAACTCCTCTTCAGCTTCCCTAAAATAAGACTCGTTTTCCCATAAGGTATCATCTGCATCAAATCCGATCCATTTAAATTTTAAATTCATACGCTTACTTTTTCCTTCGATTTATAATATGAAACTATTGAAAAAACTAATCTTTATCTCTTGAGTTATTTTTTTTAGATCGTTTCATATATTGAACCATAATTCTGAAATAATAATCTAATATAAGGCCAGAAAACAAAAAAGCCATGCATTTAAAAATACATGGCTTTATATTAAATAATATTTTATTAGTTTTCAACAGTTATCACCTGTTTTAACTCCGGCACCTCTTTCTTCAACACCTGTTCCACACCATTTTTCATGGTTTGATAACTCATTGGACATCCATTACAAGCTCCTAACAACTTTACTTTTACAACAAAGTCATCAGTTACTTCAACAAGTGAAATATCTCCACCATCAGCTTTTAAATATGGTCGAATAAGCTCTAGTGCGTCTTCAACTTTTTGATATTTAACTACGTCCATAACTATTTTGTTTTAACATCAACAATTTGAGTTGGTGGAAGATTTAAATTTCGTTCCGTTATACATTCCACAACTTTTTGTGCCACATTAGCAAAAGCATTTCCGGTAACAGTATCTTCGTTAAGCGCTGCTGGTTCTCCATTATCTCCTGCTTCGCGTATACTCTGAACAATAGGAATTTGTCCTAACAATGTTACACCCAACTCTTCAGCAAGTTTTTTGCCTCCATCTTTACCAAAAATATAATATTTATTTTCAGGCAATTCTGCAGGCGTAAACCATGCCATATTTTCAATTAACCCTAAAATTGGCACGTTAATATTTTTACTCTGAAACATACTAACACCCTTAATCGCATCTGCCAAAGCCACATCTTGTGGAGTAGTTACCATAACAGCTCCTGTAATAGAAAGCGTTTGAACTATAGTTAAATGAATATCGCTGGTACCCGGAGGTAAATCAATCAACAAGTAATCAAGCGCTCCCCAATTTCCTTCAGTGATTAACTGCTTCAAAGCATTGGTTGCCATTGCTCCTCGCCAAATTGTTGCATCCTTAGGATTTACAAAATAACCAATAGAAAGCATTTTTACACCATACTTTTCTACAGGAATAATTTTGTCCTTACCATCAACTTTTTCTAAAACAGGACGAGCATCTTCTGTTTTAAACATTTTAGGTACAGAAGGTCCAAAAATATCGGCATCCAACAAACCCACCTTATATCCAGCCTTTGCTAATGCTACAGCTAAATTTGATGTTACCGTTGATTTACCTACTCCCCCTTTTCCTGAAGCTACAGCTATTACATTTTTAACTTCAGACAATGGCTTTTCAACCTCAACTTTTGGCTTATTTTTAACCTTAACATAGATATTTCCTTTAATATCTGCATCCTCTCCAACATAGGTTAAAATAGCATGAACACATGCTTTTTTAATGGATGGAATCATTGGATCATTAGCTCTGTCAAACAACAAACTAAAACTTATTCTTTTGCCATCTATTCTAATATCATCCTCTACCATCTCCAACGAAACAATATCTTTTCCTTTTCCCGGATGACGAACGTGCTTTAATGCATCTAAAACTAATTGAGGATAAAAACTCATAGTACCTTCTTTTATGATTATGACACATAATTTAATACTAACAACATTAGTATATTATCATTATGTGCATTACGTTTATTTAATTTGATTTAAAATAATTGCAAATATACAATACTCTTATAATAAATGAGCATATTCTCATTTATTAACATAGAAATAGATCTTACTCAAATTCTTTTAATAGTTCCTGTGGATCCCAAAATAATGTATCAAACCCTTTCACCTTATCATTTTCAATACGAACACCTTCACTCTCCAAAAGTTCTTCCATTACTCTTTCACTTGAAAATGCAGCTTTCCCAGTTAATAAGCCTACTCTGTTTACTACACGATGTGCAGGAATATAGTCTCCTCTAAGACTACATTTATTCAGTGCCCATCCAACCATTCTGCTGGATTTAGAAACACCTAAAAATCTGGCAATGGCTCCATATGTAGTAACTCTTCCAAAGGGAATTTGTTTAACTACCTCAAAAACTTTATCATTAAAATCAGGTTCCATTCCTTATCCTAATATCAAATCTTTTTGTCGGATGGCATTTTTGATCCACGATTATAGCTACGGTAGCTATCAAATTCAATCTCTATTTCAGGTTCTATTAATGCCTTATCTTTAGGCACAAAGAATCGAATATATTTAATTGGAATACCTTGCTCATAGAATTGACCTTCGTAAAAAGTCTTAATGCTAAGTATTTTATCCACAATATTACTGTTGTATAAATCACTTGTATTGATTTCGCAAGGCAGGTTATTTTCTTTAACAACAGCATCTGTATATGTGTATAAGAAATTACTGTCTGTTTTAAGATGAATGATACCATTCGGTTTTAGAATTTCTTTGTAAAATTCAAGAAACCTGGTTGAAGTCAATCTCTTCCGGGTTTTCTTCATTTGTGGATCCGGGAAAGTAATCCAAATTTCATCAATTTCATCTGCTGCAAAAAACGATGTAATCAATTCAATTTTAGCCCTGATAAAAGCCACATTAGTCATCTTTTTATTTAAGGCCTGAGTAGCACCGGTATATATTCGGGCCCCTTTAATATCCATACCAATAAAATTCTTGTCCGGATATAACTCACCTAAACCAACTGTGTACTCACCTTTTCCACATCCCAATTCAAGAACAAGAGGCTTATCATTTTTAAAGAACTCTTTTTTCCATTGCCCTTTCATGTGAAAATCTTCACGATTAGGCTCATCAAATTTCACTTGAAATACATGAGGATAAGTTTCCAGTTTGGCAAACTTAAACAATTTGTTTTTTCCCACTTTTAAATCCAACTACTGTCTTTAGTGATTATTTCTAAATCCTTTTAATATGTATCAGAACTATTTACAGTCTAGCTTATAATCACGTCCAACTATTATTCAACTTCAATAATTTTTAATCCCACTGATGCTACATCTGTTAACACAGTATCTCTCATACCATGAATGACATAATATTTATAAACCCCCTTTTCCGGGAAACGGATATTTAACTTATAGGAATGAATACTTTCATATAAATCATCCCCTAAACTTTTACCATACCATGATCCATCATCATTGGCCAAATAGCACTCAAGTGTATCTCTTTCTATATGTCCGGATGGTGAAATTGCATCTATAAAAAACCAAATATTACTATACTTATAGCTTTCTTTATTTGTGACTTCTACCAGTAAATGACATGATTTATCCAACTCATTTATTTCACTATGAAATACAGCCACAGTATCCTTATGCCATCCTGTTTCCGGTATATTTACCTGATGATTGTACCATTCTGCAGATCCACAAGCATACATTATTGAAAGAAACAGTACAGCAACTAAAAACCTCATACTACTTTTTATTTTTCGGATTTCTGTTATTGTTATTATTATTAGTGTTAGGTTTTCTTCTTCTCTTATTTCTGTTTCTGCTAACAGGCTTTTTGGGTTCATCAAACCTTGAGATACTGTCTTCACCTACAACATTCTGATAATCTAAGGCTTTAGTTTTATCAACTACCACATGTCTGTCATCTAATAAACTAGGTACTTTTTTACCTCGCTTATTCATTCTGATAATTTCTTTAACCCTATCAACTGGTACTTCTGTAATATTTGCAGGAATCATCTTGTCAGTTGAGTAACTCATAATTCCTTTAAAAATATCTGTTTTAAAGTGATAGTACGTATTATCCTGAGTTTCAAGAGGAATATCCGTTTTTGGGAATCCTTTTTGAGCATCAATATAGGCATCTAACTCAAAGTTTAAGCAACATTTCAATTTTCCACATTGTCCTGCCAGCTTTTGTGGATTCAATGATATCTCCTGATATCGGGCCGCATTTGTTGTTACAGATACAAAATTTGTAATCCATGAAGAACAACATAATTCTCTGCCACATGGTCCAATACCGCCAATTCGTCCTGCTTCCTGACGAGCACCAATCTGACGCATCTCAATTCTCACCTTAAACTTATCTGCAAGAACTTTGATTAACTGTCTGAAATCTACACGTTCATCAGCAATATAATAAAAGATGGCTTTTGTGCGATCACCCTGATACTCCACATCACCAATCTTCATATTTAGATTCAAGTCTGCAGAAATCTGCCTACTTTTAATCATTGTTTCATGCTCCAGTTCCTTTGCTTCTTCCCATTTTTCATAATCAACAGGTTTAGCATGGCGATATACGCGCTTAAATTCGTATTCATTAATATTTAACCTGTTTTTACGCATCTGCATTACAGCAATTTCTCCTGTACAGGAAACAGTTCCTATATCATGACCTGGAGAAGCTTCAACTGCAACAACATCTCCTTTTTTTAAGCGTAAACCATTGGTGTTTTTATAATAACTTTTACGAGTATTTTTGAATTGTATTTCAACTATATCGGAAACATTACAACTTTCAGGAACATCTGCCAGCCAGTCGTAAACATCTAATTTTCCACATCTATCAATACAAGTACTACATTTTGATTGTACTTCTTCTTCCATCTTTTTGTTTTTAAAGGCATTGTAGCCTGAATATATATTAATTACAGATCATTTATTTTAAGTTTTAAATACGAGAATCAACATATTTAAATGGTTCATTCTCACATTTAATCAAATACTTAAAACCCATTCTCTGCATGAAATGCCATCTTAAAGTAGATTGGTTAAAAATAATCAAGCTTATTTAACTTTCCAAACTATCCTTCAACTCCTGTTTTTATAGAAATAATCAGCTTTAAAGCCAAATCAAACAATATCACTTTACTATTTCCATTTTGACCGATATGCGAATCTGCCAATGCAAAATCCTCAGAAATCATTAATGCATTTTTATCATTGATAAAGGGCGAAAACTTTTTCGACCAATCATACTGTTCTGGAGTCAGATAAACAATGTCAGGCTGCTTAAAGTTCATGATATAATTTTCACGAATCATTTTAATTGCATAATTCAAAAAGTTTCGTTGCTTTTCTCTTGGCTGACGACTCATTTCCTCAACCCAGTTCAGCATTTCTTTCACTTTCCGAGCATAACTATAGCGCATCATCTGAACAAAACTTTCAAAAAAGAACTGATTATCCTCGCTCATATGAACTTGCTCAACACCATCGATCAGACTCCCATTAGCCACTTTTGCTGCACCTTGAGCTTCTGCCTCAGAAATTTCATACTTCTCAATTAAATAATTGGCAATTTCGGAATCTGAAAATGCCGGTATTTTTAATTGTTGCGTGCGCGATAAAATGGTCGAAATCATCTCATCCGGATGATTGGAAACCAAAATAAAAACAGTATTGGGTGTTGGTTCCTCCAAAATTTTCAAAAGCTTATTTGCTGTGGCCTCATTCATTTTTTCGGGCATCCATACTATCATTGCCTTATACTTTCCTTCAAAAGTTTTAAGACTTAATTTCCTGATAATCTCTGAACTTTCTGCCGTAAATATAGCTCCTTGCTTATTCTCGCCTTCTTTACGAATTTGATTTAACCATGTTGTTAAGCTGAAATATGGATTCTCATTCACCAAAGTTCTCCATTCAGAAATATAAGTATCACTGACCGGATTTTTTTCGGAAGTGGTTTTAATCACCGGAAAAACAAAATGTAAATCGGGATGAACCAGTTTATTATACTTTTTACACGAAGAGCATTCTCCACAAGCATCTCCTTCACTGGGATTTAAACAATTAAGATATTGGGCAAAAGCAATTGCCATTGCCAACTTACCATTACCCTCCGGACCGGTAAACAATAATGTATGACTCACTCTGTTTTCCTGTACCATTCGGACAAGCCTATTTTTAATATCCTGCTGACCAACAACTTGTTTAAATAACATTCAATTCAATCCTTAATTTACAATCTGTCAAAGATAATAATTTCTAAATATAATTAGCTTTCGTAATTTTGGACTACTTTTGTACCCTCTTACACAATAAAAACACGATAGAACTTAAGTATACAATGGCAACCTTTCTTTTTGAAGATATTATTTTTGGTCCTGTTAAAAGCAGAAGATTAGGCGTTTCATTAGGTGTAAACCTGTTACCTGTGAATAAGAAAATTTGCACATTCGATTGTATTTATTGCGAATGTGGATTTAACAATCAAAATACAAATATTAAAACTCAAATGCCTTCAAAAGAGGAGGTTTTACAGAACCTAAAATTGGTTCTTGAAGATATGAAAGCTAAAGGAACAGCGCCCAACGTTATAACTTTTGCGGGTAATGGAGAACCTACGATCCACAAAGATTTTGAAGAAATCATTGATGGAACAATTGCCTTACGAGACACCTATTTTCCGGAAGCAAGAATTGCCGTTCTTTCAAATGCCACATTAATTGACAAACCTTCAGTTTTTAGAGCACTTAATAAGATTGATGATAATATTCTAAAACTGGATTCCGGCCTTGAGGAAAGTATCAACCTTTTAGATCAACCTGTTTCTAAATACTCTATTAAAGAAACTGTTGAAAACCTTAAGAAATTTGAAGGTAAACTGATCATTCAAACCATGTTTGTTAAGGGAACATATAATAGTAAGCCAATTGATAATTCCACTCCGGAAGACATTGAGTCCTGGTTGAAATTACTAAAAATCATTGCTCCTAAACAAGTTATGATTTATACAATTGAAAGAGATACTCCTGTTGATGGACTAAAGAAAATTCCGATTGATAAACTAAACGAAATTGCTCGGTTAGTTGAGAATCTAGGAATAAAAACCCAGGTTTCAGGATAATTTAAGTGGCTGCTCCTAAAACATATTTAGTATGTCCCCTTAATTGGGGTTTAGGACATGCAACTCGTTTGATGCCCATCATTTTTGATTTAAAAAATCAAGGACAGAACATTATACTTTGCGGAGATGGTGATGCCCTGCAAAGTTTGAGTAATGCTTTCCCGGATCTCAAAACAATTATCATAAAAGATATCTCAATCCGGTTTTCTTCAAAAGGCTCCATTTTCAATTTAATTAAGATCATTCCTCAACTAATTTATCGTATAATATACGAGCATTGGAAAATTAAGAGAATTCTTAAAGAAGAAAATGTTGATGTAATAATTTCCGATAACAGATATGGTTTATGGAATAAAAAAACACATAGCATATTTATAACTCACCAACTAATGGTGAAACTCCCCAGTCCATTTATTCTGTTTGAGGGAATACTTCATCAAATGATAAAAAACTTCATTAGTAAATACAATGAATGTTGGATTCCTGATTATTCTGATCATATAAATAATCTCAGTGGAGATTTAAGTCATAAATATCCATACGGATCAAACACTAAATTTATTGGTCCAAAATCCAGATTTTCGTTTATCAACAACCAGAATACATCTTCTGAAAATTATGATATTGTAGTTGTTTTATCTGGACCGGAACCTGCAAGAACAGATTTTGAAAATGTTATTGTTAATATATTGCGAGAAAGTGAATATAAATCTTTAATAATACAAGGGAAACCTAATCAACAAAAAGTACATCTGAAGCAAAAGCTCAAAATAGTGTCTCACCTATCTTCCTCTGAAATAAAAGAAGCATTATTAAACTCTAAACTAATCATCTGCAGATCGGGATATTCATCTATCATGGACTTAGAGTACCTCAAAAAAAGAGCCTTGCTTGTTCCAACTCCAGGCCAAACAGAACAAGAATATCTTGCTGAGTTTCATGCAAACCACCATATGTATATCTCTCAGAAAAATTTAAATATAGAAGTAATAAAAAAAGCACTCTTCAAACTATAGAAATAGCCTGAGATTAGGCATCCTTTCATCTGGCTTTTAACTCATTTCACTCTTTTCGTTGTAACATTTTTACAATTCATTTCGTTATAAGGGTAGTTCGTCAATTAATTAAAACCTTTTATCCACGACCAAGGTAAAAGGAGTAAACAAAACGAGAGAGAGAAGAGTGATTATTGGAGATGTTGAATTTACAAAACAGGGAGAGATGACCTATATAATTATTGCATTAACTTTTATATTTTTGCTATCATTAATCTATTTATATAAGCCAATTTTAAGATTAATTGCAGAAAAAAGAGCTATTCCTAAGATGGAGAAAATCTTGTTTAGCAACACTAATGAAACAAAAGAATCGGTACTTGAAACCATACATAATGTTACCAGTAAAAGACTAAGTGATGATTTGATACTTGATTACTTTTATAAAATAAAAGGACTACAGGTATTAAACATTAACAAACCCATTAATTTTTGGCTTAAAATTTACTTAACATCGCCTACCAAGGTGAAACTTAATTATTTTGAACAGGTGAAATTTTACGAAACCTTTTTAAATTATCCAAAAATCAATGATTCCAATTCTAAACCGATTTATAAAGGAAAAGAATTAAGAACATATAATTTAGGAAAGAATTTAAAAACACAATTAAGTGAAAAATTGATATCGCAAAAATTGGCTTAGAACATTTTATATAGTTATCCAAAACCCCATTGATTTTAAGATTAATGGGGTTTTATTTTATATAATAGCCAATAAATTAATTTGATTTTTTATATTCGGCAAAAATCAAGATTTATGGTTCGTTTCAATAACTTATCTAGTTTCAGCCAAATAATATTACTTTTTATCGTTACGCTCACAACCTGGTTACTGCTGAGTATTGCAGCTACTTTTATTGGATCACTTATCTGGGGGACTGATATCATTAACAACACCCAGCAAATTTTGAGCAATCCCGGATTTGCCAGATATTTTCAGATTATTCAAAGCCTTGCACTATTCGCGCTTCCTCCTATATTTTTTGCTTTAATATCACAAAACGAACCATTTTTATGGCTTCGCCTCAAAAACCCTGGTTACAAGTATGTTGTACTTGCCATTTTAATTATTTTAATAGCACAACCTTTTGTCAGCTTCCTGGGTTATTTAAACTACCACATTCCTTTTCCTCAATATTTACAGCATATTGAAAAATGGCTGATAATGAAGGAGCAGCAGGCCTTAGAACTTACTAAAGTATTTTTAGATACCTCAGGATGGATTTTAATGGTTTTGAATATTTTTATCATCGCCATTATTCCAGCAATTGGTGAAGAACTATTATTTAGAGGAGCCCTACAGAAGTTAATAACTGCATTGACAAAAAACCATCATGTTTCTGTTTTGATTACAGCTTTTCTGTTTAGTGCGATGCACATGCAATTTTTTGGTTTTTTCCCTCGCTTCTTTTTAGGAATAATTTTTGGCTACCTTGTGGTTTATGGTAAAAGTATCTGGCTATCCATTACAGCTCACTTTATCAATAACTTTTTAGCTTTTATTCTATATAACTTATCTCAAAGCAAAAACGAAATACCAGGAAATCCATTGGAGGCACAAACAGAGTTACCTAATTTTTCCCTTGTGTTATTGAGTATTCTGGGAGTGGGTGCTATTTTATTTTATTTAAGAAAAAAGCAGCATTCAATCCCTGACTAGGATTCCATAGGTTTTTCATCTTTTCGATACATGTATACTATGCCATAGTTGGAACATGCATTTCTTTTATCATCACCAGAAAGATCATTGAAGTTTTCTTCGATACCATTCCAGACTTTCAGTATCAGATTATCAACAACATCTCTCATGCTTGTAACTTTTTCGTGCATTTTTTGAGTGGTGTTTTGCAGATTTTTATGGTTATTGTAGTATTCGATAAACTTTTCATACTTTACTTTAACCATGGCAATGGAGGGATTATAAATCCTTGTTCCACCTTTCATCATTCTCGACTCCTCGCCTGTAATTACTTTTTTACCCCAATGAATTAATTGCTGCTCTGTTCCCAATTCCGGAACGGCCTTATCATCAATACTTAAACCAAATTCCTCACGAACTTCAGGTTTTAGTTCTTTCCTGATAATACAAAAGTTTAATACCTGCACAAAATGAGATACATAAATACGAGCTTCCTTAAATTGATCGGATAATAATTTTCCGTACTTCGCCTGACGTTCCTTACTAAAATTATATTGAGATACAGCTTGTTCAAACTGAGGTAAAATTGATTGAATATCGTGGTATAACTGTTGTGGATATGCCAAATCGTATGGATATTTTAATCTACCTTGATCCAGTGCTGCTTTCAATGCACGTAATCGAGCCTGATCTGTATTTGGAAGTCGTCTGTAGGGCATCAATAATATTTTTGAAGTAAAGCATTCGCACCGAAATTAGAAAAAATTCTAACTAACTACAAACCAACAAATAACAATTTTACAAAATATTTAATAAAGTTTTCAAATCACCAAAACCTCATTTTTATAACACTCTGATAATCTGCAAAAACTCAAAACTTACTTTTTTACTATAAAAACAATCTTTTTTGAACAAAAAAGACTGACTTAATAAATTAAGTCAGTCTCAGCATAAATATTAATTCACTTTTATGAAACAAACTACTTTTTACAATCAATTTTAATTAAACCATCATTTTCCCATTCTGAGAACTTAATTCCCTCATCAGAAACCAAGCCTACTTTATAGTAACGAGCCTTACTTTTCAACGACCCTTCTGTCTGGTTTATATTCACAATCACCTCATTTGTAGCTGCCAGAACAGCACTATATTCATCTATTGCGTATTCTCCATTTTTATAACCAAAGCCATTTCCTGCATCCATATACAACTGTCCCTTTGCTTTACCCTCTTTGTCAAGTGTTACCAAAATAGTTAAACTATCTGTTTGATACTCTTCTGTTGATTGCATCACTTTTGTTAAAGGTAAAACAGATCCACCTCTTTGCTTTAATTCTGCCTGGTAACCATCATTCTCTTTATCATTTTCCAACAAATGTATGGTCTTCCAAATACCATTAGGTAATGATGGATTATTAACATATTGAGGGACTACTAACAAGTCTTTACCAAGTAAAAAAGCTTCCTGCTCATTTCTTAAATTCTGATCTTTTGTATCTGCAAAAAATACAGGTCGCATAACCGGTAAACCGTCTATAGAAGCCTCATGAAAAAGGGTATATAAATAGGGCATTAAACGATACCTTCTTTCCAAAGCCACTCTTGACACGTCCTCAACCGTTTTTCCAAAAGCCCATGGTTCCTGATTGATTGAATTATTTTCGGTATGATTACGACTAAATGGATAGAACGCACCAACAGCCATCCAATTGGCAATTAACTCCGGATTTCCATCTCCTTTAAAACCTCCTATATCCGGACCAGAAAAAGGTTGACCTGAAAGTCCAAGATTTAAAATCATTGGTGTTGCTACTTTCATATGTTCCCATGTTGAAGCATTATCACCAGTCCATGTTGCAGCATAACGTTGACCACCTAAATAGTTCGAACGAGATAGCACAAACGGTCTCTTATCAGGATTCACCTTTAGAATACCTTCTCTACTGGCATTAACCATCATCATACCATAAACATTATGATATCTCAAATGCGATCCAGCAGGCAATAAACCACCACCTCTATGCCAATTATCTTCAGGCATGGTTCCATCAGGTCCATCAAACACGGAAGGCTCGTTCATGTCATTCCAAACGCCATCAACACCTGTTGCCATAAAATCTTTATACAAAGTACCCCACCATTCACAAGTTTCTGGTTGTGTATAATCCGGGAATACACAAGGACCAGGCCATACACTTCCTACAAAATCTTTGTGATCAGCAGTTTTCACCCAATGATCTCCCGCTTTTCCCTGATCATAAACATGATATCCTTCTTCTTTCTTAACACCAGGATCAATCATCCAAACTGATTTAAAATCCTTTTGGTGTAAGTAATCATTCACACTTTGAGGATTAGAGAACGCAACACTATCAAAGGTGAATATTTTATAATTCTGCATATAATCAATATCCATCCAGATTACATCACAAGGAATTTCCCTTTTTCTATATTCATCTGCAATTTCTTTAACTCTTGTATCCGGAAAATAAGAATATCGACATTGCTGAAAACCCAATGCCCATAACGGCGGCATTTCCATTGTTCCTGTTAATTCGGCTAATTTCTTTATTACTGCTTGAGGTGAATCCTTTTCAATTACAACAACTCTTGGTGCAGGACCCTCTGTTTTGATTTCAATTGGATTGGTTAATTTGAAATATTGTTTCCATGTGTTATCAATCAGAATACCAAACGAAGTTCCATCTGGTCGGACACCTAATATCCAGGGATGAGATTGATACAATCTTTTACCCTCATCTTTACCATAAGCATAATTATCAGTATTCCATAACGTAACATCTTTACCACTTCTGTTTAAGTCACCAAAAACCTCACCTGTCCCATACAAATCAACAGCTTCTCCAACTGGAATTTTAATGGCATTTAAGCTATCTTCACTCAAATAGTATTCTGGTTTAATCTTCCAGTCATCATTAACACCAGAAGTAACAACTGGCTCATTTAATAGAGCAAAAGAGGGCAACAGTTGTTCGGCATCAAAATTTTGGGGATAGAACACAGCTTCACTGTCTCCAATCATCCCACTTTTATTAGACTGTTCACAAGATGTAAATACGATTCCTATAAACAGCAGGTACACTAATACTTTTCTCATGCGTATAATTTTTATTGTCAGATAAAATACTCAAAATTTGAATAGTTTCCTATCAAAGAAAGATCTATCAGGAATAACTTCATCCGTAACTCTATATTAATTCAGCAAGGCTCCATTATACAAATCAATAAAATACAATTGGATTGCCTTCCTTGATGTTTTTTTATTTCACAAATACTTTATATCCATAACCATCTAAAGCAATTGTTGCCCCAATAGTTTCTGCACTATTCGTATATCCATTATACCAACCTTCACCCTGAAGTGCATCAGGTACATTATATGTTAGTTCTTCAGCTCTAATGTTGACAATAACCAATACTTGTTCATCATTAAAAGTTCTGGTAAAAGCAACAATATCTGAATTTCCATACGATGTGAAAGCACCATTTCGAAGTGCACTTTCCGTCTTTTTAAGTTGAATGATATTGGTATATTCTTCTAACAAACTGTTATTATAATTCCAATCAATAATGGTTGTATTAGCTTTAAAGAAATCCAACTGTTTATCAAAGCCAACTTCCTGACCATTATAAATTAAAGGAACACCGCCCATATATGCAGATAATACAAAAGCGGACACACTTCCTCTTTCGCCATTAAATAATGCCTGAGGGATATTATCATGTGCATTATCATCGTGATTTGTAATCCACCTAACAATATGCTTACCTTCTGCCAAATCTTGATAATCAGATGTGTGAGCATTAATAATATTGAATGCAGAAGTACCTTCACTTATTGCTTGTTTGGTTTTTCCATAGAAGTTCCATCCAAAAATCATATCAAACCCAGCATCTAATACCGATTTTTTATCCGTTTCTGCAAACATCAAAATATCTCGGTTAGGGATTTTACGAAGCGTATCAATGGCTGCTTTCCAAAAATCATTTGGTACGCCTCCAGCATAGTCACATCTAAAACCATCAATATTAGCTTCCAGCGTCCAATATTTCATAGCTGCAATCATTTCTTTACGCAAGGAAGTATTATTATAATTCAGATCTGCCACATCTTGCCAGGTTTCAGGATAAGTAATATTACCAGATTCGTCGGTGGTGTACCATGACTTATTTTCAATCCATTGATTATCCCATGAAGTATGATTTGCAACCCAATCAAGCATCACAGCCATGCCTTTAGCATGTGCATTATCAACCAGCTCCCTCAAATCAGCCAAAGTACCATAATCAGGGTTTACGGATTTATAATCTTTGACTGCATATGGTGAACCCACAGAATTTAATGTTCCTGTTGGATAAATAGGCATCAACCAAACTACATTAACACCTAAAGACTTAATATCGTCTAATCTGGCAGTAATACCATCTAAATTTTGCTGACTGCTAAAAGCTAACGGATTTACTTCATACAAAACCACATCCTGCACTTCCGGAACATCAGCAAATGGAGTACCATATTGAACAGGTCCTTCATCTATTATTTTATTGCTATTGTTATTTTCAAGTACAATCTCATCTTTTTTACAAGCATGAAATGGCACTATCAACACAAAAAACATTAACACAGCCAATAGATTACCCTTACTTATTTTATATTTAAATCGCTTTTCCATTTCTAAATCCTCAATTATATCCAAAGTATGTTTCAACCATAATAAATATCAGCTTTAATAGTACTATAAAATGATACCGTATTTAAAGAGATATTTTCCTTCTTAATAAAAAAATCAAAGTAGACTTAGATTACCATAACCATTAATACATCAAGAAAAAACAGTTAAACTGCTTTTCCTTGATATTTGGAATCTATAGTTTTACAAAATCGTAACTAAAATTACCCGGGTTACTTAAATCTAAAGTAAATCTGTAATTTCCTGCTTCAGGTACACTCACTAAACCATGTACATCACTATAGTTTAATACATAATGATCTACCATAAAAGGTTTATCGTTATCATTAAGAGCAATCTGAATGTCCCAATTATCATTTGCCCTGATTTTAAAACCTCCGGCATTGAATGTAGCTTCAATTATCCATACCTGATTTTCTGCATCATAGGTCATTGGAGTTGAACCATCCCAACCATTAGGTGCTGCATCACCTATAATGCCCAGAGTATTAATCGGGGTGATGGTATATGTCATATCAGCCAGGTTCGCAGTCATACAAAAATAACCTGTCTGAGGTAAACCAAAATTATAACCAGCTTCATTTGACACTCTTAGATTACCTTCGATATACGCTACATTTCCAGCATTAAAATCATCCAGATTTGTTTCTCCATCATTTCCATATGCTGTAGGTTCCCAACTTGGTTGAGCAGTTAGCTTAATTCCAAGGCCTGCACCTTCTTCTATATTAAAGAAACCAAGATAAGTATCCTCTTCTCCTTCAATAAAAGATGCCAGTTTTGGTGCTGTTACCGGAGTCCAGTTTTGAAAATCGCCAGGCACCCATAACGAAGGATAAGTAATTCCAGGATCTTCAACGGGCATAAAATAAGGAGTTAAAGCAAAAACCAACTCGTTGGAATATGCTGCTCGATCCACATAGGAGCGAATACGAGCCTTAAAAGTACCAACTTCCTCAGCTGTATAGCCAAATTTAACACCCAGATCATTCAACTGAACTCCTGTTAATCCCACAGAGGTTACATCTTCACCTGCTGTAAAAACAGTTGGCATTGCCCAGCCTTCATCTGTTACATCAGTAACTTCTACTGAATATTCAACAGGATAAGTACTTATTGGATAAGCTACTTCTGTCCACGAAAAAGTAAGTGCGACATCATTTGCATTTTCTTCTGCCAAAACTAATTCTGTTACAGAAATTGAAGCTTCGCTATCAAATCCTATCGCCTGAAGTTTTGTTAGCGTTGGATCATCTTCGCAGCTAGTAGCCAATAACAAAGTTGCTATTAGACCTAATGTTATATATAGTATTTTTTGCATTGCTTTGAATTTTAAATAAACCTTATACTGCCTTGTCTTTATCCAAACACACGTTGACATGGCAGTCCTTTTTAAATATTAATATCCAGTATTTTGCTGCAAGCTAGGATTGGCATCAATTGCCGCAGTAGGAATTGGAAACAATTCATAATGGCTGTCTACAGCAGGTACAATAGGATCTCCATTTTCATCCTCTCCATGCGCTTTCGTAAATGTTCCAAAACGAATCATATCCTGTCTTTTATGTCCTTCAAGAGAAAGCTCTTTACTTCTTTCATTATAGATATCTTCCAAAGTTGGATCTGCATTAAGTGCATCCAGACCAGCACGTTCTCTTACCTGATCAACAAACGGTTTAGCTTCACCTGCTTTATTCTGTTGAACCAAACATTCTGCTTTCATTAACAACATATCTGCATAACGATAAATTGGAAAATCATTTGAAGCACCACCTCCATTTACAGTACCTGCCGGCCACCATTTCATGCTACGGGCTCCCCCATCTCTCTCGGCACCGGGATCGATATAATTATCTTCCTCCGGATCATAAACAATAAAACCTGCAGGTCGTGGTCCAAATGGCTCTGAACCATATCTGAACTGACGCTTACGAATATCTATATCATCAAATTGATTCAGGAATTCAGTTGGGATAATAGTACCATTCCATGTTGAAACAGTTTCTCCAAACAACAGAGCACCATCTGTACCCCCAAAACTTCTAATTGTTGTGATATTTCTTCCCACAACATCCAACTCAATATATAATGCTAAAATAACTTCATCATCAGGACATTGATCTCCGAATAATTCAAAGTAAGTATTGCCATTGGGATGAGATGCATCTGATACTGCCGGGTGTAAAGAAAACCCTCCTTCTTCGAGCGCTTCACAAGCATTTAAACATTCTTGCCATTTTGGAGTACCTGTATATACTTCAGCATTTAAATATACTTTTGCAAGCAATGCATAACCGGCCCACTTATTGAAACGACCATAATAAGAACCGCCTTTTTCTTCTGATAAGAACGCAACATTGTCTTCCAATTCTGTAACGATAAAATCAAAAATTTCAGCTCTGCTTTTTTGTGGAATTTGATCCACAGTAAGGTTATTATCTGTAAAGAATGGAACATTTCCAAAATCATCCATCAACAGATAATAAAAGAAAGCTCTTAGCACCTTGGCCTCAGCCACTACTTCATTATCTGCATTTGCATTTTCTAATAACTCAACCGCCAAATTCGCATGAAAAACACAATCATACAACCAGTTCCAGGCATTGTTAATAAAGCCATGCCCTGGAGTCCACATACGTTTATGAAACCATGCAAAATCTGGTTCCCAGTCTCCTGTAACTCGATGAGGAACTACCTGCTCATCAGTACTCATGTTATTGAGGTCATAATATCCTCTGTCAGCGCCTATCAATCCTTTTCCATCCCAGTTTCCTGGAATTAAAGCATAAACACTAGCCAATGCAGCATCAGCTCCTATCTCTGAATCGTAGAACTCATTGGCATCAATTTTATCATACACCTGCTCATCAAGATCGGTACATCCTACGATAAAAAATGCAGCCAATAATGATACTATTATATATTTCTTCATATGATTATTATTTATTTACAAAGGCCATATGGAACTCCCAAATAAATCTAATCATCCTCTTATATTCGAATTTGGATCATCAAATTTACTTGCTCGTTTCATATTATTCTTCATTAATTAAATTAGAAAGTAACATTTAACCCAAGTGAAAAACTTCTGGTACGAGGATAGATTCCAACATCGGCACCAGACCCACTTCCACCGGATACATCAACTTCAGGATCTAAGCCTGTATATTTTGTAAATACAGCAAGGTTATTTCCGGTTAATGACAAACGCATTTTTGAGATATATTTAAGTCTGTCAGTATTAAATGTGTAGCCTACGGATAAATTTTCGAACCTTACAAAGTCACCATCTTCCAACCATAAATCAGAGTTATACATAGTTGTTGATAAGCCAGTATTTGAAGATGTTTTCAATAAATTTGACTTACCAAGGTTTTCATAAGTTGAAAATGACTTTTTGATATAGTTAAAGATTTTATTACCTCCGGCACCACGCCAAACCATGGAAAGATCAAAATTCTTATACTTGACTGAAGGTGTAAAAGCAAAATTATATTTTGGTAAAGCCTGACCAGCTTTATAACGATCTTCACTTCGGATGCCTGTATCAATTGTACCATCGTTATTTATGTCAGCTACAAGTTCTGAGTTACTATTATCTTTACCTGCATTCTGTAGAATATAGAAAGTACCTATTGCATCTCCTTCTTTTAAGAAAGCATTATAACTTCCCCATGACACAATTTCCGTATCAATTACAGTTTCGCCAATTTTACCACTTAAAGTTTTAACCTCTGTTCTTAATAATGAAAAATTTGCACCTAGGTTAACTTCCCAATCTCCTTTTTTTAATGGAATATAATTCACCGCAAACTCAATACCTTCATTTACCAATGAACCTACATTAGCATACATACTTGGGTTTGGATATGGAGGTCGTGGCACATCGTAAGAAAAAAGTAAATTATCTGTTGTTGCAGAAAACACATCTATAGCACCATAAACTTTTCCATTAAACAAACCATAATCAACACCCAGGTTTAACTGCTTGCGCGTTTCCCATCTTAGGTCAGGATTGGCATTTTGGTTGATACGGAAGTTTTTAATTTCCTCACCTCCAAAGAACAGTGTGTCTGATGGTTCAACTAATAAAAGTGATGCCTGAGGATATAAACCTTGCTGATTTCCTGTAACTCCATAACCAACTCTTAATTTAAGATTAGAAACAAGATCCTGACCTTGCATAAAACCTTCTTCACTTACACGCCATGCCAACGAAGCTGAAGGGAAATTACCCCATTTATAATTATCTCCAAATACAGATGCTCCATCTCGACGAAGACTTGCTGTTAATAAATACTTCTCGTTAAAAGTATAATTCACACGCCCTAATACAGAAACAACAGTACGGTCATTTTTATAGGAGGTCATATCGCCTAAATCAATACTTCCCTCAGAACCAGCCTCTAACTTATTGTAAGTAAAAACATCGTTAATAAATCCTTTGGACTGTGCAAAATGACCTTGATATGTATTACGCTGCCATTCATATACTGCTAAAGCAGCAATTTTATGTTTTCCAATTACTTTGTCGTAATTAAGGCTAATATCCATTAATCGGTCTTCTTTAAAATTAGACCTTACGTTTGCAATGCCATCTTTATCCATTGCGGAATAAAGTGTTGACTTTGGAGAAGCATAATATCCTGATTCTTCAGATACTTTTCTCCAGCTACCAAACCAACCAGCTTTTAATCCTTCTACAATTTCTAAATCAGCCCTTAAGCTGGTAAACATGCTCTTTTCCTCTCTATCATTCTCAACTTCCTGAGCAACAGCATAAGGGTTCATGTATTGAAAAACATTTTCATCGTAGTAGTAACTTCCATCCACATCATAAACAGGATCAGTTGGTTTTGCAAAGTAGGCATTACTAATAAGGTTTCCTGTAAATTGTGCTCTACCAACTCCAGAAGGACTACCAACATTTTGCCTGATACTATTATTCATGTTAAGAGTAAGCGTTAATTTGTCATCTAACCCCTTTTGTGTAGCAGTTAAACGAGCAATATAATTGTTGTTGCTTGAGTTAATTACCACACCTTCTTGTAAAATAGCTGAAACAGAAGCTCTATAATTAAAATCACCAGTTCCTCCTCCAAAGGCTACTGTGTGATTTTGTGTACTTCCAATCTGCGTTAAAATATCATACCAGTCTGTATCTGCACCATGATCAACTTCTCCTGGCACCTGCCATGCTGCCATTTGTGATCTGTATTCGTCTGCTGAATAAAAGTCAAGTTTATTTGCTAACATATCAACAGAATAAGAACCACTATACTCAATTGATTTGTGTCCGGCTTTAGCTTTTTTAGTAGTCACAATAATAACACCAGGAGCACCTCTGGAACCATAAATTGCAGTAGCAGAAGCATCTTTAAGAATATCAACATTTTCAATTTCAGAAGGAGCCAACTGATTGAACATACTCATATCGCCCTGAATTCCATCAATAACCACCAACGGATCATTACCCCCGGATAACGAAGTTATACCACGAATACGTACACTTGGTGCAGAACCTGGCTCACTACCCACTTGTGTAATATTTACACCCACGGCTCTACCTGCCATTTGCTGCAATGGATTTGTTACTGCTCCTTGATTTAAATCATCGGTAGAAATATTCGAAGAAGCACCTGTTAAATCCATCTTCTTAGTAACTCCATAACCAACTGCCACAACCTCATCCAAACCAATCATATCCTGTTCAAGCGTAACATTGATTGTAATTTGACCATTTACGGCAACTTCCTTATTCCTCATTCCAATAAAAGAAAAAACAAGAATGGCATCATTTGAAACATCAGATAGCGTATAGTTACCATTAATATCTGTTATAGTCCCTATCGTTGTTCCTTTAACAATGACAGAAACTCCCGGAATGGGTCCTCCCAACTCATCGCTAACTGTACCTGAACATGTTACGTTTTGTTGCATTGAGTAAATGTCACTTCTTCCAGATTCAGCATGCGCCGTTTGAATAAAGCAAGCATTTACAAAAACAAATAATAAGAAAAGCACCTTCAGTACATTTTCTCGTTTATGTATCATCTTTTGATTCATCTGTTTATAATTTAATTTATTTGCCAGATGGAACTCTCAGAAAAAATCAATCACCGTCCTGTGTGTAATTGCAGATAATTAATTCTTTATGATCGTTTCATGTGTTAATTTTTGGTTTTACATCAAATACCACTAGCAATAGCCTTTTATTCAACATTTTATCTATTACTTGTTTTACTTGTCTAAGATTACCAAACACTAATTCTCTAATAATTACTTTCTCTCAAATGCATAATTCGCGTGATCTGTTGAATTGAAATCTTTTTTTAGTACTATGAAACCCATATGGAAAAATTGTCCTGTGCTCTATGATTTCCATTTACCACACAGGCTTCATAAACTCCATTTTAATTCAATTACAGACTACTTGTTTATGATCTAACTATTACTATTTATTTCCTTCATGATTATTGCCCCTTTAGATTTAATTGTAGTTTTTGATTTTATTTTTGGTATACCATACGCTCTCTTTTTAAGAGAACATGACAAAATTGAGTCAAATGTTAAAGAACGTCAAAATATCAAATGATTATATAATAAAATATAACGACTTTAAAAATACATAAGTACTGTAATACAATATTTTAACACAATACACCACTTACAAAAACCATTAAAAAATATAACGATTTTAGCAGCTATTTTAAGTTATATTTGAGCTATAAAAGGATAATTCTGCGATTTTTTAGGTAAGCAAATACGTTTTTTAACAAGAAAAGAAAAGACAACACAAACCTGAAAACAGTTATATCTTGTGTTAAAATTGAAAGTAAATTTAGGCATGTTTAGAAAGTAACAGAGCCTGATTTAGATTGATTGAATTTGCATGATCTCATTTTCAAATTCTTCATTTGGAACAATAGATCTATTTTTAATTCGGGTTTTATAGGTATTAATCGTATTAACTGAATAATTTAAAATATGGGCAATTTTATCATTATCCGTAATACCCAATCGTATTAATGCAAAAATTCTTAAATCAGTATTAAGGGCATTTTCTTCTTTCACTGTAATTCGATATTCTTTTTCAAGCAGATTATTGAAGCCCTCTATAAAATTTGGAAATATCTTTAAAAAGGTAACATCAAACGATTTATACATGGCCTCTCGTTCCTTTTTTACATTTAGGTTTTTAACAACCTGGTTAATTTCACTGACTTTGTTTGATAACAATTTATTTTCGATGCTTTGCTTAAAAGCTTCGAGTTTGTCAACATATTCTGTAGTTACATTAAAAAAGTATCCTATATACTCTTCTTTAATTAAATTAACTTCACGGAGTTGATTATTGGTCGATTTCAATGCTTCATTGGAAGTATTGGCTTCATTACGAGCCTCAATAATTTTCTTAAACTGACGAATCATTACAAACAGAATAATTGCAATTACCAGAAACAGCAAGGTAATAAGAACAGCGTAACTTTTAATTTTCGATTTTTGTCCTTCCGCTAAATTAAGTTTTGCTGCCTCTATAATTGGTTGCATTTGTGAAATTTGAAACTTTCTCTGCAGAGCTCCATACTCATCAGCATCATTTAAGGCCAGTTTTAAATAGTTACTGGAACGTATTATATCTCCTTCCTCATACAAAATATAAGCTAATTTCATCAGAGCCACATGTTCCTTATTAGCCAACTTTATATCTTCAATTGCAGCATCAATTAACAAGCGAATAGATTCTTCCATTCTACCTTTCGTTTCCAGTACATATGCATAAGTACAAGCATCAATTGCCAACTGTCTGCCGGATAAAGAGTATTGACTAAATAAAGCTTCATAATTAGCCAGTGCAAATGTTAATTGATGACTTCTTAATTCTTTTAAACCGCTAAACGAATAATATTCAAGCGATCCTTTTTCTGAATTTTTAATAGCAGAATCGAGATATTGGTTTCCTAAACTCACATAATGTTCCACAAAGTAAGATTGTTGATAATAATCGGCCATATCATAATACAAGCGAGAACAGTTGTAATAATAATCCTGCTTGAGCTCTATGGACAATCCTCTAACGTTAATTGATTTTAATGAATCCTCCGCCTCATTAAAAATACCCGATGCTAACAAAGTTGCACTTATACGTATTTTTGAATAGGCAATTTTACCAGGATCTTTTAATTGATAAGATACATTCAACATATGAATTGCCGTGAGCATGGCGGAGTCATAATTAAATGTAAAATATTCCTTTTGTAAATTATGCAGTTGATTATAACTTTCCTGTAGACTTCTAGATTCATGATTCTGAAGTTCCGTATTTATCTGATTGATGCGCTGAATCTTTTGCTGTTCAAAATCTTGCTTATGCTGAATTACGCTATCCAAACGCTGATAGAATTTTTCGTAAGGATGATTTGAAAATGCATAAGATGACATGCAAAAAGCACATACCAGTAACTGAATAATAAACTTCTTCATAGAATTAAAGAACAGAATAGCTTCATTAGAATGATTCAGTTACAATAATAAAAAAATAATCGCACAAATGTGTAAAACACATAGTTAAAGGGTACAATTGCTTAAGAACATCATCAATAGGCACAAAAAAAGAGGTTGCCATAAGACAACCTCTCTATATTATTTAGAAAACTCTAATGCTTAGTCTGCTAACTTAGCTTTTAAGTATTCTCTGTTTAAACGAGCGATATTTGAAATAGAAACACCTTTTGGACATTCTACTTCACAAGCACCTGTGTTAGTACAGTTACCAAAACCTAACTCATCCATTTTGCTTACCATTGCTTTTGCTCTGCGGGCAGCCTCAACTTTACCTTGAGGTAAAAGTGCTAAGTGACTCACTTTTGCAGAAACAAATAACATTGCAGAACCATTTTTACATGTTGCAACACAAGCTCCACAACCAATACAAGAAGCAGCATCCATAGCTTCATCAGCATCTGGTTTTGGAATTGGAATAGCATTAGCATCAGGTACACCACCTGTACTTACTGATGTATAACCACCTGCAGCAATAATTTGATCGAAAGCACTACGGTTTACAATTAAATCTTTAATTACAGGGAAACCTGCAGATCTCCAAGGTTCAATTGTAATAGTCTCTCCATTTTTAAACTTACGCATGTGCAACTGACAAGTTGTTACATCATCATCAGGTCCATGAGGACGACCGTTGATATATAAAGAACACATACCACAAATACCTTCACGACAGTCGTGATCAAATGCTACTGGTTCTTTTCCTTCACCAATTAATTGCTCATTAAGAACGTCCATCATTTCAAGAAATGAACTTTCTGTAGAAACACCTTCTAGTTTGTATGTTTCAAAACGACCCTTGTCTTGTGGCCCGTTCTGACGCCAAACTTTAAGAGTCAAATTTATATTATTTTCCATTTTTCTCTGTTTAACTTATGAACATTAATGACCTACAAGATTATTTATAGTTACGTTGTGCAACTTTAACCACTTCAAATTTAAGGTCTTCTTTATGCATGATAGGTGCTTTATCTTCACCTTGATATTCCCAACATCCAGCGTAAGTAAACTTATCGTCCTGACGTTGTGCTTCTCCTTCTTCTGTTTGGTACTCTTCGCGGAAGTGACCACCACAAGACTCTTCACGGTGTAAAGCATCGCGAGCCATTAAGTCTCCGATAGTAATAAAGTCTGCTAAACGAGAAGCTTTTTCAAGCTCAACATTCATACCTTTATCAGATCCAGGTATCTTAACATTTGTCCAGAATTCTTTCTTAATAGCAGCGATTTTTTCGATTGCCTCTTCAAGACCTTTCTTGTTACGAGCCATACCAACAAAATCCCACATTACTAAACCTAATTCTTTGTGAATGCTGTCAACTGAACGATTTCCTTTGATATTTAACAATTTAGTAAACTTATCTTTAGCTGCTTTTTCAGCCTCAACAAATTCTTTTTCTTCACCAGTCATACGTGGTGTACGAATATCATCTGCAAGATAATTTTGAATTGTATAAGGAAGTACAAAATAACCATCAGCAAGTCCTTGCATTAATGCAGAAGCTCCAAGACGGTTAGCACCGTGATCAGAGAAGTTAGCCTCACCAGCTGCAAATAATCCAGGAACAGTTGTTTGTAATTCATAGTCAACCCAGATACCACCCATTGTGTAGTGAATAGCAGGATAGATCATCATTGGAGTTGCATATGGATTGTCATCAACAATCTTCTCATACATTTGAAATAAGTTTCCGTAACGAGCACGGATAGTATCTTCTCCCAAACGCTCAATCGCTGATTTAAAATCAAGATATACAGCTAAACCTGTAGATCCTACTCCATAACCTGCATCACATCTTTCTTTAGCTGCACGTGAAGCAACGTCACGAGGTACTAAGTTACCAAACGCAGGGTATCTTCTTTCTAAGTAGTAATCTCTATCTTCGTCTTTAATATCAGTTGGTTTCATCTTTCCTGCACGGATAGCCTCTGCATCTTCTTTCTTCTTAGGAACCCAGATACGACCATCGTTACGTAAAGATTCTGACATCAATGTTAATTTTGATTGGAATTCACCATGTACTGGAATACAAGTAGGGTGAATTTGTGCATAACATGGGTTTGCAAATAAAGCTCCTTTTTCAAACGCTTTAATAGCAGCAGAACCATTTGATCCCATTGCATTTGTTGAAAGGAAGAATGTATTTCCGTAACCGCCGGTAGCTAAAACAACTGCATGTCCAAAGTGACGAGAGAATTCTCCTGTTACTAAGTCACGAGCAATAACACCACGAGCTTTACCGTCAACCATTACAATATCAACAATCTCAGTACGAGTATGCATTTCAACTGTACCAGCATTTACCTGACGCATTAAAGCCTGGTAAGCACCAATTAATAACTGTTGACCGGTTTGTCCTTTTGCATAAAAAGTACGACTTACCTGTGCACCACCAAAAGAACGGTTATCTAATAAACCACCGTACTCACGAGCAAAAGGTACACCTTGAGCAACACATTGGTCGATAATATCGTTACTTACAGAAGCCAAACGGTAAACGTTAGCTTCACGAGCACGATAGTCACCGCCTTTTACTGTATCATAAAATAAACGATAGATTGAGTCTCCATCGTTAGGATAATTTTTAGCAGCGTTGATACCTCCCTGTGCAGCAATAGAGTGAGCACGACGTGGAGAATCTTGAATAGTAAAGTTTTTTACTTTGAAACCCATTTCACCAAAAGAAGCAGCAGCAGAAGCTCCAGCTAATCCTGTTCCAACTACAATAATATCAAGGTTTCTTTTATTTGCAGGGTTAACCAGTTTTTGACTGGCTTTATAATTTTCCCATTTCTGAGCCAATGGCCCTTCAGGTATCTTTGAATCTAACTTCATTTCTTAAAAATTAAAGGATTAAGATAAAAACATTGTAATCGCGATCACACAAAAACCAAGGCTTACAACCCAAGCGAAAATAGTTCCGATTACAGTCCAACGCTTACGCCAAATGCTATTACTAGCTCCTAACGTTTGGAATGCAGACCAAAATCCATGAGTAAGGTGAAGCGCTAAAGCTAAAGATCCGATGATGTAAAGAATAACTTTAACCGGATTTTGAAGCGTTTCTTTTACTAAACTATAAGTGTCGTGCATAGTTGCACCACCAATAGTTACTTCTTTAGCACCATGTGTAATTTGTAATGGTACAAAGTAGTCAAGAATATGAACAGCTAAGAATGCAATAACAACAATTCCTAAAACGAACATGTTCTTAGAAGCCCACATTACCTCTTTAGTACTGTTACCTGATGCATACTTGTTATGTCCACGTGCTTTGTTATTTTGTGCTGTTAACATTGCAGCATAAGCAATGTGCACAATAAAACCTAAAGCTAGAACCGGTTGAAGACCGTACTTTATAACTGGCAGCGCCATAAAATTAGCTGCGATGTTAAAAGTTTCTCCACCATCTGGAACTAATAACATTAAGTTAACTGAAAGATGGACTATCAAAAAGATAATCAAGAAAAGCCCCGATAAACTCATCACAAGCTTTCTTCCAATTGAGGAACAAAATAGATTACTCATAAAGTTAAATATTAAATCTCTAAATATATATTTTCAAAAATTTGAATTGCAAAGGTAGTTTGTTCATGGTGTTTTACAATGAGAATAAAGAAAAAAATCTTTATTTAAAATCCGTCTAAGAAAAGAATCCTACACCACTATGTATCAATAATATAAAGAATTCAAAAACCCGATATTTTAACGGAATAAACATGTATTTATTTATTTTAAAAATAAAGAGGATTGTTTTAGAGCAGCTTTTAACATTTAATAACTATTTAAAGAGGTATCCGGAGGTATACTATATATATTATAAAGATTGCTTTTTTACAGATAAACTTCGTTACAACAAGGGATACATATTATATAATGGAATAAATTCATCCTAATTTTTAAAACATCTAAAGGAAACATTAAACTGCATCATATGATACTACTTTCATAATATAGTAAAGTTTTATATTTTTGCATGTGAAAATATGTTACCTTAACATAAGTTAAATTGCATTGAAATTCGTTTGTTATGACAGAGGAAATAGAAATATTATTTGAAATGGCTCAAGAAAAGATGGATAAAACAATTAGCCATCTTGAACATGAATTGGTTAAAATCAGAGCCGGGAAAGCTAACCCAGGTATGCTTGATGGAATAATGGTTGATTATTATGGATCAATGACTCCTTTACAACAAGTTGCTAACGTTAACACTCCTGACCCTAGAACTATTGCTATCCAACCATGGGAAAAGGCAATGATTCAACCTATTGAAAAAGCCATAATGGCTGCTAACTTAGGTTTCAATCCTGAAAACAATGGTGAAATTGTAAGAATTAACGTTCCTCCTTTGACAGAAGAAAGACGTAAAGACCTTGTAAAACAAGCGAAAAAAGAAGCTGAAGATGCAAGAATAAGTATTCGTAACGTTAGAAGAGACAGTAACGAAGAACTAAAAAAGATGAAAAAAGACGGTCTTGCAGAAGATCTTGAAAAAGATGCTGAAGCTGAAGTTCAAAAACTAACAGATAAGTATTCTAAAATAGTTGATGAATACATCGCTAAAAAAGAGAAAGATATCTTAACTATATAAGAAGATAGATACCTAAAAAATACAGAAGAGAGGTTTACTAAAAAAAGTAACCTCTTTTTTTATTGCCCATTGGTACCTGGCACATGCTTATGTATTACCTTAAGCAAGTCGCCATAATTAATAGGTTTTGCAATATAATCATCACAACCAGCTAATCTAGACTTCTCCTTTTCTTCACTCATAGCATAGGCTGTTTGAGCAATCACTGGTACATTTTTATTTTTTAATTTGATTTCCCTCGTTGCTGAATACCCATCCATTTCAGGCATCTTTATATCCATCAATACCAAATCTATATTATCGATCCTATTAAATATATCAACAGCTTCCACACCATTCCTTGCCCATATTAAACTGGCATTTGAAATAGAAAGAGCCACTTCAAGATATCTGAAATTATCTTCCTCATCTTCTGCCACTAAAAATGTTTTACCTTCCCAGTTATATTTTGTAACAGGTATATCATCCTCAGGCTTCACTAAAACATTTGACACTTTATGATAGGGAATGGTAAAATAGAATGTACTTCCAACTTTTTCTTCTGACTCTACCCATATCCTTCCTCCCATCAACGAAACAACATCTTTGGCTATGGACAATCCAATACCAGTTCCGCCATATAGCATTTTTTGTTTATCATTTGAAAACTTTGAAAACCGCTCAAATACTTCCTGCTCTTTTCCTTTGGGTAAACCAATTCCTGTATCCTTAATATAGAATTGAAGCACTTCCTCATTTCTCAACTCATAACCAAACTCAACAAAGCCTCTGTCAGTAAACTTTATACCGTTTCCAACAAGATTTATAAGTACTTGACGCAGACGAAAAGCATCAGTAAGAATCATTGTTTTTTTATCAGAAATCCCCTCATTCAGATAGAGTTTAATATTTAACTGACCTCTGCGTTTAATATCATCCCAGAATGAATCATAAACCTCTTTTAAAATTTCGTGCAAACACACCGGACTGTTTTTTACCTGCAACTGGCCACTATCTATTTTTGAAATATCTATTATATCCTCAACCAGTGTCAATAAGTTTTTACCATTGATTCTGATTAGATTAACAAATTCTTCTTTTTCTGCACTACTGATTTCTTTATGCGACAGCAAATTACTAAAACCAAGAATAGCATTCATGGGTGTTCGAATTTCATGCGACATATTAGACAGAAAAGATGTTTTCAGCACATCTGATTCTTCTGCCTTTATCTTAGCTCGCATTAACTTTTCACGCTCCTTACTTAAAATATTCTTATATCTAAGTTCTTTTTCAAAACTAAATGTCATTCCGTTAATAAACGAAACTAACGGAAAAAGTGTAATAATATTTACAACCACAAAAAGAGCTGTTAAATTTAAATACGTTGCCATATTAAAATCAATCAGCAACTCATGTGTTATAAAAGTTGAATAATGTAGAATAAACGCAGCTCCCAACAAAACAATATTCAGCACAACAGAATATACACTGGATTTATAGCCCAATAAAATAGCGGACAAAATAGAATACGCAAGCAATAAAACCAAACCTAAAGACTCAGGCCCTTTAATGATAAACAAATAGCCTCCCAACAGATAAATACAGGTTAACACCCAGGATGCTCTTATTTTTAAAGGCAAAGTACGTACTATTGAAACAAAAAGGGTTGATATAAATATAACGGAGCTAAATATTGCAGAAATATATTTTTCGTCCTGCAAAAAAGATATTGTATAATATAAATAAGAAAGAAGACCTATTGAAATTAACGCTATGATAAAATAATGAAAGATTCGTTCTCTCCAATAAAGGAAACCATTCCCTGAAGGTAAGGATGTAGGACCTAACCTTCTCCTTACACATATATCAATCTTTCGGAGTGTTCGACTTCGTTCTTTCTTAATCATACATTAAAACAGGGATTTTGTATCCCTGCGGCTGTGAGGTTTATTCTAAAACCTAAAATTAGGATTTTCAACTTAAACTTCTTGATTTTTAATCAAAAAAATCATAAAATCTATCCAAAATTTATTAACAACCACGGTCAATTCTGTAATATGGATAAATAAAGTCTACTTTACTAACTCTTAGCCCCTACTTAACGGACAATTATTACACATTTCAAAACTATTTTGTTGCAACAAAATAGTTTTTCTAAATTCATTATATTGGGTATTATTCCAGATATGGTTCAATGATTCATTCTGAACGTTTCCCATTTTAAAATGAGCATCCTTATCAAAACAACATGGAACAACATCTCCATCCCAGGTTATAACAAACGATGACCAGTGCTTCCAACAGCTATTTTTTATCTTTCCTTTTAAGCCTATCGAGTTTAGATTATCCGTTCTGTATCTCGTTAAGTCCTCAGAATGAGGCAACAGATCTTTTTTATACTCAACATCAAATATTTGAGCTGTTTTCACATCGGCTATATCTGCGCCTAACTTATATGATTCTTTTTTAAAGGAATTGATTTGATGCTCATTAAAGCTGAAAGCCAACATTTGGGTACGAATGATCGGAAGATTCGAATTAAATTTTTGCTTTGCCGCAACAATATTTTTAATGCCATCCAACACTTTATTTAAGTCACCACCAACCCTGTATTTTTCATAAACATCCTGAGTAATGCCATCCAGTGAAATAAATATTTCATCCAAACCTGATTCCACAATCTTTTCCGCAATAAATGGAGTTATATATTGTGCATTTGTAGAAGTTGAAACAACAAGACCTTTCTGTTTTGCATAAGCTATCAGAGAAAATAACTTTATATGCATTAATGGCTCTCCCTGAAAATAAAGATTCACCAGAAATGTACGTTTTGAAATTTGATCTATTATTTTCTGATATAATTCAGGATTGATGCTTCCTTTATTTCTTTTAATAAGTTTTAATCCGGTAGGACATTCCGGACAGGACAGGTTACATATATTCAATGGTTCAATACTTACCGCCATAGGAAACCCTTTATAGCGCATCATTTTTTTACTGAACCTGCTAATGAAATACGAAAAGTGTAAACAAAATAAATTCAGGAGCTTATTAAAACTACAAGCTCCTAAATAAATTTTTGTATATAATATAAATACCTTTAAACGCTTAATTGGTTTCGAGTATGTTGAAAATCTGATCAAGATTAGGAGATAAAATAATTTCTGTTCTTCTGTTTTTCTTTCTTGCTTCCGGAGTTTTTCCATTTTGAATTGGAACATACTCACTTCGTCCGGCTGCGGTTATTCTTGAAGGCTCAATATTACCTCCTTTTAATAAAATTCTGGTAACAGATGTTGCCCTTTTAACACTCAGGTCCCAATTATCGAGCAAAACTGTACTTTTATAAGGCACATCATCTGTATGTCCCTCTACCAATACATTAATATCTTTCTTTTGTTCTAAAACTCCAGCAATTTTATTTAATGCTGACACTCCGGCCGCGCTCACCTGATAACTACCTGAACTAAACAATAACTTCTCTTCCATGGAAACATAAACTTTTCCATTTTTAATATGTACGGCCAATTCATCATCGTTAAATCCGGTTAATGCATCTGCAACCGTAGTTCTTAAAGCATTCATTAAAGAATCTTTTTCCGCCAAAGCTCCTTCCAACTCATAAAGACGCTTATTTCTTTGCTCCAACTCCTGCTCCATTGCCATCAAATTACTTTTGGCCTGGTCAAGTCCGGATTTCTTTAACTCCAACTCTCTTTCTGCAGCAATTAAATCATCTTCTCTCTTTTGAAGTTCCTCATGCAAAGTCTGCAAGTGCTTTAACAAATCTCCTGAGGATTTATCCTGATTGTTTTTTAACATCTCATCAAGATAACTATTATATTGTCCGGAAAGTTCCTTATTTCTATTTTGTAAGGACCACACTTTTCTTGCTAACCTTACCGTATCTTTTTCCAATTTATCAACCGCACTTTTAAGTCGCTCTAATTCTGAAGACAATTCATTATTTTTTACTTCGAGCTCCTCATTATTCTGCTTCAGACTTCTTAATTCACTCTTATTGGAATCATATCTATCTTCCAATTCCTGAAACTGCTTTAATGGTACGCATGAAAACAAACCAAATACAAGTGCTAAAAAAATTAATATTTTAAAATTACTCATGATTAATACTTGAATTAAAATGTGTTGATTACTTTAATAAGCCCAAAGATGCTGATATTTTTTAACTATAAAAACTCTGATTAGGTTTGTTTCGCGCTAATATATTATATTTGCACCCAACAAATTTTCACCCGAGGTAAAAAGAATGGAACACAAAGGGAACAGCTTTCTTCAAAAGGTTAATACTCCTGACGACTTAAAAAAAATTGACGAAAAAGACCTACCTATATTATGTCAGGAACTTAGGGACTTTATCATCGATGCTGTTTCGTGTAATCCAGCACACTTTGGAGCTAGTCTGGGTGTAATTGAACTTACTGTTGCACTCCACTATGTATTTAATACTCCATACGACAAATTAATTTGGGATGTAGGTCATCAGGCATACGGTCATAAGATATTAACCGGAAGAAAAGATCGTTTTCATACCAATAGAAAATACAAAGGAATTAGTGGTTTCCCTAATATTTTTGAAAGCGAATATGATGCTTTTGGAGTTGGACACTCTTCTACTTCTATTTCTGCAGCGTTAGGTATTGCTATGGCAGCCAAGCTCAATAAAGAGTTTGACAGGCAAACCGTAGCCATTATTGGAGATGGAAGTATGACTGCCGGACAAGCGTTCGAAGGTCTTAATAATTTGAGTAGTTCCAAGGCTAATATGCTTATCATACTTAATGATAACAACATGGCCATTGATCCTAATGTGGGAGGTTTAAGCGAATATCTTGTGGACATTTCCACATCGCATACCTATAATAAAATAAGAAACGAACTGATTAAAGGACTTGAAAAACTAAAAATAACAGGTCCAAACGCAAAAGATAAAATCACGGCTATTAACAATAGCATTAAATCATTACTTACTAAGCAAACCAATATATTTGAAGGATTAAACATCAGATATTTTGGTCCTGTGGATGGACATGATATCAACCACCTGATAAAAGTTCTTAATGATTTAAAGATTATTCCTGGGCCAAAAGTTTTACACTGCATTACAAAAAAAGGAAAAGGTTTTAAGTATGCAGAAGAAAACCAAACAGCCTGGCATGCTACCGGAACTAAATTTGACAAGGTAACCGGAGAAAAATTAGAAGTTCCTACTTCAAAACCAAAACCTCCTAAATATCAGGAAGTTTTTGGAAACACCATTGTGGAACTCGCTGAAAAAAATGATAAGATAGTCGGGATTACTCCAGCTATGCCTACTGGTTGCTCATTAAACATTATGATGGAAAAGATGCCCGACAGAGCATTTGACGTTGGTATTGCAGAGCAACATGCGGTAACCTTTTCTGCAGGAATGGCAATTTCCGGTCTTGTTCCTTTCTGTAACATCTACTCATCATTTATGCAACGAGCTTATGATCAGGTTATACATGATGTGGCAATTCAGAAATTAAACGTGGTATTCTGTCTCGACAGAGGTGGTCTTGTAGGAGCAGACGGAGCTACCCATCATGGCGTTTATGATCTTGCATTTTTCAGACTTATTCCTAATTTAATTATTGCCAGCCCAAGAAATGAACATCTGCTTAGGAACTTAATGTTTACTGCTCAACTTCCAAACCAGGGACCATTTGTGATCCGATACCCCAGAGGAATTGGAACTACAACAGAATGGCAAAACCCAATGCAACAAATAGAAATAGGAAAAGGAGAGTTAATATTAGATGGTGAAGATATTGCTATCTTAACTCTAGGTCCTGTATGCAACAAGGCATTACAAGTTTGTCAAAAACTTAAGGATGAAAATATTTATGCGGCACTATACGATTTGCGATTCTGCAAACCCATTGATGAAGATTTATTACATCAGGTTTTTAGTAAACACAAAAAAGTGATTACAATAGAAGATGGAACAATTATTGGAGGAATTGGAAGTGCTGTAACTGAATTTATGGTAGAAAATAATTATAATGCTACCATTAAAAAATTAGGAGTCCCTGACAAATTTATTGATCATGGAACTCAAACAGAACTACAGCATGAATGCGGCTTTGATAAAGAAGGTATTTACGAGGCTGCAAAGAGCTTAATTTCTGAGTAAATACTTATAATGAAACAACTTAATACGCTATTAATACTTTTATTATTCTGCCTGGCCCCTTTTTTATCCTTAAAATCACAAAGCATAAGCATTTATGATCAGGAAACGCTTCTTCCTGTTTCGAATGTGATTATATTTGATGAAGCTGAGCAAATCTCCACATCTACAAATAATAGTGGAATAGCTGATGTTTCTTTGTTTCCGGAGGAAGCTAACCTATGGTTAAAACATCCAGCTTACAATCTTCTATTGCTTGCAGCAAAGGACATAAAGCAAATGAAGTTTTATTTAACTCCAAAAATATTTACGCTCGATGAGTTTATCGTATCGGCAAACAGAGTTGAAGAAAACAAAAAAGAAATTCCATATTTTTTACAAACTGTAGCACCCAAAACCATCCAATACAAAAATTCAAATACCGCAGCTGACATCTTAACATCAACAGGTTATGTTAGTATTCAAAAAAGCCAGGGCGGCGGAGGAAGCCCAAACTTAAGAGGATTTGAAGCAAACCGTATACTTTTAGTATTAGATGGTGTTAGAATGAATAATGCCATTTACAGAAGCGGGCACCTGCAAAACAGCATTACAATTGATCCAAATATTTTAACCAACACAGAAATACTTTTCGGACCTTCGTCCGTAATGTACGGAAGTGATGCACTTGGTGGCGTCATCAGCTATATCACAAAAGATCCTGTTTTTTCTACCGACAAAAAACCACTTATTAATGGTGGGGCATTTGTTCAAAACCAAACAGCCACAAATAGTAAAAAATCAAGTTTACACCTTAATATCGGAGGAAAGAAAACAGCATCATTCTCCAGCGTTTCCTATAGCGATTATGGAAATATAATTATGGGTAAAAACAGGCGAAAAAATATTTCGCCATATGATTGGGGCAAAATGTACCACTATAGCAAAAGAATTGATGGCGTTGATTATATGATTGACAACAAAAATCCGAACAAACAGCTATTTACAGGATATCGACAATACGACTTTATTCAAAAATTTAGTTTTCAACTTAATTCCAACCACCATATTGTTTTAAACGGGCAATACTCCACATCTTCAGATATCAGCCGATTTGATCAGCTTAACGATTACAAAGGTGATTATTTAAAATTTAGCGAATATTACTATGGTCCACAAGAAAGATTATTTTTAGCAGCAAATAGCTATTACAATAAAGAAACACACTTTTATAATTCCATACACACAACCATTGCCTATCAAAACACTGAAGAATCAAGACACAGCAGAAAGTTTAATTCAAATGAAAAACTTAATCAAATTGAGTTAGTTGATGCATTTAGCATTAATATAGACCTGGCAAAGAACCTTAATAAAGAAGGTCGCATAAACTATGGCCTTGAATATTTATATAACAATGTTAATTCAACAGCCTTTTACAATAACCTGGAATCAGATAATAAAGAAGTAGCGCCAACCAGGTATCCTAATGGAGGCACTGATGTACATACCTATGCAGTTTACATCAGCTATCAATCTAAAATTAATGCTTTATTACAATTAAATGCAGGTTTAAGATTAGGCCATTACCACTACATGTCAAAATTTAAAGCTGATAAATACTTTGAACCCATCATCACACAACTTGATAACAAAAACACAGCTCCTTCCGGTAGTTTTGGCCTTATTTTAACTCCAACAGATCAATGGAAAATTAATGGCGTATTCACAACTGGTTATAGAGTTCCAAACGTTGATGACTATGGTAAGATCAGAGCTAAGAATGATGATATAAGTTTACCAAATCCAAATCTAAAACCCGAGTTTGCATACAACATTGAACTATCAGCATCAAAATCTTTTTGTAATGAACTGGCTTTAATAAACTTCTCTGTTTATCAAACCTGGCTAAAAGATGCCATTGTTAGAACATACAACACTCCATATTCACAAGAAACCCTTTTATATGATGGTGACATTTATACTATAGTTACAAATTCAAATGCTCAAAAGGCATCTATTAAAGGAATTTCTGCGGGTATCAATTTGTCTCCATTCGCAAATACTTCTTTTCATGCTACTATTAATTATACCGAGGGTGAAGTTACTTCAACAAAAGAACCTTTAGGTCACATAACTCCTGTGTTTGGCAAAATTTCAGGATCGTATAAAGCTAAGTGGTACAAAACCGAATTATATTTATATTACCAGGGCAAAAAGGATTTAAAAGATGTTTCACCTTATGGTGAAGATAATGAAGAGGAGGGTACTATAAATGGATTTCCTTCATGGACTACATTAAACTGGGCCAACCAATTACAAATTAGTAAAAACATACATATCCAGCTTTCTGTAGAAAACATATTCGATATTCACTATAAAACATTCGCCTCAGGAATCAGCTCTGCAGGAAGGAATTACATCATTTCACTAAGTGGAAAATTCTAAAAACACATATTAACAGACCCGATATTTTCAAATTACCTTTTTAACAAACCCTTGTTTTTTCTGCACATATTTGTTAAAAATTCGCCCTTTTGTTAACAGCTCCTTTCTATGTTAATTTAATGTTAACTTTACATTTCTCCTACATTACCAAAAGACCTCTTTTCCATAAATATTTAATAAAAATTAAAACATCACCCTCACACCCCCCTATTTTAACCCTCAATCTTCAAATAATACATATGTTTGCATTGTCAACCTATCATAGTTGACCAATACAAACAACAAAAACAACTTTTATTATGAAGACACTTAATTTTTTTAAAGGCATCACATTGGGAGTAATGTTTGCTTTAGGAGTAACTGCTTTTGCAGGAGAAGGTGATGGAAAAACTGTTAGCACAGCTGTATCAATTTTTCCTTATTTAGATACTGACTACTCAGTTTTATCATTAAACAATTCAAGTGAAAAAAGTGCTGTATTAACAATACAAGGTACTGACGGAGAAGTTTTCCACAGAGAAGTAATTAGCAAAGCCGGTTTCACTCAAAAAGTATTGGATTTTTCTTATTTAGCTGACGGATCTTATTCAGTTAACTTAAAAGCAAAAGGTACTGAGTATTTTTCAAAACCATTTATGGTTAAAAACCACAAAGTAGTTGTAGATTCAGACATTACAGAAGTGGCATCTAACGCAAACACTTCATTTGCTAACGTTGTTGACAACACATTAACTGTAAGCTACATTCCATTTGGAAAAAAATCTGTTGACGTAACTATTAGCTCTGATTCTGAAGAAATATTTACTGAAACCTATACTGCAGATAAAACATTCTCTAAGAAGTTTGATATCTCAGCACTACCAAAAGGTAACTATCAAGTATCTATTAATTCTGCGGACAAAAATTACAGTTATGCTTTCAGTAAATAATGAAAACGAAGACAATGGGGAACAGATAAACAATCCTGTTCTTAGATTTTATAGATGTGTATCTCAATAAACATAGAGATACACATTTTTTTTTGCTTTACATCGAACTAGCTATCTATTATCCAAACAATAAACACGACTTCCTTTGTTTTATTCTTGTAATTAAATACCTAAACCATAGTTTTAAACAAATACCCTCATTCAACAAGCTCATAAAATAATTACTAACCTAAATCACAAAATACTAACCTCAAAAATCAGCACCATTAAAATAAAACCAATTTTTAATCTGCTAATATCGTAAAAACACATATTAACACTGCCCATATTTTTAAAATACATTTTTAACAAACTCCTATTTTATATACACATTTTTGTTAAAAATAAGTCCGTTTGTTAACTCCTCCTTCTAATGTTAACTTATTGTTAACTTTATATTTCCTATATGTTAGTAATTGACCTCATTTTCAAAAACACTTAATTAAATTTAAAACAACACCTCTACACCCCCCTATTTTAATGCCTCCTATCAAGATTATACATATGTTTGTACTGTCAACCTACCAAAGTTGACCAACACAAACAACAAAAACAATTTTAATTATGAAGACACGTAAATTTTTTAAAGGCATCGCATTGGGAGTAATGTTTGCTTTAGGAGTAACTGCTTTTGCAGGAGAGGGAGACGGAAAAACTGCCAGTCCAGCTGTATCAATTTTTCCATATTTAGATACTGACTACTCAGTTTTATCTTTAAACAACTTAAGTGAGAAAAGTGCTGTATTAACAATTGAAGGTACTAGCGGAGAAATTTTCCACAGAGAAGTAATTAACAAAGCAGGATTCACTCAAAAGGTATTAGATTTTTCTTATTTAGCTGACGGAACTTATTCTGTAAACTTAAAATCAAAAGGAACTGAGTATTTTTCAAAGCCATTTATTGTAGAGAACCACAAAGTTGTTGTTAATTCAGATCACGCTGCTGTAGCATCAAACGCAAACACTTCATTTGCTAGCGTTGTTAATAACACACTAATTGTAAGCTATATTCCATTTGGAGTAAAATCTGTTGATGTAACAATTAGCTCTAATACTGAAGAAATATTTACTGAAACTTTTACTGCTGACAAAACATTTTCTAAGAAGTTTGATATTTCAGCATTACCAAGAGGTGAGTATCAAGTATCTATTAACTCAGAGGACAAAAACTACAGTTATGCTTTCAGTAAATAATGAAAACGAAGACAATGGGCGACAATTAAATAATCCTATTGTTAGATTCTATAAATGTGTATCTCAATAAAAAAAGAGATACACATTTTTTATTTTGTATTATTTGCTTCAACTAAAAACTTATCCATAACCATTAATAACTCATCCTTTTGAGTTGGCTTTGAAATACAAGCATCAAAACCCTGATTCAGAATATCACTGCAATTTCCATTAACAGCCACTTCTGAATGTGCAATTACAGGAATAGATTTATTCATACCTTTTATTACCTGTACCAACTCCTGTCCTGTTGAATCCGGAAATTTTAAATCCATCAACACTAAATGAATATCTTTTCGATTCATAAGCAACTTACTTGCACCTGCAGCAGTTCTCGCAGAAACTAAAGTCAGACCAGTTTTTTCAATAAATTTTCTCATTTGTAAATGCGAACTACTATTCTCATCTACAAGCAATATTAATTTATTGGGCCAGTAATAATTTTTTGGCAAAACCGGATTTGATATGGTTATTGTTTTATGTGAGATAACATTTTTTATATCATCAGAATTAACCACTTCTATTGGATGCGTAAAGAAAAATTCTGATCCTTCTCCTTTTTCTGAATTTAAACCAATTTCTCCACCAAGTGCCTGAATAATCTTTTCACAAATTGACAATCCAACACCTGTACCTCCATAAATCTGGTTATTTGATTCCACCTCTTTCCTAAAAGGCTGAAATATAATCTTTTGTTTTGCTTCCGATATTCCTATTCCTGTATCTTTAACAAAAAAACGAATTAAATCTCCATCTCTTGTATATCCAAATTCAATAAAGCCTTTGATAGTAAACTTAATGGCATTACCAATCAAATTAACCAACATTTGCCTTAAACGAATTGGATCCGAAATTAAAATACATTTCTCACTTTTAGGAATAGACAGATACAGCTTCACCCTTCCCTTGTGCTCAATTTCAATTTTAGGGGAGAAATCAGCATATAAAGATTTTAAAATTTCGTGTATATCAACCTCCTCCTTCTCTACCGAAATTTTTCCGCTTTCTATTTTCGCTACATCAATAATATTATTTATCAAACTCATTAAACTATCTGAGTTTTTATGAATAACATCAACGTAATCTTCCTTCTCTTCTTCCGAAATTCCACTACCTCTTAACAACGCACTAAAACCAACTATAGCATTTAATGGAGTACGTAATTCATGACTCATATTAGCCAGGAATGAAGATTTCAATTTATCCGATTCCTCTGCCTTTACTTTAGCCTCCATCAGCTGCTTTTCAAATTTCTTGCGTTCCGTCAAACTTCGTCCAATAGCCAACAAGCTGTCAACCTCACCAGCATCATTCAATTCAGGAGTTATAATCCAGTCAAAATATAAATCAAGAGATTCATCACTAAAACCAAGCTCCATTGAAGTTTTTTCTTTAAAGTTTATGGCATCATCAATCTTTGATTTCCAGGTAGAACCAACTAATTCATTATAAACATTCAACTCGGTAAGCGATTTACCGATAACCTCTTTATCCTTTAAAAAAGAAAAATGACTAATTAGTGCTTCATTATAAAACAATATTTTTCGCTCTCTATTCAATCGTAAAATAATATCAGGAGAATTATGAGCCAATCGTTTAAATTCTTTTTCACTAGCTACTAATATTGGATCCTGACTTTGTGCAAATGAAATTTCATGAACGGTTATATAATAATGCTCCTTATGATCGATCAAAATCTTATTAACACACAAATCAACATTTATTTTCTTTCCATCTTTATCTTTCAAACAAGAACATACTCTGTAAAGATTCCCAGAGTAAAGTACAGCATGCATTTCATTGAAAAATGTAGTTGAATCTTGCGACAACAACAATTCCAGATTTAAATGATTTGCTTCAACTAAATCGTAGTGAAGTAATTCGCGGGCTGATTTATTTATGAATTTTACATTTGCATTGATATCTGTAATTATTACACCATCAATGGATGTTTCTAATATTTTTTCGTAGCGATCTTTAAGTTCACTATATTTTTGATCAATATTAAATTGGGAAGTAACATCTGAAATAAAAAGTAAATGGCCATTGTCTTTATTTGAATAATCAAGACTTCCTAATACCGATAATACTTTTGTATACAAACCTACTTTTATTTCAAACACTTTATTAGCGACGGAATTCTCTCTTTTAATCTGCTCCAACAAATGTTGCGTATCTGAATTATTAAGCAACTCCTGTAAAGGTTTATTTAAGATCTCTTCCGAACCTAATTCAAATATCTCACAAACCTTATCATTGATCAGTTTTACGGTTCCATCTATTAACTTAACAATCCCAACCGGAGCATTTTTCAACACTCCTTCCAGAAACGACTCTTTAATTGTCAAAGCTCTGTTTGCCTCCAGCAAATATAAGCATCGGGTATTGAGTTCACTTTCCTGATACAGATCACAAAACAAACTTGATACTAAATGGGCTATGGAATTTATAAATGGTGTATACCTGAAAATATCAATTACTGTGTCGTCCTTAAATTCTGTAACAAGCCATCCTTGAGCTTCTGTATTACAAACAATAGCATTTACCGACACATTACAATTACTGGCTCCATCAATATTTTCTTTTGCAAGATTTTGTGCAGTAAAAATAAATGCTTCTTCTATTTTTTTATTTCCAATAAGCTTTTCCACATCCAAGCCTATCAATCCATTTTCCTCAGCTTCGGGATTATTACTCCAGTAAAACTCATGATGATTTGAAAAACTTGCTTTGGGAACAAAATAAACTTTGCTTAAATGCAATCCTTTGCCAATTAAATCAAATATCTTATATATTGATTTTTTTGTTTGTTTATCCCTGCTGATTAAACGAGTAGCATTATGTAAAAGATTTCTGTAATAAAGATCCCTCTCTTCATTTTTTTTGTACCAATAACTATTTAAATAAGAAAGTACTATTTTAAAATTTAATATTTGCTCCTGTATTTCAAAATCATACCACTCTCTATTAAAAGAGCATGTTTCAAAAACAACAAAGCCATTTTGAATTTCAGCACTACTATAAGAAAGTATCAAAAGGGATTGAACCTGAAAAATCTCAAATTTAAGCGCTAAAGATTTTTCCAAATCCTGATTTAAAAAACAAGTAGTAAAGGCGTTTTCGTGAGTTGGATTAATTAATGGATTTTCATTATCCTGAATGATAAGGTCTGATGGATAATATTCCTGATAGCGATCATTACACCATTGATATTTGGCTAAATATCCGTTTAAACTATCATCATGATCATAGATTGAAACCCGGTCAATATCAACACTCCGCCCAATTTCTTTTAAAACAGCTATCACAAGATCCTCGTATACTAACTGTTTTTGTATTAACCCTTCTAATTTTAATTCAAGCCAATGATCTATACTTCCCTTAATATCTTTATGAGGCGCAGACACTTTATTAAGCAACCCTTTTAGGTGCTTAACTTCTGCCTCTAATGCATGAAGCCTGGACGAATTTTCCAAACTCTCTCTATTCATTTATCAATCCCGGTTTAAACTATTTCGTTCTACGTCCCCAAACTGTTGTATTGAAACTTGTCAGTTTTATTCAAAAATACAAATATTCAGCATCTTATATACTTAAATACTTTTTTAATTATCAACACTAAATAAACACCTTTTTATTATTTTTGGAAAACAAACAGATAACTACCATTCCAGCTTACGCGGCGACTTTTGAGAATGATACCAGGCATTAAAAACCACAACCAAAATAGTGATTACCAAATAATATACAAAAGAAGGAATTGGAACCGGATCTCCTTTGGCATATGAATGCATACCAGCTAAATAATAATTAACGCCTAGATACGTCATTAAAATAGAGAAAAATCCTAGCAGCGATGCTATATTAAAAGTGACCACATCTTTTAAATATGGAATAAACCTTAAATGCAGAATAACTGCATAAACAATAATCGTTACCAAGGACCATGTTTCTTTAGGGTCCCATCCCCAATATCTTCCCCAGGATTCATTAGCCCAAACTCCGCCTAAAAAAGAACCTATTGTCATTAAATACAAACCAACTGTTAAACCCATTTCAATAATAGCACTTAGTTCAACTATTGTTAAATCCAGATTCTTATCTCCTGATTTTCGCAAACCGATTAAAATAAGATTGAAGAAGGCTAAAAATGCACCTAAACCAAGAAAACCATAACTAGCGACAATAACAGCAACATGAATTGTAAGCCAATATGATTTTAAAACAGGAACTAAGGGTGTGATTTCCGGATTCATCCAGGTTAAATGCGAAACCAAAAGAACAATTCCTGAAAATATAGCAGCAACAGACAAAACAATTGGTGATTTTTTTGCAAAAATTAGTCCGGCCAACAACATAGACCAAGCTATATACAACATGGATTCATAGCTATTACTCCAAGGTGCATGTCCTGAAATATACCATCTCATAGCCAGACCAACTGTACATACTAAAAATCCAACAGCAGTTAAAATTAATCCTGACTTATTAACAATTCCAGAGGATTTATGTGGCAAGAACAAATAAACAAACTGAAATAACAAAAGAATTACTCCTATTATAAATAGCACTGGTGCTATCATTAAAAATATATTGCTTTTATTATATAAAATTTCAAGTTTCTTTACTGTTTCTCCTGGCAAAACATCAGCTCCATAGCGCTGTTGATATTTCTTAATGGCACCAATGTACTTCGAAGTCTCTGTATGATCTCCATTCTTTAAAGTATTTAAATATTCACCAACAATACTTCGAACAAAAAGCCCTTCTTCATCTGATAATAATTCACTCTTTCCACCAGGCATTACCCATTCTGAATTCTTATCATTAGGGAGAGGAAACAAATGTAAAAACTTACCGGTTTTGGCCATATAATAAACATTAACCTGCTCATCAATCTTAATCAAATCATTTTGCTCTTTCGTTCTGTCTGAAGGCCTTGTTCTGTAGGCAATATCCACCTCCTTACCCAACTTATAAGTTTCTTTATCAGTAAAAAAGTCATTAAACGCAGCTTTTTTTTCAGTATTGCCAACAGCTTGTTTTATACTTTCCGTTTTAATTGTTATCATCGGAATATTATCCCACAATTCAGGATATACCAAAATATTAAGCACAACCCAATCTGCCGAATACCCCTTAAATGTATTATGCTTTACCAGTTTTCTAAGAATCTCTCCATTCATCGAGTTCATCGGCTTAATTCTACCACCATGATCCTGTACCCATAATTGGCCAAATTCTTCTGCTTGCTGCTGAGATATTTTTGAAACATCATTAATATCCTGACCGAACATTAATGTTCCGGTAAAAAATAACCCTATTAGTATTAAACTCTTTTTCTGTAATTGAATATCCTTAATTTTTCTGGTCAAAAATCGAAACCTGCTTTTTGATGCCACCAAGGATAACAACATAAAAATCGCCATTAATAAATATCCTGTATAGGTAATTGTTGTTCCCCAGTAATCTTTATTTACAGATAAAAAGGTTCCCTTTTCATCTTTATCATAGTAGGATTGGTAAAAACGATAACCTTTATAACTCAAGATATTATTCATAAATATTCTAAAATCTGCCTTTTTGCTTTCTTTTTCATCTAACAATGTCACTTCACTTGCAAATGAAGAAGGACTTTCTGAACCCGGATAGCGATCCAGCTGAAATTCATTAAGATGTAATTTAAACGGTATTTTTAAAACCTTTGCGCCATATGATACTGTAATTTTCAAATCTCCCACTTTAATATCTTTTGTTTCTCCCAAAGCGCCCTGATTTCCACTAACAAACAACTTCTCTGTCTTTCCATCCACATCTACCTCCAAAACTACAGTTTCCATAAAATCACCTTGCGCTCCCATCTGAGCTCTTACAGGCATAAGTTCGGCATGTTCAAGATACTTAGTTTGAACAATCAGTATATCATTAGTTGTATACAACACCCTATCTTTAAAAACTTGTGGAGCAGTTAAATCTAACTCTTCTTTTTTATTAGCTGCCATATTAGTAATAGACACATCATGTTTGGAAGTAAACATTAATTGTCCGTTTTTCTGATAAAAACAGAAATCAGCCACAGAATCTTCACCAAAGGATATAAGGTAATCACCCACTTTCACTTTTTCACCCAAAAACAAACCAACATTCTGACGTCCATATTGCTTTTCAGAAATTACTAATGTAACGTAAGGGTTACCAAACTCACTTTCCTGTGGGATAAAACTTGTTTGTTCAATATAGTCCACACTCTTTATACTTATGTTTTTCCCTGACAAATCAGTCTTTAAAGAAAAATAACCTTTGCTTTTTTCCGACATAAAAACTTCCTTCTCAAAGAAAACACTTTCTCCCGCCATCTCAATTTTACCGGAAATATATGTTTGGGCAGATAAGAATTCATCTGTTGACTGCCCCTCCCTAATATGCATAATCCCCTCATATCCAACATATCGGGTAATTGCGGCTCCAATTACTATAATTAAAAAAGATAAATGAAAAATAAGAATAGCCAATTTACCCTTGGCGTACATATATGGTTTTAAGACATTTAAAAGCAAATTTACACCTAAAAAAACAAACAAAAACTCAAACCACCACGTATTGTAAATCAATGCTTTGGCTGCATTTGTTCCAAAATCATTTTCTACAAATGTGGCCAATCCCATTGACACAGCTAAAATGATTAGTAATGAAATAAAAAGATATGGAGCTGATAAGTATTTTAAAATTTTCTTCATGTATATAATTTTAGATACCTTTGCGGCCTTTAACGACTAATGTAACATTATTTAACAGGAAAATAAGACTTTGTTCAAATAAGTAATATTTTACCTTTTAAAAAAACAGATTTTATTTTAAACAAGAAACTATCAATCATTAAAAATGAAAAAAATACTATTTTGCTTTATTGTTTTGCTATCTCTAAATGCAAATGCACAGGAAGAACAGAAAATTACAGTTAAGCCATACGGGTTTGTAGGTTTTGATGTAATGATGGATACTCATGAAAGTGTGACTTCCCGACAAAATCACGTATACTTATATCCAAAAGAAGTAAGTGGAAGCAAGAAATCTTATGACTTTGGCGCCGGAATTACCAGGTTTGGTGTTAAAATTAAGAGTCTGGATGCCTTTGGCGCAAAAACTTCAGCCCAAATTGAAGGAGACTTTATGGGTACTTCAGGAAACGGAAGTGATTTTGTTGTAAGATTAAGGCATGCTTTTATTAATCTGGATTGGGACAAATCAGCATTATTGATTGGTAAAACATGGCATCCATTTTTTATTCCGGAGAACTTCCCTGGTATGGTTAACTTTGTAGTTGGAGCTCCTATTCATCCATTGTGTAGAGCACCACAAATCAGATATACTTACAAAGCAGGACAAGATTTGTCTTTATCATTCATTGCCTTGTCGCAAGCAGATTTTGCAAATTCAGGAGGTGCCAGACAAGTTGAAGAGGCTGACTTCCCGGAAATGAATTTACAATTAAAATACGGTGCTAAGAAAGACCTATTTGTAGCTGCAACATTTGGTGTTAAAAATCAAAAACCCGTAGCAACAGGAAATACAACAACAAGCATGCAAGCAAATTTATCATTGCGCTATAAAACGCCTGCACTTACTATTAAAGCAGAAGGTATATATGGTGGTAGCATGACTAATATGGTAATGATTGGCGGCGTAGCCAGCAAAGCAAACAATGGAGTTGCTGTTGCAGGCGAATACCTTCCTATTTACATCAGCTCATATTGGACAGATATTCATACCAATGGTAAAAAAGTTCAGATTGGAGCATTTGGTGGTGTAACCAATAACTTAGGAACTAAAGAAGAATCAGTTGTAGCTGAAACTATGTTTACAAGAGGTTCTGATATTGAAAAAGTAATAGCTTTTGCTCCTCGTGTTGTATTTATTTCTGGTAAAATGACCGTTGGATTAGAATTACTCCATACTATTGCATCTTATGGAAGTGACTTTACAAGCAAATCAAAACCTACAGATACAAAGGATTATTCTAACAACAGAATTACTCTTGGTGTCAGATATAATTTTTAAAAAATTATAGAAAGATATAAATTTGATGCCTGCAAAATATTGCAGGCATTTTTTTTGAACAAAAAGGAATTACAATACGTCTTGTTTTAATGAAAGATGAAGCAGCCCTCTGAATTAGACCAGATGGAAATAAAGCTTCATCAGAATAATAAAAAAGATTAAACAGAAACAAGACATGAGAATCATTAGATCGACGAAATAAAAATATTCATACAAATGTATGATTGTTTTTTCGGCGGGTTCCATGTGGCAATTGAAAGAAAAAATATGAAAAAGAAACTTGGTATTGTTGCAGCTATTTGTATTGTTTTAGGATTTGGGATGATTCACGGATCCTATCCTAATGCAGAAATCTACGGAGGAAGTTTAATCGGATTAGGCAGCCTGTATCTGCTTTTTGCACTATATAATTCTGGTAAAAAAAAGGAATAAAGCACTATGTATTCAAAAGAAGAAAAAAAAGAATTAGTACTTGAATTTTGGAGAAAACTTGGAAATCGCACCAGAAAGCTTCCCGGTCAAAGAGGACGCGTAAAAGATTGGATTGGAGAAAAAACCGGAGTTAAGGGTGTTGATCTTAGATTTGATGTTGGCAGAGAAAAAATTGCAGTTGCTCTTGAGATCAACATTAAATATGAATCAAGAAGATTTATGATTTATGAAAAACTAGAAGCAACGAAAAAGATATTTGAAAATGAATTTGGTGAACCCTTAATCTGGGACTTTGCCTATGAAAAAGAACATGGTGAAGAAGTTTGTCGTGTATACAAAGAAATGAAAGGTGATTACCTGGTTCCAGCTCAATGGCCTGAAATTTTCAGTTTTATGATCGACAAGATGGTCAGAATGGAAAGAGCTTTCCTTGAGGTTCAGGATTTCTTAAAATATGATGAATTAGGACAGTAAATAGTCTTCTCAGTACTCAGTCTACAGTTCCCAGTTATTAAACCTGAAGACTGAAGACTAGAGACTGAATACTTAATACTTTTTATGCTGAATTACGACTCGCATTAATATTACCAAACATAGCCCTGATAACCATTTTTTCAAATACATCAACAGGAATATCCTTTCCTTTACCTTGAGCCTCATGTATTTTCATTAAGGCATACTGCTGTATTATAAGTAATGGAAGTACAATCTTTTCACGTAATCGAATACTTTGCTGACTTCTTGGATTATCATCCAGTAGATCTGGCATACCTGAAACTTTCAGAACCATTTCTTTAGTTAAAAGAAACTCATGGTAAATGATTTTCCAAAACGCTCCAAATTTTTCATGTTTCTCTAAATAACGAGTTAACTCAAAACTTGTTTTACTCATACTCTGCATACTATTAGAAAGCAAAGTTTTAAAGAAAATAGAGTTTTTATATAAATCAACACAAGCCTGCAAATTACCTTTTTCTTCCTGCTCCTTTAATGCCGATCCCAGACCATAAAAACCCGGAACATTTTGCTTCAACTGACTCCAGGCTCCAACAAAAGGAATAGCTCTTAAATCTTCAAAATTAATTTTATCACCACCACCTCTTTTACTAGGCCTACTACCAATATTTGCTTTACCGTAATATTTCAATGTACTTATTTCTTCCAAATAAGGAACAAACAAAGGATGTTCTTTTAGTGACAAATACTTTTTGTAACTTGACTCAGCCATTTCAGCAATAAATTCATGCTGATAAGAATCCATCTGATTTTGCGGCTTACTATAAAGTCTGTTTGATAACCCAGCTGTTAAAAGGTAGCCCAGGTTATGCGCAGCAGCTTCTTTAATACCATAATGCGAACTAATTGTTTGTCCTTGAACTGTCATTTGAATTTGACGACTTTCGATATTTTTACCCATAGCTGCATAAAAGCGATGTGCATTACCACCCCCTCGTGCCGGAGGTCCTCCTCGTCCATCGAAAAACACCACCTCAACATCACTCTCTCTGGACTTAAGTGTAATATCTTCTTTAGCAGAAAATATTGCCCAGTTAGCCATCAAATATCCACCATCCTTTGTTCCATCAGAGAATCCCAACATAACAGTTTGTCTGTCGCCTCTATTTTTAAGATGTTTACGATAAGTTGGATTTGTATATAGTGTTTGCATGGCCTCCCCAGCATATTTTAAGTCATCAATGGTCTCAAACAAAGGAACAATATCAACAGTTAACTCGTCATAGCCCCAACCACAGATTCTAAACATTGCTAAAACACGCGCTACATCAACAGGTCCTCTACAGTTACTGATAATATATCGATGCGCTCCTCTTTGTCCATTTGCCTTCTGAATGTCTTTGATAACACCATAAGATGCTACTGTATCTTTTACCACCTCATCTTCAAACACATTAGGATCAGCAACACCTTTAGCATTCATCAATAACTGAATCTGTTCCGCATCACCCATCTCAAAAATTCCGGCAGGTAAAATATCAGGGTAAGCCTTAATCACTTCTTTTAATGCTTTTGCAATAATTCTGCTATCCTGACGAATATCAATACTTGCCATATAGAAGCCAAAATTATTTACCTTACGTTTCAGCGACTGTACTTTCTCAACAAAAAGGCCCTGATGCTTTTCGATAATTAAGGATTCTACCTCATCAATTCTTTTGATAAACTCATTTAAGTCAACATTTGCCTTTCCTGTAGCATTTTCAAGTTCTGCTTTAAGCATACTTTCTATCTCAACAACCTTATCATGTACTCCGGCAAAAGTTATACGTCTTTTAAGCTCTTTTACATCTCTGAAATAACAGTTTGTAACCGTATTTCTTAAACGAGCTGCAACCTGTTTGGTTGTATCTACAGTCACAAATGGATTACCATCTCTATCTCCACCTGGCCAAAACCCTAATGATACAAACTCGTTATTTTGCTCCAAAGAATCTTTATAATCTTCTGCTGTTTTGTCTAAAATCTGTCCTATTGCAGGATAAAAAGTATCGCGCAAATAAAAGGTCAGACGATTGGCTTCATCTAGAGGTGTTGGTTTTTGCTTTTGAAAAAATGGTGTTTTACCTAACTGCCCTAATAAATCACGAATTACAGCTACTTCACCTTTTTTAATAGCCTCCATTAAATCCGTAATAATACCTAACACCTGAGAAGGATAGAATTGTGTTGGGTGAGCTGTAAGCACCACTCTTACACCAAATTCTTTAATGACTTCTGCCATTTCAGCCATTAAATTTTCCTTTTTAACCCTATCACTTATTGACGCATAAGAATTTTCACCATTAATTCTGTGTATTTTACTATAAGCAGCATCCTCTAAAGCATCAATCAATACAATTTGTCGTTCGATATATTGTATTACTTTAAATAGAAAATCATTCTGCTCATCTTCTGACAAATCTGCCTGATGATGTGCAAAAAACTTTTTAATGATGGTAATAGGATCTTCACCATTTTGCAATCCTTGTGTTGAAGATTGATATAGTAATGGAATTAAATTCCCAGCTTTTTCAACTGCCTCAAGCTGTAAGGATAAAAAGAGACTATTGTAGAGTTGATATTTTAACTCTATTTCCTCTTGATAAGATTTTACAATTTGACTGTTCATATTTTACGTATAAATGTAAATTTATTTCAACATCCAGACTTTAAAAATCTGATTCATCAGATAAGTTAATCTTTCAATTGCAAATACTCCTACAAATTATTAAATATCATTGTACATCACAAAAAAGGGCGCCTCTTAAGCACCCTTTCTGTACAATTTATATAAAGATACTTACTTTTTCTTTGACCAACTGTCTTTAAGAGCAACAGTTCTGTTGAAAATAAGTTTATCCGAAGTAGAATCTTTATCTACACAAAAGTACCCAACTCGTTGAAACTGAAATTGATCCAAAGGTTTTGCATCTTTTAATGATGGCTCAACTTTTGCCGTTACTATTTTTAAAGAATCCGGATTAATAAAATCCAGGTGATCCGCATCTTTTTGTGAAGATGGAGCCTCATGATTATATAATCTGTCATACATTCTTACTTCTGCATCCACAGCATGCTCTACTGATACCCAATGCAGAATTCCTTTGATTTTACGAGTTACTGTTGTTGCACCTGATTTTGTTTCAGGATCATAAGTACAGTAAATTCCTTCGATTTCACCTGTTTCTGCATTTTTCTTAAAATCCGTACAAGTGACAGCATAAGCTCCTTTTAAACGAACTTCACGACCTGGTCCTAAGCGGAAAAACTTCTTTGGAGCATCTTCCATAAAATCATCCCTCTCAATATAAACCTCGCGAGAAAATGGAAGCTGTCTGCTACCTTTTGATTCATCTTCAGGATTATTAATTACGTCTACCATTTCAACCTGACCTTCAGGGTAATTGGTGATAATCAATTTAACAGGATCAACCACTGCATTTACACGAGAAGCCTTTTTATTTAGATCCTCACGAATACAGCTTTCTAATAATGCCACATCAATGACGCCGTCTCTACGTGCTACGCCAACCTTATCTGCAAAATTACGGATTGACTCTGGCGTATACCCTCTGCGTCGAAGACCCGAAACCGTTGGCATACGCGGATCATCCCAACCTGCCACTATTCCTTTTTGAACCAGCTCAAGTAATTTACGTTTGCTCATTACGGTGTAGTTCAGGTTTAAGCGAGCAAATTCAATCTGACGCGTTCTTCTTTCAGGAACTGGCTCTCCATCTAAAATCTGATCTAAAAACCAGTTGTATAAAGGACGATGTACTTCAAATTCCAGTGTACAGATGGAATGTGTTATTCCTTCGATAAAATCTTCTTGTCCATGTGCAAAGTCATACATTGGATAAATACACCATTTATCTCCGATACGGTGGTGCGACTGATGGATAATACGATACATCAAAGGATCGCGCATGTGCATGTTTGAAGAAGCCATATCTATTTTTGCACGAAGTACTTTTTCGCCTGCTGCAAATTCACCTTTCTTCATTCTCTCAAATAAATCAAGGTTCTCCTCAACACTTCTATTTCTGAAAGGACTTTCAGTCCCGGGTTCTGTAGGCGTACCTTTTTGAGCAGCAATTTTTTCAGCACTTTGATCATCTACATAAGCCTTTCCATTTTTAATTAATTTCACGGCCCACTCATAAAGTTGATCAAAATAATCAGAGGCAAACTTAACTTCACCTTCCCAATTAAAACCCAACCACTTTACATCTTCCTGAATACTATCTACATACTCAACATCCTCTTTCACCGGATTTGTATCATCAAATCTAAGATTACATCCACCTCCGTATTTCTGTGCCAAACTAAAATTTAAACATATAGACTTGGCATGTCCTATGTGTAAGTATCCATTAGGTTCAGGAGGGAATCTGGTTAATACAGCTCCTCCATTTTTATTTTCAGCTAAATCTTTATCTATCTCTTGATGAATAAAGTTTGTTTTTACCGTTTCAGGCGCATTTTCATGATTGTCTTTGCTCATAGGTACATTTTATTAGATTATTAGATAATAAGACAAAAGACAAAAGACAACAAGCAAGCTTGTTATCTTTACTCTATATATCTAAACTAATTCACTGATGTAACCTTATAATAACTCAAATGAGTATTACTAAAATTACTATTTTTCAATTTTAACTTGAAACCTACAAAAATAAGTGTTTTGAATATACAGAACTACATTTAATATGTTAATATGTTAAAATTTTAATGCCAATTGAAAACATTTTATTGAATCTTTTGTCTTTAATCATTTGTGATATTCATAACTTAGCACCTTCAATTTATAAAAGCATGCAAAAAGGAATTATTGAACTTGAGGAGATGGAATTTTACGCCTATCATGGTTGTTTTAAAGAAGAACAAGTGGTAGGAAATCGGTTTATAGTAAATATTGCCATTAAAGTAGATGTTGAAAAACCGAGCAAAACAGATAATATTCAGGATGCACTGAATTATGTAACGGTTTATGAACTTACGAAAAAAGAAATTCAAATCAATTCGCATTTGGTTGAACATCTTACAGAAAGAATTTTAACTGCAATACATGAAGAGTTTGATTACGTGGATTGGGTGAGAGTAAAAGTCTCAAAAATGAATCCTCCTATGGGTGGACAGATGAAAGCGGTTAGTATTACAATGGAGCGATAATAAAGTTTACTGTAAAAAGTTGAAAGCTTAAAGTGTTTTGAAATAAAGAGCAAAGAGCTTATTATCCGCTATAATTTATGCTCACTAAACAGATGAACAAAAAAGTAAAATAACAATACTACTTTTTTATCTAAAGCTAATTAATTGATAATTCAAAAGATAGATTTCAACATCAAATAAACTTTAAATTATTTCCATTTTTATTTTGCTTATAAAGGATAAAATTACTTATATTTGCAACCCGAAACACAAACGGTTCCTTGGCCGAGTGGCTTAGGCACTGGTCTGCAAAACCAGGTACGGCGGTTCGAATCCGCCAGGAACCTCACCAAAGCTCCCGATTTTCATTAGAGAATCGGGAGCTTTTTTTGCTTTACACTGAAAAGTTAGTTTTAGCCCACACCATAGGGTATAGCCCCAATTTTTTCACTATATTATAAGGTGAACACAGGAGTTAGTATAATTCGAACAACATTTGAATCAAATATTTAGAGCTAATAAAAATGGACGGAAGAGAAAGAAAGAACATTAAGAAAGGGACAAAAGTGGCAATCCTTATGAAACAAGATGAGCGCTCAGGAAATTTAACACACGGAGTTGTACAAGACGTTATTACTGAACAACCATTTCACCTGAAAGGTATTGAGTGCAAACTAAAAACCGGACAAGTTGGTCGTGTAAAGCTGATTAAACTGTAATTATTACAACCATATATTTCAAGGCTCTCATCTAACATTTAGGTGAGAGCTTTTTTTATTTTATCTCAATTACTTATTTCTGGTTTTTAAACCTAACACAAAAGGTATTGCACATAAAGCTAATACTGATGAAATTAAATAAGTTGTTTCCAACCCCAACCAGTCTCCCAGAGCTCCTGCAAAAAATACAGCTACCGCAGATGAAACAAAACTAACTGTCATATAAATACTATTCATAAACACAGGAAAATCATTAGATCTATCCTGAACTAAAGCAATTAAAACAGGTCCGGGAGCAAACACAAAAAATCCCAGCAATATCAAAAACACAAAAGAAAGATAACCTGTTGAATAAATAAACAGAAACATCATTAGCGGAGAAACAATACTAATCACCAAAAGTGTAGCCTTACGACCTATCTTATCTGATATACTCCCGGAAAATATAGTACCTAAAGCTCCTGCCAGTTGAAAAACAGCTAATGCGGAATTGGCAAACCACAAACTCTCTCCTTTATCTGCATAATAATAGGTTGGCAAAAACGCTGTTAAACCCGATTTCATAATAGCTCTGAATAAGGTTATCCCTATTACCAACAAAAAGAAAGGGATGTATTTCTTAGTTGACTGAAGTACATTTTTATTCTCAGCAGCTTTCTTTTTTATATCATCAGATATTTTGATATCCTTTAATTTAAAATACAAAATAAATGAAGCAAGCAATCCCAAAGGAATCAAACGCCATGTTCCTTCAAGTCCCCAATAAGAAACAGAAGCAGTAATTATTAAAGGTCCGGCAGTTCTGGCTAATTCACCTCCAAACATAAAATAACTCATCCCTCTTCCAACCTTATTTCCAGATAAACGTCTTACCATTGTAGGAGCAGGCACATGAAATATCCCACTACTTATTCCCATGGTGAAAAGCAAAATAGAGATAATAGTAAATGAAGGTGCTGCACCTAATAAACTCATTACAGTTGCTGTAATTGCAGGTGTAACAATAATAAAATAACGCGCAGCTGTTTTTTCTGCGATGATTCCAATAAAAGGATTAAGAAACCAGGGAATTCGCATGATTAAATCCCAGAGTGAGGCTAAGGTGAGTGAAATACCTAACTTTTCAATTAAGAGTGGCCGTAAAGGAGCCAGGAAAGAAGAGTAAATGTCATGCAACATATGTGTTGCTGCAACAATAATTACATTACCTGTTTGAAACCTTTTACTTACCACTTCCTTATTCATGCAGTATTAATTTTAAAAACAATTATTTGGGATCATAATTCTTCTAAGAACTAAATTGATACACAAAGATAAGTCAATAGAATCAATGCCCTACAAATAGGCTGGCAAATACATCCTTGATTTTTATTAAGATTATTATCAAACTCCCAACGCAAACATATTTTTAATACCTGACAATATCATATTAATACCTATTGCGCCAATAAAAAAACCATTTAGGCGCAATAAAACTTCCATATTTTTATCATAAGCTGTTTTTATTTTTTTCCCTTCCAGGCTATCCCGTATTTTCTTTAATAGATAAATTAAGAAGAAGTTAAGTCCAAATGCAGCAACTAAAACAAAGCTGCCAACTAGTGGAGTATGTTTGTATGAAGTTATAATACTTAACGAAATAGTACCTGCTCCAACCATAAATGGAAGGGCAATTTCAGAGGCTAAATCATCCAGATTTTCTTTAATCATAATTAGCGCCCGCTGACCTTTTACAATAAAAAAGTAAGCAAATGAAAAGATGATGATACCACCAAATATTCTAAATGACTCAAAGTCAATTAAAAATACTTTAACAAACAAAAACTCCCCTGATAAAAAGAAAACATAACAGATTGTTAAAGAAATAATACTTGCTTTGAAAATTACTGTAATGAATTGTTTATGATTGAGATCTTTTCTAATGGGTTCTAAATACAAAAACAATGCAAAAGGATTTAACATTATCAATAATTCTATTAGTGATGCAAGCATTTATCAATATTTTTGAGTTGTTAATAACTGTAAGTAATTCTCAAACTTAACAAAATATTGATGGGATTAAAAACAATTTCCATTTAAACATGGTGCTTTTTAATAAAATCAGAAGGTCTTTCTCCTACTTCTGTAGTAAAACATTTACTAAAATATTTAGGGTCTGAAAACCCTACTCTATAGGCAACTTCCGACACCGTTAGTTTCTCTTGTTTAAAAAGTTGTACTGCTTTTTTTATTCGCATAGACCGCACAAACTCAACTAATGACATTCCGGTAATAGCTTTAAACTTCCGAAGCACCAATGAATGACTCATACCTATTTCATCAACAATATCAGGAACCTCAAAAGTTGGATCTTCCAGTCTTGCCTCTGTAAGTTCCATAATTTTCTTAATAAACTTATCTTCAGCAGATACAACTTCAGATTCTGCTGGCTCTAAGTTCAAGTTTTTGCTAAAATGTTCTTTAAATAAATTTCTTGATTTGATGATAGAAGTTATCTGAGCCACTAAAACTTCCGTATTAAATGGCTTGGTTATATAGCTATCAGCACCAAATTTAAGACCTTTTATTTTGGATTCATCCTCAGACTTTGCTGTTAGCATTACAATAGGAATATGACTAGTTTCCTGATTTTCTTTTAATTTTTCAGTTAGTTGCATTCCATTTAACTGTGGCATCATCAGGTCTGTAATAACAATATCAGGCATTATTTCAGATATATTATCCAACGCACTTAATCCATCAGGAAAATGTGTAATACTGAAGTGCACTTTAAAAATCTCAGCTAAATAAGTTGCTAATTCAATATCATCCTCCACTATTACCATTTTATGATAGCTTCCTCCTGTAATTTCCTTGAAGAAATCAGAGTATGAGCCTTTACTTAACTTAATTTTGCCTGATTGTTCAAACTCAATTTGTTCTTCAACTGTATCTCCAACAAAATCTTTGAATGGTAATATGATATCAAAACGACAACCACCTCTTTCTAAGTTTTTTATGGTAACAGACCCTTTATGTAGCTCAACATACTCTTTTACTATCGCTAATCCAATACCTGTTCCTCCAATATTTGATTCTTCAACTGATTTTGCCTGATAAAAACAATCAAACACATGGTCTATTTCACTTTGAGGTATTCCAGGCCCATTATCTGCAACAGAAATTCTTATTTGATTTTCATTGTTTTTTGGATTTACAATATTCGTTTCACATTCCAACTCTAACAAACCTCCTTCCTGAGGTAAAAACTTGATTGCATTGGAAATCAGGTTATAAATAACCGTCTCCAACAATTGCCAGTCCGCTTTTATGTAAATACCTTCAGGAATATTATATACAACCTTAATATTTTTACTCTTTACTGCTAACTCAAACTCATACATCACCTTTGTTAACAACTCTTTTATAGATATTTTAGAGTGCTTTAATGTATATAACCCATCATCCATTTTCCTCAATTCCAGCAACCTGTTCACCTGGTTAAGCAAACGCCTCATATTACGCATGATTACACCTGATAAGTCTTTAGCTTCAGCAGGTAATTCTTCAATAGATGCCAGCTGTCTTAAAGGCTCATTTATCAATGTTAACGGAGTTCGTATTTCATGCGATACATTGGTGAAAAAACGAATTTTTGCCTCTGATATCTCAACTTCCTTTCTATGTTCCAATTCCTGAATTTGTAATTGGTTTTTTTCCTTCAGTCTTATTAATGAATATCTTCTAAAAGCCAACAATAAGAACAAAATAAAACAAAGATATAGTGCATAAGCCCATGGTGTTAACCAAAATGGAGGCTGCACCACAATTTTTAATTCTGCAGTCTTTTCGGACCATGATCCATCGCTATTGGAGGCTTTAACCTGAAGCCTGTAATCTCCCGATTGCAAATTGGTAAATGTAACACTTCGATCCTGCCCTAATATTTCAATCCACTGATCATTAAAGCCTATTAATCTATACTTATATTTCGTCTTATCCTTTAAATAGTTCGTATTTAAAGATGAAAATTCTATTGAAAATAACTTTTCGTTGTGCTTTAATTTAATTGATTTACTATAAGTAATTTCATTATTCAGAATAACCCTGCCATCATACTTATAACCAGGAACTATTTTATTATTTAATACAGAAAGGTTTGTAAAGTAAACAGGCAGGTTTTTTAAATCATGAATAACACTATCAGGATTAAAATAAACCAAGCCATTTAACCCTCCAAAAAATAGTCGCTGACTATTTATTCCGTTATATTGGGCACTTTCATCATAGCTTTGCACTACATCTAAATCATCCGGAATAAATTCTATAACATTACCATCTTCTCTGGAATAGCGACAAAGACCTCTATTTGTTCCAAGCCATAAAAAGCCATTTTTATCCTCACTAATTGTATACACAATTCCTCCTGGCAAACCATCTTTTTCAGTTATTTCCTTAAAAGAAATAGTTCCATTTTTTAAGGATTTTTCAAGAGTTGATCCCTTAGCAGGAATAAGTTTAGCTAAGCCTCTCCCTGTTCCCAACCATATTTCACCGTTTTTTGATTCAAATATTTTATAAATATCATTATGTGATAGTGAATTTTCTTTACCAGGAACATGCGTATAAACATCAAAACTTCCTTGCTTAGAGATCACCTGATCCAAGGGTGCAATATTTAACCCTCCTCCTTTAGTTCCAACTAACAAATAGCCATTTGATGTTTCGTGTAAAGAAAGTACCACATTATTACTTAATCCCAACATTTCTTTGGATGTTCCCATATACTTGGTTATTTCATTGGTAGAAGTATTAACATATCCCATTCCACCTCTCCATGTTCCAAACCAAATATTGCTATAATGATCTTCCATTAAAGAGAACACATAACCTCCAACTTCATAATCATTAAATTCTCCATTGGCTCTGCAACAAATTAGTGAGGTCAATGAAGTTCCTAACCAAATATTATCTTGCTTATCTAATAAAAGGGTTTCTATTAATTTATCTAATTTTTGTCCATCGAACTCTACCTCTAATTTGCGATTAAAGTTTAAATCATTATTATTAAGATTATACTGATAAATGGAGCCATTCAGTGTACCTAACAACAACTGATCACGTTTTGAAAATACGGCCTTTATCTTCTCAAACTTTACCAGCCTGTTTTTTTCATTTTTGGTAGTAACAAATCGAAACGGATTTGTAGATAAATTAATGGTACAAAGCTCAGACCCTTCTGTTCCAATCCATAACAACCCATCATCATCGTAATAAAGATCATTAATAATATTAACTGTATTTAACTCTTCTTGATTCAATAAATCATTATAATAAATAATTTTATCTCCTTCAAGCCGTGCTAATCCGGATCCTTCTTCAATAAACCAAACATTATTCTTCTGATCAATAATAACATCATCAATACGATTTGACCTAAGATGAAATGGCTCATCTACCCGGGCACTGTAAATTGTTTCTTCATAACTATCACTATCTGATTGAGCTATTAATTTAATAAGTCCATCATAGTTTGCAAGCCAAATATTTCCTGCATTATCTTTAGTTATAGCCTTTGTAATACTTACCCATCTTAAACCGGGTGAAATTACTTTAAAATCACCCTTCTCAATATCAAATACAAATACTCCGGTACTTGAACCAACAATAAGCTTTTTCTCATTCAGGGCAAAAATGTTTTGCGCACTAATATTTCTATCTCTTGGAATAAAGGGTTCATTATTAAATTTTCTAAAAACAGCACCTTCTGTAACATTAATAAATTGATCTTTCTGCTTATTATATTTTAATAAACCAACAGAAGTAGCGGCCCATACATCCTGATTTTTATCGATAGAAATATCTCTTACAAAACCATCAAATGTATCATATGGGTAACGTTTAAAACTTCCATTTTTTAAACCTAATCTATTTATTCCACCTCCACGTGTTCCTATCCATAAAAAAGAATCTCGCTGAACCTCTAAACAGCTAATTTCATTATTTGAAACTGAATTTTTGTTTTCAGGATCATATTTATAACTAATGTATTGATATCCATCAAAACGATTTAAACCATCTTTGGTCCCAACCCATAAAAAACCGGTGCTATCTTTAGCAATACACTGTACTGACAAATGAGAAAGTCTGTTTGTGGATTCTACATTTTTTATTTTATAATCTATAGCAAATAGATTTAATGCAAAAAATAGAACACCCATCAACAAAAATACTCTGGCATAACTCATAACAAACCTTACAATTAAATGCATATTTACTCTCTCCATAATAAAAAATCTATAAGCGAAATAAAAAGTACCCAATACGTATACTTATCTAAATCTTTTAAAATGCCTAAATAAACTAATTCCCAATAAGTTGATGGATAGAAAGAGTAACTATTATTTTAATTACCCTACATAATAAAAAGAAATACAATTACTATGATTGACTTCTTGATAATTCCTAAAAATACAGTCTTTTAAATGTATAAACAAAACTATTAAGCAGATTTTTAGAGCAAAACACTAAAAGATTCCATGAACATAAGATTTAATCCATACGAATTAATTCATCATGATACTTTCAGGTAACACAAATCCTATTAAATAGGATTATAGTTCAAAATAGCGTAAAAAAAAAGGTTGCTACAATAGCAAACCCTAAATCTATTTCTAAAAGCATAATAACAAAGAAAACCCTCTCTTAATTCTGCCAACAGCAAAAAAAGAGAGGGTTAAAGTGAATTTATGAGAATCCTAAAACCTTATTCCTGAGCTCCCAAGCCTATGGCAAAACCCATAAAGGCTTCTTTTCTATTAAATCCGGCATTCCATAAGCCATTGTCTCCAACAGGGCTTGATAAAGAGATTCCGTATTGTTGCGAAACTGGCACCTTTGATACATATAAATCTAATACTCCTTTATAAATTTCAGATAATAAAGGATCTGGTATAATTTTAACATCTGAACCAATAGGAGTTTTAACATATAAGTTAGTGATATAAATCAACTTACCTGTTGCAGCTAAGTCTTCCAACATACTTCCAACTGCTTCTAAATCAGAATCCATATATAGTGAAAGATTAACAGCTATACCATCAATATCAGCGATAGTATTAGCATAACTAATCACCGCATTTAGCTTATCTGCATTTGAATTTAAGTCTGTTTCACTAATAAATAATTTAGCTCCAGCAGACGCATTTTCTCTAGCTAAACTAAAAGCCATACTAATGTAATCCTCTCCTAAATAATCAGCCCAGAAAAAAGCTCCTTCTTCACTTACTCCTCCACTAACAGCTACACTACCGTCTGCTGCAAATGGATTCTTCACCACAGTCCAGTCACTAATTCTATCACCTAATGAAGTTAAAACATTAGTAATACATTCACTTAAGGCACTATTTGCAGCTGATTGTTTCTCCTCATCAGAAACATCTAATGTAACTTCTTCTTGTGCTATAGCAGCAGAACCTAAACCTGTAGGTCGGTTTGAAGTCATAGTTAAATATATCTTATCAAATAAATGACCTCCTTCACGAATTTTAAATGAAACAGAATGCTCTCCTGCATCAAATTGAAATGCATCTCCTGTTGAATAATTATGCTTAGACCACTGCCACTCACTATCATTCTGAAATTCAATACCATTATGATAAAAATAAGTCCCTCCATCAATACTGATATACCATGAATCATCTGTTCCATTCGCTACTTCACATTTATGTCTTAACCACAAATAGTATGTACCTGCTGTATTCACATTAAAAGTGTAAGTAAACTGATAATCCTGATTACTTGCATCAGATGGTAATCCTGTTGCTACATGATTATTACTTGAAACGCCATCAATTGTTCCATTTATATATTCTCCTCCGGAAACAGCTGTTGTACTTCCACTTTCTACAAACATCCATTGTCCTTTTTCTTGCGCATCCTCACACTCCAAAAATATCTCATCTGGGTTGTCCACTGATCCATTTAAGTTAACAACCGAAAGTCCTTGAATATTCAAAAAATATGAAACATCAGGAGTTTTGCCTAACTCAATATTAAAAGAGAAGGCTCCACTTCCATCAAAATCATCTGTTTGAATCTGAATTCTATTCCAACCAATTTTAGTAGTAAATGTAGCTCCTGTTATTCCTGATCCTAACCAGTCAAATTCAGGTTCATTATTATTTAAACCAGTAAAAGTTACTCTTCCTTCTCCTGATTTATTTGACAATACATAGAAAGTCAACTCAAATTTAGCACCTTCTGCAACTGTATAAACCGGAGACTGAATTGATGTAGCATCATAAGAAGCTTCTGATGTACCATTTACCATCTTAATAGATGCATGACCTAAATAATCTTCAATTGAAACATCTCCTGTTACATTCCACCCGGTAAAACTTCCATCATTTAAAGGGGCAGGTTTTACCATATTAGGAAAAAGTGGAGTCAAATACACATATGGAGCAACAAATGAATTCAAATAAGTATCATTTTGATTAAAGTTTGAAATAATTGCATCTCCATAAACAGATAAGCCTTTTTCTTGTGCGGCTGATACATAATTATACGCAGCTAAAAAATCATAACGTCCATCTTCTGTTAAAAATACTTCAGAAGTAAGTTCTGACGATGGCGTAACCTGTTCAAAATTTGTCATTAATAATGACGACAAAGAACCTGATGAAATATCATCTAACGAAGCATTAGAACCCAATATTAGATCACCCGAATAGGTTTTCAAAACATCGTAGCTACTAACTTTTTCGCCAACTATGACACTAACCGGCTTTTCAACCTCAACACCAGCTTCAACTTCTTCATCAAGCTCGGCACAGGAAGACATAAGCACAGCCGCAGTCAATACGACAAAATATGTTTTATTAAATATTTTCATATCTCTAAATTTAAAATCTAAAACTCTAAAATGAAATTTGCCAACCTAATAGTTAACTAAAATCTATGTATAAATTATGCTGGTTCATTTCATAACTTTTTAAATTTCTCTTAAACCAGCTCTATGAATTCTTTCTGAATCATAGAGCCAATTTTAAAAGTTTATTTTATAGAACTACTCTTTTGATACAAGTCGATATTCAGGAGCAACACCTCTGTTTCTACAAACTAATGTATCTTTTGTAGCATATGTATACCCTAAATCAGTAAGTTCAACAGTATAATCCAAATAAAGCGCATCTCTATCGTAACCACCCATGCTATTTTTCTCACCATCAGTAACGAATTTACCTGTTCCTGATACTGTATATGAAGAAGAATTGCTTGACACTGTACAATTATTGTTATCATCAAATGCTAATAATAATTCAATGTTTGCGCGAGTTGTTTCATTATCATCCTCTTTAATTGAAACTGGTAATGAACATTCGGTTAATGATAACGTAGAAACACTTACTAACTCATCTCTTTCAACATATTCTTCTCTCCGAATATCTGTTACAGAACTAACTCCATCACTAATAACATCTTCGCCTCTTCTTAGATAATTGGCATGGTACTGATTAACATACTTAATACCATAAAGCACATAATCTTTTGGAGCTAATTCCCAATCTGCAGCAATAAACCTATCTGGATTCTCAACTAAAGGTTTGCCACTAAGAATACTATCTGCATTTGCTACATCTGTCATAACAAGAGGAATAACATAATGCTGATCTAATGCAAGAGGATCTGCAAAAAAATCAGGAGTTAACTGTACCTCAACACCCCCTAAAATCTCACCGGCTTTAATTGTAATTTGATTACTCGCAAGATTATAATAACTTGAAGGCATTGCCACTAATTCTGAAGATCCTGAAGTATAACTTAGTCCTTCACATAAAGTTTCATCAACTACAATATTAATAGTTCTGTCCTTTGAGTTTGCATAAACACCTCCCATTGTGGCAGTTATCTTAACTTTTCTCTCATTATCAATAGTGTTATCGACCTGAGGATCTTCACCCAACTCCAACGTTCTTATAGGAGACTGATTTGCAAAATAAACAGTTGTATAATCAAAATCAGGATAAGAAACGTCCTCATTATCACAAGAGAACAAAACGCCTGCAATAAAAACCGCTAATAATATTTTATGTATTTTCATGTGTAATAATTTTTTTCCATGGTTACATGAAACGCACCAATAAGCTTTTATTATGGATTGTTTCATGCATTTAATTATTAAATATTATTCCCAACCTCTGTTTTGTATAAGATTATCATACTTAAGTATTTCACTGTATGGAATAGGTCCATAAGTCATATAATCACTATATGTACGAGCCTCAACATCAAACACTTCACCAGTACTTGCATCATAACCTTTTGCTGTTTCTGTAAGATCAGCTGCCCATCTGCGTAAGTCCCAAAAACGAAATCCTTCAAAACAAAGCTCAAGTCTTCTTTCATTACGTATTAAGGTTCTCATTTCATCTTGATTACCTTTAATAGACTCCAGATAAGCATCTCCATTTCCAGCTCCAACACCAGCTCTTGCACGAATTGCTTTAATGATATCATATGCAGAATAGTCTGCACCAGGAGCTGCACCCATAGGGCCATAGGCTTCATTGGCCGCCTCTGCATAATTCAAGAACAATTCAGTATATCTGATACGAGGCTTAAAGTTTTTCTTACCCTGCCATTTATCATTTTCGTTACTCGCTGTCGACTGAGTATCATAGAGTACATCTTCTCTCAATCGTTTCTTCATATAATAACCAGTTCGGGTTGATGTTTCTAAAGCATTAATCCCATCTTCAGTGCCTGAGGCACTTCCTGTTGATATAGTAGTTGATCCTATTTGCCCACCATTAAATAAAATATACTGAGCTAATCGTGGATCTCTGTTTGCAAATGGATCTTCACTAGAATAGTCACTAGACAATGTTATCGGATAACCATTTACATCCGGAAAAGCATCTACCAGATTTTGAGTTGGATTCATTCTTCCATTACCATGCATAGAAGGAGGAAAATTATCACGCTCTTCACCAAATGCATTTGTAGAATAGTTTTCCCTCCAAAGAATCTCTGCAAAATTATTGCCATTAGCTAAGGCATCAATAGCTCCAGTATTTTTATAGTAAATATCACCATCTTCATCAAAACCAGATAGACCGCCAATAATATTAAGTGCATTACTTGAATATACTGCTGCATCTGCCCAGGTTGTTGTATTTGTTCCTCCCTGAAAAGCAGGACTTGCTGCCAAAAGTGTAACTTTTGAACGATAAGCCATAACAATCTGTCCATCAACCAACTGCTTTGCAAAATCACCCATCACTCGGTTATATGTACTTGATAAAGTAACCATATCTTTATATTTATCAGGAACTTCACTTAAATCTCCAACGCTATTATAATTTGTTGGCAAATTAAGAAGGGCTTTATCAAAGTCACTTAATATTTGATCTACACATTGTTGAAAAGTTGCTCGTGGTACATTAAAATCGGCATGTGCATCCTGAAACTCCGTTAAAATAGGAACACCCAACAATTCACCATTAGTTCCGTACCCAGCGTGGTTTCTTAAAAGGTAGTATAAAAATATACCCCTTAAACCATAAGCTTCACCTTTCAAACGCATATTAAAAAGTTCTGCAGCTTCTGGATCAGTAGTCCATTGAATATCATCACATTTTTCTAAAAATGTGTTAATATATTGAATAGATCCATAACCTTCAACCCACATATCAACAGGATTACTTGATGCCGACCATGATCCGGTATTCATTTTAACCCATGAACTACCTCTGTCATTAGACACTGCATCATCAGTTGCCCAGGAACTTCTTCTATACATATTTGGTAAATAACGATATGATTGAGTTAATACACCCTGTGCAAAAACAGGATCATCATACATCAAATCAAGATCCTTTAAATTCTCTATTGCAGGGTCAAACAAATCTTCGCAGCTTGACAAAACAACTAAACTGATCAAAAGGAATAAAATATGTCTTTTCATTGTCATACTTTTTAAAATTTTTAATTAGAAAGTAGCCTTTACTCCTAGATTATAAAACCTACAGTAAGGAGCGCCTCCAACATTCATTTCCATCATTTTACGTTCTTTTGATAATGTCAATAGATTTTGTCCATTAACATATAAACTCAATTGACTTAGCAATGAGTTCTCATTAAACATTGATTTTGGAAAATCGTAAGTCACCTGAACACTTCTTAAATCAAAACGATTGTTATCATACTTCCAGAATGTTGAGTTTCGATAATTATTAGTATTCGATGTAGCACTTAATCGTGGATATGTTGCCGTTGCAGCTGTTTGAGGAGTCCATCTTCCAAGTACTTCTTCTGAATATTTACGGTTTCCATAAACCCAGTAATAACTTGAATTTTTAAATCCTATGGCTCCAGATTGTCCTTGACCTAATGCAAATAATGTCCAATTTTTATACTTCAATGTAAGATTTAAACCATAAGTAAATGGCGAAGCTCCTGAACCACTTTTCCCTAACTTTTTTTGATCTCGTGAATCAATAATTCCATCATTATTAAGGTCACTATACTTTAAATCTCCTGGAGCAACACTACCTAAACTATAAGTATTGGCATGGCTGGCAATATCCTCTTCACTAGTATAAAACCCTTCACAAACATATCCCCAAGAAGCATCTAAAGGTTTACCTGCTCTATACTGATAATCATCCTCATATACCTCATCTCTTACCGTTGCTTCTGAATTATAAATCATTCCAACAAAACCTAGTTTATACTCCAATTCGCCAACTTTATTACTATATGATGCAGAAAAGTCAATACCTGTTCTTTTATCCTGATTAAAATTAATATATGGAAGATAACTGAAGTCAATAACCTCTTGCCCTTGCGAATTCCACGTAGTGCGCTCATAATATGTAGGATAAACCGTATTTTCACCCCTACTTAGCAGGCCATCTGTCTCCTGATCGAAGTAATTCATTTCAAGAGCCACTTTATTATCAAACATCGCAGCTTCAAATCCCACTCTCAGTTCTTTACGCGTAATAAAGTCTAAATCCATGTTAGTACCTCTTCTGGATCTGGTTGCTTTTCCACCTCCTGCACCATCTTGCCAGTTTACCCATGTATCGTCATTATAATACCCTTGGTACATATAATATTCAGCAATATCAATATCCTGATTTAGCTTACCGTAAGAGGCATTTAACTTTAGATGATCAAGAAAAGAAACATCTTGCAAGAAGTTCTCCTCACTTAAGGTCCAACCCAAACTAACTGTTGGAGAAAAAGCTCTTCGATTACCTTCAGGTAATTGTGCAGAATGTAATATTGCCCCTGAAAAATCCACATAATACTTGTGCGCATAATTATAGGCTAATTGTAAACCAAGATTTGCATTACTAACCCTATGGTAATCACTTCCATCATGTCCTTCATCAACAGACTGACCATATTGAAATCCCCATGCAATCAAATTACCACTAAAATTATTTACCTTATTAAAAGATCTTTCATAATTTAATTGAGAATAAAAAGTAATAGTTTGTTTGTATTTGGAATCTCCAACATACTCATTTGTTGCATTACCATCGTCACCATATTTATTCAATCCAATAATCATATCCTGACCATTCATATTTGACCAAACAGGATTATAAGTTGCATAAGGAAGTTTATATGCTTCAGAATAGTAATTGTTATAATCAATGGCAAATGCATTAGAAAAAGAAAGCCCCTCTGTAATACCACTTAAATCAGCAGTAGCACTTACCTTAAACTGAAACACACGAGTTTTATAACGAATATACCCCGCAGCCAACATATCTGCAAACGCATTGGTTTGAACAGCATTGTTTCCTCCTAATAAATAATCACCATCAATCAGGTTATTACTATTGTAAACAATGCTCTGCAATTCTTCGTTATTAGGGTCGAGCATACTTACTGGAATTAATCGAGTATACCAATTTGGGCGCATTTCTGAACTTTCTTTCCAAAAATCACCACGACCTGTATATTCATTGTTAAAACGTACAGCAGCACTAGTTGAAGCGGTTAACCAATTTGTCAATTCCATATCCAAATTACCCCTAACACGCAAATTAAGGTCATTATTTTTACTTTGCTCACCATAATTCATCAGGTCGTTGTTATAGCTCACTCCAAAATTAGTGTAATACTGAGTTCTATCATCACCTCCAGATATTTCAACAGTTGCATCTGTTTTATAAAAAACTTTTCTTAAATAATCAGATGAGTAATAATCAAGATCCGGGTATTTATAAGGATTAGCTCCCTCTGCAGTATTATAGATTGTCTCATCGCTATATCTATGCGCTTCTCCATCATTGTCCTGTGCTTCATTATACAAAGTCATATAACCAACTGCATCTAAATACTTAGGATAACTCTTAGGTACATACATACCCCCATTAGCCCTTACTTCAATTGATAAAGGTTTAACTTCACCTCTTTTAGTTGTAATGAGCACAGCTCCCTTTGCAGCCTTGCTTCCATATAGTACCACAGCACTAGCACCTTTCAGTACTGTAACCGTTTCTATTTCTGTCACATCAATATCAGCAGCACTTCTTGGTATACCATCGATCAGAACTAGAGGATTTTGTCCCCAAATACTACCTGTATATCCACCAACAAAACTACTAATAACATCGAGCGTGTTGGTTTGATAGTTCTTTTCCAATAAATTAGAAACATTAACACTTGAAACTCCTCCAAGAAGATCTCTCTTAGCCATAGTTCCAAATGCCACATTAACAATACTATCCTGATCGTTAAGTGTTTGAATACTATCTGGTTTTTCCTGAGCCTGCACTTCAGCCACTGCTATACTTAACATGACCAATAAAGCAGAACAGGTATTTATAAATAATTTCTTCATTTCATTGCAAATTAAAGTTTGATAAATCAATAAAAACTTTATCATCATTAATCAAATTACCATCCCGGGTTTTGTCCAAACTCTTTGTAAATAGTAACATCCTCATTTACAAAAGGAAACCAATAATGCTTAGCCGTGAATTGTCTTTCAAAAATAACATTCATACTTAAATTCAATACTTTGGCATCTTTGTAATTCTCAGCTAAGGCTGCACCTGTTAAACCTTCAGGATCTCTTTCAAATTCCAGACTACACTTTAAATTATAAGGACTCTTATCCAATAATTTCCATCTACGTAAATCGGCAAAACGATGTCCTTCAAAAGCCAACTCTACAGCACGCTCTCTTCGAACTTCACTCATAAAACCATCTAAAGATGATGTAAACTTACTTGCAACACGACCAACTCCTGCTCTATCACGTATAACATTAATTGCATCCACTGCGGTTTTAGAATAGGTACCGGCACTTTGATTTACTCCATAACCTACTGCAGTAGCTTCTGCGTACATTAAATATACATCAGCCAATCGCATTAACGATAGAACCACGCAGTTATTAGTCATTGTTAAACTTTCAGTATTTTTCTCAGCTAATCGAGGTCTCCACTTTGTTAATGCAAGTCCGGTAAGATTTGATCGTCCTGGATTTGATGGTATATTTCTCGCATGACCTTCGCTATACAAACTAGCAAATTGAATACCTTCATCAAGCGATTCAGATGCACTACATCTTTCTCCATCAATTACATAATCATTATAAAATCTAGGATCTCTGTCTTTCCATGGGTATTCAGAAGAATATCCAGATTCTGCATCACTCAGGGTAACATCCCTGCTTTCATTAATTGGTAATCCGTTTGCCATTCCATAATTATCAAAAGCATAGTTAGCTGTAGGGCTAATATAATATCCCCCTTGACTTAGGTCTTTTGATATATAATCATTGATTTGATTCCACCTGAAACGTGTTGCAGCATTAGTTGCATTTTCCCAAAAAATAGTTTCCTGAATATTACCATTTGAACTAAATCCAGGAATTTTTCCTCTACTATTTTGAGTGTAAAACAGATTTGAATATTCACTAAATGGAACTAATCCATATCTGCCTGTTGATTCAGATAAAGACAATGCTTGACCTAAGACATCGGCAGCCTCCTGACAATATTGTTCATTATAAGTTGCAGAACCTCCTGAAGCTTCATTCATTAAAGGACTACCTGCAAAAAGCAAATTTTTACCCAAATAAGCCAAAGCCATAATTTTATTTGCCCTCTGCATATTATTCCCTTTTGTAAAGGTTCCTGCTTCTGTATCATCCCAATCAACGGGTAGCAATTCAGCAGCTTTCCTAAGGTCTTCACTTACCTTATCAGCAGTTTCCTGATAAGTTAATCTAGGAATACGTATTGGTACATCAGAAGGTAAAACCTGATCAATATAAGGTAATCCTCCCCAATATTTCATCAACTCCAAATGAAACCAACCTCTAAAGAAATAAAGTTGACCGGCAATCAAATCCTTCTCCTCCTGAGTTGCATCTGTTAAAAGATCTAAGTTTTCGATACCGATATTTGTTTTTCGGATACCATACCAGCAAAATGACCACAAATAACCTTTGTCTTGATTATTCGTTGATTTTACTTTATTAACAACGTCATCAGTTTTTTTGAAACCAGAATAAAATTCACCTGACCATCCCCAATAATTACCACGATCAATCATATTTGCCAAAGCAGTAGTAGCCGATTGATCCCAATAAACTTCTTCACCAAGATTAAATGAATTGTGCCAGGAATAAGCAGTATATACAGGAATACAAGCATATAACTCTTCAGTAAATCCTTGAAAATTCCTAAAATTTTCAAAAGGTTCAGTCGGATCAATATCACTTTCCGGTGATTTATCCAAATAATCCTCGCAGGACACGATCCCCAATATGCCTAATAAGAATAGAGCATAAAAAGATATTTTTAAATATTTCATCATCAAATTCATTGTAATAGTAATTAGAAAGTTATATCAACACCGAATGTAACACGACTCATTGTTGGATAAGCTCCATTTCTTGAATTTTGACCAGATGTATTACTTTCCCTATCATCTGGCATATCAGTCCATAAAAATAAATTGTTACCACTAACATATAACTTACATGAATTCATACCAACTAACTTAGTCCATCCCTTCTTAAATGTATATCCAAGTTCAGCCGTTTTTAAACGAACGTATGAACCATCATACCAATATCTTGTTCCTCTTGCATCACTAGCTTTGTTCGCAATCCATCTTGGTAAAGGCACATCACCACCTTCATCAACAGTCCAATAGGTTCCCTCATCATAGGCAATATCTTTTGTTTCATAAAAAGTTGGGAAATTTACTTCTCTGGTTACATTAGATACACCATAAAACTGCATTGAGAAGTTCAGGCCCTTCCAATCAACCCCAAGAGTTGCACTATAGGTATTTTGAGGAATGCCAGAAAATCCATAAGGAGCTCTATCATCCTGATCAATCAACCCATCCCCATTAAAGTCAATAATATTGTAGTCTCCTGCCAATTTACGGGCATTTTCCTCTTGACGTACAGTACTTCCTAGTACATCATCCCAGCTTGATAAAAATCCTGAATCAATATATGATCTGACTTGATTAATAGTATAACCTTCGCTTTTTTGATACTCTGGAGTAAACTCTGTATCATCAGCAAATTCTACTTTATTGGTAGCATGTGTCATGTTTACATTGGCCCAAAGTCTCAATTCCCTGATTTGTTTACTTAGTCTAACCTCAAATTCATAACCTGAAGCTTTAACTTCACCAAAGTTACCATCTGATGGTTTACCCCCAAAGAATGAAGGAATAGCTCTGTTACCTCCAGATAGCAGAATATTCGATCTATAATCGTTAAAATAATCAAATGACCCTGCAATTAGTCCACCTAAAAAAGCATAATCCACACCAATATTTCTTTTTTCAACAGTTTCCCATGAAATATTTGGGTTTCCTACTCGTGAATTTGTAAAATAAGTATAAATCGATTCTGTATTAGAATAAGAGCCTAAGAAAGCGTGATTACCATAAACCCATTGATCAGCGTATAAAAATCTACCGCCGATAGCATCATCACCAATTCGTCCCCATGAACCACGAATTTTAAACATATCAATAAAACTCATAGTTTTCATAAAAGATTCTTCTGATAACATCCATCCTGCAGAAAGCGAAGGAAAAAAATCAAATCGATAACCTGGACCAAACTTTTCAGAACCATTATATGCTCCGTTAGCCTCAAACATATATTTCTTATTGTAATCATATGTCAAACGAAAAACCCAGTCTTCGCGATAACGTGCAAATTCATTACCTCTTGCATTTTTTTCGCGACTAAACAATCCCAATGCAGTTACATTATGTACTCCAAATGAGTGAGCATAGTTTAATTTTGCAGAATAATACTGTTTTCTGTATGTTCTACCAGTATCCACTTTTCCACTCTTTGTAGTCCAAAGAACCTGATCAACAAAGTCAAACTGAGTTCCTGAATTTATTGGTTGTTCAAAAATCACTTCACCTGTTTCAGGGCTTATTCGCATACGCTGAACTTTGTTATAATGTTCATCTTCGATTCCTCTGTCATCCTCTAAAAAAGTATTATCGTTAGAGTAAGTAATTGGATATTCTTGATCATGTTGACCCCCTTTCCCGAAGCCGGTTCATGTGATGTTTTCCGCATGACATTCCGGCGGATGTTGACCCCTTTAAGTA
>NZ_JAPDPJ010000070.1 GCF_026013605.1 Plebeiibacterium sediminum
GAACAAGGAACAAGGTTAAAGTTTAAGTGATCAATGTCTTTAAAGTAAACTCCGTGTAACTCTGTGAAAAACCTCCATGCTCTCTGTGGTAAAAAAGAGAAAGGAACAAGGAGAAAGGAGAAAGATTAAAGCTTAAGTAAAAATGTCTTTAAAGAATGCTCCGCGTAACTCTGTAGTAACATTATTTATCAATCACACATCAAATATATCAGGTCTATTATCTATATTATATTATCAAAAGTCTATTTAAAACTCATGCCAATTCGCTTTATAACAACACTTTTTACACTCCTGTTTCTGAACCAGACCTGGTGTTTCAGTCAACTACCCGGCCCTTTATTGGAGGAAGTGAAAGAGTTAGAACAATTTTATGCTGAACGTAAAATTTTTGATACAAAAAAAGTAACTGAGATCAATCTGTTAAAGGAGCAGATTTTAAATTTTGATGGTCCGGATGTTGAAAAATATGAGTTATATAAACAATTGTATCTCCTGTATTTCTCATTTAAAAATACTGAAGCTTACAATTGTGCTCTATCAATGCAAAAACTGGCAAACAGTATTAAGCTGGAAGATTTACAAATTGAATCGCAATTATTTAAAGCAGACATATTACTCTGCTCTGGTCTTTTTAATGAAACCTTTGATGTACTAAACAACATTCAGCTTACTAAAGACATTAAATACATTGGTGAATATTATAAAATAAAAGCCCGCTTATATGGCGACTTAAAAATATACAACAGTCTCCCTGATTACAATCAGCAATACACACAGCTAAACGAGCGATACGCTGATTCATTAACAATGGTAGTTGACTCTGGCAGTATTGATTTTATGATGGCTTACACTTTTAAGTTAAAGAATAAAACAGCTATTAAAGATGCCATAACTAGATGTGAGAAAATACTGCAGGATAAGAATATCACACTTCATGAAAAAGCGATGCTTTACTCAAGTATGGCCTGGTGTGCAGAGCAAATTGACCTGCCCAATGATCAAATTAAATACCTATTAAAGAGTATTGAGTTTGACATTAAATCATCCACTTACGAAACCACTTCAAGCAGGGTATTGGCCCAACTTTTACTAAACGAAGGAGAAGTTGAATTGGCCCATAAATTTGCTGTTTATGCCATTGAAGATGCTGAGTTTTATGGAGCCATTCAAAGAAAGGCAGAGATTACACCTATCATTCCAATTATTGAAAACCAGTTGCTCCAATTACAACAGTTTAAAACAAGAGCTATTCTAGCAATTTCGCTGTTTATCTTATTGAGTTTGCTGGTCATTTTTTATATGTGGATAAGATTGAAGAAACAGCACAAAAAATTACAGAAAGCGCAGTTAAATATCAAAGAAAATAACGACTTGCTCTCACAGCAAAACTTAAAGCTCTCTGAATCTAACATTATCAAAGAAGAATACCTTACCAACTATTTTGAGTTAAGCACAGTATATTTTCATGAGATGGAAAATATGCAAAACAAGATTAAGAGTTTGTTACTTCAAAAAAAGTATACTGCTATTGAAAAATATTTGATGGCAAGTGGACCAAAAGAAGATAAGGAAAGGATGTTTGAACGTTTTGATAAACTCTTCTTAAATCTGTTTCCTAACTTCTTACCTGAGGTAAATAAAATTCTAACGGATCCAATTTCGGAAGAAGATATGAATCGACTTTCTTCTGAGATGAGAGTTTTTGCCTTAAACAGGTTAGGTATTACCAATACAGATAGAATAGCATCCATCTTAGGTGTATCGCGAAATACAATTTATACTTATCGAAACAGAATCAAATCAAAATCAACTTTAAATCCTGATGCATTTGATGAGTATGTGGTAAGTATAAATGCCAATTAAATGGTTTGCCATAACATATATTATTGGGATTTAAGGAAGGCTGTTTCTAACTAAAAAAAACAGCCCTTATCTTCATCTAAACAAAAATCTTCATTCAAACTCCAGATAATATTATTGCTCATACTCCCCAATAAAAACTCCGGATATATTCCAAGCACTAAACATATTTCCTTCAGGTTCTCCCAATGGTATATAAACTTTTAATTGATGTTTTCCTGATTTAAGAAATTCAGGAAAAGAAAAATATGGATGAGACACACTACCAGGACACCAACCAGAGCGACTACCATCTGAAGATGTTATTCCATTCCAAAAGTTACCCGATGCCGGATTAAATTTACGATAAGTACCGCAGTCTATACGCCAGGGAGTATAGCTAAAAAAAGGTACTGAATCTAAAAATACCTCATTCTTTTTAGGTAAATATTCATCACCATTGCCCCATCCTCCATGTCCTGTTGTTATATATTGAAACTGTATATTTTTAACTCCTTCAGGAACTTCAAAATCTACTGTGAGGGTATCATTACGGAACATAGTTCCATATTCCTGCCCTGCCATTTCCATAACATTAGTCGTGTTAAAAACAGGTTGAATCCAATATTTCTTTTGTGGTTCAGTTTTTCTTTCTTGTTCATTTAGATGATATTTCAAATTCAAACTTACCTTATGTCCTCCGCCATCATAATTTCCAACAAATACACCAATCCAACATTCATTTTGTAAAACTGGCAATAAATGACTTACATCTTCTTTGTATATTACAGAATCAGCCCACTCTATACCAACATCGCGTTTATCATTAAAGTAATTAACACCAAAAGGCGTAAAAAACCTCATTAATTCAATCAATGGATCATAATTATTAGTCATTACTACACCCTGATATTCTTTACCATCATTACGAAGATACTTAGGTAAAGAATCTACTCCATATCTTAATCCATCTAAAAAACTCTTATTCTTATCAACAGGAATTACAAAAACAGATCCTGTACGATCATAGGCATCTCCATTTGATTTTTCTGTTACCTCAACAAAAACAGAGGTACCATCTGGCACAACAGGTAGTTTTTTCTTTTTTAAAATAACAGTACCCCCTGCATATCGATAAAGTAAATCTGTAGAATCACAATCCGGGTTTTCAATATCATCTCCCCAATTGATTACCTGATTAGAAAACACTTCAATATTTTTTATAAAAGCATTTGCCAAGCGATTATTAAATTCCACTTCATCAACTTTCTTACCAAACTGTTCTGGTAAGAAATTAGTTTTGTTTCGCTTTCTTTTTATTGATATATCAGTAGCTTCCCAACCTGAATTTCCATTTCTAACATATTTAAGAACCAATCCGTGCTGATAAGGAAACCAATATAGCGGAGATCCTTTTATTCCAAGATCATCAGAAATCCATAATTCAATTTTGTTTGAAAACGAAGAGCCCACATATTTTTGACACTTATAGCCTAATATAAAATCACATTCGCCTTCAGGCTTAAAACTGCTCAAATCTCTAAAATCCATTTCAGTAAAAATGGAATCTTTCGCCATAAATATGGCTTGTCTATAAATATTTTCTTTCTTATAATCAAGATAGGTATATTTTAATGGTACTTCTGGAATTAAATCTTTATCAGAATTATCTATCCAACATCTTGCTACGTCATTGTCATATTCTAAAATTAACTTTTCCTTCCCTGTTTCTATAACTTCATTTTTCCAGGTTTGATAAACAACCCTTCCTGATTTGCTAAATGTGGCATTTTGTGAAAAAACAAAGATTTGTAATGTTAAACCCAGTATTAAGAATATAATTTTGTTCATTTAGAAAACTTTAAGGTAAATACAAACTTCAATTCACACTTATGTAATAAATACAAAGAGACCCAACAAACATGTGGGTCTCTTATATAAATTATGTGTAAAATATTTTAATATAAAATTAATTTACATCCCAAAAGATCTTTGTATCTCTATTATCCTTACTTTTTACTGAAGAGTAATTTTCAGAGTTATAATCTTTCTCATCATCCGGATATAACAATCTTGTTGCAGGAGTTTCATATCCACTCTTTGTATCATCTTCAAATGTTAATGTTGGATACCCTGTTCTTCTGTATTCTGACCATGCTTCAATAGATTGTAAAAGCCCTAATTGCAACCATTTTTGATCATAAATCATCTCTAACTGCTCAGCAGATGATTTAGAAGCATAATCTAAAGTCAAAATAAAATCATCAACCTCAGATGCTGCAGGATAACTAAGTGTTGTTAATCCAGATTCATTTAAATTATTTAAATAATAATAAAAATCAACTGATTCTCTTACTCCTTCTTCAAATGCTGTTTGTGCATCTCCTAAACTCCATCTTTTATATGCTTCTGCTTTTAAAAAGCTTACCTCGGATGCTGTCATCACAATACCTGGCAATTTAGAATTCATAAGGAAAGTTGCAGAATCTAAAATAGAATAATTCATATATTCCTGAGAAGCTTCTGCAGAAGGCATAGATACACTCATTGCTCCATAATTTTCATTTTGAACAAATACTCCATCTTCTGTAGTTCCATATTTATCAAACATTACAGGAATACGAGGATCATCATATGGAAGCATCAATGTGTTCAACATATAATCAGGAGCATAATGTCCATTAACTTCAACAAGTGCTGAGTGTAAAGAATTAGTATAATCTGTCAATGGTTCTAACAAGATATCCTCATCTTCAAGTAATGGATAAGATGCACTATTATTCAACATTGTAGTCACTGTTGATTGAGCTGTACTTTCATTACTATTTGAAATACGCATTAACAACCTAAGTCTTAATGAATTTGCATAACGTTGCCATTTATCTATACTTCCACTACTTAGTATATCATATTTAGAAAAAGTAGCATCTGTTGATGCTGAAGCAAAGTATGTTGCAGCATTCCCTAAATCTGAAATAAATTCTGTATAAAGCGCTTCCTGATCATCATATGCAGCAGCCTCGATAGTACTGGATGTAATTAAACTTCCTGCTTCAGAGTATGGAATATCACCCCATAAATCAACCATTTTGGAGGCCATATCTATTACAAAAACTTTACCTGCTTGCATAAAGATATCCATTTCAGCTTTTTCATCATCAGATAGACCAGCATAAGCAGTCTCCATAGCTCTATAAAGACCTAATGGACCACTACCATTACTATTGATATAAAAACTATTCCAATACTGAGCTGTGTAGCTTGTATTCATTTGATACTTACCAATTGAATTAGCAAAGTAATTGGTTTGCGAGTTTACACCAGTAGAAATTAACAACATGGTTCTGACATTCCAATAACTAGGACGAACCCTATCATGGTTAAGCATAGCAGCAAAAAATCCGGGAATACTTGCTTCCGTTGCCTTTTCCGGATCAGTGTATTTATCTACTAAATCATCCTTACAGGCCGATAACATTGTAACGAAAACCAGAGAAAATATAATAAAACTTTTTATTTTCATAATAATAATTGATTAAGGTTAGAAACTAGCATTTAAACTAAAACCAAAACTTCTTGAAGCAGCTGTTGAGCCTACATCAACACCTTGAGACCACCACTTACTTCCAAGAGGAGCTTCTGGATCAAGGTTTTCAAGAGTACGATAGATATAGAATAAATTTCTACCATAAAGAGAGAAGCGAATATTAGACATACCAACCTTTTCTGATATAGAGTTTGGCAATCTATACGATAGAGTAATCTCACGCATTTTAACATAACTATTATCGAAAATTGCTCCATCAATATTTCCCGGAACTTTACCCCAGTAATAATTCTCTAAATAATACATACCTGCACTAATAACCTGAGTATTATCTAAACCAGTATTTTCGTTTTTACCTTCCAACAAAACACCATCATCATAGGTTGCACCATTTAATTCATAAGAAAGACCACCATGTGCTTCGTCACGATATTTCATTGTATTTGCAAACAATCCAGCACTCTTCATGTATTTCTGACTAGGAGAAATCATTTGCCCACCAATTCTGTAGTCAATATTAAAATCTAATGAAAGATTCTTATATCTAACAGTATTTGAGAAACCTCCAATAAAATCAGGCATAATATTACCAGCTTTTACATATTTGGAATCATCAACAATATATAAACCATCATCACTAATTAAGTAATTTCCATCTGCATCTTTTTTCTTATCATACACATAGATATTACCTAGTTTTTCACCTTCTGCAGCTACTAACTTAATTGCAGACTGTTCTGCTGTATAGAATACAAGCTCTTTTGAAGCAGTATTCAAACTCTTCACTTTACTTGTATTCGTTGACCAGTTAAATCGAGCATCCCATTTCCAGTCTGTAGTTAAAACAGGTGTGAAATTTAAAGCAATCTCAATACCATTACTACCAATCTCTCCAACATTAACAATCTGACTAGATGCTCCTGTTGACACTGTAGTTGATAATCCTAATATCTGGTTTTTAACGGTATTATCATAATAACTAATATCAAATCCTAAGCGATTGTCTAAAAACTGAGTTTCCAAACCAACTTCAAACTCATGCTTCATCTCAGCTTTTAAATTTTCATTTCCATAACTTGAATCTAATGTAAGAACCGGAACTGATCCATTAATCGACTGTAATGATTGTTGTGTATATACAACATTAGATTCATAGGCTGGTGGTGCATTACCTACAACACCATAAGAAGCACGTAACTTACCATAGTTAAACTTTTCTGGTAAGTTTAACACATCACTAAATACGAAACTACCGTTTACCGAAGGATAAAAGTATGAATTATTATTCTCTGGCAAAGTAGATGCATATTCCTGACGAGCAGTACCTTCTAAGAATAAATAATTTTTATAATTTAAACTAAGAATACCTACATATGCATACTTTAATAGTTCTTTTCTTGCAAAAGATGTACTCAATACACCATATGAGTTATTTAAACTAAACCAGTTTTCAGTAACAAGTCCTGAAGTTGTTGCAGAGGATTCATCTTTATATTTTTCTTCCCTTGACTGAAAACCTGCTGTCGCAGTAAGATCCAAATCAGCTAACTTTTTATTATAAGAAAGTAATAAGTCTGTATAAAGAATATTATATATTCCTGTTGTTACTGAATAACCACCTGTACTGGAAGATGTACTATTCACAGAAGTAGGATTTGTATTATATTGCTTATTTTCAGAGCTTATTCCTGTAAAGTCATTACCAATACGACCTCTAAAGTGCAATCCATTAATTATATCCCAATTTAATGTACCACTAGAAATCAAACGATTTTCAGTTTCAACATACTTATTTTGCATTTGTTGCCAGAAAAATTCTAATAAGTTTGCTCCACTCATAGAAGAATAAAACTGATCATCAGAATATGTGGTACTTCCATAAGAATTATATTTATATCCATTAGAAGTTTTATACTTACGCTTCATCATAGACATATCCTGAGCTCTACTAAAGAAACCACTATATGATCCTAACACCTGTCCTAACTGATATGGACGGTTAGTTGTTTTAGTATTAATAAAGTTAGCATTAACATCAACACTTACTTTATCACTTAACTTAAATGTACTATTTAAACCTAAAGTATTTTTACCTTGCTCACTACCTTCCTGAGTACCTTTGTAATCTAATCTTGAATAAGTAAAACGATAGTTTACATGTTCATTTGCATTAGAAATAGCAAGGTTTGCATTAGAAGTAGATCCTGTTCTAAATATTTCTTTATAATTATCTGGTTGAGCAGAATATTTCCCTACAGATCCATCCCAAAATGTAACATCTCTTCCATCAAACTTGGGTCCAAAAGCAGTATAAGCACCCCAGTATGGACGAGAACCACCTTCGGCATTTTCATCGATATAAAATCCATCAGCATCAAAAGAGCTTGCATAACTAGTCCAATATTCTTTGTAATAATAACTTGGACCATAAGTATTTTGGAATTCCGGAGTATAAGCTACTTTATCTACACTATAGTTATAACCAAAATCAACACCTAAACCTTTTTTCTTTTCAGTTCCTTTTTTAGTAGTAATTACGATAACACCACTAGCTGCATCTGAACCATAAAGAGCTGTTGCACTTGCTCCTTTTAAAACATTTAAGCTTTCAATATCATTCGGGTTGATATCTAAAGCACCATTACCTCGAATACGCTGGTCATTCCAATAGTTGTTATTATTGGCTCCTTCTGCGCCATATTGGCCATCATTACGAATAATAACTCCATCAACAACATATAACGGCTGTTGGTTATAGTTCAAAGAGTTAATACCACGAATTTGCACATTACTTGCACTAGTTACCCCTCCAGGAGCTGTTGTAATTTTAACACCAGCAGCCTTACCATATAAAGCAGATGTAAAACTTGTAGCTCCTGATTCTGTTAATTGTTTAGAATCAATTTTACTCATTGAGTAACCTAAGGCTCTGGATTGACGTTTGATACCCATTGCAGTTACCACAACTTCACCCATTTCCAGAACATCCTCTGTCATCACTAATGAAATGGTTGTTTTACCTGCTACAGAAATTGTTTCTGTAAGATATCCAACAAATGAAAATTGCAACACACTTTCTTCAGATGGAACTACAATACTATATTTACCATCAAAATCAGAAATTACACCTTGTGTTGTTCCCTGAATAGCAACAGTAACTCCAATCAGAGGCTCTCCTGAGGAATCTTTAATTGTTCCGGTAACTGTTTTACTTACGCTTTGATTTCCATCACTATAATCACCCTCTTTTTCGGGGGCAGCCACAGCTTGTGCCGATGTAATGACGCACAAACCAATTAAAAGAAAAAACTTCAAAGAATCTCTGAATCTTCTCCTTTTAATCTCTACAATTTTGTTTTCCATAAACAAAGAAATTTAAGTTAATAATAATATTTTCCTTATGCGAATGATAAATTTCATTAAGTCTTTTAACTGGTATGCTCAGTATTGGCAGTAGGGTATTAATGAATACGACAATATGTATTTAACTTTGATAAAATTTCATCTCCTGCTCCTATTTTATATCCACTACTGTCATAAACCAATACTCCTTTTTTAGTTATTACAAACGCCATAGGGTATTCTTCAAAATTTGTCTTATGGACTGAATCCAAGAACGGACTCAACACCCCTTTTGTATCTTTTAAGAAAATGGTATTATCCGGTAATTCCTTGTAGTTTTCCAATTTAAAGCCTGATGTTAATTTTCCAGGTTCAACAATTAACACAATCTTACCGTTCCAAGTCTCGTATGATTCTTTGAGCCTGATTAAATCATTTACAAGGTGCTTTGTGGGCTCTCTATCCGGATCAATCCAAACCACCACACACCCTTCTCCTTGATCCAGGCTTAGCAATGAAATATCTTTTCCAGTTTTTAAATCCTGAAACTGTTGTTTTAAATCAACAACAACATTATGTGTTTTGCTATCTTCTACTGGATTTGCAAAGAGAATTGGAACATGAGTTGTTTCTCCTTCTTTCACCTCAAAATATGTTCTTTTAACCCAAACAGTACCATTAGACTCTCTACGACCTGTTACCATTAAATATTTGCCTGCATCTACATTTAATGTTGCCGGATACGAATCAAACATTTTACCATATTCATAATCCAGTGTATTAAACCTTCTACCGTCAAATTTTTCAATTGTAAACTGTAAATAATAATTAGGCTGAGGCTGCCCTTTTTGTTGAGGAACCCAATCTAAAACAAGTTCTCCTTGAGGATTTTGCTGTACCTTTAAGGTTTCGAATGATAAATCATTCCACACTCCTTTTTTCAACACCTGAGGTACATCTCTGGCTCCATCAAAACGAGAAGGTATACCAAAACTCCTTAAAGCAGCCACAAGGAAAACATCTCTGGATGTCTTATCTGCCACTCTTAACTCTAAAACACCAACAGGAAACATAGGATTACGTGAAGTACTTTCGTCAGTAACTAATGTAATACTATCTGTAATCCAATTAAGTAAAACAGTAATATCAGCTCGCGTATTTTGAATAAAATCTTTCCCAAAATACGATTGAAATGGCTCTTTATAAGGAGTTAATAACTCATTTTTAATTCTTGGGTTTAAAATATACTTATTAAACTCCTGTATATTTGCACTGTTTGAATCATCTGAATTTAAAAAATGATCCACCAATACCTGATAACGAACATCTCTTCTATCTTTATCAGCAATTACCGACAATAAACTTACAACCCGATCTTTATTTTCAGAAGAGTATTTATTTACAAATTCCTTAATCACTTGCCAGTTACCTCTACTATTCTTAAATATCTTTTGTAATTTTTCGTTATTAATATCCTGTTCTTTAGCAATTTTAAGAACCGATAATGAATCTATAAATGTACTTTCATAAGCACTTCTAATAGAATCTTCTTCATGTAGGCGACGTACATTTTCCTGAACGCCCTTATCTGTTGCTTCAGCAATTTTGCCAACAACCGGAGGTACCAAAGCAAATTCATCGCTTTTAATTACTGCATCATAGTTGTTTATTACAACAACAAATGTATCCTGATTAGCTACTGTTACTTTTTGAAAAGCAATTTTATCATCCTTTACAGCCCAAATCATTAAATCACCTAAACCGGTAAGCAAGGAACAAACTCCATCTTCGTTAGTATTTAATTTTGCTAAAGGATAAAATTCTGCATAATTATATAATTGAAATTCAACATTTGCATCTTGAACAGCATTACCTTCAGGATCTTTTACCTTAACATATAATCTTTTTGTTGGAGCATAATCAGGAATCACATTTAACTCGGTATACTTACTTGTTCTGGCAACTACATCATCGGTTGTGGTATAATCTCCAAATACTCGCGAATGCAGAAGCATTGCTCGTGTTGCAGGACCTGCAAACCATCCCATATCCAATTCAGGATCTGGCTCACAAGCACCAAGAAAATACCATTCTCCATCCGCCCACACTTCAACCCAGGCGTGATTATCATCAGAATGTGCCCATCTGGGTGTATAAATTTGTCGTGCAGGAATACCTACTGCCCTCAAAGCTGTAACTGTAAAAGTAGATTCTTCACCGCATCTTCCCAATGCTGTTCTAACTGTACTTAGTGGACCACTTGTCCTTATATCAGCAGGATGATACGAAACTTTTTCATGACACCAATGATTGACTTCCAATGCAGCATCATACATACTCATACCCTTAACCCTATCTTTTAGCTCTTTAAAGAATACTACTCTTGCACTATCCATATCCTCATTATTAATTCTATATGGTAATACAAAATGCAGGAATAAATCATCAGGAACTGTCTTTCCCCATGAAAATTCTGTTCTGGTTTTTAACGCATAACGCACTTGTGTAAGAAAAAAATCCTGATCATAGTTTGCCAAATCACTTAAAGGCATATATGCGTATAAAAACTCCAAAGCCTCCTTTTCAACATCATTAATATTCCTATTAAAAACAGCAAACAACTCATCTGCTCTATTCTTAGCCAGCTCTTTTTGCTTTAAAAACTGCTTATTTATTTCGGTTCTCTTATTTGCATCATGTTCTAAATGATGATTTGAACACCCCATTAAGAGATAGGCAAATAAACTAAGTAGTATAAATAAACTCTTATTTGACATAACTAAATACACTTCTAAATTTTAATGGTTAATAAAAAATCCCAAGACATATTGGATGTATTCATGATTCACAACACATATTTCAAATCACCAAATATTCCACCTTGTTAATTTTTCTTAATTATTTACAGTATTTTTAACTTTCATAAACACATAAAAAGCAACTCGTTTTTTCAATAAAACAGAAACTCCCTACATTCTAATTTTATTCCTATCTTATTTTTCCTCCCAAACATAAACAGAGGGCAAAAATTCCATTTTGATACATTTCATAATTCGCACCCCCTTTCTCAATAGCATTAAATTTATTTTTTGACTCTTTATTCACTCACACCCCTCCTATCGCAAACCCACTACATCTATCACTATCCTTCAGTTATAACAAAGCTAGTCCTTCATTATCGTTAGTACAAATTTATATATTACGCTAAAGCGGCTTTTTGTTAATCTTTAGCGATGTTACAAATATTGTTAATTTTGTTAATTTATGTTTTTACAGCCAATACAAATAGGCCTTTTAAGCGAAACGGATTAAGTATCTAATAAATATTCTTCTATTAAAGTGTATTATCCTTACTCGTTAGTTCCTTATACTTTTATTTTGGCTCTGCCATAAATGTTTTCATCAATTTTCAATAATTAATAACACCTTTCTAACTAAGCTTGAAAGTAACATATAACAGGACGACCTAAAGATTTTAAAACTTCAACAAGTACATAAGTAACATCCAAGATTATCCACCTATTGAACGATTATAATATGAAAACTGATATGGGCTAGAAACCAAAACTAAATAGGATTAATAATGAGATCAACAAAAGCAACATATGTAGTAATACGAAATAGATAATTATGCGATTTTTTCAAATTATACCGTAAACATCACTTCATCATGCCTCTTCACACACCTGTACACTCAAATTACCTAAACCCTAATTACCAACACCTTACATTTTGCAATATCTGTATTTTAGTTGTTACACTATCATAAATGCTTTATATTATATATGCTTAGTTTTAATTTTGAAGAACTGCATTTTAAGATAAAAACAAAATAAATAAAAGCATATGAAGAACATGATTAAAGTTGTAATAGCATGCTTACTGATATTTAATCTGGCAGCATGTTCAAATACAAACAACACCATTACCTCTCCGGATGGTAAAATTAAATTATCGTTTCATCTGGTACAAGGAGCACCAACTTATCAGGTAACCTATAATAACGATACTCTTGTAAACACTTCGCACCTTGGTTTTGAATTTAAAGAGCAAGGCAGTATGAAGGATCAATTTGAATTAATTGCTGCAACAGTAAATTCAGCAGATGAAACCTGGCAACAGCCATGGGGTGAAAACAAAACGATTCGTGATCAATACCATCAAATCAAAATCGAATTAAAAGAAGCCGGAGAAACCGGAAGATTATTAAACATCTTCTTTCGTGCATACAATGATGGAGCTGCATTCAGATATGAATTTCCTGAGCAGAAGAATCTAAAAGAGTTTGTGATCCAGAACGAAATGACAGAGTTTAATATTACAAACAATCCAACTACCTGGTGGATTGATGCCAACTATGACACCTACGAAAAGCTATATAAGTCAACTCCTATGAGTGAAGCTAAATGGGTGGCTACTCCGGTTACTATGGTAACTAAAAACAACACTCACATCAGTATTCATGAGGCTGCATTAACGGACTATTCAGGAATGACTTTAAAGCAAAATGAATCCGGAGCTTATGAGGCTGACCTTACACCTTGGTCTAACGGCGACAAAGTTCGTACTAAAGCGCCTATGGTTACACCTTGGAGAACCATTCAAATTGAAGACTCGGCAGCTGAATTGGTTGAAAGCAATTTAATAGTAAACCTTAATGAGCCTTGTAAAATTGAAGATGTTTCATGGATTGAGCCTATGAAATATATTGGTATTTGGTGGGGAATGCATATTGGAACGGAAACATGGTACACAGGGCCCCGACATGGAGCAACTACAGAAAAAGCTTTAGCTGATATTGATTTTGCTGCAGCAAATAACATTGAAGGTTTTGTTGTTGAAGGATGGAATCATGGTTGGGCAAAATGGGGTGCTGAAGGTGCTTTTGACCATGTTACTCCTGCTTCAGATTTCGATCTTGAAAAAGTAGCTGCCTACGCTAAAGAAAAAGGCGTAATGCTAATTGGTCACCACGAAACAGGTGGAGACATTCCTTCTTATGAAAAGTATATTGAAGATGCGTTTAAAATGTGTCAAAGATTGGGAATGCATGCTGTTAAAACAGGTTATGCAGGAGGTATTTTTCCAAGAGGAGAGCATCATCATGGACAGTTTATGGTACAACATTACCGCAGAGTGGTTGAGTTGGCTGCTAAATACCAAATTATGCTTGATGTTCACGAGCCTATTAAACCTACAGGTATTCGCAGAACATGGCCTAACATGATGACACGTGAAGGTGTAAGAGGTATGGAATGGAATGGCTGGAGTGATGGTAACCCACCTTCTCATACTGTAACAATTCCTTTTACAAGAGGATTAGCCGGTCCTACTGATTATACTCCCGGAACTTTTGATATTTTATATGCGAATGCTAAAAACAGAGTGAAGTGGAACGATCAGGACAAAGGAACCAGTAGAGTACATACCACTTTAGCAAAACAAATTGCCAACTTTGTAATTCTGTACAGTCCCCTTCAAATGGCAAGTGATATCCCTACCAACTACGAAGGTCATCCTGCTTTTCAGTTTTTCAGAGACTTTAATGCAGATAGCGATGAATCTAAAGTTTTAAATGGTGAAATTGGAAAATACATCACTGTAGCCCGCCGAAGTGGTGAGGAATGGTTTTTAGGTTCTGCTACTAATGAAGAAGCAAGAACTTTAGATGTTAAACTGAGCTTCCTTGAAGCCGGAAAAAACTACAAAGCTGAAATTTATCGCGATGGAGATGATGCAGATTATTTAACCAATCCACAATCGTACAAAATAGAGACTAAAGAGGTTAATGCTGAAACTACATTAAAACTTGTACTTGCACCAGGAGGTGGTCAGGCTATTCGTTTTGTAAAGTTATAATCTGTAACAATTAATTAATATAAACCACAAAGGCACTAAGCCACAAAGTTTTTTAATAAATTTCTTTGTGACCTGGTGTCTTTGTCGTTAATGGAAATTTCACTTCACAAACGCATTCCTCATGAATAAAATCCTTTCGTTAATTACATTCATCATTATACTATCCTTTTCTTTAAAAGCGCAAGATGGCTGGGAAATAACAACCCATTCAAAATCTGATTATGTTCCTACCTGTGTGGCAAACGGACAAATAGGAATTGTACCGGATGCTGAGCTTTTTGAAACACAAAAGGTTATTTTAAACCATGTTTTCGACCGCCAGAATAAAAATGATATTAGCAGAGTTTTAACCGGAATCAATCCTTTTAACCTCAAAGTATCAGTAAATAATCAATTACTAAAGCTTGATAATGTAAGCAATTGGCAGCAGACTTTAGATATGAAAAAGGCTGCTCTTCAATCCACATTTAATTTTCAGGATAAAGTAAAAGTAAGTTATTCTATACAGGAATTGCGCAATATGCCTTTTGGTGGATTAATACAAGTTCAAATAGAGGCTACTAAAAAGGTAACTTTGGATATCAGCAATATCATTAAAACTCCCGAACAATATAAGAATGTACAGTCCCGATTCAGAATACTAAAGGATCTGGATGTGAGAATGCCGGTTTTTCAAACTATCGCAGACAGTCCCTTTGAAGCCCATCAACTAGCAAGTGCTTCTGGTTTTATCTTTGATAACTCATTACCTGAATTCCGGGAGAATATTGAAGACCCATATCAATCCGCTTTATCATTTACCAAGACCTTAAATAAAGGTGAATCTTTTTCCTTTAGTTTAATGGGTTCTGTTTGCAACTCTCTGGACTTTAATGATCCTATTGGTGAATCAGAACGTTTTGTGGTTTATGCACAACAAACAGGTGTAGCAAACCTTTTACAAGGACATCAAAATAAATGGAACGAATTATGGGAAAGTGATATTATAATTGAGGGTGACAAAGAATCACAACTCGACGTTCGTTTTGCGTTATACAATTTATACTCCTTTCAACGTGATGACAATGACTTGAGTATCTCTCCTATGGGTTTATCATCACAAGGCTATAACGGTCATGTATTTTGGGATGCTGAAATATGGATGTATCCCCCACTCCTAGTGCTTCATCCTGAAATGGGAAAAACCATGATGAATTACAGGATAAACAGATTACCTGAGGCGATTGACAGAGCAAAAAACTACGGATTCCAAGGAGCTATGTTTCCATGGGAATCTGACTATTCAGGAGAGGAAGCAACGCCTACATGGTGCTTAACCGGTGTGATGGAACAACATATAACTGCTGACATAGGTATTGCTGCATGGAATTACTATTGTGTAACCAAAGACAAAGAATGGCTTAGAGAAAAAGGTTGGCCGGTATTAAAAAACGCTGCTGATTTTTGGTTCAGCAGAGCTACATTAAATAAAGATGGTTCGTATTCAATTAACAATGTGGTTGGTGCCAATGAATGGGCTCACGTGGTAAATAACAATGCATTTACCAATGGTTCGGTAAAAAAAGTGATGGAGTATGCCATTAATGCTGCTCAATTATTAGATAATGATATCCCCGATGAATGGCGTGATTTAAGAGATCAAATTAAAATTGAGCAATTCAGTGATGGAACCACAAAAGAACATGCTGACTACAATGGTGAAATTATTAAGCAGGCAGATGTGAATCTATTGGCTTATCCTTTACAAATCGTTACCGATCAAAAAAACATTTTAAAGGACTTAGAATATTACGAACCAAAACTTTCTGCGGAAGGTCCAGCCATGTCCTACTCTATTTTCAGTATTCTTTATGCCCGCTTAGGGAAACCAGGAAAAGCATTTGAATTATTCAAAAAGGCATATATACCAAATAAAAGAGCTCCGTTTGGTGTTTTAGCTGAATCCGCAACGAGTAACAATCCTTATTTTGCTACAGGGGCCGGAGGAATGCTTCAGGCTGTAATCTTTGGTTTTGCAGGATTAGAAATCACCCCCAATGGCATCATTCGCAATACCCCTTGTTTACCAAAGAAATGGAAATCATTAACCATTAAAGGAATTGGCGTGGATAAGGAAAAGTTAGTAGTTAAATAGTAGGCAGTGATGAGTCTTCAGTAAGCAGTAGGCAGTAGGCAGTCTATTGACTGTTGACTGAGTACTGTTGACTGAGTACTGTTGACTGAGTACTGAGGACTGAGAACTGAGGACTGTTGACTGAAGACTGTTGACTGAAGACTGTTGACTGAAGACTGAAGACTGTTGACTGAAGACTGAAAAACTATTCTGCCCAAACGGTATTTTATAGCGCAATAACCGCTTCGTTTTTTAAACCATTACCTTTATACTTAGTTTTACCATTATTACACTTAAAATAATATCAATGAGATTTTTAATTCCGCAATTGTTATTTGTGCTCATTTTAGCAGCATCTTGTAATACTTCATCCAATAAAACTGATGATGTAGATATTAAATTGGATATCATTAAACCTAGAGAGTATGTGGTTTGTAAAACAGAAACTCCGCTTACTATTGATGGTATTGCTGATGAAGAAGCCTGGAATAAGGTTCCTTTTACAGACTCATTTATTGATATAGAAGGTGTTAAAACGCCTAAATATGACACTAAAATTAAAATGCTTTGGGATGAGCAGTTCTTTTATGTTTATGCACAATTAAAAGAACCACATATCTGGGGTAATTTATACCAACGCGATACAGTTATCTTTTACAATAACGATTTTGAAGTATTTCTTGATCCTACTATGGATACTTATAATTATGGAGAAATTGAGGTGAATGTATTAAATACCATCTGGGACTTAAAACTTGATAAACCTTATCGTGTAAACGGCAATGCAGATAACAGCTGGAATCTGGATCGTTTAAAAAGTGCAGTTCAAATTTATGGAACCTTAAACAATCCAAATGATACAGATAGCTGCTGGACAGTTGAAATGGCTGTTCCTATGGATCGTATTATGGAATTAAAAAACACCGATGAAAAATTCCCTAAAGACGGTGAACAATGGAAAGTAAACTTTTCTCGTGTGGAGTGGGATTTTGATTTGGTGGATGGAAGATACGACCGCAAAAAACAAGACGAGAAATACCTGCCAGAGTATAACTGGGTATGGAGTAATCAGGGTGTAATTGCCATGCACGAACCAGAAAAATGGGGTATTGTACAATTCACTAATAGCAACACTCCTGATCAGATTGAAATTACAAAAGATAAAGACTTTGTATTTAAACAAACAGCATATGCTTTATTTCGTAAAACACATTACGGAGATATGAAAGATCTTTTACAAATGGAAGAAGGGTTTACCACAACTTACAAAGTAAAATCTGATGACACCTTAATCAAAGCCGTATTTACTAAAACAAAAAATGGTTTTGAGTACAAAGTTCCAGCTTATTGCGATAGTTATGTGATTAATGAAACAGGATATATTGAAACTAAATAATTAATTATAATGAAGAATACAGTATTACTATTATTATTTGCATGTTTAATCAGCTGTTGTCCGCAAGGAAAAACCACTGATGAAGTGAAGTGTGAGACTAAGAATTTTGTATTTGCTACATGGGCTCATGCAGATCATGGTGATTTTGATGCCGAAGAGTGGAATACTAAAATGGATTATTACAAATCTCTTGGTATTACAGAAGTTTTAATTAAAGGAGAACCTGAAGTTTTGGAACAAATTATTCCAATTGCTGCTGAAAGAGGAATTAAAATTCATGCCTGGATGTGGACTCTTAACCGTCCGGATGATACGATTGCAAACAAACACCCTGAATGGTATGCTGTAAACCGTGCCGGAAAAAATTCACTGGAGTACAGAGCTTATGTTGATTACTATCAGTGGTTGAGTCCTCACTCTCCCGGAGCAAGAGAATATATTAAAAGCAACGTTCGTAAATTAACTAAAGTAAAAGGTTTAGCTTCTATTCACCTGGATTACGTACGTTACGTAGATGTTATTTTAGGTGCAGATCTTCAGCCTGTTTACAATTTGGTGCAAGATCATGAAATGCCTGAATACGATTACGGATACCACCCATTGGCGCGTGAAGGTTACAAAAAGATTTTTGGCGTAGATCCTTTAGATATGGATCATCCTGAATTAAGCACAGAATGGAAACAATACCGTTTAAATGCGGTAACTACTTTGGTTAATGAATTGGTTGAAATAGCACACGAAAGTGGTAATAAAATGACTGCTGCAGTATTCCCATTCCCTGAAATGGCTCGTCAAATGGTTCGTCAGGCATGGAATGACTGGAACTTAGATGGCGCTTACCCAATGATCTATCAAAGCTTTTACCGTCAAAACATCAACTGGATTGGTTTTGCAACAGAACAAGGAGTTAAGGATGTTGATTTTCCTATTAACACAGGATTATATGAGCCTGCATTTAAAGACGGAGCTGAATTTGAGCAAGGTATTCGTTTAGCTAAAGAAAAAGGTGCAAGCGGAGTTGCTGTTTTTACTGCTGACGGTTTAAATGAAGAAAAGCAGGAAATATTAAAAAAGCTAAGTAAAGAATTTAAATAACCATTTGTCTTTGTTTTACCAAGTACCATTTAAATTGTACACTGGTTTAATAATTTGTTAAGTGAAGGCTGTTTCTGTATAGATTCAGCCTTTTTATATGGTCTTAAAAGTGTAAGTAATCCATCTATTTCAACCGCTTCAAACAATTTAAAAGATGTTCTGTTTTTAATGGTTTTTTAAGATAATCATCAAATACAACACTTCTATCCATATCTTGAATCTCAGCCCTATCGTATGACGACAGTGCAATAATAAAAGATGAAGGGTATTTGCGTCTGATTTCTCTATTTACTTCAATACCATTTTTTCGGGGTAAGTTTATATCCAGTAGAATAAAATCATATTTTTTGTCCAGTCCTTTTTCTATTCCTTCAATGCCAGTACTTGCGATTTCATTATTGATACCTAAATGACTTAATTCGTTAGTCGTACTTTGCAGATTCAAAAAATTATCCTCAATTACTAATGCTTCTAACTGTTTTTCTTTAATTACATCCAACAAACTTTCTTCTTCATTTTCTTGACCTGCCGATAAAGTAAACCAAAATGTAGAACCTATACCAAGCTGGCTTTCTACACCTATTTTTCCTTTATTTAAATCAATAAATTCCTTGCATAACAACAACCCGAGTCCTGTTCCTCTTTCCCCCATTGTACCTGAAGAACTGATATCTTCACCCAGTTTAAATAGTTTCGAAGTCATCTCTTTGGTCATTCCCACACCTGTGTCAATTACTGATACTTTGATCTCATCATTCACCATTTCAGCTTTTAAAGTTATGGTACCTCCCGGACTTGTAAATTTTATGGCATTTGAAATTAGGTTACGGATAACCGTATTTATCGTTGGAATATCGGCATACACATAAACATCATCGTTTTCGTTGTGTAAAACGAGTTCTACTTCCTTTTTATTTGCACTTAACTCTAATGATGAAATCGATTTCTTTATTATTTGATTGATGTTAAAGTTTGTTGGATCAATTTCCAATTGATTTTTTTGCGCTTGTGCCCAGGTTAGTAATTCAAGTAATAGTTCGTATGTGTTTTGCGACGAAATACGTAGATGATTAAACAGTTGGCCTTTTATATCTTCCCATTCAAAAGAATTCAATATGTTAGCAATATTTCCAATAGGTCCATTCAGGTCATGTGCAATAATGGAGAAAAATTTATCTTTTTCTCGATAAGCCCTTTCTAACTCTTTATTGATTTTACGTATAGATCTGTTTTTAAGAATAATCACAAACAGTATAGATATAAAGAATAAACTGATATAAATTAACTTTCTGTAATCAAAGGATTGTTCAACTTTAATTGCCACCCATTTTCCTACTATAGACTTTATTTGTTCTTCTTTAATCTGATCTAAAGCTTTTTGCATAATGGAATTTAATAACGGTTCATCATCCCGGGAAGCCACACAAAATTGTGCACCAAACTCTAAACGACCTGCTACCTTTAAATCAAGCATTCCATTATTTTGAATTGTATAAGCTATCGTTGGTAAAACATCTACAAACCCAAACAATTCACCTTTTTGTACTCTTTCCAAACCTTCTTTTGCACTTTTAACCTCTACAATATCAATACTTGGATGCTTTTGTTTTAATAACTGGATGTAAATATAACCTTCTACAACTCCTATTTTCCGGTTTTTAAGTTCACTACTTTCCTGAATAAAAAACTCATCGTTTTTAGTTGTGATAACCAGCGTTTCGAAAATATACGGTTTGGTAAAATTCATAAACTCACTACGTTTTTCTGAATATCCAACCAGAGGAATAATATCACATTGCCTATTTTTTAAGTTTTCTAAGGTTTGTGTCCATGATTCTGTAGAAACTAATTCAATTGGTTTGTTTATGATTTTAGAAATCATTTGAACTATATCTGCACTAATCCCTTTAAATTGTCCGTTTTTATCAATTTGCTCAAAGGGCATCCAGTTAGGATCAACACACATTTTCACAGACTCTTTTTGATCCAGATATTCTTTTTCTTCTTCTGAAAGTAAAAGATCTTTATGAATACGGGTAATGTCTCCAAGCCATTTTTCCCTCAGCATATCTTTCTCCTCTTCAGTAACTGTTAACATTGCTTTTTGAAGCACACTTTGTAATAAAGGATAATCTTTCCTTACGCCTATGTGCAAAGATGGATTTACTTCAGATTGATTAGGTTCTATAAAATCAACAAGCTTTAGGTTATAAACCTGGTATTGTTTTACGTTATAGTGAAAAATATATGCGTTTTCAATTACAGCATCTACTTTTCTACTTGCTAAGGCTTTAATGATTTCCCTGGAACCCGGAAGTTCAACGATTTCAATATCCGGAAATTTGTTTTTAATATAAGGTATGCTGGCATCTTCGTGGTGAATCCCAACTTTTATTCCCCCTTTCAGATCATCAATACTATTTAGGCTTGTATTATCCTCAATACTGTATAGACTCATTGAAGTTTTAAAATAAGGTGCAGTATACAGCGTGTAAGGTTCTCTTTGAGGATTTTTATAGAGAATGGGCATTACATCAATTTTACGTTTCTTGAAAAGCTCAAAAAGATTTCCCCAGCGATAATCACTTACATACTCAATGTGTAACCCCAATTTAGCCGCTAACAATTGCATATGCTCAATACAATATCCTTTGGGAATACCGTCTTCAATATAATCGAATGGTGGCCATGATTCCTGATTTGCAACTTTTATAACAGGATGAGATTCTAAAAACGCTTTCTCTTCTTTAGTTAAAGAATTTAAAAGCATCTTATCCTGACTTGGGATATCACCTTGTTGCGCATTTGATATTTGTAAGAAACAAAACAGAGATAATATGATTAACACACTATAACTATGTCTGCTAATCAGATTAATGAATTGTTTTATACTGATTTCTATTATGTATTTCTTGCACAAATAATCGTTCATTCAGACTTTGTCTATATCTTAACACCTGATTACAATATGGAATAATGCCACATTTACAACAACATTATAATTATTATTTCTCCGGTTATAATTATTAAATAATGATCTCTTTTACTTCTTGAAGTTAATAAACTTCGGACAATAATATTGAGAAATATCTCGTGTTGGTCGAATGTACTGGATTTCTCTACAAATGTTTCGTTGAGTAGCCAAAAATACCTGCATAATTAGATAAAGAACTCATTATAGTTGATGAATCGGCATGTACAAAAAAAAGGAATTGCAATAAACGATAAGAATGCATAGATGTTCTGTATAAACAAATGTCTTATCTACAACAATTGCTTTACATTTGGTCGGTAACTTCTTCCTATAGGCAAATCTGTATCACCAATACTTATATAATCATTATTTGATGCAGTAATATGTGCTTTATTTAAAATAAACGAACGATGTATCCTGATAAACGTATCTGCTGGTAACCGTTTTTGAATGGCGCTAATTCGTTCATTACTTTTGATTTCTTTACCCTTAGTATGAACAATAATATAATCGGCTAAACTTTCTATATATTGAATGGTATCGTACTGAATACTTATTTTCTTTCGGTTACTGATAATCTCCAGTAAACTAACACTTTTTAATTTCTGTTCTTCGGCGTACGCATTAATCTTATGGTGTGCTGCAGACAATTGCTTAAACATAAGAATAGTACTTGTTCCAAAAACAAATAAATACAACACTGAAAATAGTAAAACTGTATCTGAAGCATTGGGAGCCACCTTATGAAAATTGAAATGGCCCAGCAGTATAAATGAAAAAACCACCAGGTAAGATTCCAACAAAAGCGAAACCGCAACCGTTAAACCACTATATAATGAAAACTGAAGATACTTGCGCGTAATTAAGTAACGTGGAACCAGGTAAAAATTAAAAAAATAAACCACACTAATTACTATTGGCGTTAAAATACTAACGTAAGTAAATGCCGCAAAAACATTACCCCACGAATGTCCAAATATTAAAGACAGTGCAACAATAACGATCAGTAAAAAAATCAGATGATATTTTAGCTTCTTAAGTTTTCCAAACATATTTATACCTGATATTATGGTTTATGTGCTAAATTAACCATTTTTATCAATGACGTATATAAATACAGGGATACGACAGCTAAACAGCCGTTTTCGACATTGTAAAAAAGCAGTGCATCAGCTTACTTTATCTCATTACTAATTTTTAAAATATTCTGTTATGTTAGAACTGTTTTATATGGGAGGACCATTGTTTATGGGTGTATTATCAGTATTTCTGTTATTGATTATTGCAGGTATTATTTATACGTTACGCTCCAGGTCGAAAGAGAAGCTTAATGCAAGACTGAAACAAATTAAGTATGTGGGAATTTTAGCACTTACATTCGGAATCCTGGGTCAGGTTTTGGGACTTTACCAGGCATTTTCGTATTTAGGCGAAGTTGGTAGTGTAAAACCTCAGGTGATGTATTCCGGCCTTAAAGTGTCAACCATTCCTACCATGTATGGTATGATGATTTACATTATTTCTTTAGTTCCACTAATTACTATGAAGTGCTTACATGCATGGAAGAAATAATTAAAATAAAAGGAAGTCTATTCCCTAAAAAGGTTGACTTCCTTTTAATATTTTTTATAGACCTTATACTTTCCTTAATCTGTCCACAGTAATCACTCTAAAAGTGTTTGAATTAATCGTTATTCTGATATGATCATCTGAACTGGTGACATAATAATTCTTGCCAGTTTTTATATAGGATGCTTCACTGGTCTTTTTCAATATTGTATCTATCAACTGCTCAATCTGTACTTTGGATAAGTCTGTTGCCAATTTTTTATTGATGCGTTGATAAACGAGCTCTGTATAGCACAAGTTCTCAATAATAAGGCGTTTTGTATTTGTCATTATAAATCTAATTTGGAGTACCGATCCACTGTGGGCCATCACACTACTCTATTTCATCAATATTCCCTCTCACATCGTAAGAAATACGCACATCTCCAATTTGATCTATTTTACCCTTAGCATCATATTGAATGCTTGTTGATCCTATTTGTGTTAACCTTCCTTTTATATCATACATAAAAGATTCTGAGTCGATATCATCTATCCTTCCCTTTACATCATATGATATAGAAACATTACCTACCTGATCCACACGACCTTTAAAATCATACGACACCGATCCATTGGTAAGTATAGCAAAATCCACAATATTTCCCTCTGGAACAATAGATACCTGAAAACTGGATTCTACAACAGTTATCTTAACCTCCCCTTCAGGAGTTGCTGAAGTATAAACATGCTGCTGAGCCATTACAATAGACGAAACACTCATAAGGAGTGCAATAAATAAAACAGTAAGTAAACGGTAATTTTTCATGTTTGTGGGGTATTAATTTGAGTTTGTATTTTAGTTGCTAGGCTTATAATTTTATTAATATCTGCAGACGGCATCAATATTTCCTGTGACAGTTAAAAAAGTTAAGGGATTAAACTCATCTTTTAATCATATAACTTATTATTGGGCGTTTTTCTCTAATTCTGATTTTAAATAATCTAGTCCATATTCACTACACGACGCATCATGAATTCTATAGAAATCTTTGTTAATAAGTAACACATAAAACCTATCAAAAGAGAAACATTCTATTATATCATATTTATCATTTGATTTTGCATAATATTCCCATAGACTATAGGTTTTTAACAAGTCTCCATATAATTTTCCTGTTTTATATTCAATAATTTCTTTTTGCGTTTTTCTTTTTCCTATTAACTTCGGAATTCCAATCTTATAAAAAAATTCCTTTGATTCTTTATGAATATAAATTGTATCATAGGATGTAATATGACCGTCATAACCTCTATATAATATTTTTAATGTGTCATTTTCTCCTAAATTCTGCAATATTGATTTGTCCAATGACCAATCTTTCTTTTTATAAATATTGTATAACCCATGAGGGTGTATATTCAAAATAATTCTTTTTGATAAAATTATTACAGTATCAAATTTATCTCCTAGTGTGGAAGTAAACTCTAACGTATATTCCCCACTTGAAATGTTTTCAATAATATCTTTTTTTTCTGGTAATATATTCAAGCTATCATTGAATAAACGTACTGTTTTTAAAGGAAAGAAGTAATCATTTGAATTATTATAGTTTATCTTCAGTGAATGAGTATTCTGTGAGTACCCTATAATGCAAATAAAACATAAAATAATTGATACAAATATTTTCATAAAACCAAATTCAATTTATTATTATTCAAACCTAATATTACAACATGGATTCAATAGAATTTATAATTTGTGGTGTGGCTTATTATTCAAATAATCCAGTTCTCATAACATACCAATCTTCATTTATTACTTCAATAATTTCTCGCTGCATATTATCAGACGTTAGTCCATGTCTTGGGTTATATATCATTGATTCGTATTCTTGAGGAAGTAAATTCCATGCGAACTCAACATATTTCTCTTTTCTAATTAGTAGAGTACCTGAAATGGGATTAATCACATCTTTAAATTCTCTATTTTTATTAATGCTAATAATTAATCTGTTTGAGAAATCTCTCATTATAGAGGGAAAAATTCCAACAAATAATAAAATCATAATAACTACAGGTCCTATTTTTTTATCTCGGACAAATAATTGTACTATAACAATAGCAAAGACTGAAAACCAAGGAGTAAAGAAAGACACTCTCTGTATAAAACTAATTATATAATCTGGTAGATTTGGTATAGGTAGATATTCTAATAAACCAATAAGAGATATTAAAATGTAAAGTAAATAGGTTATCTTCCTATTTCTTCTTGTTCTGTTGGCTATTTCGGTTTGATTTATGCCACTAATATCGGTCGGTGTATGCCAATGATTTCGGTTTAAAACAGGCCAGTTTATAGTCTCTATTTAACAG
>NZ_JAPDPJ010000071.1 GCF_026013605.1 Plebeiibacterium sediminum
TACTTAAAGGGGTCAACATCCGCCGGAATGTCATGCGGAAAACATCACATGAACCGGCTTCGGGAAAGGGGGTCAACATGATCAAGAATATCCATCCGTTCTTCTTTGCCATTTTATTGAATAATCTTACGTGTAGTTCAAAGAGTTATATACGGTAAATATAACTATTATTAAAATAATACCATACCATATGTTTAAAACATACGGTATGGTATATATGGTAAGTATGTTATTACCATATTCTTATCTTGTTCATAAAATATTGTAGGAGAGAGAGCGAGATTAATATCTAATAGAATACAGTAATTCTAATTTTAAATTATGACGTTACTAACAGTAATGATGGTAAGTATGGTATATAAGGTAAGTATGGTAAGACGTATTTATTCTTTTTTCGAATATGCATCTCTTGCTTTATCAAGATCTTCAGCGTTATTAATATATAATTTTAGTGCTTTATTTAAAATTTTACCGATTGAAGTACGATAATAATAAGCAATACATTTTGCATCAAATATTATTTCTGGTTCAAAGTAATAAGTTCCTTTGATTTTGGGTGATGATTTATTGTCTTTGTTATTTTTAAGATTTTCAGATATTTTTGACTCTTTACGTCTTGAAATAACATCCTTTTCTCCAAAAACATTACTATTTTTGAGTAAGGTTTCTAAAGAAGTATGTTGGTTTACTTTTTTTGCCATAATTATCGTTGTTTGTTAAGCAGTTTTTACATTATAAATAAGTGATCAACATTTAAGGTGTTCGTTTTATTCTTCTTTTCTTTTTTATTTTCTTCTTTTTTTCATCTTCGGGATATGATGTTGTATAAACAGGACCAGTAACATTGCCTATCAAATTAGTTATGTCAATAGTAGTTTTACTATGAGTGTAATTATTGGAAATAACAAGCTCATTATGTATGTCTTTGTTATCGTTATAATTTAATACAAATAAAGTGCTGTTGCAATTTATACTTTGATGATTTAGTGTCATCCTATTTAAACTTAATAAAGCTTTATAGGTGTTTTCTGGAAAATTATTCACTTTACTATATTTCATTATTTTATTTATATCAATCTTATTATTTTCCGGAAGGCGTTTGTTTACCAACAGTGAAAAACGATATAAACGGTCTTCTTTTAAATCTTTAGGTAAATCGTTGTATGGAGAATTAATGAATTTAGCGTAATTGATGATATAAGGAGTAATGTCTTTATTTTCTATATTAAATCCGTCTTTTATTTTGAAATTTAAATTTAAAAGACTTTTGTATACGTTTCCATTATACTGGTTTTCTTGAGCTGTTTTTAGCACTCTATTAGAATCAATTTTACATCTCTTATTTTGTGAACCTCCATATTGTAAATAATTTATTAAAGTCTCTAACTTTTTATGTTTTTCATTAGGGGAGAGGTTGTCATATATTAAAACTGAATGATTTTTTATAGTGATATTATCAATGGCGGAGTTTCTTTGTTCACGGTATGTTTTTGATATCGCATTTAAATATCTATAACTTTCTTCAATAGGTCTGTTATAAGCAAACAATTCATCAAATTTTAGCTCTACTTGCATTTTTAAGGAATCGCGAGAGAAACCGCCTTTAACAGCACCTGATTTTGTGTTTATATGAGTTGTCAGAGGGCTGACCTTTTTCTTGTTGCAATAGGTTTTTCGCCCAACTATAAAGTGAATATGAGTATTAATTCCCGGCTTTTTATCTCCGGATTTATGTTCTCCATTTTTGACTTCAATATCAGTTCCTTTATAATATCGATCAGATTCTAATTTTGCAAACCATCTAATATCAGAACTAGTTAATCCTCGATTAAAATTTTTTGCGTATTCTTCAAAAACAAGTCGTGTATACTCTTTAAGTTTTTCTTTATTGTTATTTACAAATTTTAATTCTGATTCAGAGAAGTTTAGTGAACCTGTATAGTATCTAAAATCTCCTCGTGCTACACCATATTGATCGTTATCAATGGTATTTGTAACTTGATAATCAGGAATTAGTTTATTTGTATTATTGAACCAAAATTCTTTATTGATCCCTTTGGGAATATCTTCTTTTGACATATACTCTAAGAAACCATTTATTGAATCTGCATTCTTTTCAGATGTTGAATCAAATTTTATATACGGCATATTAATCTGAAATTAGATAATTAAATTCTTGAATATGCTCACTTTTAAAGCCAGAGGACATTGCATGCTTATTCTCATGAGATCTATACATAACGACAAGCATTTTTTTAAGGATTTTAATTTCACTATTAAGGTCCAGAAGTGTGTTTGAGATAGTATTAGTGCTTTTATTTATTACATTCTGTTGGCTTTCAATATTCTTAATGTTATTACCTATCGTTGAGAAGAAATTATTAAAATTGACTAACAGTTCATTGAATTGATTAATCGTAATTTGTTCACTGAGCTGTTCTTCAATCTTTTTAGAAATAATAATTAATGAATCAAGTAACGGGTTCAATTTTGATTGTTCGTTTTTTCTAATGAACTGAACAACTTGATCAACTCGTTTTGTGAGTTTAGCTATTTCTTCTCTTGGTGAAAAAATTTCTTCTGCTGGATTAATTCCAGTCTTTTTAAAATAGTCAATTGCAGCATTTATAAACTCAATTTGACGTAATGCATGATGGGAAGATAATTTTTTCAAAGCATTACGTTCTTTAATGCCAATATTAGTAGTTGTTATAGTATTTGCCATAAAATGTATTTAGATATTAATTAACGTATTGTAAATGAGGGTTATATCTATGTGTTTAATATTTGGTTTGGTTAGGGATAATATATATTAAGAAACGTTATATATTGATAATTAATTCTTTATGCAATAAAGCCTTTCTTAAAAACAGAACTTTTTCTGTTACCGCTTGCCATTAACTATTATTTATGTTATAGATTTCAAAGTATTCTGTGCTATTGCGTTTTATATCTTTACCTTCTTTGCTTGGGTTAAAAATGAATCCTTTTAATTTGCAGAAATTTTTCATATTCTTTTTAAAGGAAGTAGAAGAGAATTTTTTGGCATCTATTTCTGAAAGGGATGCTTTAAATTGCTCAAAAAGCATCAATTTATCAGTCTCTTTATTTAGAAATTCACGGTAATTATCTTCAGCCCAATCAAGGAATAATTCATTAATTGATGCTCTAAGTTTATTCTTTTCTAAGTTTTCTTTTGGAGCTTCTACTAGTCCCCATTTTAAGTAAGCTTTTACACATTGGGCCATGAAATTGTAGAATCTATTTTTTTGTTCCCAACTCCAGGTTTTGCTAAAAAAATCAGTTTCAAAATCATCGCTCGGTTTTTTGTCTGGACCGTAATAGTCTGAAAAAACTACATAAAAGAATCTACGATCATGTGAATTTCCATGACTATGAACGGCATAGTTGGTTGTAATATAAAATTTAATAGACCTTTCTCTGTCTAAGACTTGAGGATCTTGAAATTTTCTATTTATATCGATTTGACCAGTTATCAAGGTGTACAGTTGTTCCCAGTCGAAGTTTTTATTTGCATCATCAAAAAATACAAGCTTTGTTGTTTGGTCTATACCTCCTAATAAATGTTTGTCACTAAATAAATTTTTATTTCTGGCTCCTCTGTAATATGTAGATAGCATTTCAATTAGAGCTTTCCCAAATAATGATTTTCCAGTTCCACCATGTTCTTCTTTGCTACCTCTTTCAATAAAATCTGTAGCAATAATTGCTCTTGTTACACTTTGTTCCCGGTAGGTATGTAATAAATACCCAATACATGTTATTTTATTAATAATATGTTGTTCAATTTCAATTAGCTGATCTGTAGAAAGATTGTTATTCGGTATTTTCCAATATACATTCGAAGTGTTAATAATGAAGTCTAAAAAATCACAATATCCTTCTTTTAATGATATAGTTAACTGGTGTAAGTGATTTTTTGAGATAGAGAAAAAATCGTCCTCTAGATTTGGATACCAGTCTATTACATTAGATTCCCATATAAAGGAGTCAAATTCTTCGTATTTAATTTGCGATATACTCGTTTTATTTATTTTCCAAACTATGCCATTGAAAAAGAAATGCTCTAGACCTGGCTCTCCAATATATTCAGGAAGAGAACGCTTATGTTCTAAATTGGAAAGTGTATTTTGATTAAAGTAGAAATTTGATCCTTGATATATCTTTTCTAATTCTAATGTTAGGCCTTTATTTTTCATTTCATTTAAAACAATATCTTTAATTTGATATTTATCTAATTCTTTAATGATAGAATTATTTTTAATTAAAATGAATTTATCTAACCCATCAATTTTATATTTATATATACCTGCCTGATTTAAGGCTGAATAAAGATTTGATAAGTTTACATTCATTTTTTCATCAGCTTTCATAACAATGTCATTTATATTAATATTAACAGATTCTTGAGTTATTGTATTGTCTATAAGTCGTTCAAAGGCTTTCTTATATTGGTATGATTTATTATCTCTTTTAGATGAAGTATTTCTATTAGTTGTTTTGTCTGAAAGAATACTAATTGTCGAAATGTTAACTCTGTAGATAAAAGAAAATCTTAAGAAGAAATTCTCTAAATGATTTATATCCGATGTTTTATCGTTATAAATAAAAATTAAATTTGTACACTTAGCCTTTAAAATACTTATTTCTAAATTTGTTACGTTAACTAATTCCTTTTTTAAGCACACAGAACGATATTCCCATTGTAAAAGTGAATTATATAGCTTTTGACTTTGTGTGATTAATATTTCTGGACTAAAAAGTGGTAAGTTCTCATAACCCAATATTTCTTTTTTGATTTTGTTTGAATCAGAAGGTACTATGGCATTAACTTTAATATTGTTATCTGATATCTTTATATTAAAATTAGCATCACTAATACATTCTTTTTGTAGTAGTTTTAACATATCATTTCTGAGCTGATTTATATGCCTCTATAGATGAATGAGGTATCTTAGTGCCATCTAAATTTGTTTTTATAAAGCCTTTCTTTATTAAAGAATTAAGCGTATTATAACAAACACCAAGTTCTTGGTAGGCTTTAGTTTTGCTATATAACTTATCGGTTTTCTTTTCCTGTTGTGTTTTTTTTATGTCATATTTTTCTAATGCGTCCATAAGAACTAATTCTAGTTCATTAATTGGAATAAGGACTAATTCAGTTTTTTGTCTTTCCATGTTAATAATGATTATATTTGATAAAATTTAACAGTTACATAATTCATCTAAATGTGATATATCATATATATATGACAAATATTGAGTGAATATTTAATATAAGCAAACATTTTTAAAGAAATTATTAGTTGTGAACTTAAAATACATATCTGATACAATTCTAAAAAAGGCTAAGCAAAAAGGAATTTCAGTTAATGAATTAGCTGAAATTATTAATGTTAGCAGAGGGGGACTTTATAAAAGTCTTGAGAATATAGGGAATATGAAATTTGCTAATGTGGTTCGATTGTGTGAAGTTTTAGAAATAAGTCTTGAAGAAACTAATAAGAATAATCAGAATGCAGATTCGATAGATTATTTTATTGATTATAATAAAATTAATTTGTTACAAAGGCTACTAGATAGTCATAAGGTTTCGATACAAGATATATGCTTATTTTTAAATGTTTCAGAGGAAGAATTTGTAAAGAAACTAAAGTCAAGTGACTTTGAAGCAAAGGAGATTGTGGGTTTATGCTCTTTTTACAAAGCACCTTATGAATTATTATTTAAAGAACATTACAAAACTAAATATAAAGGAATATCAATTGAAGATTACATAAATTTTAGATCTATGATCATGAATTCCCAAAACCTTATTAATTACAATAATGAGGTGACTTCTTCAATGATCGCTGTTGTGAAAGTTATTAATTCTATTTTTTCTGAATTGTCAAATATAAATTGTAGTAATATTGAATATGTAGAATTAATTAACTCTAACCCAGGTATATCAAATTTCCCTGTGAATATAATATTTGAGAATTCTAATATACCTATTGTATTTGTTTCAAATTACCCAAACCATTATACTTCCATTCAGTTAAATATAGAAGAAGTCGCAAATAAAACATACAATAATTTTTTGAAAGATAAAAATATTGCAATTGGAGAAGTAATATGGGTGGAGCTGTCATATTTTTCTGAAGAGAAATTAAATATAAGTATTGTTAAGCCAACTTTAAGAGATAAATTTAGTAATCCAGTATGGTATACCTTAAGGGGAGTAAGTGATAATGAAATAAAAATTGATGTTCAAAAAATAAAGGATTTCTTGGAAATAAAATAAGACTTTAGTACTGATTAGTACTAAAATAGAACTTTGTTAAGTGTTTGATTATGTGAGAAGAGAGTACGTTTAGTACAATAGTACAAAATATATAACCATATATAAAGACATAGAAAAAAACTATATTAATATTTTTTCCCTTATGGATTGTAAGATGTAAATCCATAAGGGAAAAAAGAAGAATGACAATTATACTATTGTACTGAGTTTGAAAAGAAATGAACTGTTGTATCTATTTAATTAATAGTATATTATTGTATTTTAGTACAAAAGTTCAAAAAAAAATGAAGAAAAATAGATACTATATAATCATAGCGTATAAATTAAAGTGTTTAACAATTGATTGATAATTTGTCATAACAAATCTGTAATAAGCTTACTTATAATTCATTGTGAGACCAGGGTTCGAAACCCTCCAGCTCCACAATAAACATGATGTCCACTCTATTTAGGGTGGATTTTTTGTTTTATATATCCTCGCTAAGTCATTTAAAGAATAGTTGATTTTCATTAAATGAATCGTTACTTCGGATAAATAATTATTTTTACAAACACTAACTCAAAATAAATAATCATAAACTATGGCATCGGGATTTTTTGCACTCTTTGATGATGTTGCCACCTTAATGGATGATTTGGCTACAATGAGTAAAATCGCCACCAAAAAAACAGCAGGTATTTTAGGTGATGATCTTGCTGTTAATGCTGAGAAGGCAACCGGTTTTGTATCTGCAAGAGAATTACCTGTGATTTGGGCTATAACAAAAGGTTCCTTTCTGAATAAAATGATTATACTTCCCATTATTATTCTTTTAAGTTTGTTTGCACCGCAGGCTGTTGTTCCTATTTTATTAGTTGGAGGGTTATATTTGGCATACGAAGGAGCAGAAAAGGTATACGATTACATTTTTAAACAACATTCAAAAGAAAAAACAGAACAACCACTAAATGTACTCAATAAAGAAGATATTCTTACACAAGAAAAACAAAAGATAAAATCAGCCATTGCAACAGATTTTATTTTATCTCTTGAAATTGTGATTATAGGGTTGAGTACTGTAGCTGACAGACCATTAGTTATTCAAATCCCTGTTTTGATTGTAGTTGCTATAGCCACCACTATAGGTGTTTATGGAATAGTAGCCCTAATAGTTCGTCTGGATGATATGGGGTATAAAATTATTGCTAAAGGGGAACAGGTAAATAAAACAATATTGAAGAAGCTGGGATTGCTATTGGTTAAATCACTGCCTGTAATCATAAAAATATTGGCTGTTGTAGGTACGTTAGCAATGTTGGTTGTAGCAGGAGGCATATATGTTCATCATATACAAATCATTCATGAATGGATACACTTTTTACCTTCGATATTTCAGGAACTCTCAACAGGATTAGTAATTGGTTTAATCGCAGTAATAACCTGGAGAATAATTGTCAGGATAAAGAATAAAGTAAAGCATCTAGTATCAGTGATTTTATTTTAATAAGAAGATTGTTTTATTGAATATTGGTCATATAATTTCGTGATGATAAAGTATTTGAAGCTACCTCTTAAGGACCTTTACAATCATTTTTTTATGTATATTTTTTCTATTAATTGCCACATGGAACGCGCCGAAAAAACAATCATTCTCATGTGTGAGAAATAATTTCTCATGGTTCGTTTCATATACAGGATTAAACAAATTACTATCCTTGTTTGTCTTAATTAGGTAAAAAGATTTCTATACGAAATATGTTTTTTAAAAGAGTATAACGTACTAATATAATGTTGTATAGTTATTGGTTGTATGTGATTATAAGATGTTACGTATACAAATCAATTTTGCAATTTTAGACATAAAGCAATATCTTGCAACAATTGTACTCCGTAAAAAATATCATTAACATATAAAAATAAACTTTGTGCTGGTTGTCCTGTTTTAACAATTAGCATGGAGCATATTGTCGTAAAAGATTATTATGATTGAAAAAGAAAAGACTGAAATTGACAACGAAGCACATCTAAAAAGTACCAAAAAGTATTTTGATGTTGATGGACCAGTATTCTGGCCGGCAGCAATAGTCATTATACTGTTTATTACCACTACATTAATTGTAGGGAAACCAATGAATAGAATATTCTCTACAATTCAAACATCCATCTCTAATTTTGGAGGATGGTTTTTTGTAATATCCATTAATGTATTCTTATTTTTTGTAATATTTATTGCATTTAGCAAGTTCGGAAAAATAAAGTTGGGTGGACCTAAAGCCAAACCGGAATTTTCCAAAGGAGCATGGTTTGCAATGCTTTTTAGTGCAGGAATGGGTATTGGTATACTGTTTTGGAGTGTTGGAGAACCCATTAAACACTTTATTCATCCTCCGGGAAGCGAGCCAAGAAGTATTGAGGCTGCACGTAATTCGTTAGAAATAACTTTTTTACACTGGGGGTTACATGCCTGGGGTATTTATGCTTTAGTAGGAATGGCTTTGGCCTTTTTTACTTTCAATAAAAAATTACCGCTTACAATTAGTTCTATATTTTATCCTCTTTTGGGTAAAAAAATATACGGACCATGGGGTAAGGCCATTAATGTATTGGCTGTAGTGGCCACATTATTCGGATTGGCAACATCGTTAGGTTTAGGAGTACAACAGGTAAGTGCTGGTTTAGCACACCTGTTTAAAATACCAGATAATACAACCACTCAGGTAATACTGATTATTGTAATTACCTTGGCAGCTACCACATCTGTTGTTGCAGGATTAAGTGCAGGAGTAAAGCGTTTAAGTGAAATAAACATGGTACTCGCAGCTATCTTTTTGTTATTTATGATTGTTGTGGGTCCAACCATCTTTATCTTCGATTCATTTATCCAGAATGTTGGAGGATATATACAAAACTTCTTTGAGTTATCTACATGGACTGAAACTTATCAGCAATCAGCATGGCAAAATGACTGGACAGTGTTTTATTGGGCATGGTGGATTAGCTGGTCTCCATTTGTAGGTATGTTTATTGCCCGTATTTCGAGGGGAAGAACCTTAAAAGAATTTGTACTGGGTGTATTGATTGTTCCAACCTTATTAACCTTCTTATGGCTTTCAGCATTTGGAGGAAGTGCTATGTTTTTAGAGTTAAACTCAATGGCTGATATAGCAGGAGCTGTAACCAATAATATAGCCACTTCGTTGTATGTGCTGTTAGAACAATTTCCAATATCAACAGTAACTTCAATTGTTGGTGTTATATTAGTGGCCAGTTTCTTTGTAACGTCATCCGATTCGGGTTCGTTGGTAGTGGATTCATTAACTGCCGGAGGTAAATTGGATGCTCCGGTGGCACAACGTATATTTTGGGCATTAACTGAAGGTGCTGTTGCTGCTGTTCTGTTAGTGGGAGGAGGTTTAAGTGCCTTACAAACGGCATCTATATCAACAGGTTTACCCTTTGCCATTATATTGCTTTTTGTGGTATGGAGTCTGATGAAAGGATTGCGCGAAGAGCATACTGATTTAATGGAACTGAAACGAGAAAAAGAGCACAAAGAATACGTAGAAACAATTACAAGGATGTTGCAAAAAAGAGGTAAACTTTCTGCAGCACCAAAGTCTGTTGATAATAATAACGAGAAGAAATAACCCGTAAAATAGATAAGAAATATGTATCAATTAAATCATATATTGGTTTGTCTTGATTTAACGGAAATGGATGATTCCCTTATCCGGTATGCAAGCTTTTTGGTGAATAAGGTAAAACCGGAAAGTATTACTTTCTTACATGTAATGAAGCCTTATGATATTCCAAAAGAATTATTAGAAGCCTTTCCTGAACTAGATGAACCAATTCCTGATATTATTAGGGAAGATCTTCAGAAGAAAATAGATCAGCAATTTCAAAATGAGATACCTGTTAATACAAATGTTGTTGTAAGAGAAGGTTTTCCAACAGAAGTAATTGTAAAATATACCCAAAAAAACAGAGTTGATTTAACTTTAATGGGTAAAAAAGTGGGTTATGCCGGAGGTGGAGGTATTGTAAGAAAAGTGGTGGGTATTATTCCTTCTTCTGTTCTTATAGTTAGTGAATCGGTTCACGAAGGTTTGGATAATCTGTTGGTACGAATGGATTTTTCTAAAACCAGCGAATTGGCATTACGTATGGCTTTCCGTTTACAGGAATTAACCGGAGCAAAAGTGGCTTGTCATCATACCCATAAATTACCTATTGGTTATTTCCCTCAGGTTAATTTAGAGAAGGACGAAAAGTTGCAAAAGTACATCAAGAAAATAAGTGATAAAGAATTCCAGAAGTTTAAGAAACTATACAAGTACAATACTGATGATATTGCATTTTCGTTTTCTGTTGATGCAGAAAATGAGGAGGACCAGATTTTATATCGTCGGGCAATGACTACCGGAGCAGATATGATTATCATAGGTTCTTCAATGAGTTCGGAGCTGGCAAATATTATTTTGGATGCTACATCTGAAAAACTGGCTTCATCAGATAAAAATATACCGGTATTTATTGTAAATGATATCAGTAAGGCAATGGTATTTTTAAGAAGTTTATTTCAATAAAGCAATGTATTATGACACGTTATTTATCCGGAACTAAAACAGTAGTATTTATAATTGTGCTATCATTCCTTGTATCATGCACCATGACTACAACACAGGAAGAGGATCGCTCACTTAAAATAGTATATACAGATTGGTCAGAGAGTGTGGCTATTACCTACCTGTCGTCTGTTTTGCTGCAAAAGATGGATTATAACGTGGAATTAAAACTGACTGATGTTAAAACAGCCTATCAGGAGGTGGCCGATAATAAAGCAGATCTATTTACAGACGCCTGGTTGCCAGAAACCCATAAAGCTTATTATGAAGCTCATAAAGAACATATTGATATGCTTGGAATTGTTTATCCAGAAGCAAAAATAGGTTTGGTGGTTCCTGAATACAGTCCGTTAAAATCAATAAGTGATTTAGGCAGTTATGATTTTGATATTGTGGGTATTGATGCTGGGGCAGGAGTGATGCAAAAAACAAAGAATGCTATTAATGAGTATTTGTTAAAAAATACTTTGCTTGAATTATCAGAAGAAAAGATGGTGAATCAATTGAATGATTCTATTTTACGAAGAAAGGACATAGTAATAACAGGATGGGAACCTCATTGGATTTTTGCACGTTATGAGGTTCGTTTTCTTGAAGATCCGGATCATATCTTTGGATCAAAAGAAAATATCTATACCATTACCAATACAGAATTTGAAGAAGCACATCCTGATGCGGTTCGCTTTTTTGAACGTATGCAGTTAACCGAAAAACAACTCAATAGTCTGGTTTATGAAATCAGATTACATGATGACCCGGTAATTGGCGTTGAAAAGTGGATTAATCAAAATGAATTTGTAGTAAACCAATGGATAAAGAATCTAACTAAAGAGCGTAAAAAGATTATGTAATTAGATTCACTTCTATATTTATAAGATACAAGAGTCACATGTTTAAATAAACTGTGGCTCTTTTTTATATTCTATTGAGAGTTAACTTAAAATTAAATTAAATAAACGATTAACTAACTTTATATAATATTTGCGTATCAATAAATGCTATTTTAGAGATTTGTTTTCTTAATTCCATATTTTCAGATGACACAGAATAATGAAATAACAGACAAAAGGCGTATTGCAGAAATCTCTGCAGTTTTAGCTACAGGAATAGGAAAATTCATTTTTATGGATTATTTAGATTGGAAACTTCCATTTATTATTACTTCTATTGTTGCATGGACTGTATATGTTTTGTGGCAAAGTAGCAATAATAAAATTATATTGAATCACTGGGGATATAGGTTTGACAACTTTATGCAATCACTGAAACTGGTTTTGCCATTTGGCATTATTGCTGTAATAAGTTTCATTGTAATTGGAATAATTCAAAATACAATTAACCCAAGTTGGCACTTAATACCAATACTTATCATATATCCTTTATGGGGGGTTATACAACAGTTTTTAGTAATAGCATTAGTTGCTGGGAATCTACAAGATATAGAATCAATCACAATCAGAAAGCCTGTAACAATATTGATCACCGCTGTCTTTTTTGGAATCATACATTATCCGTACGGATGGTTAATGATAGGAACTTTTATTCTCGCTCTATTTTATGGATATACATATTTAAAAATAAGAAATATTTATGTTTTGGGACTTTTTCATGGTTGGCTTGGTGGTTTATTCTTTTATACTGTGGTCAATCGAGATCCGTTTATTGAAGTATTCGGAAAGTTTATTAATTAACTCGCCATTAACTTTTTATACTGCACCTGTTTGTTAAAGACCTGAATTTATCCAAATCATCGATTGATTTAAAATATAAAAACCTTAAAAACGTTTATATTCTATCTTGAATGACCATTATGGTGTATAATACCTAAGATACTTAAAGCAAACACGGTGTATAAAAAATTAAATATCTGCTAAAGCTATTGCTAATTATGAATACAAACAATAAACCTGAATTACGAACAGAAAGGTTATTTTTAAGACCCGTTATGTCTCAGGATGCTCCATTTATCTTTAATTATCGATCCGACGCAGAAACAAACAAATATCAAGGTTGGATTCCTGAAAACCTAAATGATGTAGATATTTTTTTAAGTAAAATTTCACCACAAATTAATATTGAAAACACCTGGTATCAATTTGTTATTATTGAAAGTAATCAATTAGAGATTATTGGTGATATAGGAATTCATTTTCTTGGTGAACAACAAGCTGAAATTGGTTGTACTTTGGCCAAAGAGTTTCATGGTTATGGTTACGCTACAGAAGCTCTTAAATCAATTATAACGTTTTTGTTTAATCAACTTAATAAACATCGTATCATCTGTTCTATTGATCCGAACAACGTAAACTCCATTGAACTAGTTAAAAGGTTAGGTTTTAGAAAAGAAGCTCATTTTAAAGAGAGTCTGTTTATAAATGGAGAATGGGTTGATGACATTGTGTATGCGATATTAAAAAGAGAATGGAACTAAATAATAGACTTGTTCAACAATATAATTTAGTAATTAATGATTTATAGTATTGGGAATAAGTAGTTATATTCTAATCATTTCGTGTACGACATACTTACGTCATTTCTATGTCATTTAAAATGACATTAAATGGCAAGTAAATGGATACAATTTGACGCAAGACTTTATAATTACCCTAGCCTATATTTGAATCAGTAATAATCAATAATAACTCATATGAACTCACATACGAAGATAAAAGAACTAAGAGAACGAAATGGATTATCTCAGGAAGAACTATCCGAAACTTCAGGCGTCAGTTTAAGAACCATTCAAAGAATAGAAAATGGAGAAAGTGTGCCAAGAGGTAGTACTTTAAAAACCATTGCTACATCATTAAATGTTTCATCCGATCTACTTATAAAGGCACCAGAGGAAATAACTACAATTGAAGCGAACACTGACATAACCAGGAAAAGAGGCTTTAGGTTTCCCTGGTATATTTTGGGCTTTACTATTATTGGAGCTTCATTGGGTTTTTTAATTGGACTCATTCTGGTATTCAATAAGATTTTACCAGATTCAGAATATGGAGGAATGACTGTATTTTCATTGGCCATTTTAATTGGAGCTATTGGAATGGTTATAGGAAAGTATGTTGAAAGTAAAACAATTAATTGATCATAGAACGTAATCTATAATTAATGAGATCTTTTATTTATGTGTTTACAATATAACCTCAAAATAAGACTTTTAATATTCATCATTTCTTTTATTGGATTGGCAAATCATCTTCTAGCCCAGTCTGATGATACATTTACAATAAAAGGCCAGGTTAAAATGAGGATAGCGACTGGAGATGTTATTCCAACAAATGCTTGTTTAAGAATATCATCCATTAAAAAAGGAACTTGTGCAAAAGAAGGAGGATATTTTAGCATTGACAGTGTACAATCTGGAGCATATAAATTAGAGGTTGTAGGGTTGGGATTTGATAAGTTTGATACAATAATTAATGTGACCAGTAACATGGAAACAATTGAAATTATATTGTTGGAAAAGTGCGAAGTTGATCGGGAAACTGCTATAAGCGATATCAAATTAAATAAACCACGCTTACTTCTTGTTGGAGGAATTGCACCAACATACATTGCTAACAAAGAAGTATTTGAGAACAAATATAATATTCAATACGAGGATCTGGGTTGTGTTGCACCACCTCAGGAATGTATTGAACAGTACAATTTGGAGATATTTGAATATCTGGATGAGAAATATGGTGAGGTGTGGAGAAGTGAGGTAAATGAAAATGTAATTGGAATTGAAAAATGGCAACAGTAAGCACTCCACCTTATCTTTATAAATAAAGCTAACCTCATTATATTTAATATGAAATCAACATATTTATTCACTACGTTTATTATAATTGGTATGCTTTCCTTGGGCTGTGAGTATACAAAAAAGCATGACTATTTATTAAGAACCGTAAAAGGTGATTTTAATGAAATAGGGGCAGAAAATGGGTATGTGAATTCCAGTGGCGAAATGGTTATAGATTATGGAAAGTACTATCACTGCGTAACAGACACCTTCAGAAACTTTGCCATTGTATATACCAAATCAGGTAAAATTGTAGGAATTGACAGGGGAGAGCATGAACTATATGAAGTATTTGTTTACGACAATGGACCGGATCCATTAAGTGATGGACTATTTAGAATTGTAAAAGATGGAAAGATTGGTTATGCCGATAGAAATGGATCAATAGTAATTGAACCCATATATCAATGTGCATTTCCATTCAAAGAAGGAATCGCAAAAGTATCAAAAGACTGTAATCAGTTACAGGATGGTGAACATTATCAATGGGAAAGCAAGCAATGGATTTTTATAAATAAAAAAGGTAAAGAAATAACTACCGCAAATTAATTCGTAAAAGCAATCAAATCTACCGGCTGTTATTTGTATGTGTCGCTTATCAATTAAAGGGTAATACCTAGGGATCAACCATAAGCTCATATCATTAAAATATTATGTATATTCGTTCGAATATTTGAAAAGCAAAATAATATAACAAGATAGTAGCGATAACGACAATGTGTTTGTTGTTGTGTTGCCAATCATTTTGAAGGAGTTTACTGCACATGAAACTAATTGAAAGAATAGCATATATAGGATTTTGGATTAACATACTCTTTATTGTTTTCTACTTTGTAGGAATGCCTATTTTATTTCTTAATACTCCTGATTTTTTTGAGGTAATTTCTGCGAATGGAAGATGGAATCCTTACTATTTAAGTTTTTCCTTTTTAAATATTGTAGCCGCATTGCATTGGGTGTATTGTTTTTGGTTTCTTTTTAAGTATGACAGGTATTCAAAATCAATATTTCCATTATTCTTTTTAAATGTACTTTATGCACCAATTTATTATTACAGAGTAAAGATTATAAAAAGACCTTTAAGAAATAAGGTTAATAAACCTGAAGAAATCATTAAGGAAGAAAATGTTATTAACGAACAAGACTTCAATGAACTTACAAGGGGTAGCATAATAGCAACATTTAACTTATGGGCTTCAGGTTCTGAGCAATTAAAGTTGCGTGACATATACAATAGCTCTGAAGTTTCGAATGCATTATTTGATTATTGGAATGATTACTCAATGAATGATGATGATACTTTGAAAAAAGCTTTTAATCCTGAGGAAATTGAATTACTAGCTGAATTTGATAAAGAAATTAGTTCTGTGGAAAATCATTATAGTAGAAATTTCCCTCCTATAGAAAAATTTATGGAAACGAAGGAATGGAAAACCATACATCTAAAGGCAGTAGATATATTAAGGAAAATAGAATAAGAAAATAAGGTTGTGAACAATATATAAAGTAGATAAGCTGTTCGGACTATTTTGGTAGGATTGTACATCATATTAGCCAACGTTACTTTATTCTGAACGTCATAATACAAAATCGATGAAACATTTTACTTATCTGATAACGATTGTTGTGGTTTTGATCGGTTGTAATCAAACTATTAAGAAAAAGGAGCAAAGCCATGTTGTTAAGGAAAGTATTGAAAAGAAACTTGGCACTTCAAAAATTCACATAGAAAATCTTAAAAATACAACACCTCATATAATAATTTCCGAATATGAACAATGGCAAAAGTTAATAGAAACAGTTATCACTAATGATAGTTTGTATCGCTATGAAAAGAATTGGCAAAATGGTGTTTTCAAGGAAGAAATATTAAGTATTGAATCTCAAGGCTTATATCAGCAAATCAATGAAATTTTTAAAAAAGACTTCCCAAGAAATCAAGAATTTTACGAAGATGGGAGTGGAAATACATATTTCATTCATTTGAAAAATATGAGAGCTGAGTTACCTAATATTGAAGTTTCTTTTAAGAACTGTAAATCAAAAGAACTAGAGCAACTTATATCAGTAATTAATAAAAAACTCCCAGAAATCGAACATATTAAATTGAAGGGTAAGAATATAGTAGACAACTTTGTGCCAGCAGATTCAATTGAAACTTGGAGTTCTCTTAAATCCATTGCAAAATACAACTCGCTTACGACATTTGGCCTTAAAAATATCGACAAGAATGTACTTACATTATTAGATTCTACAAAATTCGGAAAAAGGATTAGTAAAACATCTTCTTTAAAGTCGTCCTATATTGTTGCAGTAAGGAAAAATATCGGAAAATACTATCCTTGTATTATACTTGGTGAACAATATGAATGCGATGGTATTGTAAAATTTTTAGCAGTGTTTATGGTTGATTCAACATTTGAAGAAGCTGGTGATTTTGAATTAATTTCCGGAAATGGATTTGATTCAGAAGGAGAGTGGGATTATGCCGGAACATTTAAAGATTCTTTATTGCAAATTGACAGAAAAAATTCTTATGAATGCTATGAAAATAATACAGAAGGAATCTCAAAATTACAAGTGCTAGAGCAATTTGTTCTTCATCCTAATGGACAAATTGAAGAGATAAAAACAGACACAATTGAAATAATATTCTGTAGGTAATAGCATATTAATTTAAGTATAGTTCATGACCCATCTAAAGTTTTACCTCCCAAATCAGACCTGCATAGTCTAATTGGTATGCAGGTTATATCTAAACCCAATAATTATATTTGCCACATTGCATACAACCCATGAAAAAAGATTTTACATATGAGAAATATTATATTAATTATTATTGGATTTATATTAACCATTAATTTATCCGCACAAACAAGTCGAAAAGTTATTCAACTGACAGGGGATATATCAGATAAATATCCCATTGTAATGACTTTAAATATTGAAAATGGGAAAGTATTTGGATTCTATTACTACGAAAAATACAAGACAAAAATCTTGCTAGTGGGTCAAATGACAGGTAATAAATTTACTTTAAACGAATCTCCTGACTATGAATCTGATTTCAAAACAGGATTTATTGGTGAAATAATTGATTCTAATTTTATTGGTAACTGGGTTGACAAGACCAAGGAAAAAACATTAAAATGTGACTTAATAATCAACTCAGAAACACATGCAAACCTAACAACGGATATTTTAGGAATTGAAGGTACTTATGAAAGTATTTATAACTCTGAAAAATATATAGGATCGGTTAACTTAAAGAATATAGCCGGAGATTTATTTTGTTTTGAAATATCAAATGGAACAGAGTCTGGTTGTGTTGGGTTTTTAAATGGACTTGTTGAATTAAAAGAATTAAAAAGTGGTATTTTCTCAACCCAATCATGTGAAAAGCTTGAATTCCAATTGACAAGTAACGAATTGACTGTTATAGAATATAATTGTGATCTTCATGGAATGAGATGTCCATTTGAAGGAAAATATAGAAAGAAGGAGTAAAGGTATTAAGTTATCTATCTAATTTATAGATTGCTTCCAAGAGCTGATCGTTATTTATAACATTAAAATATTATGTATATTCGTTCGAATATTTGAAATACGGAAGAATATAACAACATATAAGAACGATAAAGACAAGGTGTTTATCGTTGTGTTGCCAATAATGCAGCCAGCATTAAAAATAATTATAATGACAATTAAAAAATTTATTTTAAATCCATTAGATAGGTTCCAATATAATTTAGTAAAAGAAAATAAAATCCCAGTTTTCGTTTTCCCTTTATTATATGGCACATTAGTAGCTATAAGCTTATCATTAAATAATTATGGATATTCGAAAATAGGGGATTTATTAGGTCATTTACCATTAATGATTATAACTCGAGCTGTTTTGATTCTAATTTCTTGTTTCATATATTCTTGGATAGTATTATTAATTAGTCTTCTCTTAAAAGGGTTATCAAACATAAATTATACTTTTTCTTTAGTTTCATATTCTTTAATACCATTGATAATCGGCGCATTAATATTTCTGATTTTGAAGCTGATTTTTATAACAGCTAATGCATCGATGTATTCATTTAAATTGCTTTATAAATTTATATATTATTTTCAGCATGTCTTTAACCTTTGGACTATTTATTTATTGATTATAGGGAATGCCATGATTAATGACTTTTCAAAGATGAAATCAATTATAGCGTGTGCAGGCATAATTACTATTTTTATCATTTTAAGTGTTGTTTACTAATGAATATGCACAATACTCCACAGGCTGCCACAAAACATACAAGTAACCACTAATACCATATTAACTAAATAAACAAAAATGAAAAACCTAATCTTAATAGTATTATTTCTTGTTCCAATATGGAGTTTTGGTCAGGAAGAAAAAGAAACTTCGAAAAAGATTTCCGCTGAATTTGAAAAGTTGTACAATTCGGGCGAATATCAAAATATATTTAATCTGTTTTCTCCGGAAATGAAAATTGCTTTGCCAATAGAAAAAGCAACAGACTTTTTTAGCAGTCTTAAAACACAAGCAGGAAATATTACAAGCAGAAAGTTTGCAAAATATGAAATGACCTATGCATCATATGTAACAAATTTTGAAAGAGCATTATTTGTTGTAAATATATCACTTGACAGTAATGAAAAGATAAATGGATTTTATGTCAAACCATTTAAGGACAATAGTCTTCCAAAACCTGAAAGAAATAAATCAGCGTTAATTTTACCATTTAAAGGACAATGGACCGTATTCTGGGGAGGAGATAGCAAAGAATTGAATTATCATATTGAAAGTGAAGCTCAGAAAAATGCTTTTGATATTATTATTATAGATGAAAACGGAAAGACCTTTAAAACTAACGGAAAATCAAACGATGATTATTATGCTTTTGGAAAAGAAATAATTGCACCATGTGATGCAGAAGTTGTTTTAGTGGTTGATGGAGTAAAAGACAATATTCCGGGTGAGTTAAATCCAATTTATCTGCCAGGAAATACTGTAATACTTAAAACAGCTCATCATGAATATTTATTCTTTGCCCATTTTAAACAAAATTCTATTGAAGTAAAACAAGGACAAAGTGTAAAGCAAGGTGAACTTTTAGGACTTTGTGGTAACTCAGGAAATTCAACGGAAGCTCACCTGCATTTTCATATCCAAAATGTAGAAGATATGAATAAAGCAACAGGAATGAAATGCTATTTTAAAGAAATAATAGTAAATGATTCAGTGAAAAAGGATTATTCTCCTATAAAAGGTGATAGAATAGCAAACAAGTAGAAGCAACAGGAAACTGTGCTTGATAATTAAAGGTAGAACCTAAACCATTGGGGCATTTAATATGCTTCATTGTATAATGCATAGGCCGCTACGATTGTAATCCATAATGTAGCCTTTAACTTATTATTTTAACGTTTAGTTGCAATAGTAAAAAAATTAAAGGCATTGAATAATATGAGGATTTTTAAGAGGATATTGATTTTTGTAATTGTGGTTCTAGGCTTATTTGCTCTTGAGTTTTTTGATTATGTAGACGAATTATAGCTATTTATTCAAAACATTACCTGCAGTTTTAAAAGGTCACCTTTTAGAAATATATAATTCAAAATTAAACTAATGATAACAAAGCGAAGTTTAAAAGAGTGGTTTGTATGGTATTGGCCCAGTCGCAGAACCGTAATTGGTTGGACTTTCATTAGCTTGATTTTTTGTTTACTTGTGCTTTTAATACATGGAAACCCATTTGAGCAATCTTTAAATAAAAAACGTTTTAAAGGAATTGCAGACAACGTAGAAATCATTAGTATTGATAGAAAAGAATATTTAAGTCAAGATGAAACTGGAAATAAAATAAGGACATTAGGTTATAGTGTAAAATATACTTACCATGTAAAAGGGAAATTGTATTTTGGAACTAATTTTTTGAATAAAAGCAATATCCACTCTAAAAAGTTAGATAATATTTTACAAGGAGATTACGAAGTCCGATATATGCTTGCTAAACCAGATCACTCTATTATCATTCAGAAATAATAAAACACCCGATAACAAATAAATAATACTAAAATGAAACAAACACTATTTTTAATCTTAATGATTTTTTCTTTAAATCATAGTTATGGACAAAAGCTTTTTAAATTTATTGAAGACCATAATCTGGAAAAAGTAAAACAAATTGTTGAGAAAGGTGAAGATGTTAATATGATTAAAGAAAATGGATATTCTCCAATTTTTTCGTCTTGTGCCAGAGGCTACAAGGATATTGCAGAATATTTGATAAGTAAAGGCGCAAATGTTAATGCTAAATTGAATAATGGATTAACTCCATTACATGCAGTTGCACAGAATGGTAATTTTGATATTGCGACGATTCTATTAGATAATGGGGCAAAGTTAAATATAAAAGATGATCATGGTTGGACAGCACTAAGATTTGCAGCAAGAAACGGGAGAACCGATTTGGTTAAACTTTTTGTTGAGCATGGTTCTGAAATAGATGTAAAAGCAAGTGATAAAGCAACTCCATTAGCAAATGCTGCCGGTCAAGGACATGTTGAAATTGTAAAGTATTTATTAGAAAAAGGTGCAAATGTAAATAACCAGGATAAGGATAATGATACCCCGGTAATGTATACTGCCTATAAAGGACGAATAGAAACTTTAAAGATTCTGTTGCAATACAATCCTGATCTTACTTTGAAAAATAACGATAAAAAAACAGCTCTGGATTTAGCAAAAGATCATGGACAACCAGAAATTGAAAAAATGATTAAAGAAGCCATGTAATAATTTATTTGCGTAACTAGTTGGGATAAAACATAACATTTTGCGGCTAGGTGTAACACCTTTGTCTCATGTAAAGTAAATTGACACCTTGAATATTATGACACAACTTTATCTCTAAAATCAGGGCATACATAATACCAAACATAGTAAGTAATATTAAAAACTATTAATGGGATTTGGATTTAATTTAGGAATGATTTTCATAATACTGCCTTTGAGTGGATTACTTCTTATTCTTTGGTTGATAACAAAGAAGTCATTATTTGTAAATGCGTTGGGGATAATATGGGGATTGATAGTTATTCTTGTATTAATTTCCGGAGCAACACACTTTATATTTGATAAAAAGAAGTTAAAGCATAAAGATTTCTACGGAACCTATGTTATTGATAGAGGCTTTTTTAAGGGCAAACAAGCAGATTGGCAATATGACCATTTCAGATTTGAAATAACAAAGGATGATAGTATTTTCTTTTATGTAACAGATAAAGAGGAAATTAAAAGAACTTATAAAGGAACAATTTCTACTTTAAAACAATATTATTCCGAAAGATTAGTGATAAATATGGAAAAACCTACTCATCACATTATGATTAGTAATCCCACAATATATCGTGAGACCTGGGATTTTTATTTGGTTTTTAATTCATCGAAATTCTATAATATGTATTTTAGAAAAGGTATATGGAGATCAATAGAATAACATAATAATTGTCAACATAATATCACAACAAGCAGTATCGCCCCTTAGTGGGTTTAAAGAGATTATAACTTATATATATCTTATAACCCCAGAGGGGTTACATGTTTATAGTGTTATGTTATAAACATAAATCGACTCCAGCGGAGTCGAACCTCAATTATAATATCTATGATAAATATGTGATGCCTCTGGCATCATTTTAACAAACTGTAATTGATTTATATTTGCTTGTAGAAAATAAAAGGGTGATAGCCCAGGCTTTGATTTGATTGATTTTAAATCAGTCTTTTAAACCATTGCTTTCATTCTTGATTGACATTACTAATAAAAAGATAGAGTCTAACCAAAACTTAAACAAATGAATTCAGAATTAATAGTAATAGCCTTATTTGGTATTTTAAACATATTTATTGAAGGACTTTTATGGGGAATGATGGGATATGTAATTTTTAAAAGCTTAAGAATTAATGATAAATACTGGATTCTTGGTGCATGTGTATCAGGGCTCATTTATTTCATTTGGGATGAAATTATCACAGGCGGATTAGTAAGAAAATTACAACTTAAGATCAATAATGAATCTGTCAGTAATTTTATTGACAGTGACATGTTTACGCTTGATTTTTCCGATCTTGCTTTTAGTGTTGTAGCACTAATTGTTGGATTTAAAATTAGTAAGAGCATCGTTAATAAAATGATTAGTAAACAAATTATTGACCAGAGTTGTAATAATTAAAACATCGTAAGTGATGGAATTTAACCAGCCAAAACGCTACCAAATAATGAAATACCTATATATAATATCATTGTTAGTTTGTTTTGGCACACCAATATTTGGCCAGACAGATATTTTAGAACTCATACCAGAGCATCAGCGTAGGTTAGGAGGCATTAAACATATTAAAGAATTATTCCAGCCAGACAATAATGATAATTCAAAAAGAGAGCCTGAAATAAGTAATGAGTATTGGTTTGATAAACAGGGTAAGATAACAAAAGAAATTGCGTTTAAAAAATATCTTGACAGGGGAGATACCCTAAAAACTATATACTATTATTATAAAGATACTTTACTAGTTAAAGAGCTGATTATCGACTACCTAAAGTATGATTTAGTTGTGCGCAAGCTTGAACCCAGAACGCAAACTTTATGATGAAAAAAATTATCGACAATATTATTAATCCAAACTTGATAACCTTGATTCTTTACGGATTGTTATCACTTGTCTGTTTAGTAACATATGTTTGGTGGTTTTCATTTGTCTGGGAATTCATTTTTAGCGTGACACATTATATTATTGGACTACTAGTAACATTAGGTATTGGCCTTAATATTTCATACACTATTGATAAAAAACATGGTACAAAATTGAAACGCTATATTTTGGTTTCTCTAGCTCAGTTGATTATCATTTGGACAGTGGCAAATCCCATAAGAACATGGCAAATTGAAAGCTCAAAGAACAAAGCTAGACTAATAATAGAATCCTTGGAAACATACAAGATGCAATATGACAATTACCCAACATCATTAGCTGAACTTGGTAATAAACTTAACTTGGTTCTACCGAATCGGACAAATATTGGGACAAAATATTTATATACCATGTATAGTAACAAGAACTACAGTTTGGCATTTACTTCCTATTATGGGTATATGGCTAGCTATAATAATGAACAGGGTGAATGGGGTTTTACAGACTAATAAAAGCCAGCACACAACACGTTGCAATAGCGCATAAGGGGTACGTGATTTTTGGAAGTTCTCTGCAAAGTCTACCAGCGCCAAATCGCAGATTTGGCTTAAAAATGAAATGTAAAACAAATATGCGCTTTAGCTTTGTGCAATTATGAAAGTCTGTGAGGTTAAATCCCCTTACGACGCCATGCAACAACCGATAGTAATAGTACGTTTGAGATTAATTATGAATATGAATTTGATGCATACAACAGACTTGTTAACTATAATAGAAATCGTTTTTGGAGAGAGTCATATTATTATAATAAGTCGGGATTAATCGATACATTATACTCAGGTACACGGATGAATTATACCATATCAGTTTATACCTACAGGAACAATAACAGTTTTAAAAAAAATAACTCATACAATCCTACACATCATAACAGGTTAGAATCCAAAACATATTATGACCATTATGGTAGAGAAATGAAATACAAAAGATATACTCCAGGAAATAGTCATACTACCAAATACCGAAGAACAAAGTATAATGCCAATGGTACATTACAAACTTTAGTGACAGAAACTGTTGAGAACTGGAGATTTAAAAAGCACTATAAATACAATAAACAAGATAATCTTATCATCGTAAAAGAGAAAAAAATAGATCCACGAAGTGTTTATCCGGATTTAGCAATAGAATTTGATGAGTCTGGAGAAGAGGTAAAACAGAGCAAAAAGGAACAAAGAGCTCACAAAGAAAAAGTAAAAGGAGTACTCATGCTAGTACCTTTATGTACGATTACAATATCAATAATCTTATTACCAGTATTCAGGAATATCAAGATAAAAAAAGATCATATTGTTTAATAAGAACCTATATTTATGAGTATTATTAATTACTTGAATAAAATCCCGAAATAATAGCATGCAATACTTATGTTATTAACCTCATATTTAATACGCCAAATTCTAAGCCGTTTAAAATAAGCCGATTGATTATCTCAATAATGCTTAAATTTTCCCGTTTGCTCCAATATTAATTCTAAAATAGTGACCTATTCCTTTAAAAGCCTTAATTCATCCATATTTTAAGGTATAAATAGCTAAAATATAGCATCTATATTTTTTTAGTTATATCTAATTTTAAAACTTTTTTATCTAAAATTAGAAATCATAAAACATGAATACGGTTACATTTGAACCACATTATTCAAATTGAAATAAGTATAAAAAATCAATACAATAAATATTGGCCAATCATAATAAATAAACCTTAAAATAATAAACTATGAGAATCAATACTACCTGACTAAGAAAATCCTGTTACTGTTTCTATTGTAGTAAATACTGGATAATGAGGTAAAACTGTCTTCAGTTAAAATTTAATCGTTTTAATAGCCTGAATAACCATCATTAGAGGTTTGTAACTGCCAATAATGCCCGGAGAACCTTTTGTATTAGTTACAAAGACCTCCGCAGAGCTTGCAACAAGGGTCGCAAGGCTTGCAAAGGCACTTACATCGCTTACAAAGAGGTTCGGAGCTGACTCAATGACAGTTTACACTGAATCAATGTCAGGTCGCACTGCCTCAATGACAGTTGGACCTGAATCAATGACAGTTTACAGTGACTCAATGACAGTTTACATTCAATCATTAAAAGGTAACGCGTTTGCAGCAATGGGTATGTTCAAAATTCTGTGTCAGAGTTTGTTTATATGTTCATTTCTTTTTTGAAATCAATATCAAAAGCTTTGAAGGCCAAGTAAAGATT
>NZ_JAPDPJ010000072.1 GCF_026013605.1 Plebeiibacterium sediminum
AGGCTTTATCAAATTGTCTTCTTTCTTTTTTCATATCCTTGTAAATTTAATCATTACAAGCTTAACTCTGTGTCTTGGTAAAGATAGCAGTTCCATAATTGTCCAAATAAATCTCAGGCTGTAGGCCTGAAACTATTTATTTTAGTATCAGACTTACAGCCTGAATTAACAAGATGCTTAGATACTTGGGGCGATGCCCCAAGCTATAATGTGTGAGGCTTTCAGCCTCGTGTATAATTATACTTCGGGGACTCCTCCTAAATTAGGAGGAGAGTTGATTTACAGCACTTAAAAATTATAGACTTAATAAAAAAGTGATACGTCTGCAATATTTATCTAAAACAAAAAAGGTTGTCTCAAAATAAATCAAGACAACCTTTAAACACATCATTAATATAAATCTATTTTTGCTTCACTCGTATTACTGTTAAAGAATATGGATCTAAATCCAGTTTTAATCTACTCCCGGAAAGTTTAATTTCTTTGTTTACAGGAACAATATTATCCGGATTTTCAAGTGTGTTATAAACCTTTAAATCCGTTGTTCCAATCACAGTCATGGTGCCTTTTGATGCAAATTTCTTAGCTGAATTAAGTACAACAGAAGTACTTTTTGCTTCCTTATTATTATTCACTATTTTAATCACCACTTCCTTTGTATTGGCATCCCATACCGAAGATGCATACAAACCATCTTGTCCGGTTAAATCTTTACCATCTAACTGAATCGAAAGAAGGTCGGTTCCATTATTTACACCAAATAGTTGTTGCACATAGTAGTTAGGCGTAGACACCGAATTTAGGTTATCAAACCAAATTAAATCCGGACGCCATTGCCAACCTTCCACATGGGCAAAAAGTGGTGCGTAGGAACACATGTAAACCACATCGGCATTACGCTCCAAACCTGTCATAAATGCAGCTTCCGACAATGCACTTAACCAATTATTGTCATTACCCGGTCTATCGTGTGAAGCATATTCTACTGCAAAAATCTTATAACTACCTCTGTCGTAATCATCATACCTTGTGGCATTTTCAAAGAACCAATCCGGAGTTCGGTAATAATGTTCATCCACTAACGCGGCTTTATACTTGGTTAATTCTCCTTTGGCATATTTAAAAAACGGATCTTCAGGGAATGGTCCTGTAGTTGAAACAATACTGATCTCCGGATATTTTTCCATGATGGCCTTTTCAAAAAAGGCATAACGCTCAAAATACTGTGGTCCCCATTGCTCATTCCCCACTCCTATATATTTCATATTAAACGGCTTCGGATGTCCCATATCCGCTCTTAGTTTCCCCCACTCGGTATCTGTTGAACCATTGGCAAACTCTATTAAATCCAAAGCATCCTGTACATAAGGTTCTAACTGATCCAAAGGTACCACCTCTGCAGTATTAAACTGACAAGCCATACCGCAATTTAATATAGGAAGCGGCTCTGCTCCAATATCCTCCGACAGTAAAAAGTACTCGTAAAACCCAAGTCCAAACGATTGGAAATAATCAGGAGCGGAACGATGACTAAATTCTGTATTCCAACGATTCACCATTACTGTTCTGTCCTCAATCTTCCCTACTGTTTTCTTCCATTGGTAACGACGAGATAGGTCACGTCCTTCAACAATACAACCTCCCGGGAATCGGAAAAAACCAGGATTAAGATCGGCCAGCTTTTGCACCAGGTCAGCTCTTAAACCACCTTTTCGGTTTTTCCATGTATCATCAGGAAACAAAGAAACCATATCAAAACTTACCTTTCCATTTCCTTCAAAAAGTAACTTTAACCTGGCTTTTGGATCTGTTTTAGAACAAACGAAGCTTACTTCATACTTTTTCCATGCTTCACCTGCTATTTCTACAGCTGTTTCACCAATCACCTCACCAACAGAATCCAATAAAGAAACTTTTAAATCCACATCAGACTGTTTGGCCAATGAGGCTAATATTGAAAAATGATAAGTATTGTTTTCCTTAACTCCCATTCCCCTGAAACCTTCATTTACCAATGATAAGCTTGACTTATTATCATTAAGAATAACACTGGCATATCTTGGATTCTGAGGATTTTCAGTTCCTCTGTTGGTTATGATAAAGTGAAATGAATCGGGATTGGTTCTTTCAATATCCCATCCCATTTTAGGATCGAAGAATTCAAAAGAACGGTTTTTCACCAACTCGGCATACAAACCACCATCAGCAGCAAAGTTGATATCCTCAAAAAAGATTCCCCACATAGTGGGCTGTATTTTTGCTGTCGGTTTATCAACATCTACCTGAATAGATTGACTGTATATTTTAAGTGTTGTTGCCATAAAAAACAACATAACTCCTATGGTGAGTTTAAATTTGTAGTTCATACTGATTTATTTTATGGATTATAGATTTTGAAATTTAAATTTAGTAAAAAGAGGCTAGATTAAATTTTAAAATAGCCTCTTCCCCTAACTAACAAATGATAAACACTTGTTTCCCAACTATACAAACATTATAAACAATCTTTTATTTATCGGTCAATAATTGTCTTGTTGTAAATCAACCCTCCTACTTTAAAAGGAAGAATACGGTGAGGAACGAACCGTTAGGTGATTTAAAACTTGTATCGTTCATTTTTAAAATTAATGGAACAGTAATTTTAAAACCACCTCCCCTTCATTCTTCGGGTACTCCTCTAAAATTAGGAGGAGAGTTATTTACAGCACTATTAGTTTTTAATAAATCTTCGGGCTTCAGGCCTGAAACTTATTATTTATGTATCAGACTTACAGCCTGAATTAGCAAGATGCTTAAATACTTGGGGCGATGCCCCAAGCTATAATGTATGAGGCCTTCAGCCTCTTGTATAGTATATAATATATAGTACCAAACACCTACAGTTATAAGTAGTATTATGACGTAATGCCAATCAACTCTCCTCCTTCAAAAGGAGGAGTACGGTGAGGAACGAACCGGGAGGTGGTTGAAAACAAGTCTTCATTCATTATTTATTAATGGAATAGTAATTATAAACCACCTCCCCCTCATACTTCGGGTACTCCACCTAAATTAGGAGGAGAGTTGATTTACAGCACTATTAAACTTTATTATTTGCATAACAAAAAGAAAAAAAGAGGCCAGATAAAAAATATAACCAGCCTCTTTCACCTAACTAACAAATGTAACCTACCGTTATCATACCTTAACTAATACACCATAATTGCAAACAGACTATCGAACTGCTTACTTGTTTTCAATAATCAAAACGCCCCAGGGTTCCAATGTTAACTTTTCATTTTTTGCTACTTTATTTCCCGACAGAAGCTCTTTTCCATCCGTATATGGAAATGTAATTTCTTTTTCTTCTGATGAGTAGTTATAATAATAATGAATGGTATTACCCTCATCATTTGTTCCTGTTTTTGTAATTAAAGGCCAGTGCAATTCCTGATCCGGAGTTGTTAGGTTTAATTCCGTTAATGCATCCATCAATATCTTTTCCTGAATAGCATCAGAAACCATACAACCTTCATAAATCAATTTTCCTTTGCCATAGTTATTGGATGTGATGGCCGGATATTTACCAAAATATTTATGATCGTAATAGGCTAATGCTGTTGCTGTTTCCGGAATAATGTATTCACCCCATGTGTTTACCTTATTATCTTCGTCACTAACATTAAAGGGATTGTCTTTTAATGTCAACTCATCAAAATTGGTAAACTCCTGATAGTAAAATCCACAAGCCTCACGCAAAGGTCCTGGTGCAACAACAGGACGAACCATAGAGTTTTCATCGCTAAAGCCACTCTTAAACTGCATAATTACATGACCACCATTTTTTACATAGGCATTGATTTGATTTAAAACCTCATCACTTGCCACATATAAAGCAGGAATAATCACCAAATCATAATCGCTTAATTCAGACTTACCAGGAAAGATAAAATCAACACCCACATTGTTACGATACAATACATTATGAAACTGATCCACCAGATTATTTCTATAAAAACTACGGTTATCCGGTCCCCATGCATGACCATTTTTATCGAAAGGCATAAAGTTTAAAGCAGCATTAGAATCATGACTAAACAATATGGCTACTTTATTATCCTTCTTCAGGTTAACCAGTTTTTTTCCAATATTTTTAAGTTCATGAGCCGTTTTACTCATTTCGCCATACGCTCGGTTTGGCTTTAAGTCGTGCGAAAGAATACCTTTCCAGTATATTTCTTGTCCGTAATGAATAGAATGCCAGTGCCAGTACTCAACCATATTGGCACCAGAACCCAAATGCGCATAAACATTCTGACGTAACTGTCCTGGATAAGGAGGTGCCTGAATCCTTGAATTCCATCCCATGGTTTGGGCATTGGTTTCAGTAATTAAGTAATTGCGATTTTTTACAGAACGAAAATAGTCACCTGCAAAAGCGATCTCTTTTCCGGTTAATTTATCCTGCTGATCGTGATATACATTTACGCCCATTACGTCCATCAACTCCGAACTGGCATGCTGATCAACCAACTCAACCGAAGTCATATAACACTGCATAATAAACTGATCATCTCGCTTATATTCTTTTACTATTGATGATTGCCAAGTTAAAAATTCAGCCAGAGATTTTCTGTTAAAACGTTCCCATTCCAGTCTATATCCTGTATTTGTAATTCCATCACGAGGAGCCAGTTCTTCCCAGCCATCAATGGTCATTCCCCAGTAATTGAGCCCCCAGATTTTATTTAGTGTTTCAGGTGTTTTAAATTTCTTTTTAAGATAGTTTACAAAGCTTACCTGATAATTATCGTTATTTACACCTCGCGTTAATGTTTCGTTATCTACCTGATAACCTACAATACCCGGATGCTGAGCGTAATGCTCCATCATTTTACGAATAATACGCTCGCAGTAAAACAAATAAGTAGGATTAGTGATATCCATATTCTGACGGGTACCATAATAAGCTTTTCCTCCATTTTGATATTCAAGTAAAACTTCAGGATGCTTGTGCCATAACCATGCAGGAATAGAATAAGTTGGCGTTCCCAAAATTACTTTGATGCCAGCCTTATGCATCTTATCAATTACTCGATCCATCCAGGCAAACTCAAATTCTCCATCTCGGGGTTCAAACAAACTCCAGGTAGATTCTCCTACCCTCACAACATTTATTCCTGCCTCTGTCATCAATTTTATATCCTCATCCAGTCTTTCAGATGGCATATATTCATGATAGTAAGCTACTCCATAAAGGATATTATCAAACTTCTCAGGCTGTGCCTTCAATAATGTCCCCCCCAGCATAAAGGTCATTAATAGAAATAGTAAATTCTTCTTCATTAGATTAAATTGTTTTGGGATCAACATAAAAACAGCTTTTCCAAATACCACAGAGGATTATTTGGAAAAGCATTTATTTAGCAATTACTCTGCAACAGGCTTTACTGCACTTACATTTTGAGGTAACCATACCATCATATCACCACTACCCCGGTGTAACCACGAATAGTAAGGGATAAGCGTAAGCTCAACATTTTTGGTATCTAATAAACCGTCCTTATTGATAAATATGGATTGTCCTTTGGTTTTTAGTTCCTTAATCCCATTTAGTAACTCAGGATTGTCTACAACCTCAACCTGTGGGTTAGCAGGTATCAGCACACTTGAAATTTCAAAATCGTTATCAGGCCACTCAGCACAGTAAACAATTGGTCCTCTTTCAAATGAAATTCGGCCTTTGTCAGCCTCTACTTTTTCATTGGCAGTTATTACCCTTGGTTCCATGTTAAAATGAACTTCTACCTGATCTCCTTTTTCCCAGGTCCTGTCAATTACAAAGTAGCCTTTTTCTAACTTACTCTTAAAGCTTATACCATTCACTTTAACACTGTGGTTACTCAAAACATTATCTGTAAAAGAATAAAGATCGCCAGGTAGCACCTGATTTTGTGCCCATCCCGGAATTCGGATTCTTAAAGCCATATCCTTTTTACCTTTAGGATTTACTTCTATTTGCACATCTCCTTTCCAAGGATAACCCGTTGTTTGTTTGATGGTTACTTTTTTACCTTCAACATCTACTTCAGAGGTATTTCCCATGAACAGGTTCACATAAACACTGTTATCTTTTACAGCATAAACATAACCTGGTAGCGAAGGAATGAAACGACTTAAGTTAGAAGGACAACAAGCACATCCAAACCAAGGCTTACGCTCACATGCTCCCTGATTAAATTGATACTCACCATCAGATTCCAACGGATTAGGATAGAAAAATGTACCTCCATCCAATGCAACACCAGAAATTAATCCATTATATAAGGTTCGTTCCACAACATCGTAATATTTGGCATCTCCATGCAATAAAAACATACGGTGATTCCAATATACATTTCCAATAGCAGCACAAGTTTCGTTATAAGCGGTAAGGTTTGGTAATTCGTAGTTCTCACCGAATGCCTCACCTTCGTGTCTGGCACCAATACCACCAGTTATATAAAGTTTTTTAGAAACTACATTCTCCCATATCTTATCAATAGCTTTAATATATGCTGAATCACCTGTTAAGGCTGCCACATCGGCCATTCCTGAGTACATGTAAACGGCTCGTACAGCATGACCTACTGCCTCATCCTGTTCTATTACCGGCTTATGAGCCTGACTGTATTCATCGGTACGGCTTGTATATCCTCGTTCATCCAAAAAGAATTTAGCCAGATCAAGATATTTTTGCTCTCCGGTTAGAACATATAATTTAGCCAAAGCCATTTCTGCAATCTGGTGTCCCGGAACCTTAATCTGTTTTCCAGGAGCATCACCAATCTCACGATCCACGCAATCGGCATATTTAATGGCTATATCCAGGAAGTTTCTTTTTCCGGTAGCTTGATAGTGCGCGATAGCACCCTCTAACATATGACCCAAATTATAAAACTCATGACTTAACTCCTCCACTTTTTCCCATCTCTTGCTACCAGACCACTCATGTGGATGTTCCGGATTCATAGTACGTGAAGTATATAAATACCCATCTTCCTCCTGCGCTGCAGCAACAATAGTGAGTACACTGTCAATATATTTATCCAGTTTTTTATCCGGATAAGTTTGCATGGAATAACTTGCACCTTCAATGGTTTTATAAACATCGGTATCATCAAAAGATAAACCACCAACCTTATATTCGCTGCTCGGATTAGCTGCTTTTACAAAGTTCTCATATCTCCCGGTTTCTTCACATTTACTAAAAGCCAATGGAATGGTTTTTTCTCTGCTCGCCTTTAATCGTTGTCCCCAAAAACTATCCGTAATCTTAACCGAAGTAAATGGAACCGGCGTTATCGGATAACCCGAATCTTTCTTCTGCGCCTTTAGTGGTAGTATCGCAAAAAATAAAAATGTAATGATAATCTTGTTCATAACAAATGGTATTATTTTTATAACATGTTGAATTAACTACTTTGTATTAATTTTTAATCAGCTATTAAAACTGAATACTCACTTCCTGGTTATTTGCCTTTACAGGTATGTTTACCTCCCAACCTGTTTGGGTTTTATGTATTGAAAGTTCCTTTCCTACTGTAATAACTTTTTTAGGCATGTTCTTCTCTGAACGAATTTTAAGTAAGGTAGTATGATTTAAATTAACCTCACGATTTTCAAGTACAAACTTTAGCTTTTCCCCTTTGGATGATATGATAACAGGAACATCTTTTGCAAAACCATCCTGCTTTAATGCTAAATGATATCGATACTTACCTAATACGTAACTAAACTGCTGACGAACACCATCCTTAGGAATTACTTTTAATTCTGAACCGTCTTTTGTTAACGTTCCTCCATAGGCATGAAGTCCAAATACAGAATCCTGAACAACAATAGTCCGTGCAGTGTTAAATGCAGCCCCATATCCAAGGTCAATCTCTCCATCGTAATGCCATACACCTCTTTGCTCATTCTTTTGAAGCCATGTTTGTCCGCTTTTTGCACTCATAAATGCCCAACCTGTTGCGCCATCATTTTCTTTTCCGGGAAACCAGTAACCATAATCAGAATCTTTATTTCCGGTATTCATCAAAGACCACGAACTTAAATAGGAATTATAACCCAGCTCAAGCCAGTCGGTATTATTGCTGTAATACAAGCCATATTCCAATACAGACCAACCTCCCATCATTGACATATAGGACATTTCATGTGTATGTTTTGCTGAAGCACAATCGGCACCCGCCAGATAATATTTAGGCATAAGCCACCCTCGAACAGACAAGCCTGCATAATGCTGTTTATCCATAAATTCTTTAGCATCCTGTGTTGATACCTCAGGATGAGAATACCATATTATTTTATTCTTATCGTACCATAAATTTTGATCCGGCTTCATAGGATTTTCAACAGCATACTTTGCCAATGCAAAAGACGATTCGAATGCTGTACGATCGAAACTATGCTCAGACCGGAATGGATATTCATCATCGTAAATAAAGTACTTCGCCTTCTTTTCCCACTCACTACGCAAATAATCAGCATCTTTTTGTCGTTGATTTTTTTCAAGTGCTGTTATCACATCAAGGATAACTTTTTCGTTATAGATGCCCCACTTATAGGTATCAAACCACGACCATACTTCGTAAGGATAAGTGTAATAAGCTACAGCTGTTTGATAGGCTCTTTCCAAATAACCATCGGCATCCAGATCATGCATTAACTCTGGTGAACTCTGGGCTATTTCGTACATATGATAATAGAGCTTAATAATATGCGGATAGTCGTAGGCTCTCCAAATTTGCATGGCCCTGAAATCATTTGGAAAAATCATAGAATGCAGCAGCGAATCGCGCGATACATGCCAGTTTGGTACACCATAAACTGCATATGGATAAGGTTTTTCTTCATCAGAACGTTGTAATTTCCCCCACACAAAATTCTTTATATGATACTCTAACGAAGCAATCTCTGTTGAATCTGGATACACAGCATTTTTTGCTGCCACAAAAGGTGCCTTACCCAAAATAGGATCATCACAGGCTATAACATAAGCCCACCATCCATCAAATCCATCTGTATCTTCGGGCCCTCTTAGTTTTTTCTGCTTCATATCATAAACAGAGTACAAACCATCCCACCATTTACCAGGTTGCTTATGCTGTTGATGATTAACTATAAAAGCGCTGCGTTTTTTAATCAGTGTTTCTATTGGTTCAGTAGAAAAGAACTCAAGGATAGACTGCTCACTTCCATTGTAATACACACGAACCATATTTTCGCCCAAACGATCAAAGTCAATTTCAAAAAGATGAGCACCATTGGGTCCTTTTCCTATACTCCTGATTATGGTTTGGTTTGGATATTCAGCTTTTAATGAATCAATAGTACCATTTAAACGAATGGCTACTTTTACAGACAGATCCTGAGGAACGGTATAACCAGGAGCCGCTCTTACATCAAGCAAACCACTATTATAAACAGCACTTCGTAAATCTTCATATTTTGAAACCGATGTTAGTAGAAACTGATAGGTTATAGAACTTCCGTTTTTACCTGCCGGTGCTAATTTTTGTGTTGAATGTGGCAAGCGCCAGTTGCCTTCAATTTCGGGAGCTGTAGCCCCTGAGTGAATATATAAGTTGGATGTATGGTTTGAATAATCGAAAAACTCTAAAGGAGTATGTTCACCTGTTGTCATCAGATAAAACTCCCCTGTTCCTGCAGGTTTTGAAAAGGTTAAAAATGATGCGTTTAATGATATATTCTGTTTTTGAATAAATGTTTTTTCAAATATGTGCTTAGGCGTAGCTTTATCCTGATTTCTATCTGGTGAATTCCATTTTACAGGTACCACAACATCGCCTAATTCAATTTCTCTTTTGCTTGTGTTGGTTAACTCCACACGTAAATGCAAACCATCTTCTTTTAAAGTGTAGAATCTTTTCATACACAAGGCCATATCAAACAAGGAGTCGGTGTATAATACGGTTTGCTCATCTATTTTTGAAAAGCGTGTGGAATTAATGAAAAGATTAAACCAATCTTCATTATTTACCCTATATTTTACATGGATACTACCCCAGGCATCTCCTTCTGTAAATAAGTCCGCTGAATCAGATATGGCTTTAAATGAAGAAACGCCACGATAAGAAAACGCTACCTGATACTTATTGTTTTTTAAAGATGATAGCTGACCTTTTGATTGAATATTTGGAATAAATAAAAACCCTAAAATCAGAATGATATTATAAATTATTTTGTGCTGGTAAATCATTTGTGTCGTAGATTATTTTTCATTAAATCAACCGGACATTCAATATAACTATTGAATGATCCGATTGATTGTCATTCATAAATCCTAATTGATAGAAGAATCATATAACCAAATTCCGTATGAAAATGCATGTGCATGTTCATCTGGTTTTGGACCATCTTTACGGTACCATTGTCCAATATTGGCAAATGGTGTAAGAATTACATTTACTTCTTTTTTATCGTAGTAAGCTTTTGTTTCATAAACCGGTCCAAGTAATGATGCATCCGGTTTATGTATTTTAATAGGTTTTATGGAGGTATCCACTCTGATATCAGTGTTAAGATTCACTGTATCATTATTCAATTGCTCATTCCAAACCATATCTAATGCATATACAATCGGTCCGCGAACAAAGGCTGATGGCACTTTATCTGTTGGGTTTTCCTTATACATATGCTCACCTCCGGCTAAATAATACATCGAATATTCGCTATGATTTTTACGCATTACCCAATGCTCTTCCATAGGAAAAGTAAGTGCAATTACATCATCTTTTTTCCAGGTATTAGCCAGTTTTAAATAAGCTCCCGATTTTACCTGCTCAACTTCTTTTCCGTTAACCATTACCTGTGGATTGTTACACCATGCAGGAATTCTTAAAAACAAATCTTTTTGTACAGGTACTTCTGACCCAACTACGATATTAATGCTTTCAGATTCAGGATAAATTGTTTCAACCGAAAGTTTAAAATCTGCTCCTTCATAATCTGAGGCCAGATATTGGTTGATGTAAAAGTTTGAGCCCTTCTCTGCAAAAGCAAATGTTGGAATCAATGAAATAATACGATGTCCGCTGGCAGTACAGCAATCCGGACCGTGAAAATATCCTTCAGGTTTACTTCCATTGGGTGCAGTATGATATCTGCATGATCCATGCTCTGCATCCTGAGCAGCAAATACATGGTTAATCATCAATCGTTCAATGGCATCCGCATATTTAACTTCGCCTGTAATTTCAAGTAACATTTGAGTTAGTTGCATCCACGACATGGTAGCACAGGTTTCTACAATATTTCCGGATAAAGGTTTAACGTAGTCGTGCTCATAATGCTCAGCCACACTAACACCACCTGTAATATACATTTGTCTTTTGCTGATATCGTTCCATGCACCAATTACTTTTGTTAATAGAGATCTATCTCCGGTAACACGGTACAATCTTAAAAAGCCCATAAAGTTCATATGGAAAGTATGTGAATGTACATAAGGTTGTAGTTTATCCACACCAATATTTCCTGAAGCTACAGAATCTAATCTTGAAAAAGAATCCCATCCACTCCATTTATCAATATTACTTACAACCCACTGACTCCATTTTAAATATTTCTCTTTTCCTGTTAGTTCGTATAATCTGGTTACAGGATCGGCAAGTAAGGTTCCTTCCCAAGAATAGTGTACACTATGACCTGCAAATTGAGATGTACCGGATAATTTTTTATTCACATTTTCTGGTGGACGTAGATCTGATGGCCAAAACTCTTGTTTACCAGGACCAAAATTCATTAAGAAATAATCCGCTAATTTCTCCACAGCCACTAAAGCCTTTTCATTACCAGTTTCTTCATACACAGTAATAAAGGCATGAAACACAAAATACAGTTCGTAAGGGTCCATACCTCTTACAGGTCTTTCCTGTGAGCGATAATCCTTTGCAGTAGCACCTACGTAACCGTCATCCTCCTGGGAATCAATGATTCTGTCTAAAACAGTTTGTGCTTTTTTTAATAATTCTTCATCATCACTTTGAATGGCTGATAAATAGGCTGACTCAACCCATTTTCCATGTTGCTCCGCTTGCGTCCAATTCCAATCGGTATGCTCTCTTTTAACAATAAAATCAACATATTTATCAATCGGGAAATTCTTGATGTAATTATTTCGGTTTACATCTATCCTGTGACCAAAAAATCCGGTAATATGTTTTACTGACGAAATAGGTACAGGTTTTTCTGTTAATTCAATCTGATCCACACCTTTCTTAGCACCGGGAGAACAGGCTACCAGATATACCAACAACATTATTATACTTACACTTTTAAACTTCATATCAATAGATTTTATATACTCCAATCGCTTTAATAATTTCCTGCTACACAGTAATGAGTTTTTTAATTGTATTTGTGCAATTACGGTTTAGTTAATCCCTGAATATGTATTAAAGTATTAGCTACGAGTAAAAACATAGAGTGAACAAAACACTTGACTTTACCATTACTTCAAAAACATTTAAACTTATAAATCATACTCTCGTTAGAGCTACAATAAAAAAGATAGATGTTGAATTATTTTTATCTGCTCATTCAAGGTGTTTTATACTCCTAACCTACTTTAAATACATAATCATCAGGGTGGAAGAAAAATAATTGTATATGTATTTCAACCATTTTATCAGCAGATCTGATGGTTGAAACAGACCTGCCAATGTTTTAATTTCTATTTCATGTTTTTAATAATTTGGGTTTTGATCCAATAATGGATTTGAAGTGATTACACTTTCAGGAATAGGAAATACACTTCTGTAATCACCATTAGGTTCATGAGATAACCAGCTTTTGGATGTAAACACTCCAAAACGAATCATATTTCTTCTGGTATAACCTTCCCATGCAAATTCCCAGTTCCATTCATCAAACATACGTCCGAATTCAACTGCAGACTGATCACCAGGGCTTGAAATCACATAGTCTTCAACCAATCCCCATTGAAATGCTGAGTTTTCTTTTAATTGATCATCTGTAACTATTGCGAGTTCCGGATTATCTTTAAAAGCTCTGTTTCTGACTTCAGTAACCAATGCACCAGCACCAGCCTGACCTGTTCTTAATAAACATTCAGCTTTCATCAATAAAACTTCTGCATATCGGAAAAGAGGAATATCACTGTCGGCACTCCATTGCGAACCCACTGCAATTTCGTATTTACCCATTCTGTAACCTTCCATCTCATTGGTATATTTACCATCTGGTAAGTCTTTGCTAAACACAAGTGGTTCACCGGCCTTGTCATAAATTCCATATAACATATTACCCTCTGAATCATATTGCTGACCCATTAACCATGAGTCCTGTAAACGAATATCTCCTGCCTGGTAAGTATCAATAAATTGAGTAACACCTTTAGGACCTCCGGCTGCATTAGGAGGATAAACAGTTTCGTATTTCTTTTGTAACTCTGAGTGCCATGAGTTCATAAAAAGGAAGTTACCAACAATACCTCTGTCATAATCGTAAGGAATTGTAAACAATACCTCTTTTGAAGTCTCTGATCCTTCTATTTTAAATGGATCTTTATAATCAGGCGACAATTCACATTTACCACTATTAATAATATCGTTACATTCCTGAATACACTCATTCCATTTAGCCACACCGGTATAAACTTCGGCATTTATATAAATATTCGCCAATAGTGTTTTAGCAGCCCATTTGTTGAATCTACCGTATAATTCAGCACCCTGAACTTCACTTAAATCAGGAATTACTTCTGTTAATTCATCCACAATAAAATTATAGATCTCCTGACGTGTACTCTTTTCCGGCAATTCCTGTGAAGTAGTGATCACAAGGGGTGCATCGCCAAAATTATCGCAAATCATCCAATAGTAATAAGCTCTTAAGGCTCTTAATTCAGCAATTGCATCCAATCTTTCTTCTTCAGATGGAGCTGGAATAATATTGTTTTCTAAACGACTAATTGCACTGTTACATAAAATAGCACCTCTGTAACTTTTATCCCATAACTGGCCAATTTGCATCGCTTCTGAGTTCCAGGTGTGGAACATTAACTTTTTATAAACACCACCGTCATCCCATCCTGTTACATTGGCTGGTAAAGCAATACAGCACCCTGTAAGCTCCTGAGTTTGCCAGCGCCCAAAGACATCGTTTTCGTACATTGGAGCATAAGCACCCACTATATTTGGAGCAAAATCATTAGCTGTGTAATTATATGTTTTTTCTGTTATGGTTGAATAAACAATTTCATCCAGACTATTATCACATCCGGTAAACAAAATCACCGATAGCAATAAGATATATATGTTTTTAAAATTTTTATAATTTTTCATCTCATCGTAATTTATGTTGATTAGAAGTTCAAATTAACACCAAGTGTGTAAGTTCTGGCCGAAGGGTAGCGATATCTATCATCGGTACCAGGTGTTAAGCCTTGAACATTTACCTCAGGATCAATACCTGAATACTTAGTAAACACAGCTAAATTTGAAACACTACAATAAACTCTTAAACCTTTAATCCACTCTACTTTTTTAAGTTTTGGAGAGAAACCTATAGTTACATTATCAATTTTCCAATAATCACCATCTTGTACATAGTGACTTACGTATTGAAGCTCCTGATCATCTGCTAATGGTCTTTTTCCGTAAACATTATCGTAAGCTTTTTCCATAATATTACCCTGACCCAAATTCACAGGTACAGCATAATTCATTTCAGCCATGTTAAGAATCTGGAATCCAAATGCACCTCTCATGGTTACACCCAAATCAAATTGTTTATAGCTTACTGAGTTATTCCAGTTTACATAAGCTTTTGGCAGACCATTACCTAATACCTTTTTATCTGTTGGTTGCTGATCTACAATTGGTTTTGGATTACCATCTTCACCTTCAATAATCCAATGTCCGTCAGCATCAATATCAATTGACTTGTATCCATAGAAATTACCAATTGGTTCGCCTTCCTGAATACGGTGTGTTGGTTGCTGAATTGGAGCTAAAGTATTACCTGCATCCGCATAACCACTAGATTTGTATTTTCCACTTGATAAAGCAATTAACTCACTACGGTTTGAAGAGAAATTAATATTAGAGTTCCAGATTAAATCTTGAGTAGAAACAGGAACCAGGTTCAATGCAACTTCAATACCCTCGTTTCGGATAGAACCTGCATTAGCAGTAATATTTGAATATAAGTAAGGAGGTACAGGAACTGTATAACCCCAAATCAAATCTTTAGTATCCCTTTTGTATACATCAATGCTACCTGAAATTCTGTCTTCAAGGAAACCGAAATCAAGTCCAATATTTGTTTCTTCTTTCTTTTCCCATCTTAAATCCGGGTTAGGATTGGTTCCCGGACGAAGTAAATTCACCCATTCTCCTCCATAATATCCATATCCTCCTAAATTCAATTGATTCAATGATAAATAAGGACTACCAGGCTCAGTACCTGTAACACCAAATCCTGCTCTTAATTTTAATGAAGTAAGCACGCCTACACCATTAAGAAAAGACTCATCTTTAAGATTCCAACCTACGGTTACAGCAGGGAATGTTCCCCATTTATGATCATCACCAAACTTAGAAGATCCTTCGTATCTTACACTTGCTGATACATAATATTTACTTTTAAAGTTATAGTTCACTCTTCCGAAATAACCTACCAACTTATTTTCATTTTGAACAGTTGATTGTCCGGCAGAACCATCTTTTAAAGCAGCTCCTAAGCCCATGTTATTGTACGAGTAATCATCACTTGGAAAATCATAATTATCCATAAATGCAGACTGATAATTATTATTCGTCCAGCTATATCCACCTAACACAGAAAAACTATGATTCTCATTGATTAATTTTTTGTAATGAGCTGTAAGTTCCATCAAGTCATTCTGGCTACGATTTGTTGTTCTTGAAGCATAACCATTTTTCCCCATGATTACATTTGACCTGTGCTGTTTGGTTTCGTAGTATCCACTAAAGTGATAGTAAGTTTCTCTTGATGCCAGGTATTTGATATCCAAACCTTCGATCGGACTAAAAGTAACAGCCGAATACATTCTTAAATTAGTGATCTTGTTTTCACCTTTAGTTTCATTTAAAAGAGCCAGTGGATTTTCATACATTTCGCGAGCACTCTCTGTCCAGTTGCCATTTTCATCTGTAATTGGAGTGGTAGGATTATAAATCAGTGCATTTTGATAAACCCCATTGTTGTAAGGAATACCATAATTACGATGGTAACCACTTACACTTGCATCAATCTTTAATTTATCATCAAACATACGATGTATCACATTCAATCGAGGAAAGATCATATCTACTTTTGAACGTTTTACAATACCTTCATTTGAAGTATAATCAAAACTGGCAATGTAACTTGTTTTACTTGATCCACCTTTCAAATTTACACTATACGTTTGACTGAATGGTGTTTGTAAAATTTCATCAACCCAATCAATGTCAGCTCCCTGATCCATTGCTCCCGGTTTTCCTGATGCTACTTTTTCGCGATATTGCGCCGTAGTCATCATTGGCAGTTTTTTAATGATCTTTTGGGTAGAGATATAAGAATTCACCTCAATAGAAGGCTCAATTTCTCCTTTGTTCTTTTTAGTTGTAATTAATATAACTCCATTGGTACCTCTGGTTCCGTAAATCGCTGCTGCAGAACCATCTTTAAGTACATCAATTTGCTCAATATCGTTTGGAGAAACAGAATTTATAGCACCAGGAATTCCATCAATAAGAATAAGAGGACCGCTACCAGAACTTAATGTAGTAACACCTCTTAATGAAATTTGTGATGTTGATAAAGGATTTGCATCAGGTGTAATTACAGAAACTCCGGCAATTTGTCCTCTAACAAGCTGTGCTGCATCGGGAGTAGGAACTTTAACAAAATCTTTTGCTTTAACACTTGCAATTGAGCTTGTTACATCTTCCCTGCGCTGAATACCATAACCAACTGCAACAACTTCATCCAATCCGATAAACTCACTCTCTAAAACCACATTGATTTCCGTATTATTTTCAACGTTCACTTCCTGCGATTTCATTCCTACAAACGAAAACACCAAAACAGATCCTTGTGGTACATTACTTAAGGTATAATTACCATCTATATCTGATATTGTTCCTATACTTGAATCTTTAACCAAAATAGTAACTCCCGGAATAGATGAACCTGATTGATCAGTCACATTTCCGGTAACCGTGATCTTTTTCTCCTCCTGAATGGATGTTGAAGTATTGTTTGAAGCATATACTGTAGCTGAAGTATATGATAAGATACTTATTACAAGTAGTAATTTTAATGTCAGCTTTTGTAAACTACAATAATGTAATTTGTGACAGTAAGGATTTTTTTTCATAATTCTTTGATTTTAGTCACATGATTATAATTGAAATATTCACTATCAGCTTTTGCTTTTTTCCGGAATAACAATGAATAAATCTGATCTTAACAATGCTTTAAAAGTCGATTTCTGACTTTCTCTAATATCAAAGGAAATGAATAATATCTGTTTTCTATTTTGGTTACAAATCAATAGATTGGGGTATCTTGATCAGGGCATATTTGCTTAAAAACCCCCATAGTTTTGAACAAAAACACACCAATTTTATCGATTTTAAGGAAGTTAATTCTGAATAAAAAAGTTATTCATTTTCACATTGTGTTTTCTGATATTCACTTGGTGAAATACCATAGATACTTTTGAATGATTCGGTGAAGTTCTTATAATCATTATAACCTAAAGAGATCATTACATCGGAAACTTTTACAGTTTTGTTTTTTAACATCTGACAGGCATGATGCATTTTTATCTTTTTTATAAACTGAAAAGAGGTATCTCCGGTAATCAATTTTATTTTGCGCGATAAGGTAGATCGGGACATGTTCATATCTGATGCCAGTGCCTCTACATTAAATTTTGAATCGCCTAAATTTTCGACTACAATATTGGTTGCTTTTTCGATCAACATCTTGTCATACTCCTCAAATTCAGGAGTGGCTGCATTCTTACTGTTTTCAATATAGTGATGCATTTTAACCATTTCTGCACTGTCGGCCCATTTTTCACTGCTTCGTAATTCAATACGTTTGTGATTTATATAAATAATATAGCCTAACAAACTAGCTATTAATATAAAGTACAATACGAAAGCCCACCATGATTCATACCATGCTGGTAATCGTAATATATGTAACGACGTGATTTTTTTACTCCATAAGCCGTTTTTATCGGTTGCTTTAACCCTGAAAATATAATCGCCCTTGGCCAACTGGTTATAAAACGCAGCATTTTTACCTTCTTCTGTATAAACCCAATTATCATCAACACCTTCCAATTGATAAGCATATCTCACCTGATCCAGATTATGAAAATCAAGAGATGAGAACTCAATTTCTAAATTGCGATCGGCAGGATTAAGGTATAATATACTATCTGAGATCTTTTGTATTTCAGGATGGTCCCAAATACTTGTGCCCATGATTTTAATATCACTGATATGTGTTTCTATCGATTCAGGAATTCCTTCAAGGCGTTGAGTTGGTGGAATTGAGATAATTCCGGATATTCCACCAAAATAGATATTTTCAGTACCATCAAAATAGGTTGAGCCTGGCAATAAACGAGTTAATAAAAAATCCGGGTTATTGGTACTATATCTTCTGAATGCTCCATTCCGAGGGTTATATTCCTTAACGGACTGATTGGTAGTAATCCAAACATGATTTAACTGATCTACAATAATACTATTAATAATATCACCGTTTAGCCCACATCGTTTACTGTAATCATCCAGTTTTTGGGTAGCCGGATTAAACAATAACACTTCTCCTTTTCCTGTTCCAATCCATAATTGTCCATCGCTGGTGGCATCGGCACAAACAAAGTCTTTTTCAAATTCGAATAATGTAGTTTCAAGATCAGCATCAATGGCACAAATACCCTTATTATTTAACAGAATCCATATTCTGCCATCACCTGTTTGAATAATATCCCTGACATCTCCTATACCCTCTACAACAAGCTGAATTTCATCTTCTTTAATATTATAAAAAAATACACTGGTAGTTGTTCCTATCCATAAATGATCCTTATTATCCTCGTATAGAGCAGATATAAAACCCGGATCCTGAGCCAATGTGTCAAAATAAAGATGTTGTTGAAGTTCCATCTCCATATTGTTTCTCTTCAACCCAATTACTTCTGTGTTATATAATGTGGTCCAGATTTGATTGGAACGATGAGAACCCTTGATAAGCGTAGCATCCCATAAGGATAGATTTTGCACAGCATTAAATTCGCTAAAATGCTTCAATATTCCATTTTTAGCATCATACAAACAAAGTCCATAACGATCTTGTGATAACCAAAAAATCCCCTCATCTTCATATAATGATACAATGGCAGGGTTCGCATTAATCCTTTCTTTCAGCCCGGTCAGCGGGTATTTTTTTATAAAATCATTATGAATATCAATAATAAAGCTCTTCTCATCGAAGGAGGACACCCACATTTTGCCGAAACGATCTTTAAAAATCTCATACAGCATTCTATTCGATGTACCCAGAAAAGGAGAGGTATCTACCTGCTCTAAAGTTCCGTTTTCTGTAATCTGAAAAGCAAAAATATTTTTAGTTGTGGTTACCCAAAGATATTCCAATACATCATCACGTACCATGTGAAAAAGCTGTGCCACAGGCTCTCCCTTAAAATCAACAGGAAGTGGTTGTGCGATATATTGCTCTTCTGGATATTTTGCTTCAGGATTAAAACGAACAATTCCTTTACCCCATGTTCCCAACCAGTAACACTGATGTGTTTCATCCCAGATAATGCGCTCTATATCTGTAAACTCACTATCCGTAAAATATGGTTCAAACGAATCTGAAGATTTATCCAGTTTATACATTCCACATCCGGTAAGCGAGATTAAAATCTCATCGTTGATATCTTCATACACAAAAAACACGCTTCTTGGTTCGCCCTTGATATTAAGATCGTACTGTTTGAGAATATCTCCATTTGAGTTTAATCTGAATAGCGTCCCTGCCACATTCACCCAAATTGTTCCGTCGCTGGTTACATTAATAGAAAAGATCCATCTATCCGAATCGTCACCAAGACTAATCGCTTTTAATTGGTATGTTTCCTTATCTAATGTGTAAGCTCCTTTAAATGTACCGAACCAAATTTTATTATCATGATCTTCGTTGATATAGGTAATATAATTGTCCTTTAAAAGGTTAGGATTATAAAAATCAGATCGTAAGGTTTTAATACTATAGCCATCATATCTGCATAATCCGTTAAAAGTACCATACCACATATACCCTTCACTATCCTGAAAAATACGATGAATGGCATTAACAGGTAATTTTTCCTGAGAAGGAATATCCCGGATTGAAATATTTTGTGCGCTTAAATGAAAATGGAAAAAAGAAAATACAATAATGATTTTTAAACAGAATTGCAGAGAAGTGTGTGTAGTTTTTTTCAGCGTCATTACCTCAAAGGAAAAATCTCAATTTATTGAATAGAATTAACAGCGATATCAAGATGTAAAATAACACATCCTTTTATAAATGTCAAAACTAATAAATATAAGATAAATCGCTAATGGAATAATAGTGACTGTTTAGAATTATACTTTTTATTAAAATAACTACTTAAAGGAAATCTATCTGAATTAGCATTTTACCGCTCATGAGTTCTTGTCATTAAAATGATTAATGGCATTCTGTCTGTACTTTTTAGGAGTTGTTCCATATATTTTTGCAAAATTCTTAAAAAAGGTAGCTCTGCTACCAACCCCGCACTTATCCATTATTTCTTCTATTGTTAAATTGGTTGTTAACAATAGTGTATCCACATACTTATACCTGTATTCTTTGATAAATTCTGCAGGTTTTTTATCTGTTATGTCCTCCAATTTACGATAAATCATTCGGGTTGTAATTCCCATAATTTCAGAAATATCATTAATAGCCAGAGATGGTTTACTGATATTTTCCTCAATGACCTTTAAAAAAGAGTCGAAAAATTCTTTATCCTCATTACTTACATAATTACCATTTTCGATTACGTAATTGCTCACTACTGAAGAATAAAAGTTTTTCAGATTGGCTTTATTTTCAAGTAACCTGCCAACCACACTCTTTATATACTCTATACTAAAAGGTTTTGAAATATACGCATCAGCGCCAGAACTAATACCTTCTGTTTTATCTTCATGTGTGTACTTGGCAGATAAAATAACAATAGGTATATGTATCAGGTTTTTATCTGCTCTTATTTCCTTAATTAAGGAGATTCCATTTATACCCGGCATCATCAAATCTGTAATAATAAGATCAATATGATGTATTTTGGTGTATTCAATAGCCACCTGTGCATGATCAAAAGCAACTACATTATAAATATCAACAAAAATATTACTGATAAAAGATAACAATTGCGGATCATCGTCAACGATTACCACAACTGGTAATTTTTGCTTGTCTGTCGTTTCTCCTGAAGGTTTAATTTCAAATGTTTGTTCCTCAACTTCCGGAATCATTTCATTGGAACTGGTAACCGGTTGCAGTTTAATAGTAAAATGAGTCCAATGATTGGGAGTACTTTCTACTTCAATGGTTGCATTAATAAGGGCCACCAGATGCTTGCATACTGATAATCCCATCCCATGACTTTCGAAAATACCATCTTCGTTCTTTTTACTTGGATCAGAAGAAGCTTCAAATATGGTATCTAATTTATCATGAGGAATTCCCTTTCCTGTATTGGAAATGGTAATATTTACATCATCTCCTTGTTTAAACATATGTACTTTAACTTCACCACTATTATTTACATATTTGAAAGCATTGGAAATTAAGTTAGTTAAAATCCTTTCGATGAAATTGACATTGGTATTCCAGGTGATGTTTTCCTGTAAATCTATCTGATAATCTACATGTTTATATTGAGATATCTGTAAAAACAAATTCGCATTATTACTAAGTAATTCAAACAAATCAATCGCTTCAAATTGTATTTTTTGATTTTTCAACTCTAGTTTACGGGTATCAATTATTTCGCGAACCAGATTATGCAGTTTCTCTGCATTGTTTTTTATTAAAGCAGCATCTTGCCTAATCTGATCGTTAGAATCTGTATTGCTAATGATGTTTTCGCATGGTCCCAAAATTAATGTTAATGGCGTAAAAAAGTCGTGTGTAATTTCAGTAAACAACTGCATTTTAGCTTCATACATTTCATCTTTCACATTTTCTTCAAGCATCACTTTTACCAATTTGTTTTTCAATTGATAAATCTTTTGAAGATATCTGAAGATAAACGCAATTATACCTACGCAAAAAATAAAGTACAGCAAAAAAGCCATTTTACTTTTATACCATGGTGGCACTATGGTAATATTAAAGGATTTAATGCTACTAAAAGAGTCCGTCATCAAATCCTTATATTTTAATTTTAATACATAATTACCCGGAGGAATATGTGAAAATGAAACTAAATTTGAGGTCCTGTTGTTAATCCAACTGTCATTTAATCCCTCTAGCTTATAATAATACAAGTAACTGTTGCTCTTCAGATAATCGATTACAGATAATTTAAAAGAAAAGAAATTCTGAGTATAAGTTAGGTTAATGACATTATTCTGCTGATACAACTTTATAAACTCGTGTATATTTTGTTCTTCGCCATTTATTCTAAGCTCTGAAACATTTATTTCGGGTTGATAATTCATGATTTCGTATCTATTATTCGATTTGATAGATACAAAACCATTGATTCCTCCAAATAATATATATTCATCGGATAAATTTAAATAACATGCGCCATCACTGTATTCGATAATATCAGACATTTCATTCTGATTGTAAGCATGAGAAATTTCGCGTTCCGGATCGAACTTGATGATACCTTTATTGGAACTTAGCCAAATGTTATTATCGTATTCATCAATAATGGAATGAATGGTATTATTGGGTAAACCATGACTTTGATTGTAAACTTGGGTTTGTAAACCATTGTATTTTACTAAACCACCTCCTGTTCCCAGCCAGTAATTGCCTTTTTCATCCGATTTAATTGAATAAACATCTTTGTTAATTTCTTTATTCAGGTTTATATTGCTTAGTTCTTCGCTATTTAAATTTAAGCTAAATGCCCCTTCCCCTCTGTTACCAAACAACAATGTTGAATCATTCTTTTTACACAGACTGAAAAAGTAATTTGAAGAAACCTTACCATTATTTACTTTGATGTTTTTAATGTCTTTTATGTTAGGCTGGTTATTGCTATAATCGAGGTTTACTTTTATAATTCCATTACCCACTGATGCCAACCATAACGTACTATCATTCACTTGATAGATATCGAAAACATAAGAAATTGACGGAAATAAATGATCATTATTAAGATTCTTAATTTCACCTGTGTAAGAGTAATAACTGATTCCTTTATCATGTCCGAACCACAGCAAATTTCTGGAACCTTTTTTTATCACATAAACACTATTATTGGGAAGGTTACTATTGCTTATGTTGTAATTTTTAGTTTTACTGTGACTCAGCACTGTGTTGGGGCTATAATCTTCTATTTTATATATCCCGTCACCTTTGGTACCAATCCATAAATTCTTGAATTCATCCACAAATAGTGCCCGGATTGGTTTTGTAATTTGAACAGGAAATTTATCAAACGTAAAACTATTGAACAAAAATTCATTGTTATAACATGTAAATAGTCCCTGACCATCTGTTGCAATCCAAAAATTATCCTGATCACGATTTACCAACATAGTAAAAACACCTGAATATATATCAAGCTCATGAAGTTCAAATTTATTTTCACCTTGAGGAATCAGTTGTATTACCCCATGTGTTTTAAAGCCTATTAAGTAATTGTTATGATATTTAATAATGGAAGATATTTCTCCTTTTATATCTAATTCTTTTTGTAGGTTTGTAATTAAATTCTTTTGATCTGAAGCAAGGTCCACCTCATAAAAATCATAATCAGCATCCACAAAAAACATATGATTCGCCTGATTATCCGATGCTATAACTCGGCTAGCGTACTCGGATTCATGAATCAATTTAATTTCAAGCTCATCGGTTTCTTTAATATAAACCAATTGATATTTTTTTACACCATTTTCACGTACCTGCCAAAGCACGTTTTTTTGATCAATAAATGCGTTTAACAGTTTGAAGGAGGATTGATCTGAAATTTCAATTTTCTGAAAATTGTTTGTGGCAGAAGTGTAGTAATATAAATAGTTGTCCTTTAAAATACAAAGTTTGTTATTGTATTTCAAATAAATGTTTTTCTCTTTAAACTCCGGATAAACATCTGTGGTACCTTCATATTTATTTAGTCGGACTAATGCATGATTCGTTTGTATCCACAGAATTCCCTTCTCTGTTTCTATAATATTTTCAATAATTCGTCCTGCAAAATGATTATCTGAAGTGTATGGGTTTAATATTTTAACTTCACTGCCATCGTATATATTTACGCCTTCGCAAGTACCTATCCATAGATAACCATCTGAATCCTGACAAATTGAAGTAACTGCACTATTGGATAGTCCCTGATTTCTGGAAATATTTTTAAGATTATAGCTAAAGCAACTTATATTACCTATAGTTTGAACAAATAAAATAATTGATAATAACTTAAAAGCATATCTCCCTGTCATACCGAAACCTCTTACATTATTAAATTTCTTATTATTCAATATTCTTATTACAAATACAATCAAACAGTTAAGTTCTATATTTAAAATGAAACATACCCCTGATTATATTTTAGGGAAGTTCCATTGGGTAAATGAAAATGTTGTACGCAACAGCTATAAGTGAAATACAACATTTTCATAGCTACCCGATAAAATTATTCAATAATATTGAATATTAATTCTACAAATATCTTTATTTAGTTGAAATCACTAATTCATTTCCCTGTTTTAATTGCTCATGCGTAATAAAATAACCATCGATAGTTTTACCACCATAAGTAATTTGTGTGATCTCTTCACCTTCACCAATTCTTTTAATTCTGAAAGATGTATCATCCAAACTAAATTCTATATTTTGAAATTTAGGAACAGTAATAATATATTCAGGATCGGCTGGTGAATAGGTGTATAAACCAATGGCATTTAACACATACCATGATGACATTTCTCCTG
>NZ_JAPDPJ010000073.1 GCF_026013605.1 Plebeiibacterium sediminum
AGATGTAATTTTGTCACACTAACCATTTTTAGTTACCCAAATCCAAGGGGGTCAATATGACCGGAATGAGGGGTCAACATCACCGGAATATCTATTTGTCATTTTTAAGTAACCAATTCTCGTATTTTGTCAAAAAAGATACATCAATTTCATTGAAGTAAATATAGTCGCTTTGCCTAAAGGATAACAATGACTTTAAACTTGCTGTATAACTTATAGCTGTACTTACTCTTTCTTCTGTATTAAGTTGTTTTATATAGGATTCGTAATAAGTATTAATTGACGGTCTTCCTTTAGGTGATTTTAGGTACTTTTCAAAAGTGTCAAAATCAAAATCCGGTAGATTATTAATGATGTCATTAGCAGTTTTCTCTAAGGCTTGTAAATTAAGTTTCACTTTCTTATTCTCGCCTTTACTATTAGGAGACATTACTGTATCAAATTCATCTTGAGTATAAACATACTTAGTTGAGTAATACTTTTGCCTTCTTTGATAAGTAACTCTTAATCTAACTATATGCCTTTTATCTTTTCTAGTTTTACGAGTATCTAGGATAATAGCTGTTGATACGGTTTTGTTCATAAGTCAAAAGTAACATACATTATAACATACAAATATAGTAACTTTTGGTAATTTTTTATAATCTACGTGAATTACAAAAGACGTAACATATTGACTATATGATATTATATAAAATTTAGTAAGTTTTCATAAAGTATAAAAATATAACTGGCAGTCAAAAGGTCATCGGTTCGATTCCGATATTCTCCACATTGAAAATAAAGGCGTTCGGAGGCTTCCACTCTGGGCGCTTTTTTTGTTTGTACCTACACAACAACTAAATCCCTTTTACAAAAAAGTTGAGAAACAAAAAAAGCCTTTGAAGCTAACTCCAAAGGCTCTGTATAATATTTTTATCATTGTTCTTAAAGCAATGATGCTGCATATGTTTTTGCGTTTTCCTCAACAAATTCAGGAGTAATTCCTTGATTTGCTCCATACAATCTGTGAGTTGGTAAAATTTCACATCCACAATATTGGAATGAAACATAAACTGGTTTTAATAAGTCCTCAAGTGAAACCATTGTTTCATAAGTTTCCTGAGCACCACCTGTTGAAACAGCAAAACCAATCTTTTTTCCCTTCATTTTATCTCCATCAGGACCAAATGCCCATCCATAAGTCAATACCTGATCCATATACTGTTTTAAAGCATAAGGAACTCCAAACCAATGTAATGGAAATTGAAAAATAATCTCATCATACTGAGATAACAATTCCTGCTCTGCAGCCACATCAATATTTAAATCCGGATATTTCGCGTATAATGAATGAAGTTTAATATTGTCTGAATACTTCTCTAATTCGCTAACCCATTTACTATTTACTACTGAACCTTCAATATTTGGGTGTGTTACAATTACTAATTTTGACATCTTTTTATCTTTTATTATTTTTTTGCGTCAAAAATATTTTGTTTCAGCATTTCATCACCTATCATTATGCATCAATTCTTATCATTTTGAAATTTTTTCCGGTAATCACCTGGTGAAATACCTTCAACATCCTTAAAAAAACGCGTAAAATTAGATGGTGCAGAAAAATTAAACTTATAGGATATTTCTGCAACAGTAATACACGATGCCAATAATTCTGTTTTACATGCCAAAAGAAGTTCATTCTTAATAATTGAACTGGCATTTCTACCAAGGAGCTCAATACATATTTTATTAAGATGATTACGTGTAATTCCCATTAAATCGGCATAACCATTCACTGTTTGAATTGAATGTATATTCTTTTTTAACAGCGTTTTAAAATTGATGACTTCCGAATTGGTATTTAATGCCTCTTTTATCTGAAAGTAACTTACATAGTTACGGTTGATCTCAAGTAACAACTGATATAAGTAAGCATTTAATAAATAGATACTGTCATCTTTTATATTGGCTATTTCATTCATTATCTTCTGAATAAGAAAATAATAATTACTACACTGCCCGTCCTTTACTGGTAAAATAGGATGTAAACTATTAAAGTTAAAACACTGCAACCGATACAAAAAGAAAGCATCCTTTAAGGTATACTCAAAAATTTCCTGCTCAAAAAATACTACGTACGAGTCTTTATTAAAGGAAATATCCCATTGACGAGCAACAAGAGGTGGCAACATAACGATGCAGGCACCATCTATTTGATAAATTTTATTCTCAATTGAAATAGTACCTTCAGCTTCGGTAAAAAAATACAGTTCGTAAAAAGATGTTGTATGCATTTCTTTTAAGGAAGTACTCAGTGCTGATATTTCATGTATACTTAAACAATCAATCAACAACTCCTTGTTATGCTTGTTTCTATTAAACTCAAAAGTTCGCATTTTTTAATTCAGGTATTTTTTCCTAAAGTTATATTAAGACTCACAAAAGATAAAAAGAACTGACTTTGTTTTGGAAAGAATAATAAACAAAAAAAGAGACCCGAAATAAATCAGATCTCTTTTCTGCTCCCCCTCTAGGACTTGAACCTAGGACCCCCTGATTAACAGTCAGGTGCTCTAACCAGCTGAGCTAAGGAGGAATAAGTGTTACTTTTGTAACATGTGTTTTAAAAATGCTCCCCCTCTAGGACTTGAACCTAGGACCCCCTGATTAACAGTCAGGTGCTCTAACCAGCTGAGCTAAGGAGGAATGAGAGTCACTTTTGTAACTTGTATTTTAAAAATGCTCCCCCTCTAGGACTTGAACCTAGGACCCCCTGATTAACAGTCAGGTGCTCTAACCAGCTGAGCTAAGGAGGAGTATTATTTATTCCTTTATCAATATTTCATCTGTTTCACTCTATCGTTTTAGAATGTGTTTTTCACAAATGCGCTGCGAAAGTAAGAGGAAATTTAAAAATATGCAATATCTTTGTAAAAAAAAATTCAAAAAAATTTCACTTAAAATATTAAATAGCTGATTATGAGCAAAGTTCTAGGAATGGGAAATGCACTGGTAGATATCCTTACAAAAATGGAAGATGATGAATTGTTGCAAAGATTGAATTTCCCTAAAGGAAGTATGCAATTAGTAGATGCTGAAACCTCATCTAAAGTATTAGAGCATATTTCACATTTAAAAACAGAACAAGCTTCCGGAGGTTCGGCCGCAAACACCATTCATGGTTTATCATGCCTTGGAATACAAACCGGATTTTTAGGAAAAGTTGGAAACGATGAATTGGGTGAATTCTTTAAAAAAGATATGAGCTCAAATAATATTGAACCTAAATTACTAACCAGCGAAAACGAATCTGGAAAAGCAATCGCTTTAATTAGTCCTGACTCGGAAAGAACTTTTGCCACGTTTTTAGGAGCTGCCGTTGAATTAAGTCCTGATGATATTGTAGAAGATTTATTTCATGGCTATACACACTTTCATATTGAAGGATACCTGGTGTATAATCAACCTCTAATTGAAAAAGCTTTAAAATGCGCTAAAGAGGCCAAATTAATTGTTTCATTAGACTTAGCCAGCTTTAATGTAGTAGAAGATAACCACGCCTTTTTAAAAGACATGGTGGCTAAATACGTGGATATATTATTTGCTAATGAAGAAGAAGCCAAAGCTTTTACTAAAAAAGAAGAAAAAGAGGCTTTAGACATTATGGCTAAAGACTGTAACATTGCTGTTCTTAAGCTAGGAAGTAAAGGTTCAATTATTAAACATTTTGAAACGACTTTTGAGGTTGGAGTTATTCCTGCTAATAGCATTGATACAACAGGTGCTGGTGATTTATATGCTGCCGGATTTTTATATGGCTTACTAAACTTTTTGCCAATTGATAAATGCGGACAAATTGGAGCGCTTCTTTCCGGAAATGTTATTGAGGTTGTAGGACCTAAAATGGAAGATGACAGATGGAACAAGATTCATAGTGAACTTGAAAAGCTTAAAAACTAAAAGACACAAACATAATTTACGAAGGAGGCGCTATTTTAACAAAAATAGCGCCTCCTTAATTTTATCTTATTGGGATTACTGAATCCAACTTTATATTAAAAACATTAGCCATAAAGGAATCATCCCTAAAGAAACAATATGACTGATTAAAACCGTTCCACTTAACAGGTTTTGATCTCCCCCATACAGTTCTCCCAAAACAAGACTAGCGATTGCATTAGGCATCACACAAACGATTAACATTACATTTTGGTACGGATGATCAGGAAACAACATTTTAATCATTAAAACGGCCGCAAATGGAATAATAACCATCCTGAATAAAGTAACAATCCATATGTCTTTTGATTTAAGATCTCCAAACTTAATTTTACCCATTCTCCCTCCTGTCATAATTAACGATAATGGAATTGTTGCCTGACCTAAATCGTAAATAGTTGAATTGATATATTTAATGGTTGAATACTTTTCAATCAAAGCACCTATAGATGTATGAAACTGAGAGAAAACAATCATTACAATTAATGAAAAATAGATACTCATTAATGGCGCTGACAACAGATGTTTTAAATTTTTAAAGTTAAACCCCTTCTCCCTTTTATTTAAAATAGCCATTCCTAAGGTCCAAACAGTAATCTCTGATCCCAAAGTGGAAAGTATTAGCGCAGCCATATGTTGTTCATCGTACAGCTTTGCAATAATAGCTAATGGAAGAAAAGAATAGTTATTGATCGTAAATTGATACAACATACTCTTTTTATGTTCGATATCTCCCTTACTGAAAAATCCATTGTATATTAATCCGATAAGGTAACCTATAAAAAGAATAAAGAATGCTGCTACCGGAAGCTGCCACGAATCCATCACTTGTTCCAGCGAATAATTTCTGGTCATTGAACTAAAAATAAGGCACGGGTAAAACACCTTAACAATAACCTGACTAAAATCTTTTAATGCTCCTGCACTAAGTATGTTTTTACGAATCAGGATGTATCCTGGTAACATCATTAAAAACAAACTACCAACATTAATAAACAATGTGTAAAACATCTTTACTTAATTTATATGAACTAAAAAAGGTGTGCCAAAAGACACACCCTCTATCATTATTTTCAATATTGCTGCAAAGATAACTATAAATCGCTCGAATAAAAACCTTTTGGCAGAGCTCTTAAATTATATTGATTTGCCATGATTTCTCCATATGCACCAGCTGAACGGATACATATTAAATCACCGCGCTGAGTAGTAGGAAGAACCACTGCTTTTCCAAAACAATCTGACGATTCACAAATTGGACCAACAACATCATATTTTTCTTCTTCCCCACTTGAAGTAAGGTTTTGTATTTTATGATATGCCTGATATAATGCCGGACGAATTAAATCGCTCATACCAGCATCAACAATAGCAAAATTTGTATTTACACCTTCTTTTACATAAATTACTCTCGAAATCAATGATCCACACTGACATACAACAGAACGACCTAATTCAAAGTGAACTTCCTGACCTTCTTTTAACTCCAAAAATTCATCAAATATTTTAAAGAAAGCTTTAAAGTCAGGCATTGGATTTTCATCCGGATTTTCATAATCCACACCTAATCCACCACCTACATTTACAATCTGTGGTATTGCTCTTCTTTTTTCAAACAACTCCTGTAATTCATTTACTCTGGTACAAAGCTGTTTGTATGAATCTAAATCATTAATCTGAGATCCGATATGAAAATGAATTCCTTTAAAATTGACATTATTTAGTTCATCAATTTTATCCATTACCTTTTCAAGGTCCCAGATATAAATTCCAAACTTATTTTCTTCGAGCCCGGTTGTAATGTAATGATGGGTATTTGCCTTTACATTAGGATTAATTCGTAATGCAACATTAGCAACCAAACCTTCTTTTTCAGCAAGTTCATTAATCACTTCCAACTCAGGAATAGACTCCACATTAAAACAGCCAATATTATTTTTAAGGCCTGTAATAATTTCTTTATCAGACTTTCCAACACCTGCAAAAACAACTTTTTCAGAAGGAAAACCTGCATCAAGAGACGCTGAAACTTCATTTCCACTTACACAATCTGCACCTAAGCCATAAGAATTAATGGTTTCAAGAATTCTTTTATTAGCGTTAGCTTTAACCGCGTAGTGAATATGATAACCATACTTTGACGACTCTTCTTTAATTACCTGAAGCGTTTGTTCAAGCAACTCCATGTTATAATAGTAAAACGGAGTTTCTATATTTTGTAGTTTCTCAACCGGAAAATGATTTGTCATTATAATCTAATCCTTAAAACAATTTATCACTTAATGCATTAAGCGCATCTTTTTTATACTTTTTATCTACCAAGATAGATACATTGTAATTACTTCCTCCGTATGAAATCATACGAATTGGAATTCCTTTTAATGCTTCAAATATTTTATTTGCATAACCAATATTATCTGCAACTAAATCTCCAACAACACAAATAATTACTTGTTCACCATCAACATCAACTGTTCCAAACTTTTTCAGGTCATCAACAATATCATCAAGATGCTTACTGTTGTCAATGGTAACTGAAACGCCAACCTCAGAAGTTGAAATCATGTCAATTGGAGTTTTGTAGGTTTCAAAAATTTCGAAAACCTTACGAAGGAAACCATAGGCTAAAAGCATTCTGCCCGACTTAATTTTAATAGCAGTAATATCATCTTTTGCTGCTACGGCTGCAATTCTGTCTTTTTCCTGAGCTGATGAAATTAAAGTTCCCGGTGCCTTTGGCTCCATGGTATTTAATAATCGTACCGGAACATTTGAAAGTTTTGCCGGAAGCACACTTGTTGGATGTAAAATCTTAGCTCCAAAATATGCCAACTCTGCAGCTTCATCAAATGACAGGTTTGCAACTGAATGCGTGTTTTCAACAAAGCGAGGATCATTATTGTGCATACCGTCAATATCAGTCCAGATTTGTATTTCATCGGCATTAATGGCTGCTCCAATTAAACTTGCCGTAAAATCACTACCTCCACGCTGTAAATTATCTACTTCACCAAAAGCATTTCTACAAATATATCCCTGAGTAACATAAATTTCAAACCCTGGATTTTCTGATAATACTTTTGAGCAGTTTTCTTTTATATAAATAGTATCTGGCTCATTATGCTTGTCAATACGCATAAAATCCAACGCAGGAATCAATGCTGAGTTTTTTCCGATTTCTTCAAGATAAAACTGAAACATTGCAGTTGAAATCAATTCACCTTGCGCAAGAATTGCTTTTTCCTCAAAATTGGTAAATACATCTATTGTAAAAGATTTAATATAGTCAAAATGAGACTCAATCATCTCTTTACCCTTCTGTTTATATTCTTCAGACTTGTAAAGTGCATCTACTTCTTCGTAGTACTTTTGCTCTAACTCATTGATTAGTTCATTTGCACCATCATTATTTTTCTTATACAAATAGTTCGCTATTTCTACTAAACAATTTGTTGTTCCTGACATAGCCGACAGTACAACAATTTTTTGTTCTCCATCACAAACTAAACCTGCGACTTCTTTCATTCGCTGGGCGGTTCCTACAGATGTTCCACCAAATTTTAATACTTTCATAAAGAAAAGATTTTTAATAAATCCTTATATAAAACCAAAGTTATATGCGTTAAGCGATACAAAATTAAGACATTATTTTTATAATCTGAAGAAAGCTAACAATTAAAACACAAATATCACATTTTGTTATATTTTTAACATTTTGTGGATTTTTGTTTGTTTTTTGGCCGCTCTTCCATCGTCTATTTATAGTAAAGTATTTACTTTTGCAGCAAACAAAATCAATATGCAAGCAATATTAATAAACGGAAGTCCACGAAGAAACGGTAATACAAAGGGATTGCTTAAAATTACTGCTCAGGTATTAGAAGAACAAGGTATAAATACTGAAATAGTTAATATAGGTGGAGAACAAATCAGAGGATGCACGGCATGTAGAAAGTGCGGTCAGCTAAAGAATCTTACATGCGTGATCAATGACAAATTAACTCCGGTAATTGAAAAAATGCTGAAAGCCGATGCTATTATTATGGGGTCGCCAACTTATTTTGCCGATATTACTCCGGAACTTAAAGCTTTAATTGACAGATGTGGTGTGGTGGCAAGAGCAAATGATATGGCGCTTTCTAAAAAGATTGGTGCAGCTGTAACTGTTGCCAGAAGAGCCGGAGCCTTAAATGCTTTTGACTCCATTAATCATTTTTATTTAATGAGTGATATGATTGTTCCGGGATCGACATATTGGAATGTATCTAAATCGGCAGCAATCGATGATTATCAAAAAGACGAGGAAGCCCAAAGAACAGTAAGTAATTTAGCACAAAACATAGCCTGGCTTCTTAAAAAAATACACAATTAAGAACAAAACAAGCTGCCTGAATAAGACAGCTTGTTTTTTATATCATTTATTGTTCCAGATCACCAACTAAATCCCTGATCACTTTACTGGCAATAAAGCACCCAAATATTGGCGGCATGTAAGAAATCGTACCTACCGTTGTTTTTTTGTTACGCTCGCCTTCTGTTTTAATAATATATTCCCGGGGAACTCCTTCATAGGAATAAACTACGGGGATGCCTTTACGTATTCCTAATTTATGTAATCGCTTACGCACCATTCGCGCTAAATTACAATACTTTGATTTACTGATATCACAAATTTCAATCTTTGAAGGATCAAATTTACCACCAGCTCCCATTGAAGAAACAATTGGAATTTGATTTTCAAAAGCCTCTTTAATTAATGCCACTTTTGGCGCTAAAGTATCTATTGCATCAACTACATAATCAAATGAATTTGACAACAGAGTTTTAAAACCCTCTTCATCCATGAAACTGTCAATGACTTTAACCTGCAAATTGCTGTTAATATCCTTCAACCTTTGCCCCATTACTTCTGCTTTTGATTTTCCCAAAGTACTAATCAATGCAGGCAACTGTCGGTTTCTATTACTTTCATTTATAATATCACCATCAACAATAGTCATATTACCCACACCTGCCCTGGCAATCAATTCAGCTGCATAAGCACCAACTCCTCCTAATCCTACTACCATAACATGCTTATTTGAAAGATCCTCTAACTTTTCACTTCCCAAAAGCAATTCTGTACGTTCTAGCCAATCCATCCGTCTCTTAAAATCCTTTTAAAATTCAACATTATTTTAATTTCTAATTCCTCTGTAGAAATACGCAGCACATCTTTAGCCTTGCTATAAATATCTTTTATTTCCTCATCTGTATCATCCGTTTCAAACAAAACAAAACTCAAATCGATTCGGTTTAACAACCGACTTGCTTTTTCTGTATTCCTGAAAAAATTTGGCCCCAAAGAAAGAAAAATATTTTGTTTTATGAGTTGTTCTGCCATTTCTAAAGATCCATTGAATCCATGAATAATCCATGGTTGTTGAGCTTTAGTTTCCTTTCGGATATTAAGTATTAAATGATGACTTTTTACAGAATGAATAATAAGTGGTAACTCATATTGTTCTGACAATACAATATGTTGACGAAAAACAATCTCCTGTCTGGGAATATCCTCGATATATTTATCCAATCCACATTCCCCTATTATTTTAATCAACCCTTTTTCACAAAGATGCTTCAGTTGATCAAATGCTTCTTCCATATCGATATCCTTAATATGCCAGGGGTGAATTCCACAAGACAAAATTTGATGTTCAGATAAAATCGGTACCTGATCAGATGGATAAATATTAACAACTGAAATTCCTTCTGAATTTAAATGATGCGTATGAGCATTGACAAACATCTATTAAAATATCATTTCGTTAAACCTGAATACAAATTAATAATAAATTCTCATCCCCACATACACATAATCTCTATTCAAATATCCACACTATGTAGCCACATTATGTAGATTTATTTCCACACTTTTTAAACAATTGCAACATATCAAAAATTCACAACAACAACCTATAACTCTATTATTATGACACTTACAACCATTTTATGCAAAAAGAATAAAAAGTGGCATAGTTTTGCCAATAACAGAAGCATAACAAGTAATAAATAAAATGAATTCTACAGTTTGCAACAGGTTAATGGCTCTAATGATAACATCTCTATTTTTATTAATAGGTATTGTTTTATTAAAGGGTGCTTCAATACACTCTTCACACCTTAAGCATCATGAATTAAAAAGTTACACTATTTATGATAAATAAGTAAAAGTTTCTCATATCACATACGGTTAAGGTATCAACAACACAACACACACAACACACAACACACAACACAAACGATACCACTAACTCTAGACTATTGTTACCATATATAGTTAAATGTAGTTCTAGGCTGCGGGTCAAAACGTTGACCCGCATTTTTTTTGCCTTTTCATTTATAAAAATTCATTACCAATATTCATTTTCGCATTATTGACATATCTTTGAACAATAATGAGTATTTCGTATTTACATACTTTATATTCTTAAGGGCAAAAATGAACTTACTATATGTTTAATATATTAATTGTTGATGACGATACTTCTTTTGGGTTAATGATTGAAGGTTTTCTAAAAAGAAAAGGCTTCAACACTACCTATGCCAGTAATTTTAACAATGCGCAAAATCTTATTTCTCATCAAGAATTTGATCTTATTTTAACAGACTATCGTTTAGATAACGCTACAGGATTAGATCTTTTACCCATAGTTAAAAAGAAAAATCCAAATACTCCGGTTGTTTTAATTACGGCATATTCCGATATTCGTGTAGCTGTTAATGCAATAAAACTGGGTGCTTTTGAATATGTAACCAAACCTATTAATCCTGATGAATTACTTCATGTAATCAACAGAGCTTTTGAAAAAATAAGTCCTAAACCCAAAGCTCAGAAAACAAGTTCAAAACGAGAATACATAAAAGGAATTAGTCGCTATTCGTTAGAAACAGAACAGCAAATAGAATTAATTGCACCTACCGAACTTTCAGTGCTAATACTTGGAGAAAGTGGCGTTGGTAAGGAATTTGTTGCTCAACGAATACACGAATTAAATACCCGAAGTAAAGAACCCTTTGTTGCAGTTGATTGTGGTGCGTTGCACTCTGACATTGCATCGAGTGAATTATTTGGTCATAAAAAAGGCTCGTTTACAGGAGCCCTGGAAGACAAAGTTGGCCATTTTGAAATGGTGAAAAACGGAACCATCTTTTTAGATGAAATAGGTAATTTGAGTTATGATGTTCAGGTAAAACTTTTACGAGCCATTCAGGAACGAAAAGCCCGCAGGTTGGGTGCCAATGAAGAATATCCTATCTCCTGCCGAATTATTGCAGCAACCAACGAAAACTTAAGAGTATCATCGTTTAGTGGTAAATTCCGTGAAGATCTTTACCATCGCTTAAACGAGTTTTCTATTCATATTTTACCTTTAAAAGATCGTAAAGACGATATTCTGTTTTACGGATATAAGTTTCTGGATTTTGCTTTGCAGGAATTTAACAAACAGAACATCATCATCAGCAGTGCTGTTAAGGATATCTTTCAGCAATATGAGTGGCCAGGGAACCTGAGAGAATTGCGCAATGTAATCAGAAGAGCTGTTTTACTTTGTAAGGGCGATGAAATTACAATTAGCAATTTACCAAATGAAATTCAACAACCTCAGCAATTAACAACTGATGAAGATCCGGTTCAACTAAAGGAAGTGAAAGAAAAGTCAGAAAAAGAATTGATTTTAGAAACATTAGAAAAAACAAAGTACAATAAAGCCAAAACAGCACGCATTCTGGGCATCGACAGAAAAACGCTTTACAATAAAATTCATCGGTATAGAATTGATTTGTAATCTTTTTACCGAAATTAATCCATAATATTCTGAAGATCAGTTTTAATCGGTTGCCATAAGGTTTTTAATTCAGATAATAAGTTTTCCATAACTTCTTCCTTTAGATTTACATCACGGGTACTTTCAATCTGTGTTAGAATGTGAATGCCATGTTCTATTTTAAATTGTCGGAAGCCAGTAAGCATTTTGTGTGCTTTCTCTGCTGTTTGATGATGATCCACTTTACGTATTGCATCCTCCGTATCCTTTATCCCGACATCTGTATTTTCGATAAAAGTTTGAATAATAGAATCTAAAAACGCTTTGTCATCTCCTGTAAAGGATTTTACACCATCAAGATCATAAAGTTGATTTGCTTCCTTGCTTTTCATTTCTTCGGTTTTATTATTTGGGAATGATTCTGTTTCATTTTCTACGGGTTCACTTTCATTATCTATGTTACCAAATATTTCTGTTAGCTTTTCCATAATCTGATTATGTGTAAATGGTTTTGCCATAATCCATACACTTTTATTATCATTAGCCTTCTTTAATTCAGCATTAACCATATCTGCTGTTAAAAACAAAATTGGGGTATCAATATGCTTTTCTTCACGAATAATATGCATCAACTGCAAACCATCTATTTGAGGCATATGTAAATCGATCATCAACAAGTCATACTGATTATGCTCCAAAGCCTTTAAAGCCATATCTACTGAGGAATTAACATCAAGCTTTTGGCATTTGTGGTGTAATATGCCATCTATCACCTGGCAAATCATTTCATCATCGTCAACAGCCAAAATACTTTTGTTTTTAAAACTGTAGACAGATTCATTTTTTGAAGATTTGGCAAGCTGTTTTCCCTGAACATAAGGAATATCGAATTTAAAAGTACTTCCCTCATCCATTTTACTCTGAACACTAATTGAACCTCCCATAGCCTCAATAATTTGTCTGCTAATGGATAATCCCAATCCTGTACCTGTATATTTACGTGAGAGGCTAATATTGACCTGGTTAAACATCTTAAAAATACTTTTCTGCTTATCCTTAGGAATACCTATTCCGGAATCTGAAACAGTAAAAACAAGTTTATCCTTTTTCAGCTCTACCCCATATTTTACATATCCCTCAGGTGTAAACTTAAAAGCATTGCCAATTAAGTTAATCAATACTTGCTTTAGCCTTAAGGAATCCGATTCAAAAGCAATTAATTGATCATCCACAGTGTAACTAAATTCAATTCCTTTTTCGTAAGCCTTTAAATCAAACAAATGATGCAATTCTTCCATCATTACTTTAGCATCAATCTGATCTTTAAAAAACTCAACTTTACCTGATTCCAGACTTGAAAAATCAAGAATATTATTGATCAAACCAATCAGATGCTGTGCCGACAATTTAATTCGTTCCAAAATATCTTTTTGCTGTCCTCCTAATTTCAGCATTGATAATTGTTCCGAAAAACCAATTATAGCAGTTAATGGAGTTCTGATTTCATGACTCATGTGAGCCACAAACTGCTCCTTAACCTTTAGTAAACGATCAACTCTTTCCTTAGCCCTTATGATATCATTGTTCAACTTCTGGCTCTTGGTAATATCACGACTTATCCAATAAATAAAAAAGAGCATTAACGAAATTGCTGAACTTACCAACAGTAAAACCCTATCTAAAAAGCTACTCCGCATGGATTCCATTTCAGCCCTTCTTCGTGCATTTTTCTGAACGGAAATATTCTGAAGATTATTAACGATGGATTTAATCTGTTCTGTTAATATTCTATCCAACTGAATCAAATCATTTTCATGTCTTTGAAGTTTTCGGTTAAACAATTCATCTTGTTTACTGGCCTTTTTTAGTTGTGTTTTAATTTGCTTGATATTTTGATCTGTTCGAACCCGCTTTTGAACAGTAGAATCAACTTGCTTACTGATTGTGGGAGCAATTTCCTGAGCCACATCTTTTTTCTTTTTTCCACTTAAAAAATCACTCATTCGTTTCAAAAACCCTTTTCGTTTTTGGTCTTCAGGCTCTTCCTCTTCAATTGAAGAAGTATCCTCATCCAAAGAATCTACTTTAACTGTGGTATAGGTATACTCTGTAATCTGATAATTCAAAGAATCCGGAATTGATTCCAATAAACTCTCTGCTGAAGTGCGATGAAGATTAATAATGTTGATCTGTACCAACTGATCCATCAACTCCTTCTTTTTCAAATACGATCGTTTTACCTCGGCAATACTATTAACTGAACTCTTATCAGTAAACAACTTGGGCAAGTACGATATAATACTAAGCACCGAATCATGATGCAGTTCATATTGTTCCTTATATTCTTCGTTTCCGGTAACTCCATAAACCCTGCTTATCCCCTCCGTTTCAATAATTTCAAAAATGAGTTGATTCAGATAAGTAAATTCCTCCTCATTGGTTACACTCTCGTTTTGAACTTTGATAATGGAGGCCACAGAAAAATATCCAATGGTAAAAATTACAATGGCAATAGCTATAATGATAATAAACCCAAGCGTAACTTTGGTCTGAATCCATTTTTCAGGAACAATCTTATTCATAAAGAGTGGTGTTGTATTTGAAAAATAAAAATAAGGATATTTTTGTCGAAGTAAAATTCAAACAACCAATTTACAATTATGATAATAAAAGTTACCTGCGCCATTATATTTCACAACAATAAAATACTTGCAGCAAAACGAAGCAACTCCATGCCACACAGCGGTTATTGGGAATTTCCGGGAGGCAAAATAGAAGAAAATGAATCGCCCGAAGATTGCCTGATCCGGGAAATCAATGAAGAACTGGATTGCTTGATAGAAATAAAAGAGCAATTACCCTTATTTACGCATCAGTTTTCTGATAAACACATAGAATTGCAACCATACATCTGCGCCATAAAATCAGGCACACCCAGAGCCGTTGAACATTCGGAGATTAAATGGCTTGCAAAAACAGACTTATTAAAAATACAATGGCTTCCGGCAGATGTTGATATTGCAAAGTTTTTACAATCATTTTAGTAAAAATCCTTTTATTAAAGCGCTCTAAACTGTAAATTGTAAGGTAAAATGTTTAGCTATGAGAAGGGTGAAAATAATTGTAAGTGGAAGGGTTCAGGGTGTAGGATACAGATATTATGTAAGAGACCACGCCAAACAACATGGAATTAAAGGTTACGTAAGAAATTTACCCGGAGGAGAAGTTGAAATTGATGCAGAAGGAGAAAGAAGTAGCTTAGGAATTTTTATAACAGATTGTAAAAAAGGCCCCAGATTTTCTGATGTTTTTGATTGTATGATTCACGATATAACCCCATATGGCTTTGATCGTTTTACTATAAAGCATTAACATTCAGCTATTGAATTCAAATTTGATTTCTATTATTTATACTGATTATTACGTGGGAAAATAAAATTTTCGTTTATTTTGTTTACTTATTTTAATCCCTCGTTTTTTAAGTATGAACATCAAAAAAAGATATTATATCTTAGGTGGTATAAGCCTCATTATTTTTATTACACTATTTTTTCTTTCAACCATCATAAAAAACTACCTGGTTAAACATGGTGAAGAACTGGTTGGCCGCAAACTAGACCTGAAAGAACTACATATTAACTATTTTAAAGTTCAGGTAACTGCACGCAACTTTACTTTATTTGAAGAAAACAAGAAAGATACTTTTGTATATTTTAAAGAGTTATTGGTCAATTATGATCCATGGAAAATGCTTTCGAATGAATATGCAGTTTCTCAAATAAGATTGGTTAATCCGTATGTTTCTATAAAACAAAATGGAACTCAATTTAATTTCGATGATTTAGTACCTCCGGCGGACACAACTATTATTGAAGAAAAAACAGATACACTTCAAATTGCAGAAAATGAAAATGTAAAATTCTCCATCCGAAATATCGATTTACAAAATGGAGCTTTTAAATATTACGATCAACAAATTGACAACCTTTTAAATTTTGACGACCTGAATTTAAATTTACCCTTAATTGCCTGGGATAGTCAAAGTAGCGAAATGGGGGTTCAATTTTCAATTGGTAAAAATGGTCGTGTTAAAGTGGATGCAGAAATAAACCAGCAAAAGTCCCAATACAATGTAAACTTCGGAACCTCAAACATTCAGTTAAATGCCTTTACCAATTATTTAAAGGATTACATGAATATTGATTCATTCAATGGATTACTTCAGTCTGATATTAAAATTAAAGGTAGTATAGAACAACCTGATCAAATATTAGTGAGCGGAACGGTTGCTATAGATAGCTTTAGTATGGTTGACCTAAATGGAGCCAGTATGTTTAGTGCGCATCAACTTTATACAAAACTAGATTCTATTGATTTAGAAAAATCACGATATATCATCAACAATATTTCTATAGACAGACCAGAGATTTCTGCCATCTTAAATAAGGATAAAAGTAACTGGGAATCATTTTTTGATCCAATTCTTTCAGATACATTGAACACAGCTAATGAAGATTCCATTGCTACGTCAGAACCAAATCCATCACCATTATATTATCGAATTGACACAGTATCGGTTACGAATGGCTTAGTGGCTTTTACTGATAATACACTGAACAGGGAATTCAGTTACAACATTAAAAATATTGATATTAAGCTAAATGCGGTAACAGAGCAAAACAATGCTATTCCTGTTAACTGGAGTATGAAGTTCAACAACGATGGTATGTTTATTGGCGCATCACATTTTAGTATCAAAAACCCATTGAATTTCTTTTACGATGGTGCCATTACCGATTTGGATTTACACAGCTTTTCGCCTTATACCGAATATTATCTGGCCTATCCCATTGTTTCAGGATTATTTAATTATGATGCTGATATTAAAATGGATCCACAGAAGCTTGAAAATAACAACCACCTTTTGGTAAAAGAAATGCAGTTTGGCAAAAAAACTAAGGACCCAACGGCTTCTAAATTACCGGTTAAACTGGCACTTTATTTAATAAAAGATGCTCAGGACAATGTTGAATTCGAACTGCCCGTAACAGGAAATCCTTCAGAACCTGGATTTAAAGCAGGCCCGGTAATATGGAAAACTTTTGGCAAGTTTATTACCAAAACAGCAACTCAGCCTTTTAGTAGTCTGGCCCGCTTAGTAGGTACACAACCTGAAGAATTAGAAATGGTTCCATTTGAATACACTCAGGACTCCTTATCTGATAACCAAAGAAAGGTATTGGATAAAATTGCAGAAATACTAACGAAGAAAGAAGAGCTCATTTTCTCTTTCCGTCAGGAAGTAGTGATGAAAGAAGAAATGAAACAACTGGCCATCAAACAAGTTAAAAACCAATACATCACAGAAACACCATCTTTAAAAATAACCAATTGGAAAAGAGTTCAGGATAAGGATGAAAAATTCAAACTCTATTTAGCTAAACTCTTACCTGAGGAAAACACGCTATCTGTAGAAGAACAATGTTTAAAAATAGTGTCAAAAGAAGAACTTCAGTTGGCTTTTAATGATTTATATACCAAACGTAATCACTTATTAAAAGCCTATATGATAGAAACAAAAGCATGTAACCCTGCATCAATTAAACTACTCAATGTAGATTTTAACAACATGCCGGCAGAATTGAGTAATCCGGAATTCAGAGTAGAGGTTTCTGTAAAGTAACCTCTTTCGTATCTTTTAAATTTGACATTAAACAAATAGGAAATAAGGTGTCCATTAATCTAATTTATTATAATTTTTTTATAAACTCAACATTCCAATCTTAACATCAAAAATCATTAATCTATGAAGGTTGAAGAGTCCGATTTTAATGCTTTATACCATTTTTTTAGTTCTTCTGCTACATTAGAAACTGAAGTGTTTAACAAGATGTGTTCTCATTTAAAGAAAAAGCAATTTTTAAAAGGAGAGCCTATTCTGCGTGCCGGCGAAATAGAAACTAAATCCAGTCTTGTTACAAAAGGCATTGTGCATCAGTTCATTTTTGATGATGATGTGGCAATAACTACCAACATAACTCCTCAGGGCTTGCCTTTTAACAGTTTAAAAAGTTATATAGAAGGAAGTCCTTCTTTAGAAATTCAGGAAGCAATTACTGATGTTGAAATCATATATCTTGAGAAAAAAGATATGGAATTATTGGCTCAGGAAAACCACCAGGTGAGTTATCTGCTCTATAAAATTCATGAAAATATTTTACTGGACAGAGAAAACCGCATGCTATTGTTGCAATACCGTAATCCGCAAAAACGGTTTCGTTTATTTCATGAAATTGTAGAACGATCAAACTGGATTTTAGATGGAACACCAGATAAATATATTGCCAGCTATTTAAACATGACTCCCCAACAATATAGTAAAGAAAAACGATTATTTTGTATGTAAATTTCTGCTTAAAAAATAGTCCAACTTATCTCAGGATAACTTTGTTATGTAAATAATTGTTTTGTTTTGTCAGTGAATTAATCATTGATAGCGCAAAATGGCAAAAAAAGTTATTACCACATTCTTGTTAGTGCTTTTATGCACCTATCTTAAATCTCAGGATGTTAATCAACTAAATGCACATACCCAGTTAAAGCGTCATTCCGCTTTTCTGAATATTTCATCAGATGCTCCATCTACCGATAAAACCAAAAATCGTCTTGACAGTATTGTTGAATATAACCTCAATGAGTTGACTTCGGAATGGGATAAAAAGTATTTAAAAGATGAATACATCTACCATAACTCTGATATAACCGAATACAAACTAATGTTATGGAATAAACTTCAAGGTGATTGGGAAAACAAAATCAAAGAAGAATATGATTACGCTTCACCTCACCAAATGTCTGGTTCTATTACTTCTTTATTTATCAACAACAATTGGGTTAACGATACAAAAAAGGAATATAAATACATCAATAACAATTTGCTTGACGAAATAATAGAATATACCTGGAATAGCGAAACAAGCATCTGGCAGGAACATAAGAAATGCAAATACCTTTATACATTTGATGAGAAAATTGATGTTATATTATTTTATGATTATGATGTAGAGAATACAAATTGGATTACCCGAAAAAAAACAACTTACGAATATATTAACGATAAAATCCATTACATAAATAAATGGATTGATAAGGATAATCAATGGCAGTTAAACGAGCGATATTGGTACTTGTATGATAATATTAAATGGCAATTATACACCATATCCTATTACCAATGGTATGATGGAGATAATGATCTCAAACTAATTAGCCGAAAAGGATTTAGCTATAATACATATGATGAATTCGCATCTGAAAGTGAAGTTTCGAGGTCAGTTAACGAAACCCAATGGTCTGCCATATCAAAACAATCAAGTGAGTTTGATGATTCATATAGTTATGAGGAGTTGTTGCTTCCATACAATCCTTTATTATTTACACCATTTTACTTTCACCATAAAACCACATCCAGTACTATTTCAACTAAAGAGATAAACAACGATCCATTTATCCCTTATCGTCATATTAAATTCTTTTATCGTAATGATGATACAAATACAGATACATCTGAAAAGGATATATTCACTTTAAAAGTTTTTCCCAATCCAGCCACCGATATATTGTGGGTTGAAGGCTATAACGAAATGATGCCTATCCGAATCGAGTTGTTCTCATTAAATGGACAAAAAGTGCTCGACCAAAAACTTATCAATAATAATACAGTTGATATCAGTCGCATTAAAACAGGGATATACATTTATAAAGTAACCCAGGATAATCAGGTAAATACCAACAAAATTTTGATCAGATAAAGTTCCCCAATTCATAACCAAGAGATCACTCTCACCCCGTTCCCTCCATCGCAGTCAGCAAGAATTATCCCGGATTAGATATACAGATTGTGATGGAGGATTTTTATATCCTCTTATCGCAACTTTAAAACGTTTTACCAACTAAGTCGAAAATAAGTAAAACTTTAAGAAATCTAATTTTTATTACACATAATATCCATCTTATTACCATTGCATTACACACAAATTTAGACGTCATCTTTTCTATAAATGAAACCATTATGTAAAACATGCGTACTATGGTCTGCTTTTAACCATTAATCGTCTTATTCTATAAATCATAAATGAATTTAAACTTGATATAATAACAATTACACACAAATTTTAAATGATGAAAAAACTTAACCGTCTTTTTTTGATTACACTTTGTTTATTAGTGGTTACTACAGCAAAAGCAATTGATGGATACCATATGTTAGGATATGGAACTGTTAGCAAAGGAATGGGTGGCGTAGGTGCTGCATATTACAGAGCATCTATTGTTGGAAACAACCCTGCAGGTAGAGCCTTTTTAGATAAACAATACACTGCATCTTTAACCTTCCTGTTTCCTTCAACAAGTTATACTGTAACAGGTGCTCCAAGCGGAGACGGAATACTTCCTTTAGTTCCTGGCAAAGTAGAAAGTGATGTGGATTTAAAATTAGTTCCAAATTTAGGTGCAAACTGGAGATTAAGCGACAATACAGCTTTTGGTCTTTCGGTATATGGAACCGGAATTGCTGCTGATTTTCCAACACAAACTTTTTACGATCCTACAAGTGAAAATACTTCTGTTACTTTTAATCAGTTATACCTTGAGCCATCTTACGCAATTAAATTTGGTGAAAAACATGCTTTTGGTATTTCGGCTTTATTAATGTGCCAGACTTTTGAAGTTACCGGAATATATTCATTTGGTGCCATGTCGCAAAATCCGGAACACTTAAGTAACAACGGAATGGATTATAACTTTGGTGCCGGTTTTAAAATTGGTTACATGGGTGAAATTCTTAAAGGATTAAACTTTGGTGTAAGCTACCAATCACGAACTTTTGCCGGAAAACTATCAGAATACGCAGGTCTTTTGGCTGAGGATGGAAAACTTGATGCGCCATCGGTTATTACTGCCGGTTTAAACTACCAGGTATGCGATAAGTTTAAGGTATTGTTTGATGTACAAAAGATCAACTTCAGTGAGGTAAAATCTTTAGGAAACTCTATCAATAATTTATTAGTTGAAAATAACCTTATGGGCTCTGATAACGGACCAGGATTTGGATGGGAAGATATGACTGTATTTAAAGTGGGAGCTGAATTTAATGCTTCAGAAAAACTTGCATTAAGAGCTGGTTATGCATATGGCAATGAACCTGTTCAGGAATCAGAAGTTTTATTCAACATTTTAGCTTCGGTAGTAAACAACCAACATATTACATTAGGAGCCACAAAAAAAATAGGTGCTAAAGGTAAAGACTTAAATCTTGCATTAGTTTATGCTCCTGCAAACAATGTAAAAGGACCAAACTCACTTGATCCTGCACAACAAATAGATCTTGAACTTGGTGTTTTCGAAATTGAATTAGGAATTACTTTCTAATTCTTTACAATCTCAGAATACAAGTTTTTATATTCCCTAAAACTAAACCACACTTGATTTCAGGTGTGGTTTTTTCTTTATAAAATATTTTCATTTAACACAGAGTCAACAGATCTATTTCTCAGAGTTATGCAGAGTTTTTTTACAACTGCTGGTGCAAGTTTGCAACTTGTACCCATTCAATAAATAATATCCCAATAGTTACTCTTATTCTCCAACATTTACCGCAAAATAATTCTCAATAACCTCATTTAAATCATCCATATTTTTGGTTAACATCAAACCTTCACGTAAGGCTCCTGCTCCGCGTAATCCTGAGATATAAATCTTAAAGAATCGTTTCAATATGTTCCATGGCTTTTCTGTTTGCCAGGTTTCACTGAATAATTGAGCGTGACGCATCAAAGCATCCAATCTTGTTTTAGCTTCTTCCGGAGCTGCTGAAGTATTAAAAAACCACGGATTATGAAAAATTCCACGACCAATCATGATTCCATCTAAATCATATTTATCAATATAGTCATAACCCTGTTCCAGGCTCAATACATCTCCATTTCCTATGATTTTAATGTCCTTATTTAACTCTTTTGCCAGCTGTTTGGCCTTGGCAATTTCATTCCAGTCGGCCTGACCTGTTGACAACATTTTCTGAACACGGCCATGCACCGTTAATCCCTGAATATCGGTAGTCAATAAATGCGAGATCCATTTTTCGGTAACCACCTCTTTAACTCCAATACGCGTTTTTACACTTACCGGAAGTGAAGATCCCTCAATGGTAGCTTCAATAATTTCTTTGGCCAAAGCAGGCTGATCAATTAGTGCCGAACAAGCTCCTTTTTTAATAATATTTTTCATGGGACAACCCATGTTAATATCAATACCATTAAAGGAAGTATGCTCGCTAATATATTTTGCTGTTTGATAAAAATTTTCAGGATTGGTTCCCCAAATTTGAGCTACTAAAGCCGTATTGGTTTTATTTAAAAGCTCCTGCTCACTATCATTAATTCTTAATCGCTGCGCAACCCTCTCCCTTCCTTCCGGATGACAAAAGCCATCGGTATTCATAAACTCACAAAACAACACATGCAAATGCTCCGGATTACTAATCTCCATTACTAACTGACGAAAGGTAGTATCAGTTACATCCTCCATCGGAGCCAGCATAAACATAGGGCCTTGGTTATCTTTCCAAAAATTACTTGCCATTTAATATAAAGTTCTGTTTTTCAAATTCCATTAACTAACGTAAACTGAGGTAAAAAGTTTAATTTCTTAACCGCAGAGTTCGCAGAGGTCTTCACGGAGTTACGCAGAGACTTTTCTTCTATTTATGTTTGCGCTGGTGTGTGCTTGTAGCTCGTTCCTTAATTGCTATTGCACTTGTCCTCACAATTGCTATCGCGCGTGTCCTCACGAGTGATTCCTCCATTAATATAAAGTTTTCTCACAAATGTACATTGAGTTTTTCTTCGTGTCATCTGTGATGAAGTGAAGCGCCTTTGAACTCTCAATGGTTAAGATTCTTCTTCAATCACATTCTTTACTCTTCCAACTTCTCCTGTTTCTAACTGAACTTTGATTCCATGAGGATGATTGGCAGACTTGGTTAGTATCCTTGAAACAAAACCTTCAGTTAATTCTCCTGTTCGTTGATGATGCTTTTGTACAATTTCCACTTCGCAACCAATGCTAATATTGCTTCGTTTTCTCCCATCAAGTACATTACGTTCCATAATATGATATATATTAAAAAGTGGTGAAAGTAAGATTAATAATTTATGATTGAAAACTTACAAGAATTGAGAGTGTTCAAAACTTTGTGTCATAATAGATTAAAAAGAAAATAACTTTGCCTCATGACAAAAGAATTTGATTACAAAAAGTTTAAAGAAG
>NZ_JAPDPJ010000074.1 GCF_026013605.1 Plebeiibacterium sediminum
GACGAATTTTTCCCTTCACACATCCCAATATCACCCGCATTCGCCTGCGTCTCGCCATCGCCGGCCCGGGCCAATTGAACCGGCCAACGCACTTGGTCCATACTTCATAAAATAGATATATACCATTTAAAACAGATCTGATTTCTGTAAATATAATTGCGGGCTGTAGGCCCAAGTCAATTCAGGAAAAACAACAAAAGCCTGTAAATAATAATATCTACAGGCTTAAGTAAATCTCAACAAATACATATTGAGATCAATAATAGCACCAACTTAATTTTCCTAAAAACTTAAATAGTAAAAATCATAAAGCACAATCACAAATTAAGCATGTCTGTAGTGCTGATATAATTGAAAATCGGATATATATTTTAATCTGTCGGGATTAAGTATTTTAATTTGGCGACCGTTACAACTGATCAGATTCTCCTTTTTAAAGGACGTTAATTCACGAATCACAGATTCAGTGGCAATTCCTAATCGGCTTGCCAATTGTACTCTTGTAATCCTGATGTTCAGATAATGATCGTCACTTTCGCCAAACTCATCATGTAAGTGAAGCAACATATCTGCCGTTCTCTCTCTTACTGATTTCAAAGCCGTTTCGGCTACCGATGAATTGGACTCCCGTAATTCTTTACACATCATTTTCATAATACATAACCTGAATTCCCAGTTACTTTCAAACAATTGCATCAGAATATCATGTGGAATATAACATACAATAGCATCTTCTATCACCTTTGCAGAACTACATGCTTTTTCATTTGAAAAAAGAGATCTGTAGGCAATTACATCACCTTTATGGCCAAAACGTAATATTTGCTCTTTACCCAATGGACCTATTTTAAAAAGATTAATAACTCCCTTAAGAATACAATATATCCCGGAATGACGCATTCCTTCGTAATATAAAACTGCCCCCCTCTTAAATCTTGATCTGGGACACTTCTGCTCCACCAAAGCTAACTCATCGTTGTTAAGACAGCTTAATAGCTCAATGTCATTTATTGACTGACCATCAATTTCTTTATGATGTTTTATTTTGTATGTTTCAAGTATCCCATTCATAACCATCCTATTTTTCTAAAATTTAAACCGAACGTGGGTTATTATCTTTTAATTATTCTGGCACTTGATACAGGGCCAGCTCTATGACCATCCTTAGGAACTAATTTAACGGTAATCTGTCCTCCGGAAATTGTTAATTCATCTGGCAGGTCGTACTCTTTATTAAAGAATTCGCCAGTATTTGCGTTGGATAGATTTTCGGTTGCCAGCTTATGATCGTTTACATAAATATCAAAAGTTCGCGATCCAGGTAAACCGCCGTAATATTCCAATACTAAAGACATTGGTTGACCTGCATAAGTTCCCATTTCAAAGGAGAACCATCCGCCCCTGTCTGCCTCTCTGTACTTCACATGTTTTAATTCTTCAACCCACGATTTATCTTCTTTGAAGTTATGATCTCGCTCCGGCTGCATTTCTCCAAGTTTACAGTAATCAATGGTCATGCGCTGTAACTTTTTAAGCTGCTCTTGCTTTGCCATATACTCCGCTTTTTGCTGGCTCCATTGATCTTGTGTAAACAGGTCGAAGTAAACAGAATAGATACGTTCGTGCACATTATAAAATGGTCGGAATAATACATCTTTGGGTCTGCCGATTCCATTTGATTTAAATGTATTAGGTTTTCCTTCAACTTTAGTCAACCATTTTTCAGGATTTCTTTCCGAAGTCATTAAAACCGGAACATAAAGTAAATCGCTGGCCTTTGGATCATTTTCCGGACCAAGGTCACCTGCCAAAACAAGCGGTCCGTACATTACAGCAACCCTGTTTTCATCATCAGGCATTGATTCCAGTCTCAATTTAAAAGGAATGGAAATTTTTACCTCATCACCAGCTTTCCATTTTCTATTGATAGCAATAAAGCTTTGAGGTTTTTCATCTATTTTAATGGCTTTACCATTTACCAATATCTGAATACCACTCTCTGCCCAGCCCGGATAACGAACATTAAGTGTAAAATTAACTGGCTTGTCACAATCTAAAACTAATGTTGTTCCCTGCTCTTCAGGATATTTTGTTTGCTGCGTAAGCTTAATTCCTTTTTCTTCCCAGTTTAGTTCTGATGCTATAAACTGAGAAACAAACAACTCCTCTTCGTTATGATAGTAAATGTTTTTTCCGTATTTGGCATGATTTTCCATACCTGTACCCACACAACATGTAAACCATTGAGGATCCTGATAAACTTTATATCCACCCATTTCTAAAGATAGATTATAAATAACTCTACCATTTTCCGGATGTTGAGATGATAGGATATGGTTAAACAAAGCTCTCTCATAAAAATCAGCTACTTCAGCTTTGGCTTCCCACTGAAACAAATGCTTTGAAAGTTTAAGCATATTGTAAACATTACAAGTCTCGGTTGTACCATCACTTAACCTGTCGCGTAAAGAATCCGGCTGACCGAAATACTCATGGTTACAGTTTCCTCCGGTTACATAAGAATGATGATGTACCACACGATCCCAGAAAAACTCAGAAGCCTCATAATCCTTCTTATTACCAGTCAACTCATATCTTCGGGCAGTTCCAACAAATTTAGGAATCTGTGTATTGGCATGTTTTCCTGCTAAAATATCTTTATGCTCAGAAATGGGAACAACAACCGCCTTATCATGGAAGATCCATGACATATCCAAGTACTTTTGATTTCCTGTGATACCATATAATTCAGCCAGAACATCATTAATACCTCCATACTCACAGTTCAACATTCGTTGAATCTGCTCATCATTCAGATCTTTAACAACCAGGTACAACCAATCGGTAAATTTTACAGCAATATCAAGCGCCTCTTTATTACCACAAAGTTTATAAGCATGAATCAAACCATCTAAAACCTTATGCTGTGTATAATAAGGAACCCAAAGATCATTTAATGTAAAACCATACGAACGGATATCTCCTTTTGCAATTTCTCCTTCAAGAATCTTCTCTCCATTTTCAAAAGCTCCCAAATATCCATTCTCATTAGCTTTTTGACAAACGCCTAATTCTTTTACAATGTAATCGGCTCTTTCTTTAAACACCTTATCGCCTGTTGTTTTATACATCAGACATAAAGAAGTTAAATAATGACCCAAACTATGTCCGGCAATGGTTTTATCTTCCCATCCGTGATACTGTTCTGCCTTTGGTTCCAAGCCTGATTCAATTCGAAACCGGGCTAAAAAACGATCTGGTTCGTAATCTAAAAGTACTTTTTCATCAAGCTCGGTAGCATGTTTAAACGGGCCATCAAGCAGTTTAACATCTTCCAGATTAAAAGTGATGGCCCTAAAGGGAACTACTTCCGACTCCGTACCTTTAATAGTGGAGTTATTTTTGTTTGGCGACTGACAGTTTCCCGTTATCCCGCCCACAATCATTGCGACTATTAATAAACTCAGTAACTTCATAAGATTCATTTTTTCCATTTGCAATATGGAATATGTCATACACAGTTTCAATCCTGATTTAGAAATGAAAGAATGACCTATTCCTGATTTGTAGATTCTATTTCGTGTTTATACTTATTTACATTGGCATGACATGAAGGAGATGATTGAAAGTCAGAAAAATACTTTGAAAGCAAATCGTAAAAATCAGGATCATACTTCTTCAAATCTTCTCTGGTGTTTACCCAATTATGTACCCCATCAGCTTGTTCTGTTTCCTTATTAACATTAAACCAGTTCTGAACACCTTCGGCCCAATATTCATAAATATTTGTGCTGGCATATGTATTGGCATATTTTCCCTTTGCCATTGCTTTATTCAGCAATTTTGTGAGCTTTTTATTAAAGTTTTTCACAATGGGTTCAATCCCTATTATATGAATGCTGTGTGCAAATTCATGAATGGTAATATCCTCAGCCTGATACTTATCCTTTGCATAGCACAGTAAGTTTTCTTCAGCACATGTTGATAAGGGAATATCTAAATCTCCGCCCAATCCTCTTGCTCTTTTATTCCAATCGGTAACGGTATCATTTTTTAAAAAGGCATGCTCCGGAATATCAGTAGTGCCTTCGTGCATTGACATAACACCAACTCTTGCTCCATGCTCCTGCATACTTTTAAGCACTTTATCAGGTAAATCATTGGTCATAAAATAGATAATCTCCCAGGCTTTTTTTAAAGCTTCATCCGGAACTTGATCCGAACTTGTAATGGGAATTCCATTTGCCTGAAGGTATTTGGTGTAAAAGGGATCAAGGTTCAATTGTTCCGGTGGTGAAGTAATTTCAGGAATAGCACAACTACTTTCCTGAGCTACTACTTTTAACCAACAGCCTCCATACAAGAGGGATAATATAAGTATTACTACTAATCTTTTTTTCTTCATGATGATCAATAAATCAATCTTTGATAAAAGGTTTTTGTATAGCACATACAAGAACTGCATGTGCTATACTCCTACCTAACATATAAATCTAATACTGCGGATATTTATTTTTGACTTAAAAAGGCTATGAATACAATCCTGCTTATTAATTCAGTTTCCACTCTAAAATACCTGCAGAATAACCTTTCTGAATTTTTGCAGTCAATCGAATTGCCTTAGTTTTAACAGGATCAAAATCAACCTTGTTATATTGATTTAGCTTTAACTCGTATGGTTCATGATTTTTCACCTCAATCCATTTTCCATCATTAGTCTGATAGCTTAAGCTATACGATTCCGGCATTCTGTAATTGACATCGTAATGATCCAACTGCAACCAGTAAACATCAGAGGATGAAACTGTCACAGGCTTATTAAAATCATACTGAACCCATTCCTCAGAACCATCTTTTAACCACCAGTAGAAATACGATTTATCGATATCTGATGAATTTTCAGGATCAAAACCATCGTTTAACCCCGGAGCCCAATCAGTACTGGATGTTGCTATTGCGTTTGCTGATAAATCACTTGTATTCTTTAACTTCACTGCTTCTGGAACAGATGGAGTCCAGATTTTCATACTTGCCGTACCTCTGTTATTCCATGCATAATATGGTATGGCTTTTAAGGCTACCGTTTTATCAATTCCATTATCTTTTGATTTCACATGTCCCTCCATACTTAAGGTTACAATCCCGCCCAACAGGTTTTCTTCAAAATCGGTAGTTATAGCTGCATCATTCTCCACATATTTATCAAAAACACCCTCATTGTTATTATCCTTATCTTCGAAACAATACACAATGGGTCCTCTTTGAAATGCTACTTTGTTTCTATCGTAAATCACTTTTTCATTGGCTACTACTCTTCGCGTTTCCATTGGGAACTGGATATCAATTTCGTCACCCTTTTTCCAACTACGCGCAATCACAGCATATCCATTATCCTCAGTATAATTAACCACCTCCTGATTAACTTTTAAAGTAATCGCAGAATCCTTTTCTGTTACAAAATGATATAAATCGGATGGTACTACTTTATTCTTAACCCATCCCGGAATACGTAATTTAATTTCCAGCACCTTTTTTACATCACTTTGTATGGTTAGTTTTACATTTCCTCCCCATGGATACAGTGTATTTTGAGCGAGTTTTAATGTATCATTACCTACCTCAACAGATGCGTTTCCTCCGGCATATAAATTCACATATAAGGCATCTTTTGTTTTGGTGTAAACATACCCCGGAACTGAAGCCATAAAACGTGTAATATTTCCCGGGCAACAGGCACAACCAAACCAAGGTGCCCTATCGTGATTATGATCTGATTCCAAAGGATTATCATAAAAGAAATGATCTCCACTCAATGAAACTCCTGAAATCAATCCATTATATAAGGTGCGTTCGAGTACATCGTAATATTTAGAATTACCATCGTGCAAAAACAATCGGTAATTCCAGTATACATTTGAAATGGCTGCACAGGTTTCGCAATACGAAGTCATGTTATTCAACTCGTAATTTGGTCCAAATCCTTCTCCCTGAGCTCTCTGACCAATACCCCCTGTGATATATAGTTTCTTAGATACAATGTTTTCCCAAACTCTTTTACTGGCAGTCATCAGCGCATCATCGTGCATTAATGAGGCAACATCTGTTACACCTGAATACAAATAACCTAGGCGCACAGCATGTCCCACAGCTTCTTCCTGATCCACAATTGGCATATGATCCTGACTATATTCACTCAGTTCGTGACCATCAGTTCCTTTACCTGTTTCATCAATAAAATAATGCGCCAGCTCAAGGTACTTTTTATCTCCGGTGGCATGATATAATTTCACCAATGCCATTTCAATAATAGGGTGACCGGAAGGAACATGTTTTTGTCCTTCATTTGGCCCGAATACTTTATAAACTAAATCAGCATTTTTTATGGCAACATTAAGTAAGGATTTTTTTCCGGTAGCCAGATAATGCGCAACTGCAGCCTCATAAAGATGTCCGCAATTATATAGCTCATGACTGTTTAATTGATCCCATCTTCCTTTACCATACCAGCCTTTTAAACGTTCGCACTTGTTGGTGATACAAGTAAACAAATAACCATCATCTTCCTGTGCTTTACTGATTAAATAAATTAAACTATCCAGATAGCTGTCCAATTCCGGATCCGGCTTCACAGCCAATGCATACGATGCACCTTCCAGTATTTTATATACATCCGTATCATCAAAAGGAAAATCTCCCTGGTGTTCTTTTTCTATTAAACCTCCGGCAGCTGCAAAATTATCCATTCGCCCTGTTTCTTCTGACTTTTTAAATGCAGAGGGTATTGAAACGGTTCTGTTCACCTCAATTTTAGGAGCCCAAAACGAATCATTTAAGTGCACCTGTGTAAATGGTACTTGTTGTATATGCTCCTCATCTTTAGAATTACGCACACAGCCATACGTAAGCCATATTCCAAATAATAAGATGGTATAAATTCTTATTTTCATAATTCAGATATTCTATATTTATTGATAATTACTCCTTAAGTATTTTTGTATCCGGTAAATTTTAAGCCGAATCCTACTTTTATTTTAGCTTTTAAGAATGCCGCTTAAAAACTCTTGTACAAAGGAGCTAACAATAAAGAAAATTGAATTATACATATGTTTATTAAACTTAAACAAATGTATTATTATCGAAAAAACGCATTTATTATACATATGTATAAGTGCTGCATCCCACTGCTGAAGCAGGTTTTACAATCAACAACACATTTTTATGAGTTAGTATTGAGTTTTAGATTAACACCTTATTTTATCATGAAATTTTCAGATCTAAAAAGAGAAAATGGTGGTTCTTTTAGGAAATGATGTCTGAGGCATCTACTCAAGAGACTTACCATTTTGCTAATTCACAATTACAGCCTGATATTTTATGATGTTATAGACCCGAGACATAAGAAGGAAGAAATCCTAAACCACCCTGTCAGATTATCGTACCTCAAATCTGATACATTAATAATATATTTCAGGCCTTCAGCCTGATAATTTATGGTGCCAATTACAAGGGGCGATGCCCCTTGTTGTGTTGTTATGGGCCTTCAGCCCGTAGCTTTGATTACAAAAGCAAGATGTGTTATAATTGTATAATTCTAATCTATGATTTATAGACCAAGAGCGCAAGTCTGTTCAATTGCCTCAAATCTCCCACGCCACCTTGAAAAGTTGGGGAGTTTTGCAATAAGAAACATTTCTCTTAAGAGCAGCAATGATAATGCTGCACATAAGGCATCAACACAAAAGCCTTACCTTCTTACTAATGCTGGCTGTAAATCTGATACATTAATAATATATTTCAGGCCTTCAGCCTGATAGTTTATCGTGCCAATTACAAGGGGCGATGCCCCTTATTGTGATGTTATGGGCCTTCAGCCCGTAGTTTTGTTTACAAAAGCAAGATGTGTTTTAATTGTATAATTCTAATCTATGAAGTATGGATTAAGTGCGGTGGCCGGTTCAATTGCCTCAAATCTGCCACCCCTCCTTGAAAAGTTGGGGAGTTTTGTAATGAGAAACATTTCTCTTAAGAGTAACAATTAAGCAAGCTGTACATAAACTCTCCTCCTTCAAAAGGAGGAGTCCCTGAGGAACGAGGGGGAGGTGGTTTTAATAATCAATTATTGTAACTCAGTTCAAACGAGATTATCTCCTACATCTATATATTCTACTCACACTGAAACACCACATCTTTAACCAATACTTATGTGTTTATTTCTTATACTATTGTTCTTATACCATACCTGAACATCGGTATAAATCCTAACATAAAAACCTATTGTAATGACACTTACTAAAGCTACTCACTATTCATACTCATTTTTGCACTATAAATAGCTACGCAGGTTAAAACAGCAATTTTGTATATTAACACGCACAATTAGAAAGTATACCATTTGAATTTTCTAAAGCAATTATTAAAATTGTACCATTCTGCATAACGCACAAACATATCAATTGATCGCTTTTTACTTTTGAAAGATTTAGTGAGCAATCGATTAGAATTGCAGAATAATCCCCTTAAAAAATCAGAATTTATGAGAATCATCTTCATTGTTATTATAACATTCATACATATCCTGGCTTCAGCTAATATTTATCCTCCAAAATTTGTTCATTACACCAATAAAGATGGACTGTCCTCATCGTATGTAAAAGGAATTATTGAAGATAAATATGGTTTTATATGGGTTGCTACCCGCGAAAACATTACCCGTTTTGAAGGCAATCACTTTGTTGAATTTCCGGCTTATGATGTATTAAATAACAATATTGAAATTGAGCCTCAATCGATTTCATGCATTAATGATTCCCTTATTCTGGTGGAATCCATGCAAAACTTTTACTACTTTTTTGATTATAACAATGAGTGCTTTAAACCTTATATTCCCCTGTATGATAACTCTAAAAAAGATTGTATATCCGGTATTTCTGATCACAATGCGCTGTTTATTCAATACAATAGCATTCGATCTTTAGATTTGTCTGATGAAAACATCTCTTATTCAGACATATTTTCTGAAATACAACAGCAATCGCCCCTTGAAAAATATGTAAAACTGGCTGCCAGTCCGGATATTATTGTTACCTACACAACGCTTAACCGAATATTGATTTATAATAAAACCACCAAATCAACCAGTGCACTGGACACCGATAACATCAACCACAAAGACATTAATTTCATTAAAATTGATGCGCATAACAACATTTGGATTGGCATCTATTCCATTGGTCTCATGAAAATTAATTACGCCACCGGTAAAAAGGAAATCTTCTCCACCGACTCGTCTAAAAAGCTTCCACATAATATGGTGCATTGCATTGCTTTTGATAAAACGAACAGGGTTTGGATAGGAACAGAAAACGGATTGAGCATTTACAATGAAGATACGGATGAGTTTAAAACTTTTAAATACGACCGCAGCAATCCGGAGGGACTGAATACCAATCCTATTTATAATGCCATGGCCGATAGCAATGGTAATATTTGGCTGGGCACCTACTTTGGAGGTATTAATTTATGGAACGACAAACCTTCAAAATTTACGCACTGGAAATCAGGTACAGCTAAAACGCATTTAGGTGGCAAAGTGGTAAGTTGTTTTCTCGAAGACCAGGATCAAAACATTTGGATAGGCACAGAAGATATGGGGGTTAATAAACTTATCAAAAGCAACGGTTCTATTATAAAAGTTACGGAGTCGCTGCCTGCAAATAACCTATCGTATGATAATGTACACGATCTTTTAATGGTAAACGAACACGAACTATGGATAGCAACCTATTCAGGAGGAATCAATGTTTTAAATACAAAAACCAATAACATTAAATGCATCAAGGTTAATACCGAATGGCAACTGGGATCCAATTTTATATATGCTCTTACAAAAAAAGATAACCTTGTTTATATTGGAACCGATCAGGGTATTTCAACATATAATATCAACACAAAAGAGTTTGTTCGAATTCAAAATGAGAAACTTAAAAATCATATTTTCGTTTCATTTGCATGGAAAAATGATGTGCTTTGGATATGTTCCTATGATGCCATTTTTTCATATGACACAAAATCTCAAGAGTTAACACAGTATCCAAAATTATCCAAGGAGCACACCTTCGGACAAATATTTATTGACAGCAAAGAAAGAATATGGATTACCACCAATAACAGAGGTTTGATTCATTACGATGATTCGCTGAACGAATTAACCTACTACAATAAAAAAAATGGTTTCCCTGCCAACAGGATATTTGCTATTGAAGAAGCTGATAACAAATCAATCTGGGTGAGCACCAACCACGGTCTGCTAAACTTTACACCTGAAAATAATACGACCATCCACTACGATTCCAATTCTGGAATACCGTTTAACCAATTTAATTTCAGGGCATCGTTTAAAGACTCCAAAGGGATTATTTATTTTGGAGGAAACGATGGTATGATATCCATAAACCCGGACATTACCACTTACATAGAACCTACATCTGTTCAATTAACCGAACTCATGTTATTTAACAAACATATTTCTCCGGGAAAGGAAAAGCCAATACATTCTACTATTACAGCAGCTCCGATCATTGAGCTGGATCATAACCAGAATGTAATCACTCTTAAGTATACTTCATTGGATTATACCAATAAAGGCTCTGTTTCTTATGCCTATAAACTCAAAGGTTTCGACGCAGATTTTAACTATGTGGGCAATAAGAATTCTGCAACTTACACCAACCTTGACCCGGGTGATTATACCTTTATTGTAAAGGCCTCCAATGATGCATGGGAAAACGAAAGTGCAGTAAAAGAAATTAAGATCCATATCAATCCGCCTGTTTGGCTTACTCCTGTGGCTTTTATGATATATGCCATGATTATCATTGCTGTTTTTTTACTGATCAATAGTATCAGTATTAAAATGCAACAATCAAAAGCCCAGATAGCACTTGAAAGACAACAGAGGTTGCACAATGAGGAAATTAATGATTTTAAGCTGGAGTTTTTTACCAATATTTCGCACGAATTAAAAACACCTTTAATGCTTATTCTGGGCATTGTTAATAAAGTACTGCTCAAGCATCAGCTTACACCTGTTGTCAGGAAAGACCTTAATAGTGTTGACCGCAGTGCCAAGCGACTTTACAAACTGATTACCCAGCTTCTGGATTTTCGTAAGATAGAAAGTGGAAAAGAAAAATTGAAGGTAACAGAGCATAACCTCTCTTCTTTTTTCGATGAGATTTCTAGTTCATTTCATCTTTTAGCCGAATCTAAAAATATTGAATTTAGTGCCACTACGGATATTGACACAAATACCTATGTGGATTTAGATAAGATCGATAAGATTGTTTTTAACCTGTTATCCAATGCATTCAAATTCACTGACAGCAACGGAACAATTAGCTTATCTGCAAAAATACACCAAGAAAATAATAAAGAAGCTGAATCCTACCTGCTTATCAAAGTAAAAAACACGGGCAAAGGCATCCATCCTGATAATATCAATAAAGTTTTTAACCGATATTTTCAATCCGGTAATGAATCCAATCAGGGTTCTGGTATTGGGTTGGCTTATGTTAAGAGTCTGGTGGAATTGCATCATGGTAGCATTGAAGTTGAAAGTAAATTAAATGAAGCCACCGTATTTACGGTAAAAATCCCTGTCGACAGTTCCTATTATTCTAATACAGAATTGGAACAAAGTCCAGAACAGTTTATACATTCGGGTAATGACATAACCATTACTCCAGAAAACAGAAAGAATGATCAGATTGAAACTGACATCTCTACCAATAAACCACATATTTTAATTGTTGAAGATAACATAGAACTTATTGACTTTTTAAAGGAATCACTTGAGGAAGAATTCCGCATTTCCATTGCCTTTAATGGGAAAAAAGCACTCGAAAAGTTAGAAACCATTACGCCTGAATTGATTATTAGTGATATTATGATGCCGGAAATGGATGGAATTACTTTTACCAGCACCATAAAAAAAGACTTGCAATATTCTCATATTCCTGTTATTCTATTAACATCAAAAAGCGGTGTTGAAAACAAGCTGGAAGGTTTAAGAACCGGAGCTGACTATTATATTGAAAAGCCTTTTTACCCTGAATTGCTCGATCAAAACATCAAAAACATACTAAAAACCCGTCAAAATATTATTGAGAAATATAAAACGGATGATAACATGACTGTGGAAGAAGTGGTGATATCTGAAGCAGATAAAGTGTTTTTAGAAAAATTGATTCAGATTATTAAAGATAACCTGAATAGTCCGGATATGGATGTGTCGTTTTTAATTCATGAAATGAGTGTGAGCAGAACCCTTTTGCATACCAAACTAAAGAAACTGGTAGGATGCTCATCTACTGAATTTATCAGATCGGTGCGATTGAAGGAAGCCGTAAAAATGATTTCAAGTGGAAAATGTAATATTTCGGAAGCAGCTTATGAAACCGGATTTTCCAGTCCGCAATATTTTGCCAAATGCTTTAAGGAATTTTTTGGTAAATCACCCCGTAATTATTTCAACATTTAATGTTGAAGAAACACATATGTTTAAACCAAATAAAAAAACAATTGTATAAACATGTTTACCCTCTCATCCACTCCATACAAAACACAACTACCTGTTTTAATGACAACTAACATCACACAAAAGAACATCTGAATAAGCTCATTTGAACAATAACATAATTATTACGAACATATATTACCTACAAAAAAGGCCATTTCTCCTTCCTTCGTTCATATAATTTTGTTAAACGAATCAAATATGAAATCGAAAATTTATTATCTACTTTTTGCTATTAGTTTGCTATCAGCATGCAATAGTGATTTAATGAATCCGATTCCTTTAATTGAAATCAATCCGGGATTTAAATCTCCGGGCTACCAGCAGGTAGAATTGGTTTCTCTTAATAACTCGGAAAACTACTCCATCAATTATAAGAGAGTATATGGTATTTCAAGAGAACTGACCATGAGTCTGGCAGAGGACCCAACTGTTCTTAATGATTACAACACGACTAACGGAACAGATTATAAGCTGCTCACTTCAGATTATTATTCTGCGCCTTCCAGTGTTACTTTTGATGTAAAATCAAACAGTGTTGATTTTGATGTGGAAATTGAATCAAACAAGATCTTTGATATGGCAGGATCTATTGAGGAAGCATCAAAGTATGTAATTCCGCTTAAGGCAACTACTAACGAAACCAAAGGTGTGGATGTCGTTGAGGAAGACAATTACATCTTACTTCACGTTAACATGCTTTCTTCCACTGTTACAGTTGCTGATCAAACTCCTGTTTCGCTGGCCTTTACTAAAGACAGTGAGATAAAAGAAACATACTCTATTGAAGGGGTGTTGAATTTTAATAACATCGATCCTACAACAATTTCATTGATTGTTGATGAAACTGATCCATTGGCAGCTTCTGATGATTACACTTTATTACCTGCGGAAAATTATACTGTAAATGCCACTCAGTATAATGCTGATGAAAATACAGTAAGTATTGATGGAGAAATAAATGCTTTGGGATTATCTGAAACACAAACTTACATTTTGCCTTGTCGTTTACAATCTTCAAATCCGGATTGCATCATACAACAGAACGAGGCTATTTATTACGTGATCAACATCTCCGATTTAAAAATTTCTATTACTGATGCCAGCGAAACTGAAGTGTTTAGAATTGCATCCGGAATAAATACTTACAACGGATCGTTAAACGTAACCACAAATACAATTGTTAGCAGCGATTTATCCGTTAATTTTAGTTATGATCCTACTTTAATTGCTGCCTTTAATTCTGCTAATAGTAAAAGCTATCAAACACTTCCTGAAGGTGCAATCAGTATAACAAACAGTAAAATGGCTTCCGGTACAAAATCGGCTGACATACCTTACAGCATTGATTTATCAGGAGTAGCGATTGACAATAATGTTCAGTACCTGATTCCTTTTGTATTGAATGATGCAGATTTTGAAATGGGAAATATGGAAGGTACCAATACCATTTATATTGCCATCACAAAATCATTAGAAGGCGTCTACAATGTTAATATCATTGACCAAGGTCGTGGCCGTAATGTAGTAAATGAAATTATGCCAGCATCAAAATGTCAGCGAGCTGGTGATCCTGCATGGGATGCTGTTATAGCCAATGCTCAATATGTTTTTGGAGCTGATGGTGGTTATTATTCTGTGCTATTCTCAGTAACCGAAGAGGATATGCCAGGAAAAGAAAACTGCAAGAAAATTGAGATCTATACCTTCCTTGAGTTACTGGACTTTAATGGAGGAACAAACGCTGTATCTGATAACAATTCTTATTTCAATACAGTTACCGGTGAAATTTATATTGATTGTAATGTTTATGAAAGTTGGTTTAATCAAACCTATAAAGAGACTTATTCATTCTCTTTAAATTAAAGTATCATAAACTCTTTCAAAATCATTAAAAAAATAAACAAATGAATAAGAGAATAAAAATCCCACAAATAAAATCACCAGGCGCATTAAGTATACTCTTGTGTATGCTTCTTGCTTTTGCCAGTCCTTTTATAGAAGTTTATGCAGCTGGAAATAGTTTTGTTCAGCAAGACAAAGTTACCGTAAAAGGGACTGTTAAAGATGTAAAAGGAGAATTACTCATTGGAGTAAACATCCTTGAAAAAGGAACTACTACAGGAAGTATTACTGATGTAAACGGAGAATTTACACTTACTGTTTCTTCAGAAAATGCAATCTTAGAATTCAGTTATATCGGTTTTGTAAATCAGGAAATGAAGGTTGGCACACAACGTAGTTTTCAGGTTACCTTAAAAGAAAACACTACCGGATTAGACGAGGTTGTTGTGGTTGGTTATGGTGCACAAAAAAAGGCAACTGTAACAGGATCCATATCTCAGGTAAGTGGTGAGGATATTAAAAAGATATCAACAGCTAACCTTACCAATACGCTTGCCGGTAAAACTGCCGGTGTAATTGCAAACGTTCGCTCTGGTGAACCGGGTGAGGATAATGCTACTATTTTTATCCGTGGTAAAGGTACAACCGGAAATACTGATCCTTTAATTATTGTTGATGGAATTGCCGACCGTAGTTTCTCTCGTTTGAATCCGGATGATATTGAATCTATTTCAGTTCTTAAGGATGCTTCTGCTGCTATTTATGGTGCAAGAGCTGCAAATGGTGTTATTTTGGTCACCACTAAGAAAGGAAAAGCGGGTAAGGTAACGGTAAATTATAATGGTGATTACACTATCTCTCAACCTACCCGAATCCCTGAAATGCTGAATTCATACCAGTATGCTACTTACATCAACGAATACGATCGTGGTCATGGTATCAGCACGCCAACTTATTCTGATGAAATTCTTCAGAAGTACAAAGATGGTTCTGATCAGGTAAATTACCCAAGTACAGACTGGTGGGACGAAGTGGCTAAAACATGGGCTGCAAAAACACAGCATAGTGTATCTTTTAGTGGTGGTAGCGATAAGGTTCAGTTCTATACTTCTGCTCAATATATGTGGCAGGATGCCATCTACAAAAACAGTCCACAGGATTATTCTCAATACCAGTTTGTAACAAACCTGGATGCGCAATTAAGCAAGAGAATCAAGTTTAGCATGAACATCCTTGGTCGTCAGGAAAGAAGAAAAAGAGGTATTTATTCTACTGATTATTTATTTGGCTATTTCCTAACTACAAAACCGTTGGCTACTGCTTATTTCCCTAATGGATTACCAAGCGTGGGTTACGAAAACGTAATTAGTAATGCTGCCATTATGGTAACTGATAATCCGGGAACTTCTGAAAAGAAATACAACATCTTAAACCTGAAACCTAGTCTTCATGTTGATTTGGATTTTATTACAGAAGGTTTTTATGCAGAAGCTTATGCGGCGCTTGACTATTCTTTTAACAATGGCAGAGACATCAGTCATCCTTACGATTTATATCAATACGATATGGCTACAGGCGAATACAACAGCATGCGTTCAGCAACAGGGGCTATTTCGTTAAATTCATGGGCAGATAACTCAGACAGAACCACTGTTAATGCACGCTTGGGTTACAAGAGAACTTTTGGAGCACATAAAATTGATGCTTTTGCAGCCTACGAGCAGTTTAAATACAACTACAACAACGTATCTGCTTCACGTACAAATTATCTTTCTACTGCCATCATGGAAATATTTGCTGGTAGCGATGATCCTGAAGATTGGGGAACTGGTGGTTATGCAGCAGTTAGTTCTCGACAAAACTACTTTGGAAGAATTAACTACAGCTACAACGATAAATACCTGGCTGAATTTTCTTTACGTTACGATGGTTCTATGAACTTTCCCAAGGATAAACGATGGGGACTTTTCCCTGCATTTTCTGGAGGATGGGTTATCTCTGAAGAATCTTTCTTCGGTTCAATTAAAACTATCGTTAACTTCTTAAAATTAAAAGGTTCATGGGGAATGATGGGTAACGATAATGTGGATCCATTCCAGTTCTTATCCAGCTATGGTTTTATATCAAGAGATGACCATCCTGCCAGCGGTGTTTTATTTGGTGAAAGCTTACAAAAAGGATTACTGGAAAAAGTAACTGCCAATCCTGATATTACCTGGGAAACTGCTAAAACAACAAACATTGGAGTGTCAGCACAGTTCCTTGATGGAAAATTCAATTTAGACTTTGACTACTTTGTATCTAACAGAAGTGATATTCTACGTACTCGAAATGCTTCTATTCCTAGTTATGCAGGGTTGGTTCTTCCGGCAGAAAACATTGGCAAAGTAAAAAACAGCGGCATTGAAGTTATTGCAGGTTACAAAGGTAGTCGTGGTGATTTTAACTGGAATGTTACAGGAAACTTTACCTATGCCGAAAATGAAATGGTTTACATTGATGAAGCTGCCAGTACTCCTGCATGGCAAAGAGCAACCGGACATCCTATTGATGCTATGGTGTTGTACGATGCTTTAGGGATTTATCAAACTCAGGAAGAAATTGACAATAGTGTACATATTCAGGGTGCTAAACCTGGTGATTTAATTTATCGCGATACCAACGATGATGGAAACATTACTTACGCTGATGCCATTCGTGTAAATGAGTCAGCTACACCTAAAATTGTATATGGACTTACCTTAAACGGAAGCTATAAGGGTATTGATTTAAATGTATTCTTCCAGGGACAGGCTAAAGCTAAAATCCTTGTTCAGCCAACCATGAACATGATGACTGATTTTTATACTGAAAGATGGAGCGATACAAACACAGCAGAACAAAATGCAAGTGCTAAATGGCCAAGAGCATTTATTAAAGAAACCTATGGTGATGACTTTAACGGAAGAGCTTCTACATGGTGGATGCGCGATGCCAGTTTCCTTCGTTTGAAATCTGTTGAGCTAGGTTATACACTTCCTGAAACAATTATGGACAAAATCGGCCTAGAGAAAGCTCGAATTTTTGTGAATGGAACAAACTTATTTACCATTGATAAAATTAAAGTGTTTGACCCTGAAATATCTGTGAACTCAGTGAATGCACAAGCTAATGGATTAACAGCTTATCCTTTACAAAGGATGATTACTGCAGGGATTAACCTTACATTTTAATCATAAAAATATAACCAGATGAAATGAGCCATAAGAATCGTAATAATTAACGAAGTCAAACTCTTCTCACACAGGAAAATGGCTATTATGGCGAATTCCATCTGACCTAAAAAACAAAAAGAAATGAAAAAATATATCATATACGGGTTAGCCCTGATACTATTTATAAACTTCGCTTCATGTAAAGATGAAATTCTGGATGTTGATCCGGTGGATACATTTACTGATGCTGCTGTTTGGAACGATCTGGCTCTTGCCGAAGCCTATATCAATACTTCATATATAGAAATAAAATGCGATGGAGACAAAGGCTCACGATGGTCAAGCTTGTCGGAGGAAGTATTTCAATTACACACCTACGGAACTGAAAATGTACGACAAGGTTATATCTCTCCTGATAACTCTGGTTTTGGTTGGGAAGATGACATGTGGAATCCATGGAACTATTTTTACAAGTGTATTAAGAATGTAAACTTATTTCTTGAAAAAATTGAAGATGTTCCAACACCAAATCCTGGTGATGAGGAATGGAAAAAAGAGCTTATTGGCCAGGGACATTTCTTAAGAGGATACTTCTATTTTCAGTTATACAGCTTGTTTGGCCGCGTTCCTTTAATCGACAAAGTATATCCTTTAGATACTGAGGAGTTCACTGAAACAAGGGCTTCTATTGAAGAAGTTACTGCTTTTATTGTGGCAGACTGCGATATTGCAGCAGCAAACCTACCTGTAGAGTATGATGATGCCAACGATTTAGGTAGAGCTACCAAAGGAGCAGCTTTAATGCTTAAAGGAAGAACGCTTCTTTTTGCAGCCAGTCCTTTATACGACGAAAATTATCCTGATCGTGCCAAATGGCAAGCAGCTGCAGACGCAAATAAAGCTGTTATCGATTTAAATCAATACTCTCTGCAACCAGTTAATAACAGCGATGAGTATGCTGCATTGTTCTATGATGAGCATAACCCGGAAACAATTTTCCAAAAATTGTATGATAAAAAATGGGTTGTAGGTTCTAACAATACCTTCTTACATCAGCCTCCTGTTGGTCCTGGAAATGGCTTTTTAAGCTGGGGAACGCTTCAGCCAACACACAATGTAGTTTCAAGATTCCAGAATAGTGATGGTACTGATTACGTTCAGGAAAGCGAAGATGAATACCCTTGGGATAACAGAGATATTCGTTTGAAGGCAGACATTTTCGTGGATGGTGAAATGTGGGGGTACGGCGAAGACAACCGCGAAATAGAGTTTTATATTGCCGGCGATGAAGATACTAATCCTGGTAAAGACGGAATAGAGGTAAAACCTAATACTGGTACACGTACTGGTTATGCCATGAAAAAATTCCTTGATCCAAACTTCGATTGTTTTGCCTCTATCTCCAACCCTTCTCCATGGATATACATGCGTTTATCGGAAGTTTATTTAAACTATGCCGAATGTTTAATTGAATTAGGTGGTGCTGATAACGAAACATTAGCTCTAAGCTATATCAACAAGGTTAGAGAAAGAGCATTAATGCCACCTGCAGAAGGAAATGATTTAAGAGCGGAGTATGAACAAGAACGCCTTATTGAACTACTTTTTGAAGGACAAAGATGGTTTGATATTCGCCGCTGGAAAACAGCTGAAGAAATCTACAGTCAACCGATTACTGGTATTGTGATTAAAAAATTCAGCGATGGATCAAAAACCTATACCGTTAAAGATGAGCCTGTAGAAACACGCAAGTTTTATGCACCTCAAAATTACTGGATGCCAATTCCTAGAAGTGAATTACGCAAAGCTCCACAGTTAGATGCTGCTCCTTACGAATAGCTACTAACAATACATATACATCAGAGACTACCCAACGGGGTGGTCTCTTCCCATATGATGATAGGATAAATATGTAGGTTATAGCATTAAATTAATATTGAAAAAACAAACAGATTTGATTAGGTACAACTCCACTGGAGTTGTATTTATAATGCGACATTTTTTGCTATTATCATGTAATCTATAATTCAGTAAGCCTATATAGTATTGAGATAACACTGGCGCTTCGTCCAGACCCGACTTCATTTTTGTCTTAACACAAAAAACAGAAGCAAAAAAGGTCAAGGCTGCACCCAGCTCACTCAAAAATCTACGGCAACTTGACTGAAATCGTTTAAACTCACTGCGTTCAGACAAAAACGATTTTTAACCGTCAAATTCACCTTGTTTTTTGGTTCACTGGCTGAGGCCGAGTGAGACCATTCTAAAGATGAAAAACATTTATTTATTGAATAATAAACTACAAACACACCCATCGGGGTTGCACAAAACAATATCAATAAACATATGGTTTTAATGAACTATTAATCTCAAATCTTATGATAAAAAATACTACACCATTAAATAAATACTGGACTCTGTCCATAATATGCCTCATCCTGAGCTTTACACAAATCAAGGCAGAAGAAAACATTGCTCCACTTGCTGATGTTACCACCTCCAAAGTTTCTGATTGGGAATCGCTGGCTGCAGTTAATGACGGTTTTGAACCTACTATGTCCAGCGATGTATCTCACGGTCGATACGGTAACTGGCCCAGTCCTGGAGCATATAATTGGGTTCAATACGAATGGCCGGTTGAATGCACCATCAACTCCGTTAAAATATATTGGGCTGATGATAACGATGGCCTAAGACTTCCTGATGTAGCCTATATTGAGTATTTCGAAAACGGCGACTGGTCAACAACTCAATTCCCTGTTCCCACGGTTATCAATCAATACAACGAAGTCAGTCTAAATGGTATTTCCACCAACAAAATCAGGGTTCAGATGATGAACAACACGCAATCAACAGGTATCATTGAATTTCAGGTGTATGCAGAACCAGTTGATTTAACACCTCCATCGGCACCAGGAAAACCTGCTGTGGTGAGTATCAATAATAGCAGTATAACTATTGAATACAATGCTGCAACAGATAATGTGGGAATAGCTGGTTACGATATTATACTGGATAATGAAGTAGTTGCTTCAACAACAAACACTACTGCTACCATTTCTAACTTACCTGAAAGCAAACTATGCTTTTTAAAAGTTCGTGCTAATGATACCAATGGATCTTATAGTTTATCAGAAGGCATCTGGGTGTTTACAGGTTCTGATCAAGAACAACGTACAGCATGGGAATGGCCAGCATATAATCCAACCATTAACCAGGATTTTAGCGAAGAGATAGCCAATTTAGCTATGCCAACACAGGATTTACCTGATTGCAATAATATTGAAGGAACCATTTCGGATCGTTGGTGGTCTTTTGTTTACGGACCCAATAAAAGAGAAGAAATAACGGATGCTGCTGTATATCCTATGCTCGACAGGTTAAATACCGACTTTGCTTACCTGAGAAATGAAATGGGATGGCCTGCAGACCGCAGAAACAGAAATGGTTATCGCAGTGCAGTGTACCTTTATGGCTCTGGCTTATGTACCGACAATGCTGATAACACAGCTACTGGTGGCTGGATGGGTTCTACCTGGTACAACGGACAATCATGGCCTATGATTTTGGCATCGTATTATCCTGTTTACAGTTTTGATCCTGACTGCCCTTATGCTGTATGGGATAAAAACACTCAAATGTATAACATGGTACATGAGGGAATTCATGCTCTGTTTGTAAGCATGCCGGGCTGTACCAGTGCATCATGGTTTCACGAAGCAGCCAATACCTGGCTTCAACAAACTATGGAGGCTCAAAGAACAGGTGAATACAGTTCTACAGGATATTTAAACTCCACCACTTACCTGGCTCCTTTTATGCCTATTGAGTGTTACAGAGGCTGGTTGCAGGATGGTAGTTTTGGCGGTCCGGCTATTGAGGGTGTTTACCAAACAGATGAAAGCGGAACAAGTCTTTGTACCTGGCGTAATCTATTAGGAGGTAATCAATACGGCAACTCCTTCCCTACATTTTTGGCACAAACCTTAGGCGATGGAAGTATTAAATGGATATGGCAAAATAGTACTGGCAGAGTTCTTGACGCTATTGGTTCTGGAATTGGAGAAAAGCAGGTGCGTAAATTGATTATGGAGTACAGAGCCAAACAGGCACTACTTGATATGAAAGAATGGACAGGCGCTTTAAAGAGTATTTTAAATTCATTCTCCGGTACCACCATAACTGCAGAATATGAACCTAAATGGATTGATTGTGAATCATGGATTGCAACTCCATATGCTAAAACAACATTAGATCCTTCTACCCAGATATTAACGCCTGAGTACAGAACTACTCCGGGATGGTCCGGAGCCAATCAAATTCCTTTAAATGTAAGTGGCATGTCGGTTGGCGAAACGGTTTTAGTAGACTTTATGCCTTTAGATCAAAACATGACTTGTCAGTTGGTTTACAGAGATACAAATGGTAATCCGGTATATGGCAAACCTGTGTCAGCAGGTGAATGTGGTATTAAGTTAGAAACCTTACCTGCCAACAATGTGGTGATTGCAGTAATTACCAACACCGACTATATTTACGAAGGTGAAGAAACCAGAAAGAAACACTTTGATTACCGTTTGAAACTGGTTAACGGAGTTGCTCAAACAGCTAATATTTATAAAAAATGGTTTTACTACGATGCCGCTATAGTTGATGATCCTCTTCCTACAACAGTCACTAAAGTTGATAATCGCAATACCAAAGCACCTCGTTTATTATCTTATAACGATAATGATTACCAATTAGTGGACTTGTCGAACCAGGAAAACACCGTTAAGATTTTCAATTTAACCGGAACCTGCATTTATACAGAAACAGTTAGTAGCACCAATTATATTGTTGATACAGATGCATTACCAACCAAAGGAATGTATTTGCTCATTGTTTCATCCAATAACCAAAAGTATTGCTATAAGATTTTAAAGAAATAGTCTTTGTTTTATTATTATTGAGTTTTAACTATTATTAGAAGAGAGAGGCTGATCCATATGGGCAGCCTTTTTTTGTTTTTACAATATATCAAACTGTGACTTAGCCCATAATATTGTCTTACCAGACGGGTATTCTTTTTGCATCGCCCAAAAAGAACCAAAAACGCTAGTTCAATTTATCCTTCTTCCCTCATCCTTGACGAATCTTTCCCTTCACACAATCCCATAATCACCCGCATTCGTCTGCGTCTCCCAATCGCCTGCCCGGGCCAATTGAACCGGCCTGCGCTCTTGGTCCTTATTTCATAGGGAAATTTCTTTTAATTAAAACAGTTATGGTTTCTGTAAGTGTGGACTAAATGGCATCAGCTGGTGAACCATAAAACAAGTTTCTGCAGTCGATAAAAGCGGTGCTGTTTGAATCCTTGAGGCACAAAAGGATGAGTTCAGCGCTTTCGACGTAAGAATCGTAGTTTTATGAGTGAAGCAGGTGCAGCCTTGATCTTCTTTGTTTCGTTTCTTGTATCAAGACAAGAATTGAAAATCGTGAATACCTTTA
>NZ_JAPDPJ010000075.1 GCF_026013605.1 Plebeiibacterium sediminum
CTTTTCGTCCCTTTTTATAAACCATTATTGTACGGTTCTCTTTTGGAAGATTCGAGCTGTTGCTCAATTCAACAAATGCCTTCACATCTTCAATCTTATCAATATAATAGATAATGACTTCCACTTCATTGTCTGTAGAATCAAGTTCGATTTTAATATCAGTTGGAAAATTTACAACCTTGATATGTTTAAACTTCTCAAGCTTTAATTTTGATAATTCCATATTTTAAAAGATTTAAGATTACCAATCCAATAATCGCTTTTCCCCTTCCAAAGCCTTAATGCCCGAAATTTCCTGAGAGACTTCAATAACGCCTTTGTAGTTTCCGTTTTCGTCACGAACAGCAAAATATTGAATAAGGATATATTCCCCTCGCATTTTAATCCAAAAATCAGCCTGGTCTTTTTCTCCACTTCTGAACGATTCTACAATTTGTTCAACTACATGAACACTTTCAGGCGGATGGCATTTACTTACTTCACGCCCGATAATTGCAGTTGTTCGAGGAAAAATTCGTTTAGGTGGTGTTGAGAAATAGCAAACTTTGTTGTTTTCATCAACAAAAGTAATATCCACCGGAAGGTGATTAAAAATGAGTTTGATTTGCTCGATACTTACTTTGCCCGTTCCAAGATTTACAAGGTTTCCTTCATAATCTGGTTTGAATTCTTTGTCCATCTTTAAATTAGGTTGAATAAATGGATAGCCCAGCTCAAAGCCTTCACGATTCATCTTTTCTAACTGGCTTTCGCTGATGGTTGATAATATGCAAGGAAAGAGAATACGTTCTTCTCTGAACTTTATGGCGTGCATATTAAAGAATATGTCGCCAACGCATTTATTGAAAATTTTTAGGTCGATGTTTCCTTCCTGTAATTGGGTAATTACAGCTTTGATATTTCTGCGAATATCATCATGGAACGACCACATAATCTGTAAACAGCGATAGTCTGGCCATGATTCCTCTATGATTGGGAATAGAACATTTTCCTTTATTGTATAATGCTTTGGAAATACTTCGAGTTGAGTAAACAGTTCTATAAGTTTTTTATGCAAGTCAGTATTGTCGGTTTCCTTCACAAATTGCTTAAAAAAAGGACGGATTTTATCCAAAAGCACCTCCATTTCATGGTTATTCTGTTCTAGCACACCAAGAAATGAATCCGGTTTGGGTTCAACTCTTACAAAATCACGTATAGGAACATGGAATATATTCAGGACTTTGTTCGTAAGGACCTTTATATCCTCCATTTTGTACCCTTGTTTTATAATCTCATCGAAAAGGGTGATAAAATCTGTAGGTATTACTGTTGGAATAAAATCTTTATTTTCAATGATAAACGAATGAGCATTCCCGGTTTCTAAAATTAATTTAGAAACCTCAAGCAACTTTTCTACCCTTGCCTGTTTTGTATTTGTAAATTCCGACATAAGCATTTGTTTTAATTACCTTCAATAATAAAATTAACAAGAAATCCCAATTAAGGTTTCTGTTTAATTACCAGACGCTTCAAAGGTTCGTCGAAAGGATTTTGCCATGTTCTGTCCAAGTTCTTTTTCACGGCAATAACATCTCCTTTCAAGGCATTGGTAATTTCATCTGCGATAGTGATTTTCCCTCTGCCTGAAATAACATAAAAAACAACATCAACAGGGAGTGCATGTGCCGGAACCAAACCATTTTTTAAAATGTGTAATTCAACAATATCATTGTTATCTGTTTCTGCCAATAGGTAGCCATACGCTTGCTCTGTTTTCAGTACTGCACTTTTCTCGTAATAAGGATAAATCATCGTTTAAATCTTGAAATTGATAATAAAATTTACGATTAAAATTTTATTAGATAAAAGAAACGCTGCAAAATATCTCTTTTGCAGCGTTTAAAAATGAGTATGTTTTATATTAAGCCAAATGAAGCTTCAAATCTTCTTCAACAGTTCCAATTCCTGCAATTCCAAAGTTCTCAATAAGAACATTTGCAACATTTGGAGAAAGGAAAGCTGGCAATGTTGGCCCCAGGTGAATGTTTTTTACTCCTAAGTGTAATAGAGCTAATAATACAATCACAGCCTTTTGCTCGTACCATGCAATGTTATATGCAATTGGCAGTTCGTTAATATCATTCAGTTCAAATACCTCTTTTAGTTTAAGAGCCACAACAGCCAAAGAGTATGAATCATTACATTGTCCTGCATCCAGTACACGAGGAATACCACCTATATCACCCAATGGTAATTTGTTGTAACGATATTTCGCACATCCTGCGGTAAGAATAACAGTATCTTGTGGTAACTGGTCTGCAAAATCAGTATAGTATTCACGTCCTTTCATTCTACCGTCACATCCTGCCATTACAAGGAATTTCTTGATTGCACCTGTTTTAACAGCATCAACTACTTTGTCGGCTAATTGTAATACCTGATTGTGTGCAAATCCACCAACAATTTCTCCTGTTTCAATTTCGGTTGGAGCTGGTAATTTCTTAGCGTGTTCAATGATTGCAGAAAAATCTTTTGGTTGTCCGTCTTGTCTGTCCGGAATATGAGTACAACCATCGAAACCTGATGCACCAGTTGTATAAACTCTGTCTTTGTAGCTATCCTTTGGAGGAACAATACAGTTTGTAGTGAATAGGATTGCTCCGTTAAATGATTCAAATTCTTCTTTTTGTTTCCACCATGCGTTACCATAGTTTCCTACAAAGTGTTCGTACTTTTTAAATGCAGGGTAATAGTGAGCTGGTAACATTTCGCTGTGTGTGTAAACATCAACTCCGGTTCCATCGGTTTGCTTTAGCAGCTCTTCCATATCTTTCAAGTCGTGACCGCTAATAAGGATAGCCGGATTATTACGAACACCAATATTTACTTTTGTAATTTCAGGATTTCCATAAGATTCGGTATTTGCTTTGTCTAATAAAGCCATTACATTAACACCATACTCACCACATTCTAATGTTAAACCAACTAGTTCATCAACGGTAATATCAGTTCTTGTAGTGGCAATTAACGCTTTATGAAGAAAAGCAAATATTTTCTCGTCAGTATAACCTAAATTAAAAGCATGTTCAGCGTATGCAGCCATCCCTTTTAATCCGTAGGTTAACAACTCTTTTAATGAACGAATATCTTCGTTTTGTTCAGTTAAAATACCAACAATCTCACTTTTAGCTTTAATCGCTTCTTCGCCCTCTGCAACCCAAGTCGCATTAGCCGGAAGGTTTGGGATTTCTACGCCTTTATCTTCCAGTTCTTTCTTTAAAGCATCACGCACCTTAATACCTTCAATAATTTTATCGGTGATTTTATTATCATCGAAATTAGCGTTGGTAATGGTTACAAATAATGCTTCAAATACAAACTTGTCGGCTTTGTCAATTGCAACGGAATTTTTCTTTGCAATTTCAGTAACCAATGATACTCCTTTGGTGACATACACTAACAAATCCTGTAGGTTAGCCGTTGAATCTTCTTTTCCACAAACACCTTTGATGGTACAACCTTCTCCTTTTGCTGCTTCCTGACATTGATAACAAAACATGCTCATAATTTTATCATTTTAAGTTTTTATTTCTATTTCTGAAAAGTTATTTTTTCAAATCAACAATACAAAGTTGTGGCATTTTCAAAGCAATAGTTGTAACATATGTTACAGGAAGCGTATTTTTTTCTATTTTTGTGTAAAAAAACTTTCTAAATCACGGTATATGAGGAATATAACAACAGAAAAAAATGTTTTAATGAAAAATATATTCAGCCTTGTAATGATAAATGTAGTTTCTGCTTTTTAAATTATGTAGATGCGCTACAATCGAGCTATATTTTTAAGGATTTAAAATCGGAAGAAATTGGCCAAATAATTAAAAAAGTCCACCACCAGGTAAAAACATACAAAAAAGATGAACTGATTGCCAGTAGTGGAGATAAATGCAATAGCCTGAAAATTATTGTTAAAGGAGCTGCTGTTGGCGAAATGATGGATTTTCAGGGAAAGTCCTTACGTATTGAAGAACTTCATGCCCCGGATACAATAGCTTCTGCATTCTTATTCGGTGAGGATAATACACTTCCTGTTGATGTAATAGCCGTCGAAGAAACTAAAATATTATATATTCCCAGACAAGACTTAATGAATTTATTTTGTAATGAAAATACCGTTCTTAAAAACTATCTCGATATTATTTCAAACCGTGCGCAAAAACTAACCAAAAAGATTAAGCTATTGGGCTTGCAATCTATTCGTGGTAAGTTTGCAAATTATCTGCTTGAACAGGTCAGACGAGAAGGTAAAACGGAATTTACGCTTAAAAATTCACAGAGTGAACTTGCCAATATATTTGGTATTTCACGTCCATCGCTGGGAAGGGTAATTCGTGAAATGCATAATGAGGGCATTATCGAAGCAGATGGACGAAATATAAAAATTGTGGATAAAAAAGCACTTTCGGGATTGCTAAAGTAAAAATAAGCAATGACCTTTCAAATCATTGCTTGGTAAGTTTATTCGTCCCAAAACAAGTGTATTCCTTATTGGGAAATGAAACATCAAATGTCGTTTCTATTTCCGTTTCTGAGAGCTTTTTTATAATCCAGCGAGCTTTTCCTCCGGGTACAAAGTTTTCGATAAATTCGGTGTAGAACACCAATTTTGTATCGTTCGATAATGAATCAACCAGCACATACTGGTTATAATATCCTTCGTTGTTGAATTGCCGAAAGACAATTGCACTTCGGGTTTTATCAAAACTAATAAAGCCTTTGTCGATATGATGTTCACCTTCCGGATTCTTTTCTGTGGGTTCGAATTTAGATTCGTTGCTTACTTCAATGTAATTGTCATCCATAACCAAATTGAAACTGGATTCAATGACTGAATTATTGTTACCGAAGCCAGAACCTGTTCCATGCCAATTCCCCAATAGAAATTCTAATCGTTCAAATTTATTGTCTTGAGCTTGCCCCAATTGAACAATAAAAACCAGACTTAATATCGTTAATAGTATTTGTTTCATATTTTCGTTATGAATGATTTCTGAAATACACAAAAAATTCTTCATTCCCATTTTTATCCAACCAATGCTCATAGTTCAAACTTAGTGACTTATCAATAAGTGGTACTGGAATGAACGGTGCAATTACTTTTAAGATTTTTCCTGAATCAAGTTTCTTCAATAAAGCTAATACTTCATGCACTGGCTGTTCTCCTGCATTTAGCATTTCTCTTATGTCTATTGATTCAGAGATATTCGATTCATCAAACCAATCAGGTTTTTCAGTAGTATATTTGCTGTCTTCTGCTTCAATTGAGTCGGTTGCTGATTGCCCTACTTCTGCACGAAGCTTGTTAATGAGTTCTTCAACTTTGATACCACCAATTACAGATGCCTGACTTAAAGTTGTAATCTTTGTAATGGTTTTTCGTAATACAGGATTTTTCAATTTTTTAAATGGTGGAGCAACAGATATTAGCACATCCTCTATCTGAGGATATGCTTCCAACAAGTCAAATATCTTCGTTTTGGGAGTAATTATTAGTTTATCCATTATTTGATTCTTTATTGTCTGTATATTCTAAAATACGTCTTTCACCTTCTAAAGCCCTGTTCTCAGATAAATCCTGAGAAACTTCAAGTGTACCAAGGTATTCACCATCTTCGCCACGTAAGGCAAAGTATTCAATCTTAATAAACTTGCCTTTCATCTGAATCCAAAACGGAGCATGAGATGCTTTGCCCGATTTAAAGTCTTCCAAAATTTTCTCAACAATATGGGTACTTCCGGGAGGATGGCACAAACGTACATCACGATTGATAATAGAACGGTTGCGGACAAATATCCGCTCTTTTCCTTGTGTGAAATACTTTACTTTGTCGTTTTTATCTACAAAGGTCATATCGAAGGGAACGGAATTTAGGATTGCCATTATTTCCTTTGCGGAGAAACTGCCTGATGGTAATTGAATGCTTCCGTCAGAAGAAACTCCTGTTTCATCTTTATCATCTGTCAACCCTTCTGGTTTCCATTCAACTTGTGGGTCGTAAAGGCAAAAACCAAATTCAAGGGTTTGTTTATGTATGCTCCACCAATCCTCTGTAGTTAGCACATCCATACTCATAGGAAACAGAATTTCTTCCTCTTTCTGTACCATATCAACTACGGCTTGCAGAGTCGGGAAAAACAACAAATCGAGAGAATCAACTAAATCGGTCTTTGTAATATCTTTTGAGTTTAAAACCTCGATACAACCTTTTAACTGTTCCCTGATTTCATCATGTTTACCCCACATTACTTTGGGTGGGCCGGTAATCTCATTTTTTTCTAAGTGTGGAAATACAAGATACTCTTTACGAAGGTAATGCTTGTCAACATCCATCAATTGATTAAACACACCTTGTAATCCGAATATAAATTGTTGAAACTCCGAATCATCAACTGCACTTAATGCCTTTAAAAGGGTTTTCGATTTTTCGGCTACTTTCTTCAGCTCAATATTCTCATTCTTAAAAACATCAACCGGATGCCCGGCAGGTATATCTTTTGCTCCTGTTAAATCTACGTTTCCTTCGAGAACCGAACCATGAACATCACAAAGTTTCAAAACTTCTTCTTCGGGCAAGCCTTCCTGCATTAGTTCCTGTTCTACTTCAACTACTTCACCGTAAGGAATATTTTTAAGTGTTTCAACCAGTTCTTTTTTTACAGCTTCTGCCGATTCTCCCTGGTGTAGTTTTAGAATCAGTTCTTTTAATCGCTCTTTACGATATTTTGAGTTATTAATAAGTTCGCTCATAACAATTGAATTTTTTTAATAAAATCATCATAGATACAAGTTATAGATTTAATGTGTAAGTTAAACAAAAACGTGATTGTTATGTTTTGTCAAATTGTTCGTACCTGCTTATAGTCCTGTTATTTCAATCTTATACCACGATTGCAAAAGCCGGATTATTATTAATACTAATTCTGAATTTTGAAATTATTTCTAATAAATATTGCCTGTAATTGTGCAGTAATAATATTTTGAAAATTCTCTAACCAACCAGGATTGTTATATGATTTTAGAAAAATGGCTGTCAGTTCTTTATTCTCCCGAATTGTTTTTATTGCTAATTCATGGTTATACTTAAACTCACTTGCTATGAACCACGCTATTTCATATAGTTCAGGATATTCAATCCCTTGATTAATAGGATGTGATTTTTCTGCTTTATGCTTATTTAATGCATCAGACAGCAACATAATATAATCTCTAAATATCAATTTAAACAATTCATCTTTAGATTTATAATAGTAATGAACCATTGCTTTACCGGAGCCTGCGTACCTGGCAATTTTATCAATTGTTGTTCCATGGTAACCAAATTTAAGAAATGCATGTTTTGCTGCATCGTAAATTCGTTGACTTGTTTCCATTGTAATTGATTGTTAGTTAAACACAAATAATTAGAATCGTAATTTTTCAGTCATTAGCCCAAAACGAATTATATTAAGGTAATGATCGTAATATATATTGTAATAATCCGAGCCATGATACATCTGAATAAACAAACCAATATCTTCTAAAAAATGGGGATGATAATAAAAAGTCAAACCAAAGCTTAATCTTTGAAAATCCAATGTATTTAAATTGTTAAACGATCCCAAAAACCATGTAAAGTCACCTTTTAAAGAAATTGCCGGATTTTTTTTATCCCTCACTAAATTTTCGTTCTTCAGTTTAAATATTGAAAACGCTGTATTCCAACGATAATGACCATAAACATCATCCAATTCGGGAGTTGTTGCACCATAAGGATGAAGTTCAAATGAAGTCTTAAAAAACTGGTATGCATTGAAGAATTGATTTTTATTGGTTGCAATTAGTCCTCCTTCAAAATAGTTTGTAGAAAAGCTTCCTGAAATTCTATTTATTCTCCCATCATCATATAGAAAATCACCATCCTGCCCATTGGAATGGTGAGCTAACCGCCCGTATGCACTCAGTGTATTATTCTTTTGATTTCTATTAAGCAAATAATACACAGTAACTTGAGGCATATAACTTGGGGTGCGAACTGGAAAAGAAGCCTCCTGATACATGCGAATTATAATTTGAGGGGTTAATACACCAATCAAACGAGAATTTGAACTTTGTCGAATATAGAAGTTAGGAATTAGATTTGCCTCGAACCATAAAGGTTCAATATTACCAATATCTGTAGGAAAAGTAATATAACTATTCCCTTGATTCACTTGTGCAATTGTTGTTAATGCGATGGAAGTTAGTGAATCGTTTTTTTGTTGACTTTTAACGGCATTTACAAAAAATAATGCCCAAAGCAGAATAACTAGTTTCCACATGTTTTTTACCTGTATAGTGCAATTCCAAAACCAAATTCAATAATATCGGCAATGGGAATCACTGAATTTTGTGCAATACTTGCTAGATATAAACCACGTGTTCCTACTCGCCAATAAAATGACATACCAGAAGCAGGGGTTTTAGTGGCTAGTAATTTAGTTTTAAGTTCTGCACCAACAAATACTCCCGCGTTACGACCCGGAGACCACCAATAATAATCATCGGGATAATTATCAGGAAGTGTAACCCAATATTCACTGCCGAAAGTATGATGTGCAAACCAACCAAAATTAAGAGGAAGCAATACCATTTCGTTTGATAATGGTATTTGTATCAGTTTTGCCGTTAATTGTAAACTAATACTATGTAAATTATCGAGACTATAAGCCTTTGGCACATAACCATAAAATAAGGTTACATCAAGCCTATGATTAAAAAAAGTATAACCTACACCACCCGATAAAAAGCCAATACCTCCCGCAAACTGAAACTTAACATAATCAGGTAAATAATTGTCTAACCATTTTGCTGTGTCTTTTTCATTATTTTGAGCATAAATAGGCATACTATGAACACAAATAAATATCCCAAATGGTAATAGTACTCTAAAAACTGTGTGTCTCAACCATGAAATCATGCCCTATTATTTTAATCAGATTAAACTTATTGTTTTCAACACCATAAACATTTACATAAGGAATACTATCACTATATGGTCTATAGTACTCATATCCATGCAAATGACCATGCGCTGTAAAAATTACATTATTATGCAGGGAAAGAATCTCCTCAAAATCAGATTCCAAGACTGTATCAAAATCAGCATCACCGGGAGGAACATGAAATATTACTATTGCAAATGTAAAATCGGGACTTGGCTGTATTTCATTATTAAGCCATTTTAAATTAGGGACTGAACCATCAAAATTAAACTCCCTGCTATTTGTATTAAGGAAAATAAACTTTATGCCTCTATATATAAAGCTTAAATCTATTGTACCAAACATTTCTTTATAAGCGCTTAATCCATTCCCTACTAAATCATGATTTCCAACCACTACAAAATAAGGAATTTCAAGTTGTTTTAAGATGTTATTACCCCATTGGTATTGCAGAGGTAACCCAAAATCAGCCAAATCACCAACATGAATTACTAAGTCAATTGCTTGTTCAAAGTTTTTTGAATTTACGGCTTGAGTAAAAGCGTTCAATTCATCATAAAAACGATGGCTGTCGCCTGTAAAAGCAATTCTCAATGTATCATCGTTTGTATTTTGCTCTCACTAGTGTCCCATTAAAATTGGGACGTTATTAAAAATTAAATAAACACGGCTCATTAAGCCTATTACGTTCTTTGTCATTTTGAAATTTAGTTTTATCAAAGAGGTCTCGTAGATGTGTTTTGTCAGTCAAGGATATACTCAAGATTTGTAAAACTTCATAGGTACTTCTATCAAGTTGCATGTCTTGCTGTACTATTGCGACTAAGCAGTATGCACATATGGCAACATAAATTTGAATCCGAACGGCATTTTCAGTAGTACCCCAGAACTTCTTAATTTTCAGATGCTGTTTTAGCCATTTGAAGAACAGCTCGACTTGCCAGCGATTTCTGTAAAGCTCAGCAACCTGAAGTGCTGATATTTGCATCGCATTTGTTAAGAAAACAAACTCGCGCTCTTGTTCTTCATCCCAATATCTGACCAATCGAAGATATTGGGGATAATGCTTCTTTGGATAAAATCCAGTCAATTCAATCGTTACATCTGATAGCACATTCTTGGGTAACCTACGCTTCCATTTGATGGATTTGTATTGAAGATTCTTTTTTGCTCTGACAACGAAGAAAGCTCCGATCTGATGAATCTTATATAACATCTTGAAGTTGTTGTATGCACGATCAAAGATGTAATAAGATCCTGGTTCATATGGGATTTCTTTCATTGCCTTTGAATCATGAACAGAAGCTTCGGTGATATGAAAAAATGTTGGAATCTGTGTCTCTACATCGTATAATGTATGGACTTTAATACCACCCTTTTTCTTTCGAAACTTCGCCCACCAGAATACGGATAGACATAAGTCAATCGTTGTTGAATCAAAAGCATAGACATTACCTCCAAGCTTGAAGATATCAGTAACCCGTTTCTGTCTGGCTTCGGTAACCAGATAGTAGGCATATTCTTGAAAGATATGGTAGTCTCTATCTTGATTAGCTCTAGCCAGAGAAGATCTTGAAACATTCTTACCCATCCCCATATGATAACATTTGGAGTGGTGAGCATCAAGAGCAATTATCAAATCTCTCAGGCTTTCACGATTGGACAATTGCCCAAACATCAAAGCTAGCAATTGGTTCCAACAAGTGAAATGTTTTACGTATTTGTCACCTTTATATTTAGCTACAATACGATTGAACTTACTTCGATTTAAAAACGAGACCAGTTGAGCAAAAACGTATTTATCTTGAAACATATGCAATCAGATTAATCTAATCCAAAGCTATAATTTCAAGTCCGTTCGCTCAGAATATCACTATAACAAGCTAAATTTCATATATTTCAAAGATCGTTTTGAGTTTTAATGGGACAGTACTGTTTTGCTCTATTAACTTATTTAGATTTTTCAGATGAACCTGTTTTTCATTATCTGAGAAATCAATTACATACGGAGAATAATCAAAATTAATTTCACAGGAATTAAGACCTATAAACACAAAACCTATAAAAAAAAGTATAATAGAATGTTTGTATTTCATTATATAGTAATGCTGATTTGGGTGATAAATTAAATTAAACTAACCTACAATATATTCCACTGCATAGTTTTGCTGAAGAAATATTTAGAGCCCTCTATTTCAATTTCATTTCTATTTATTGCAACTACTTTAAAATTGAAAACTATACCTTTTTCTGAACTATACATTTTGCCATTAATCCAATTCTTATCAAGTGAATTATATACCAAATCCTGAATAATTATTTTTCCAAGTAAAGGTTCATCTTGCTTTGTTTTATCAGAATTATGTATGTCTTTTAACTGCCCGTTCTCAAAATTATTAAGTGCTATTATTTTACCGTAATACTTGTTGTTATGTTTGTATATTTCTACATCCAGATCATTTGGCAAATGGTAAGTACCAATTATATCATCTGCTGATTGTGCTGCGGCAATGAATGAACCAAGAAACATTATAATGCCAATTAGTACAGACCTTTCCATTAAAAACTATATTTTATTTTAGTATAAATCATTGAATTATCCTGGTATTGCCCAAACTGACCGCCTTCATCACCAACAAAAATATTAGCCCCGAAGAGCAGCGAAAAACTATCATCAAAATCATAGCTTATTTTTGGACGTATCAGGGCATCGCTGTCAGACAAGCCTATATAAGAAAATAGTTCAAGGTGCAGCGTTTCCCGCATCATATCATATCGAGCCAGAAAGGTGGCTGTATTGTGGAATTCATTTTCGTTTATTCCTTCTTCAAAATCTATGATATATTTCTGGATAAACTGGGTACTTAATTTTATGTCTTTAATACTGAAATCCAGCCCAACGACATAGTTTAAATAATCTTTTTGCACCAAAGCATCATTGGCAATCGGGTTTTCTGTTTGAAAATATTTACCATTGTAATAAGCTCCTTCACCTCTTAGAATAATACCTTTTATTTCAGTACTAAATGAACCTCCAATCACAGAAAGTCTATGATGTTGGGGAGTTACCGATATTCCGGTTAAAACAGGTGTAGGTACTCCTTGTATTGTGTCTATTGAAATTGTTTTCTGAACATGCATTGCCGGATTATCATCCCATGTGTAACCGCCCATCAGTTCAAAATCAATTTTTGAGGTCATAGCCGACCATTTAAGAAACAGTTCACTGTTTTCCAGTGAAGGATTTACCGCATTTTTACTCCAATCAAATGTAGGAGTAACAGGAAAATCAGGAGCTATATACCAATCAGAACGAGCATCGGGTCGAAGATTGGGAGAAAAAGCAGGCATCCAGATAGCCTCAATGGTACTGTTGCCAATATAATAGTCAATCTTAGACGCAATAACACCTTGGCGTATTTCATCAAAATCAGGAAGGAGGAACTCCGATAGGTCAAGAGGTGAAACAATATCAGTTATAAACACGCCATCGGCTTTGCCCCACACTATTTGTTGCTTACCAATACGGATATCAAAGTTTTTAAAGTACATATCCATGTATACTTCTCTTAGTCGAAGTTGCAAGCTATCGGTATTATACAAGTATAGCATTGGATTAGCTTTGAAAGATACCTTTTCGCCTCGTTTTTCAAAGTTAAGACTGGCGGTTTGCTGGATAATAGAGAAATCACCTGTTTCCGTGTTAACACCTTCATAGGTTCTTACAAAACCGGAAATATCAGGGCTTTGTGCCATGGTTGCGAAACCTGACACTAAGCCTATTAGTAATATTGCTATATTCTTTCTCATATTTATTCGTTTTTAACAAGTTGCGCTACAAATCTTTTTATTGGTGACATGATTACTAAAACCAACGGATATGCCATTGAAAAAGCCATCCCCCACATTTGTATCCATTTTGTGATAAATCCCTGGCTTATACCATGATGCATTGCTATACTTGCAAAAGTTATAACAGATGTCATAATTGATACCATTAAAAAAAGAGTTAAAGGCACTTCGTATTTTTTGTTTATTTTCATTTCCTTCTGATTAAAATCTTAATATTATATTCCTCTCGTCATCATTCGCTCAGAGAAATTACTGGCTGGAATACCTGTGTTAACTTTCACGTTTGTTAATACCATACTGGTAGAATGATTCTTCTGAATATTCTTCATTTCCGAATTGGTGATAATCTGAAACCCTGAAATTGTCTCAACTTTTTTAATGGTCAGAATTTTAAGCAATTCTTCATCTTCATCATAGAACTCTTTCTTTACACCAATAAAGGTTTCTTTATCAATCCATGTAATTGTTTTGGAATACATATATTCTTCATCCTTGGAGATGCTTTCTACAACGTAACACGCCTTGCTATTTATAGTTTCTTCACGGAGCAGTTTATGTATATCTGCATTTAGCTTGCGGTCTCCCAAGTCGTCATACGTAAAATCAGACCCCATGAAGTAGTCGCTTTTGCTGTCGCTTGAAATCCGTTTTACCCTTTTTAATGCCGGAAGATAAATCCATTGGTCATCCGCTTGGTCGGTATCGTAGCTCCAGTTCATAAAAGACGTGTTCTTTACATCGGCAGGAGCTTGGAAAAACATAATGCTTTTTTCGTTGTCACCAAAATCTTTGGTGTATTGCTGAATGGTACGCACCCTGTTTTGCCCTGAAGCATTTGTAAGGGTCATGGTAAGTGTTGATGTTTGGTCGTTTCCGGTTTCACGGTTGTACGCTTTCTCTACTATCTGTTCGCCTGTAAGCTGTGCATTTGCACTTAATCCGATTATTGTAAGCAATGCTATTGCTATTGATTTTATTGTATTCATAACTTAAAATTTTAATTGTTTTTATTATTATTCTTTTTGATAAAAATATTGCCGATGTATAGCAGTACCAGCATAATAGTGAGTGTTCCTGCGAAGCTGGTAAACATATTGAGCGATACTAACGCCCCAAGTTCCCGGTTTGGAGGGAACACTGAGAAAAGTAATACCATAAAACCTGCAATTACAACAATGGCATTAAATATTATAGCTTTACCTGAATGTGCCATAGTAAGTTGTGCTGCTTTATACTTATCGTTGTAATTAGCTGCATTTGTACGGTATTGTTCCAGAAAATGAACTGCATAATCAATACCGATACCTATTGCAATACTTGAAAGTAATGCTGTTGTTGTGCTAAGAGGAATATTCAGGAAGCCCATAATGCCGAAACTGATAAGAGCCGTTATAATAATTGGAACAGCACTTATTAAACCGACCACAAGATTTCTGAACATTAGAGACAACAAGATTATGATAATTAAAATGGACATGATTAGGCTTTTTATCTGACCTTCCAGAATGAGGTCTGTAAAAACAAGCCCTTTGTATCCGCTTCCTGCATAATTCATTGAAATATCAAGTGTTTCAAAATCATCTTCATAAGAATTAATTATATCAAGTGCGGCATTTATTGATTTTGAATCGTCCTTCTTTAACTGAAATGTAATGTTGAGTTTGGCGTAATCGTAATCTGCTACTTTGGTTAGGTTCTCCGGGTCACCGGACATTTCATAAAGTAAAAGGTACTGAGCTATCATGTCATTGCTGTTGGGTATCGTATTAAATGCTTCGTTATCGGAATTCATTACCTTGTTCATGCGTTTAATGTAATCGGTAAGTGAGAATTTATTGCCAACAACCTCCAATTGGGCATCCACATCCTGTTGCATTCTATCCACAAGTTTGAGTACTTCCGGATTTTTAAAAACATCTTTTTTGCCATTGGCATCCAAAATGAGATTTAATGTACTGGTACCGCCAAAATTTTCATTGATAAACTTATCTGTTTGAACAATATCGCTGTCTTTCTCAAACTTATCCAGGAAGCTGGAGTTAATCCATATTTTTTGCATTCCAACTATTGATATTGCAACAATAACCACTGTTGCCAGAATCGAAACATATTTATTCTTCACTATCCATGCAGCAGAACTATTTGCCAACTTTGAATGCGAATGTCCTTCCATGTCATCATCAATATCAGCTTTTTTGACTTTTGGCAAACCAAAAATCATGATTCCGGCAGGCAAGAATATCAAGGAGAAAAACATGGCTGCCATTACTCCGAAAGCAGTGAAAATTCCGAAATATTTTACTGGATATACCTCTGATGTAAGCAATGAAATAAAGCCAACAGCAGTAGTAATTGAAGTCATAACCACAGGTTTCCACATGTGGTTGAGCATTTCGCTTACCGCTTCTTTTTTTGAAACTCTGGGATTGTGAGCCATATAGGTTTGAAGATGACTATATAAATGAATGCCATCGGCTACCCCTATGGCTATGAGCATTACCGGAATCATGGTAGAAACAGCGTAAATTGGAATTCCTACACTCGCCATTAGACCAAAAGCCCAAACTGTTGAAAGAAAAACCACGCCAAGAGTGATGAAAGTGCTTTTAATACTTCTTAAAGTGATGAAAAGAACAATTAGTATTACCAATATCACGATTGGAACCATTTTTTTCATATCAGCAGGGGCAAGCAACGCCATTTCGCCTTCAACAATTGGACGACCAGCTACATGGATAGTTATATCATCTGTTTCTGATTGTTTTACAGTTTTAAGAATATTGTCATAAAACTCTTGAGAAAACACATCGTCGCCAATTTCTGCAATAATAACAGCAACCTGTTCGTTTGTGGATACAAAGCGTCCATAAACCATTTCATTTTCTCGAACACTTTTTCTCAGTTCCTGTAATTCTTCCTCTGCTTTTGGAACACGTTTGTAAAAGCGTTTCACATCCAGACTCCCATCTGACCCCACAATATTATCGGCATTATAAAGTGATTTTACATCATCTTTATCTATTTCTTCAAACTTCTGTAAGCGTTTGGTAAGCTGTTTCAGCGTATCAAGTGTTGCAGTGTTGTAAATGCCTGATTTGTTTTCAACAGCCACTACAATACCGTCTTTAATATTAAACCAACTTTCAGCTTCGTCACTATAAACAAACGCTGGGTGGTCTTTCGGCATGTATTCGTCCAAGTCGGTTTCCATGCGTGTATTCTCTTTCATTTCAGAAATAAAATACACAGAAATCATTGCAATGAATAACATGGTAAGCCATTTGTAGCGTAACAATTTTGTCAATAAATTTTCCATAATTTTATATGTTTGTTAATACTCACTAACTATTTATTTTTAAAAAAAAACGATTCTATAAATCGCTTTCCTTATTGAGCAGTATTTCAGTTATAACAGCTTTGTTTGTTCCATTGGTTTGGGTGCTTTTACAACAAGAACACGAACATTATTTTCTGTGTTATTCGCAAAATAATGTGTTATATTCTTAGGGCTTTCGACTAAATTATCTTGAGGTACAGTCTGCTTTTCATCACCGATAAAAATATCAGGACTTCCTTCCAATACATAGAAAAATACATCAACGGGAGTTTTATGAGGTTTAAGACTTTCTCCTGGTTTCAACATAATATGAACCACTTGTGCATTGTCGTGATTATAAAGCTCTCGTGCATCAATCTTATGCGGAGTTTGCTTAATTTCTGTTTCTGAAACTTTTACAATTTTCATTCTATTAAAATTTTATAATATTAGTTTAAATGAATTTACAAGCTTTGTTCCTTCTTCTTTTAAGTCGAAATTATAATTGTTTAAATCCCAACGTTTAATAAGCAAGCGAAAAGAACCTAAAAATATTATTGCAAGCGATGATTTATCAATATCCTGTCTTACATTGCCTGCTTCCTGTCCTTGCTCAATGATTGTTTCTATCTTCTGCAAATTCAGGTTTTGTATTTCGTTAATCTTTTCTTTCAGCATATTATCGTTTTTGAATATCTCTTCTGCAAATACAATAGGTATGATGGTAGGCTGTTCAGTAAAAACATCAAGCATTCTAAAAAAAATAAAGGCAATTTTTTCAACTGCGGGTTGCTCCTCATCAAAAGGTAATGACGACATCATTCCGGCCATTTCTTTGAAACTATCAAGTATTGCAACCAAAATAGCTGTTTTGCTTTCAAAATGACGATAAATTGCAGGTTCTGAAATACCTATTGCTTTAGATAAGTTTTTTATCGTAAAACCCTGAATACCTTTCAAAGCTATGAGTTTTATTGATTCTTCAATTATTTGTATTTGTCTTTCTGTTTGCATCATATTTCTTATTACGAAACAAAGTTAGTTAATGTTCGCTAACTTATGCTTTTTTTTCAATTAATTTTCATTAAAACCCCATATAACACTTACTGTCAGTAATTAAAGAAATTATTTTACCGAAACTTCTTTCTCCAAAGCAAATATCCGCTCAATACAACCATAACGCTTACCAATCCTGATAAGGGAACTAAGAGGATATAAAAATCACCAAGAAGAAAACGAAAGAAACGTCCCGTATGAATTTCGAGCGATAAGTTCCATAGTGACATTTTAGATTCTTTAAGAATATTATTAGGCATTTCAGGGAATTTCATTTCATGATATAAAGGAACTGCACCTTTATCGTAGTCTATCATATATTGCTTACCTACCAAATCCGTTACTAATCCAGTAACTTTAAAATCACCAATCGGTCTGCCTGTTGTATTGCCTACATGTAATTTCCCCTGTGCATAATTATAAATTTCAGGATGAGCCGGATGCCATAAAAACAAACCGCTGAACGAACCGATAATGTACGCCCCGTCATTAAATGGCTCAAGCACATTAATTCCCATAACACTTACAGGAGGCTGAATTTTAAAAGCAATTGGTGCAAGACGGTCTTTATCCATATAGAAGATGCCTTCCGAAGTTGCCAGAAGGAATTCATTTCGTTCACTATCAAATTTTATGTCCCTCAATTTATCGTACCAGGGATTAGGCTGGTCGAGATGAGAATATTTTACAGGGCTTACTTTTGAATACGCTATTGCAATAAGTAGCGGAGGTCGCAAGAACATACCTGTAAAAAACAAGACTATCAGGCACACAAATAACCAGGCTCCTGTTTTATTGTGCCATTTTAAAGACCATCGGTTAGTCTTTACAATTGATGTTACTTTTTTCGACTTCTTCTTTCTTCTCTTTATCCATCCGGGGAAAAAGAAATAAATAATTCCTGTCAGCGATAAGAAAATGGTTATTACCCCCAAAGCATCAACAAACAGCTTTCCGGGAATCCCAAAAATTTCACCTGAATGAATCTGCCACATGGTTTCAAAAAGCGAAACTTCATTTTTGTAATCTCGTGGTTGTTTAAGTTCAATTTTCTCAAATTGGGTATTTATTCCTTCCGACTTACCTTTAAATAAATAGGAACGATTTAATACATAGAGCGTATTGTTGACACATTCAATTGCCACAAAGCGTTTAATGTCAACATCCAATTCAAACTTTATCCATTGCTTTTTCTCCTTACTAAAAGCAAACAAACCAAATTGCGTTGCTGTATATAGATTTCCGTCATTTGATTGATACAGGTCAAAAACCTTACGGTTATCGCTTCCATTTGGGAAACCATAATTGAATGAACTATAATCAGTAAAATTTGAATCGGTAAGCCATACCCCAATATTACCATATACTAAAATGCTATCGGCATTTAAAATAAGATTGCCTTTAACAGCACTATTATTCCAATTCTGATAACGGAATTCTTTTGGAAGATTGTTACGTGAAATATCAATACCAGAGAAGAATTCACGATGATTCATAATGATACCTGTAATTGAGAAATATAAAAGCAGGAAGGCTATGATTAGCCCTGGCCATTTATGTAGTTTCTTATATAGTTTTCCCATAAAGTAAACTGTCTGTGAGTTTGTTTTTATCTAAATAACAATAGCTTAAATGCCTAAAAAGATAAATATTGTTATTTCTGTTTCTTGAAAATTTCTTAAATTTATCTAATGCAATATTAAAAAACAGAAAAATTGCAAGCTGTAACATATGGTACAGCTTCTTTGTTCTTGGTAACATATATTTGCATTAGAAGGTTGAGTTTTCATTGTTTTGAAATAATGAATTTGTGGGGAGGATAGTTTTAATGTAAAAACGAATTTTGAGGCTATGAGCATATTGAAAAAGATTTTACCTCCTGATAAATGGAAGATACCTGTCATTATCGTTTCAGCAATTCTGTTAGGTCTTTTTTTCTTTCTATTCTATGTCTCCAATGCATCATCTTACCTGTCCGATGACCCAAAAACCTGCGTAAATTGCCACATCATGGCTCCGCAATATGCTACATGGATGCACAGTTCTCATCGTGAATGGGCAAACTGTAACGATTGCCATGTACCTCACAATAACGTATTCAATAAATACTATTTCAAAGGGAAAGATGGAATGCGACACGCTTCTATTTTTACTATGCGTGCTGAACCGCAGGTAATACAAATAAAAGAAGAAGGACATCATGTAGTGCAACAAAATTGTATTCGTTGCCATAGTAACCTTATTACGGATGCAAAAATGAATACCATTCATGGCGATTTTCATTCTGACAGAACTGACAGAACTTGTTGGGAATGCCATCGTGAAGTTCCTCATGGCAGGGTGAACAGCCTTTCGAGTACACCTAATGCTAAAGTACCGTTACCCGAAAGTCCTGTACCCGATTGGTTAAAGGAAGCATTAAAAGAAACAAAAAAATAACGAAACTCTATGAAATCATTCAGCGAACAAATCAAAGAAAAACCTTGGAAAGGCTGGGTTCTTTTCCTCGGAACAATTGTAGTTGTATTCCTTTTAGGATTGTTAGCATCTAGTGTTGTAGAAAGAAGAAGCGAAGCGGTGTTTGCCTATGCGCCTAAAAACGATTTTTCTCAGTTTGAACCCCGTAACGAAAAATGGGGTGCTAACTTTCCTCGTGAGTTTGAATCTTATTATCAAACCTCTGACACCATCTTTAGAAGTAAATACAATGGTTCTGCTACAATTGATGAATTAGAGGAAGACCCAAGAATGGTAGTTCTTTGGGCAGGATATGGTTTTTCAAAAGAATATAACCAAGGGCGAGGACATTATTATGCAGTAGAAGATGTTCGTAATATTCTTAGAACTGGAGCACCGAATGATAGTGTAAAAAGCCCTATGCCCAACACATGCTGGACTTGTAAAAGCCCCGATGTTCCAAGAATGATGAATGAAGTTGGAATTGCAGAGTTCTATAAAGGTTCATGGGAAAAGTGGGGAGCTGAGATTGTGAACCCAATTGGTTGTGCCGATTGTCACGATGTAAATACTATGCAACTACGCATTTCTCGCCCTGCATTAATTGAAGCATTTGAAAGACAAGGAAAAGACATAAGCAAAGCCACGCATCAGGAAATGAGAAGCTTGGTTTGTGCACAATGCCATGTGGAATACTACTTTAATAAAAAGAAAATTGAAGGAGTTCCATATTTAACCTTCCCTTGGGATAATGGTATGACCGTTGAAGCTGCTGAAGAATACTATGACAATATGAATTTTAGTGACTGGACGCATAAACTAAGTAAAGCCCCAATGTTAAAAGCCCAACACCCAGGTTATGAAACTTACTTAACAGGTGTGCATGCGGAACGTGGTGTATCTTGTGCTGATTGTCACATGCCATATAAAAGCCAAGGAGGTGTGAAATTTACAGACCATCACATTCAAAGTCCTCTTAATAATGTCGCCAATTCATGTCAAGTTTGTCACCGTGAAGAGGCTCATAAACTCATTGCCGATGTATATTCTCGTCAGGATAAGATTAAAGAAAATGTAAATATTCTAGAAGATTTATTGGTTAAAGCCCACGTAGAAGCTAAAGCTGCTTGGGACAATGGAGCAAACGAGGAACAAATGCAAGCAATACTTATGGATATTCGACATGCTCAATGGCGTTGGGATTATTCTGTCGCTGCTCATGGTGCATCATTCCACTCACCTGTTGAAACAGGTCGTATTGTTTCATCGGGTATCAATATTGCACAAGAAGCAAGAATTAAACTTACTCGTTTATTAGCTGACCTTGGTCATAATAAAGAAGTTGAAATACCTGATATTTCAACCAAAGCGAAAGCCCAGGAATATATTGGTTTAGATATGGCTACACTAAATTCTGACAAAGAAGAATTTTTAGGAACTGTGGTTCCACAATGGCTTGAAGAAGCCAGTCAAAGAGAATCGAAATATTAGAATAAATTACCTTGCAAAATACTAAAGAAAAAAAGAGCTTATGGGTACTTCCCTGGAAGTATCCCGAAAGCTTCTTAATAGCCTTTGCCTTATTTTTGGCATCATTAGGAATTGAATTTATAACAGGTACTACAGTGCCTAAAATATCTTGGCCAGCCAATCTTGTTTCAATAGCACTATTAGCAAACTTATCGTTATTGCTATATCTGTTATCAAAAAAAAGAGCGGTTTTCAAATGGTTTTATAGTGTTCCAGCATCCATTGCCGGGATAACACTATTTGTTGTACCATCACTTTTACTTGCTTTAATTCCGCAAAAACCATCAGATTCCTTATTCTTTCTGTACGATGTTACATCGAGTTGGACTTACACAATTGGTATAGTTTTCTTTTTAATTATACTTGGAACAGTAACCATTAAACGCATCACCAAACTTTCCAAAAGGAACGTTGGTTTCTTTTTAAACCATTTCGGTTTGTGGTTGTGTATTGCATCGGCTCATTTAGGTGCAGGAGACATACAAAAACTGAATATGTATCTTGAAGAAGGCAAAACTACCTGGTATGGAATTGAAAACGGAAACAGTACAGAAGAATTGAATTTTGCCATTAAGCTACGAGATTTCTCCATTGAAGAATATCCAGCGAAAATTGCATTCGTTGATAACAAAACCAGGGAGATAATCAATCAAAACAACAAACCTTTAATGATAGACCCAAACAAGGGCTTGCAATTCAACTATAAGGATTACGATTTTAAGATTGAAAAGCTTTTAATGAGTTCTGCGCCTGTTTTAAATAGGTTTGAACCTGTGTTGGGGATGGGGGCAACACAATCAACGATGATAACAAAGTCATACAACGGAATGGTTGATACATTCTGGATTTCAAGTCCGAGTATTTTATACCATCAGGTAATGTACTCGATAGATTCAAGCACTATCATGCTTATGACCGAACCCGAAGCAAAACGATTCCTGTCTGAAATAACGGTTTATGAAAAAGCCGGAGCAGTATATGATACCATCATCGAGGTAAATAAACCAATCAAGATTTCCGGATGGAAGATTTATCAAACAAGTTATGATGAAACAATGGGACGTTGGTCAACGAAAAGCATTTTGGAACTGGTTAAAGACCCTTGGTTGCCGTCGGTATATTTGGGATTCTTCTTACTCATTGCAGGAACTTTCTATCTGATATGGACTGGTAAAAGGAAGGAGGAAGTGTAATGTGGCATAATTTTGAAATATTCGCAATTATTTCGGTGGTAGCATGGATTTTGGCTATTGGCACTTCACTTTCTGACAAGATGGGCAAAATCGCCAATTTGACTGCAATCCTTGGAACTTTAAGTCTGGCTGTATTTATCGTTTTACTTTGGACTAATCTTCATCGCCCACCATTAAGAACTCTTGGAGAGACAAGACTTTGGTATTCATTCTTCCTGGCAATTTCAGGCTATGTAATATTTAAGCGATGGAAAATCAAGCTAATGCTTATGTATTCACTTGGTATGGCTATTCTATTTTTATTATTGAACTACCTAAATCCTGATATTCACAGTAAAACACTAATGCCAGCATTGCAAAGCATTTGGTTTGTACCTCATGTAATTGTGTATATGATTGCTTACGCATTATTGGGCTTATCTGCACTTTTCGGGTTGCTTGGATTATATGTCATTAGAAAAGATAATCTGAAAGAGGATTTTGTATTAAAAACAGATAACATAGTCTATGTCGGCTTTGGCTTCCTCACGTTAGGGCTTATTTTTGGGGCTTTATGGGCAAAAGAAGCATGGGGGCATTATTGGACTTGGGATCCCAAAGAGACATG
>NZ_JAPDPJ010000076.1 GCF_026013605.1 Plebeiibacterium sediminum
CTAAAATACTAATCTACTGCGTTAAATTCTTCGAGTTAGCTCGCTAACCCTGCAAAATTTGCCTTATATATCAGTATTTTATGACAATCTGAATTTTTAAATTTTAATCGAACTCAGGTTATTACTTTGAACGATCTGGATAGATCAGTAAAGTAACTGTAACTTTCTGGGCAAATATTGTTGAATCATAGCTTATTGTTTTAGTCAATTAAGTTATGATTCAAGCTTCTTTTTATACCCCAAATAACAATCTCTTTTTAATCATCGATATCGGTATTCACAATTAGATTTGGCAAGCTTGTCTATTGGTAACATTTATGTAACGAATAGAATAAAATATATAAAAATAGAAGTTAATTTTATTGTTTTATGCGTGTTTTGCCTGGTATTAAGCAGTAAATTAAACTTATAGCATAAGTATCTAATATTTAAAATCAAATATCTAAAATTAAAAGTCGACCAGAGTACAAGTTTCTATTTTCGTTTGTGAAAAATCTCATGTAACAAATAAAGTTATATGCTAACCCTCAAACAAAAAAAAACTTAATGATGAGAAAAAATCTAAAGCTCTGTTCAATAATATCTTTCATTTTTATTATAGGGATATTCCTATTACAAACATCTTGTAATTCAAACTCTGGTAAAACACTTCCAGAACTTAAATCAGAGAATCTAACTGCTCATTTCGATTATTTTACATACAAGGGTGATGATGATTTTTATAAGGAAAATCCATTGCCAGGTGATGACTACTATTATAATCCAATACTTCCGGGTTGGTACTCAGATCCTAGTGTAGGTTCCAACGGAGAGGATTATTATATGGTGACTTCTACTTTTGCCTATTTTCCCGGTGTACCTATTTTTCATAGTAAGGATTTGGTCAACTGGAAACAAGTAGGGCATGTTCTCGATCGACCAGAACAACTACCTCTGGAGGGCCAACGAACCAGTGGAGGTATTTTTGCTCCGGCTATTAGTTATAATCCCAATAACCAAACATGGTATATGATTACGACTAATGTTGGTAAAGGAAATTTCTTTGTAAAAACTAAAGATCCTCAGGGCTCATGGTCTGATCCAATTTGGTTACCAGAAGTGCATGGAATTGATCCATCATTCTTTTTTGATTGTGATGGTAAAGCCTATATCGTAAATAATGATGAGCCGGATGGAGGTTCAACTTATCAGGGGCATCGTGCTATCAGGCTTATTGAGTTTGATGTGGATAATGATGTTACGGTGGGTTCAAGTAAGATGATTGTTAATGGAGGCGTTAATCTGGATGAAAAACCGATATGGATTGAAGGACCTCATTTGTATAAAATCAATGGTAAATATTATTTAATGTGTGCAGAGGGGGGCACTTCAGTTGATCACAGAGAAGTAATATTTAAGTCTGATACTCCAACTGGACCCTTTAAGCCTGCAGTTATGAACCCTATTCTAACCCAGCGTCAGTTGCCTAACGACAGACCTATTCCAATTACGTGTGCCGGGCATGCTGACTTGGTTCAAAAAAATGATGGTCAGTGGTGGTCCTTCTTTCTGGCTTGTCGTCCTATTGACAATAAATTTGAAAATCTTGGACGTGAAACATTCTTTATGCCTGTTCGCTGGAACGAAAAAGGGTTTCCTTATATGACAAAGGATGATGAAGTTATTCCCCGAATGATTCAAATGGAAGGAGTTAAAAGAGATGATTCTTTAAAAATCTTTGGGAACTTTGAATTAAAAGATGACTTTACTTCCTCAGCGTTAGGTATGCAATGGATGAATATTCATGGAGATGCATCGGCTCTATATTCATTATCGGAGAATGCGGGTTATTTATCTTTAAAATGTGCTGAAGTTTCATCCAATGAAGCGATACCATCTGCATTTGTTTGTCGCCGTTTGCAACACCATAAATTTGAATGTGAAACCAGTTTATTTCTCCACTCAACCTCAAAATCTGATAAGGCCGGGATATTATTATATAAAGATGAATCCCACCAGTATTTATTGGCACTTCAGGAATTAACACAAGATTCAAGTTTGCTTAGTGTAACAAGAATTGGTGCAGAGGGAGCAGCAGTTCTGTCGTCCAGGGTTATTACAAAATCTCTTAATCCTGTAAAGTTAAAAGTTACCTCAAGTGGAAAGGCGTTTAGTTTTCAATATGCTATTGATGAAGAATGGAATATGCTCGCGTCCAATATAGATGCATACTACTTATCCACAGCTCAATCCTATGGATTTACCGGTACTACCATAGGTCTGTATGCTTCAAGTAAAGATTACTAAGAATTTATAATAGAACATCTATTCCGGAATCAGGAATAGGTGTTTTACAGAATTAAATGTTAAATATTAATTAAAAAAGTGAATTTATGATTAGAAAGTCTACGGTTAGGAGTTTACAACATAGTAAACTTCTCATTTACATTCTCACAAAAGCCTATCATGAAAGTAAATGTTTTCATAATGGGACAGTTAATAACATTTCTAACTGAGTGAAATACTCATATGATATTTTAATTATTGAGAATAAAATGAGAAATCCTAATATTTTATTAAGCAAAAAAATATCCTGTTTTCATATAACCAGGATAATGATGACAAAAGTTATTTTACTGATGGCTTTTGTGATGCTTGCTTCTTCTGCCTTCGCTCAGGGCACAAGAACAATAAGCGGTGTTGTTTTAGATGAGCAAGATGAACCTGTTATTGGAGCAACAGTAGTTGTAGAAGGAACTACGAATGGTATTATTACTGATTTTAATGGAGAGTTTTCATTAAATATTCCTGATGATGCTACTATTTTGTCTGTTTCCTTTATAGGAATGCAAACTCAAAAAATTGAGCTGGCAGGTAAAACAACTTTTAATATTGTTCTGGTTTCAGAAACAGAGCTATTAGATGATGTTATTGTTGTTGGGTATGGACAACAGAAAAAGGAAAGTGTAGTTGGTGCAATTACTCAAACAACAGGAGAAGTGCTTGAGCGTTCTGCTGGGGTTAGTAATGTGGGTGCGGCCTTAACAGGTAATCTTCCAGGTGTTACAACAATGGCCAGTTCTGGTTTGCCGGGAGAAGAAGAACCTCAGATTATTATTCGTTCAGCAAGTTCATGGAATGGTAGTGAACCACTTGTTTTAGTGGATGGAATTCAGCGACCAATGGGTTCTGTTGATGTTTCTTCGGTAGAGTCTATCTCAGTTTTAAAAGATGCCTCAGCAACAGCTGTATTTGGTGTGCAGGGTGCCAACGGAGTAATACTGATTACAACCAAACGAGGTAAAGAGGGAAGTGCCAAAATTAGTGTATCGGCTAGCTCTACAATGAAAGTACCTTCTAAATTACCTAATAAGCTTGATGCTTATGATGCCTTACGTGCAAGAAATGTAGCAATAGAACACGAATTAGGTTTAAATCCTGATGCGTGGGATTTTGTTAGATCTCAGGAATTTATTGACATGTATCGTAATCAAACCACACAGGAACAAAGAGAAAGATATCCTAATGTGGATTGGCAGGATGCTTTGTTCAAAGATTATGCTATGGCATATAACGCAAACTTAAATATATCAGGAGGTACAAAGTTTGTTAAGTATTTTGCTGCTGCTGATTATGCTCATGAAGGTGATTTGTTTAAGCTGTACGAAAGCGGAAGAGGATATGATGGTGGTTATGGTTATGATCGTTTAAACGTTCGCAGTAATCTTGACTTTCAAATCACAAAATCTACCATATTGAAAGTTAACTTATCCGGTTCTACCGCATTTAAAAAATCGCCATGGAATGAAAGTGCTTCCTCAGATTGGTCTGTTGCTCAGCAATGGGCAGGAGCTTATCGTATTGCACCAGATGTATATTTACCTAAATATGATGATGGATCATGGGGATATTATCCGGCTGTTTCAAATGTGAGTAACTCTGCAGAAAAAATAGCTTTAGGAGGTGCCATGACCACTACAACTACACGAATTAATACAGACTTTGTGCTTGAACAAAAACTTGATTTTATAACCAAGGGTCTTAGTGTAAGAGGTACTGTTTCGTGGGATAATAATTTTGTGGAATGGAGACGAGGTGTACAGGATCAATATAATGATCCACAAAGAAAATATATAGATCCATTAACCGGTGTAGTTACCTATGAATCAGCTTTTGATGCGAATAACAATTTTGATTTTGCAGAAGGTGTTAAATGGACTACCAACGGGGGAGAAGTTGACGAAGGTAAAACAACCCGAAATATTGATTATCAGGCGCAAATAAACTGGGGGAGAGATTTTGGGAATCATCATCTGACAGCAATGGGACTTTTTGGTCGCAAAGAGAGAGCCATTGGTAATATGATTCCTATTTATCGTGAAGATTGGGTATTTAGAGCCACTTATGATTTTGCTTCTAAATATTTTTTAGAATATAATGGAGCGTATAATGGTTCAGAAAAATTTGGTGCTGATTATCGTTTCGGATTCTTTAATTCCGGGGCTATTGGTTGGATGATATCAGAAGAATCCTTTATGAAAGGTATTAACTTTTTGGATATGCTAAAACTAAGAGCTTCCTATGGAGAAATTGGTGATGATTTAGGTCGAGGCAATCGCTTTTTATACATGAGTGAATGGGCCTATGATGAAAATCGATCAACAGCTATGGATGTTCAACGAAATTCCAGTCCTTATTCATGGTATCGCGAAGTTGGTATAGGTAATCCAGATGTTTCATGGGAAACCGTGAAAAAGATCAATATAGGTGTTGATTACGCATTTCTGGAAGGATTATTTGCCGGTAATTTTGAATATTTTCAGGATAAACGTTCTGATATTTTAATTAATGGAAGTGACCGTGCTGTTCCTGTTTATTTTGGAGCTGCTCCACCAACTGCAAATTTTGGAGAGGTTCATACAAAAGGATATGAATTTGAGTTAAGAATCAATAAGGTTTTAAGTAATGGTTTGAGGTTGTGGGCTAATATGAATATGACACACGCCGAAAATGAAATTATTGAAAGAGATGATCCGGAGCTTCTTCCCGATTATCAAAAACTAGCCGGGTATAGCATCGGCCAGTCAAGATTGTATGTGGATAATGGATATATCAATAATTATGATCAATTATATGGTAGTCCACAATATAATGCTACAGATAATCAAAGGTTGCCGGGAGATTATTTTATCATAGACTTTAACGGGGATGGTATTATTGATTCAAATGACAGAGTTCCTTACGGATTCTCAAATATTCCATTAAACACATATAATGCAACATTAGGCTTTGAGTGGAAAGGTTTTAGTGCTTTTGTTCAGTTCTATGGTGTAAATAATGTATCCCGTTCAGTGCCATTAACAAGCTTTGGTGGTAGTTTAAATACAGTTTACGATATGGGTAGCTGGTGGTCAAAAGATAATATGAACGGAGATGTAACGGTTCCTCGTTATATGACTACCCCAAATAGTCAGTATGATCAAGGTACTCAGTATTTATACGACGGATCTTATATCCGATTGAAAAATGCTGAAATAGCTTATTCAATAAGTCGCCAAAAGCTGAGAAAGATCGGTTTAACCAGTATGAAAATTTATATCAACGGAAATAATTTGTGGGTTAAGTCTGATATGCCTGATGACCGTGAATCAAATTTTGCAGGAAGTGGAAATCAGGGAGCTTATCCAACGATGAAACGTTATTGTTTAGGAGTTAGGTTTACATTATAAAAGATAATACAATGAGAAATATATATAAAACTCTTCTGTGTAGCGCTGTTCTTTTTCTGGTTATAGGATTGTACAGCTGTGAAGATTATCTGGATCGGGACCCGGAATCAATTGTTTCAGAAGAGGTAGCTTTTAGAAATTTTAAAAACTTTCAAGGTTTTATTGAAGAAATGTACAATTGTATACCTAATAAGGAAAATTATTATTGGGTACCATCATACAATTGGGGTGAAGGTGAAATATTCAACATTAATTCTGATGCCAGTAATATGTTAGGGTATCAATTTGATTTGGGAAATTTCTGGTCCTGGCAAAATAGTGCTCATAGCTGGCTTGATGCCGACAGATCAGATCCTACATCCGGAGATCGATTCAATCATAGATTGTGGACTGACGCATGGTATTGTATCCGAAAAGCCAATCTGGGTTTGGAAAACATGGATTTGTTAACACAGGCAACGGATGAAGAACGTGATCTTATTAGAGGTCAGTTGTATTTTTTCCGCGCATGGTTTCATTTTGAAATGATACAATGGTTTGGTGGATTGCCTTATATTGATAGAGCTTTGTCAGCAAGTGAAACTTTACGAATGCCACGTTTGACTTTTCAGGAATGTGCAGATAAAGCTGCGGCAGATTTTGAGATGGCCGCATCCTTATTACCAATAGATTGGGATAATACTTCTGTTGGAGCAAATAATACAGGAGGCCACAATGAATTTCGTATCAATAAGATAATGGCGTTGGGTTATTTGGGAAAAACATATCTGTGGGCTGGTAGTCCTTTGATGAAAAATGGAGCGCAAACAGGAGGTGCAAATGCCCATAATTACGATGTAACCTATTGTGCCAAAGCAGCAGATGCATTGGGTCAGTTATTAGAGCTTGTTGAGAGTGGACAAACGCAATACGAATTAGCAAAATTTGAGTTTACAGATATCTATAATCATGAAAGTGATGCTGAGGACTTTTATACGGAGATATTCTACACAAAAGGTCAGAGTTTTAGAATGCCCGGAGCTAAGGAAGCTATTTTCAGAGGACCAGCAAATACACAGGATGGATCAGGATGGCAGTTTCTAAAAACATGGGGTCCTAAAGTTAATGACCTCATTCCGGATGATAAAATTATACATCAACCTACAGCCAACTATGTAAATTATTATGGAATGGCTAATGGTTTACCTCTGGATGATCCTAATTCAGGTTTTGATCCAAGTCATCCTTTCCAAAACAGAGATCCTCGTTTTTATCATGATATTATTGTTGACGGATTCAAGTATGTTAATGGATCTATGAGTAGTGAGGACGAAGTATTAAGGTATTGTTCTTTGTATTCGGATGGTATGATGCGAGATAAAACCTTAGGAAGTAGAACAGGATACTTTATGCAAAAATTTGCGCCACATACCTGTAATAAGTATGATCAGGATTATTCGTGGGGAGCAGGTATTCAGGTTTACATTCCTTATATACGTTTGGCTGATGTTTATTTAATGTATGCAGAAGCTTGTGGGGCGGTTGGAGGAGCAACAGCTTCATCATCCACTTATGAGTTAACTGCAGAGCAGGCAATTAACACCTTAAGAGATCGTTGTGGTGCCGGACATGTTGATGCAAGTTATACTGCCGACAATATCAGGTTTATTGATGAAGTGAGAAGAGAAAGAGCGGTGGAGCTGGCTGGTGAAGGATTCCGTTTTAATGATTTACAGCGTTGGTTATTGCTAACCGAATATCCGTATAATATTAAAACAGCTCAGGAATTTGACCGTGTAGAAGCATCTGATTGGTATGCTGAAAATGATTGTAAAGATGCTGAGGTAAGAAATTTTCGCGAGGAAATCATTTTAACCCGGGAGTTTGGAGTTAAGCATTATTGGTTACCCTTAAAAATCTCAGATGTTTCAATCTATCCTGAGTTTAATCAAAATCCAGGATGGTAATTCAATCTTAGTTAAGATTTTATGAATTTAAATGAATAAGAAATGAAATATATACATATAAGATTCATTTTTCTGGCATTGTCTGTTTTGCTTTCTGTTTCTATAGTTAAAGCCCAGAATATTGTAGAAAATGAACCTGATTCGTTAATAAAAGCAAACGACCCACAATTTCAGGTGGCCTTTAAAAAGGTTGCAAAAAGTGACCTGTTAGGAGGTGTTTCTGTTGTTGATTTGGAAAAACTAACGAAAGTAAATTACAGTACTTATAGTCTTGATAATATGCAGGGCTTTGCTGGTGGTTTTACCGGTAATTCCTTATGGGGTATGGGCGACTATCTGGTATTGGTTGATGGAATACCTCGTGATGCCAACAATGTATTGCCTACAGAAATTGATCAAATTTCCTTTTTAAAAGGAGCGTCTGCTGTTTTATTATATGGTAGTAGAGCAGCCAATGGTGTTATTTATATTACCACTAAAAGAGGTAAGACCGGAGATCTTAATGTTTCGGTAAGAGCAAATACCGGATGGCATGTAGCCAAAAGCTTTCCTAAATATTTGGGTTCAGCTGAATATATGACACTATATAATGAAGCGTTAGCAAATGATGGTTTGGATGCAATGTATACAAATGAAGATTTCTATAATTACGGATCAGGCATGAATCCTTATAGATATTCAAACGTTGATTTTTACTCGTCTGATTATCTAAAAAAAGCGTATAATAGAACAGATGTTACCACTGAAATAACCGGAGGTAACGATAAAGCTCAGTTTTATTCTAATATCGGGTATTTTTCTCAAGGTGATTTGCTGAACTTTGGCGAAGGTAAAAACAATAACACCAACCGCCTAAATGTTCGGGGAAATGTTGATCTTAAGATAAACGAGTTTGTAAAGGCCTACGTAAACGCAAACGCTACCTTTTATAATTCACAGAGCCCCAATGTTACAGATAGTGATAATGGTGATGATTATTGGAGCTATGCTGAAACATTGCGACCTAATCGTATTACTCCATTAATACCTATTTCTTACATTGGAGCTAATGATTTGAGTTCACTGAATTATTTAGATGGTGGAAAAATAATTAATGGTAAATACTTTTTATCAGGTACTACTGCTGATCAAACAAACGTATTTGCTGATTATTATGCTGCAGGAAAAAGTAAGTTTACAAGCAGACAATTTCAATTTGATACAGGAGTTGATTTCGACCTGAGAAAAGTATTAAGTGGATTATCTTTTCACACTCAATTTGCAGTGGATTACTCAACCTCGTATAATACATCTTATAATAATAATTATGCGACCTATACGGCAAATTGGAATAATTATAATGGAATGGATAATGTATCATTAACTCAAAAGCATGGTAATGATGAAAAGTCCGGAGTACAAGTTGTGTCAGGAAGTTCAAGTAGACAAACTTATTTGTTTTCAGGTTGGTTTGAGTATGAAAAATCTTTAAATGATCTGCATCATTTTTCTTCAATGCTTGTATTAACAGGATGGCAAAGAAAACAATCTACAGAATATCATGCCAATAGTAACTCTAATTTAGGTTTACAGTTTGGATATAACTTTAATAAAAAGTATTACTTAGATCTGGGAGCTTCTTTAATTCATTCTGCAAAACTACCAGATGATAATAGAAATGCTTTATCACCTTCAGCCTCTGTAGCATGGCGAATTAGTGAAGAAGATTTTATGTCTAATTTATCTTTTATAGATGATATGAAGCTTAGTGTTTCTGGAAGCATAATTCACTCTGACCTTGATATTGATGAGTATTATCAATATACCGCTAATTTTGCTCAAACTAGTGATGATCAGGAAATATGGTGGGGTTGGCAAGATGGTATATCTGAAAGGGCTACTGTTTCCAAAAGAGGGCCTAATGAAGTGCTGGACTTCGTTAAGAGCAAAGAATTATCTGTAAATCTTGCAGCTTCTCTGATGGATAATCAGATTGACGTAAATGCTTCATATTTTACGAATACTAGAGAAGGAGGGATCGTTGAAGGGCCTCAATATATGTTTCCAAGTTATTTCTCTACCAATTATCCAGACGCCTCGTTTAGCCCTTACTATGTTAATTATAATAATGATAAACGTACCGGATTTGATTTTGCTATTAATGTAAATAAGAAATTTGGAGATGTGGATCTGTCCTTAGGTTTATTAGGAACTTATTATACTACAGAGGCAACTCAACGTGATGAGCGCAATGAGTGGGATTATCAAAATGGTGAAGGTAAGGCCGTTGATGGTATCTGGGGATTAGAAAATCTTGGATTATTTCAGAGTGAAGAGGATATAGCAAGTTCGCCGGAACAAAACTTTGGTGGAAATGTAAAACCTGGAGATATCAAATACAAGGATCAGAATGGAGACGGAATTATTGATACTCAGGATCAGGTTTATCTTGCAAAAGCAGGATGGTCAGGAGCGCCATTTACAGCAGGTGTTAATTTAACTTTAAAGTGGAAGAATCTTTCCCTATTTGCATTGGGTACTGGTCGTTTTGGTGCTTATGCCATGAAAAACAGTTCTTATTATTGGATTTCCGGTAATGATAAGTATTCAGAAGTTGTAAGAGACAGATGGACAGAAGCTACTGCATCATCAGCAACTTTCCCTCGATTAACAACAGAATCAGGAACAAATAATTTCCGTAACTCTGATTTCTGGTTGTATAAAACAGATCGTTTTAATCTGGCTAAAGTTCAGATTACCTATGATATACCCAAAAGCTTATTAAGCAACTTTATATTTAAGGATTTTTCAGCTTATGTAAGTGGTTCTAACTTATTAACACTGTCTAAAGAACGTGAAATTCTTGAAATGAATGTAGGACAGGCGCCTCAAACACGTTTCTTTAATCTGGGTATAAAGGCAGTATTCTAAAGAATAAGCAGTAATTAAAAAATTAGTTATGAAAAATATTTTTAAATTATTGGTTCTTATGTTAGTGTTGGCATCTTGTGATGATATGCTGGATCCGGCATTGGAGAACATTCGCGATATAGATGCAATGTATAAAGAACCAACTTTCGCTACAGGAGTATTGGCAAATGCTTATATTTTGTTGCCATATTCTTCAGGTCCAAATAATGAAGTGGCTACGGATAATGCTGTTACCAATGACATTAGTGATAATTATCTTGAAATGGCTACAGGTTCATGGAGTGCTGATGATAATCCATTATCACAATGGGATAACAGACAAAATGCCATTCAATATATTAATTTGTTTCTGGAAAGAACGGATGGAGTTGTATGGAGTCAGAAAGAATTAGTAAACACCATGTTTAATGATAGATACAAAGGAGAAGCGTACGCATTACGAGCTTTAAATATGTATTATTTATTGTTAGCTCATGGAGGTTGGACTGAGGATGGAAGATTATTGGGAACTACAATCAGAACAGAGTCAGAAAGTGTGGAGTCGGACTTAAATAAACCAAGAGATACTTTTCAGGATTGTATAGATCAGATATTTGCTGATTTGGATATGGCTATTTCACTTTTGCCATTAGACTATGGTGATATTGCTGATTCAGAAATACCTTCTAAATATGCATCACTGGGGGTAACTAATGCAGGTGATTATAACAGAGCCAATGGAAATAGTGCAAAAGGTAGAGTAAGCGGACGTATTGCTCAGGCTATTAAAGCTCAGGTTGCCTTATTAGCAGCAAGTCCTGCATATCAAAATGGAACTAATGTAACGTATGAAGATGCAGCCAATCATGCCGCCACAGTATTAAATCATATTGGAGGACCCAGTGGATTAGATATGACTGGAGGGACCTGGTATACCAATGATGACATTGATAATTTAGGCGCCGGAGTTACACCAGCAGAAGTGCTTTGGAGAGGTAATATGTCTTTAAATAATGATTTAGAAAGTGATAACTTTCCTCCATCGTTATACGGTAGCGGACGAATTAATCCAACCCAAAATTTAGTAGATGCTTTTCCAATGTTAAATGGTTATCCAATAAGTGATGTGAATAGCAATTTTGATGCTGCAAATCCTTATGAGAACAGAGATCCTCGATTACAACAATATGTTGTAGTAAATGAAAGCACTCAAGGACCATTGGATGCAGTTGTTATTACCGGAACCTATAGTGATAATTCAGATGGAATAAATAAAGACAATGGTTATTCAACTCGTACAGGTTATTATTTAAGAAAACTTTTGAGATCAGATTGTAATCCGAACCCAAGTGTAAATAACCGACAAAATCATTATACAGCTCGTATCAGGTATACAGAGATATTTTTGGATTATGCAGAAGCTGCAAATGAAGCCTGGGGACCAACAGGAACCGGAGGAAATGCCTATTCTGCATACGATATCATTAAGGCTATTAGAGAGCGAGCAGGTATTGATGCCGAAGATGCCTATTTACAATCAGTTGTAGGCGATAAGGCATTAATGCGAGAATTAATTCGTAATGAACGAAGAATAGAACTTTGCTTCGAAAATCATCGGTTCTGGGATTTACGTCGTTGGAATGTAAGTCTGGATAAATTAAATGAAACAGCTACCGGAGTTCAGATAAGTAAAGTAGATGGTGCATTTACTTTTACTCCAATTGATGTGGAAGATAGAGATTATAAAGAATATATGTATCACGGTCCTATTCCATATAATGAAACGCTAAAATGGAGTGCGTTGGAGCAGAATGCCGGCTGGTAATTTTATGTTTTTTAAATTAAAAATTGAGAAGATGAGACAATTTAGAGTTTTATTAATAATAGCAGCTGTTTTCATTGGGTTATATACTACTTCTTGCGACAATAAAGATGTTGATTTCCCGGATTTTGATTACAGTACGGTATATTTTTCTTATCAATATCCTGTAAGAACAATTGTTTTGGGAGAGGATATTGTTGATAATACCTTAGATAATGAGCATAAATGTATGATATATGCTACCATGGGTGGTGTTTATGCAAATAATAAGGATGTTGAAATATCAATTCAGGTAAATGATGCATTGTGTAATAATTTGTTGTATAGCAATGGCTCACCTGTTGAAGCAATGCCACAAAACTATTATTCATTGGCCGGAGGTAGTATTTCTTTAGATAATAGTATGCAGGGAGGTGTTGAAGTACAGCTTACCAATGCATTTTTTGATGATCCAAAAGCTTTGGCTAATACCTATGTTATTCCTTTGGAAATGACAGATGTTGTTAATGCTGATTCCATTCTTTCAGGACAAGCAAAGGTTGATAATCCCGTAAAATGTAATCCATCAGATTGGGATGTTCTACCTAAAAATTATGTATTATACTGTGTTAAGTTTATTAACCCATATGATGCAAATTATCTTCGTCGTGGTGAGGATGTGATCACAGAAGGAGGCGAAACAACAACTGTTGTACGAAGTGAAGAGTGGGTTGAGAATGATGAAGTCATTTCTTTAACATCAACTTCCTTGCATAGCGTTGATTACCCTGTTACAGTAGTGAATACTGGTGGAAATAACGAAACCTGTGTTTTAACATTAACTTTTGATGCTAATAATGCATGTACTATTTCAAGTTCCACTGAAGGATTTACGGTTACAGGTAGTGGATCATATGTTGTAAATGGAGAGAAGAATAGTTGGGGTGATAAGGATCGTAGTGCTATTTACCTTGATTATACCATTGAAATGACAGGTAAAAAGTACGTAACTAAAGATACCCTGGTTTATCGTGATAGAGGGGTTTCTTTAGAAACATTTTCTCCATCGTATAACGCAGAATAAATATTTGATTAGGTTGATTGGAGAATGGGTTGTAATGTGAATAGAAAAAACAAAAGCTTGGTGTTAAAACCCTCCTCAAAAATCAAAGATGAATATTTAATATTTAAAATATGAAACGAGCAAAATACATTCAGAATCAAATATGAGAAGGTATGTATTTGCAAGTTCCATGCGAAAATAATAATCAAAATATAAACGCATGAAATATATAAATAAGATATGGTCAGGTGCATTAACTTTATTGTTGGTTACTTCTTGTGCCGACGATAGTTTGCTTGATTATGATAAGGTTGAAAAACCTCAGAGTATTCAAACTTATGAATACCTTAATGAGTACGATGTATTAAAATCATATGTGAACAGAGATGCGAACCCAAATTTTAAATTGGGTGTGGGTGTTGATGTTGGAGCATATAATAATACAGGATATTACTATGATTTTATTTCTTCAAATTTTGATGAAATGACTGCCGGTTGGGAGATGAAGCATAGTGCCATTGTTCAGGAGGATGGGAGTTTAAATACTTCAAGAGTCACAAAGTTTATGGATAATGCAGCTGTTGCAGGTCTTACTATCTACGGGCACACCCTTTGTTGGCATGCCAATCAAAATGCAGCATATTTGAATGGGCTTATTGCACCAACGGTTATACCAGGAACAGGAGGGCCTGCATGGGAGCCAATAGCAGAGCAGGATTTTGAAGCTGATGAAGAATCTAATTATGAATATAATACGAACGCTATTGTTGAGTTTACAGCTGATGGAGAAGGAGCAGAAGGTACTGGCCGTGCCATTAAAGTGACCAATGCTGAAGTTCGTACAAATGATTGGGATTGTCAGTTTTTTGTGAGCTTTGATGAAACAATGGTTGAAGGTGAGAAGTACAGACTTACAATGGATGTGCGATCTGATGATGATGCATCTTTTGGAACTCAGGCACATTCTACACCTTATAATTATCTGCACTGGGATTTCTTTGGGAATATTAGTTCATCTTCAACATGGTCAACTTTTGTTAAGGAAATCACTGTTGGTCCTAATGTGAATGGAACAGGTGCGTTAGCAATCAATTTAGGAAATACGGCAACCAGTTATTATTTTGATAACATAAGAATTGAGAAGCTGAATGAATCAGGCGGACCTTCTGAACCATCATGGGTGGTGCAATCAGTAGCAGACTTTGAAACAGATGATGCGTCTAACTATCAGTCAAATGATAATGCCCCAAATAGTTTTACTGCAGACGGAACTGGAGCAGATGGAACAGGAAGAGCTTTGATGGTAACTAATGATGCTGTTCGTGATAATGATTGGAATAGTCAGTTGTTTTTTACATTTTCTCCAACAATGGAAGAAGGAGAAAAATATAAACTTTCAATGGAAGTAAAAGCGGATATTAATGCTTCATTTGGAACTCAGGCGCATTCAACACCGGGTAATTACCTACATTGGAATTTCTTTGGAACAATAGATGCAACTACAGAATGGACAAATTATACAAAAGAGTTCACTGTTACTGCGGAAGCAGTAGGTGCTGGAACCATTGCCTTTAACCTTGGAAATACTGCAACCAATTACTATTTCGATAATATTGAGGTTACAAAATTAGTAGAAGATACTGGAGGTGACCAAATTATTGAGAAAACTCCGGAAGAAAAAGAAGCCATCATTTCAAATGCTATGGAAACATGGATATCAGGAATGATGGAAGTGACTAAGGATTATGTAAAGGTATGGGATGTGGTTAACGAACCAATGGATGATGGTAGTCCGTATAATCTAAAATCAGGTGTTGGCAGAACAGATATGCCGGCGGACCATTTTTATTGGCAGGATTATTTGGGTAAGGATTATGCCGTTAAAGCATTTAATCTGGCCCGTCAATATGGAAATGCAGATGATATTTATTTTATAAATGATTATAATCTGGAATGGAGTATTGATAAATGTAAAGGGTTGATTCAATATGTTGAATATATAGAGGATCAAGGTGCTCAGGTAGATGGTATTGGTTCTCAAATGCATATTTCAGTTGGTGCTGATAAGGAAAAAATTGTTGAGATGTTTGAATTACTGGCAGCTACCGGAAAGCTTATTAAGATATCAGAGCTGGATGTTGGTTTGGGAGATGGTAAGCAAACAAGTGAAGCTACCGAAGAAGATTATATGGCTCAGGCTGAATTGTATCAATTTGTTATTGAGCAGTATTTTGCAAAGATACCAGTGAGTCAACAATATGGTATAACAGCATGGAGTCCTACTGACAGCCCGGCAGAATCTTCATGGAGGGCAGGTCAGCCAATTGGTTTATGGACTGAAGGCTATACACGAAAACATGCCTATGCAGGTTTTGCTGATGGATTAAATGCACAATAAGTAAGTTTGTTTTAGTCGAAATATATTAGAGGCTGTCTTATTCTATAAGGCGGCCTCTTTTGTATTATTACATGTCCTTTAATTTATATGTAATTATCTTTTGATCGTTATGGTTTAAGTTATATTTAAGGTGTTGAAACGATGTAAGTATTCACCGACTATTCTTAAGGGGAGAAATTTTTGTTCCTGGTATAAAAAAATCCACTTATTAAATGTTTGTAATTGTAATGCATTGATATATAATGATTAAGTATTTTGTAAAAATGTCTCAAATTGTAATCTAAATACCCAATTTTAAAATTCAGACATACACTTTTCAACTATCTTGAGACTATTAAAACAGTCAAATTTTGTTAATAAAGGAAAATCAAGTCTTATGTTGGGGAAGTACAAATCATTCATTTCAAAAATTATCTGTATATCAGTTATATTTTTAAATCATTCTTGTAGTAAAAGTGAAGATAAGATAGATGAAAAAGAAAATGCATCTGTTTCATTTGTAGAAAATAGTCTTCCTGGTGGTGAATTATCATCTCAGGCTGGTATTGCCCGTATATTGGTTGAGTCGCAGTCCATAGAATGGCAAATTACAATAGGAGACGTAATTGAAGGAAAAGAATTTATATCAAGTGTTTCTCCTGCTGATGGAGGAAGTACAGATAGTAATGAAAAAGAAACTCAGATTGTTTCTGTTAGATATAATGCAAATAGTAGCTTATACATAAATAAGCAAGAACTTATTTTATCTTCTTTGGATGGGACGATTAAAGAAACCATTGTACTTTCTCAAGAATCAATTTTGGCAGACGCCATTCAAATTTCTTTAAATACAAATTCAATATACCAGACTATATCCGGATTTGGTGCGGCAAATGGGATATGGGGAAGTTACCTAAATCCAAGTGAAATGGAGTTGGCCTTAGGAATGGGTGATGATGCTTTAGGATTATCCATATTCAGAGTAAGATTACCTTCAGATAAGAATAGTTGGGCAGGACTTGTTGATATTATCAAAGATGCAAACAGTCGTGGAGTTACAGTTTTAGCAAGTCCATGGTCACCCCCAGCGGCATGGAAAACTAACAATAGTACCAATGGAGGTAAGGGTGTTGATGGTGGTGCAAGACTTTTAAAGGAGCACTATCAGGATTTCGCCAATTATATCAATGAATATATAGAGTATATGGCTTCCAATGGAGCTAAAGTAGATGTTGTTTCTATCCAAAATGAACCTGATTATGAGGTGGATTATGAAGGATGTGAATACTCTGTGGATGAAATGCATGATTTTGTTAAAAACTATGCAGGTGTAATAACAGGAGCTAGAGTTGTTGCTGCAGAATCTTTTAATACAAAGCATTCTTATACTGATGCTATATTAAATGATGCAGATGCCGTTAATAATATTGACATTGTTGGCGGCCATATCTATGGTTCAGGACTGGAACCTTATCCTTTAGTTGCAACAAAAGGAAAAGAATTATGGATGACAGAGCATCTATTAAATCTGGGCAGTGGAGGCAATCCTGAGAATTGGACAGAAGCAACCGGTCAGGATGTTATCTGGGATGAGACCATGGATATGCTTAACGAGATTCATACCGCAATGACTTATAACTGGAATGCATACATATGGTGGTATGCTCGCAGATTTTACTCATTCTTAGGTGATGGACTTAATGGAACAACGCCAGGAGAGATATTAAAGAGAGGGTATGCCATGTCGCAGTATTCTAAATTTATACGCCCTGGATATGTAAGGATTAATGCAACATCATCCAGTTCGGATGTTAAGATAACAGCATATAAAGGAGATAATAAAGTTGTTTATGTGGCCTTAAATACAGGAAATTCATCATATAGATTAGTTGTAGATAATTTAGGAAGCAGTGATACTGCTCAATCTTATGAAACATCTTTAAATAAAAACAGAGAGTCAGTGATACTTCAGGAAGAAAATGGGCAGTTTAATATGCTAATTGAAGGAAAAAGTATTATGACTGTTGTAATGGATATGGAATAATATTAAATCTTGAACCAAAAATAACTCTTTCAGCGGAGTAATGGATTTTGCTTTTAAGGCATAGGGGAATTACGAATACTAAATTTAAAATCTATGAAAAATTTACTACTGCTAATGTTATTATTAGCAACAATTAGTTGTTCGTTAGGAGGTGATAACAAAGTCACCCTTGCGAAAGGTCCTTTAAATAGTTTGTTTGAAAACTTTTACGAGCTTCAGGAATCCAATAAACTTATGGATTTATACAATGCCAATATTGATGCTGTTCAAAAGAATGATCAGGAGTTAAGGAATAAAATTAAAGAGGAATTTGCAAAGGCACATAAAAGTGTTTTAGATGAAATGTCTAAACGTTTTCCTAAAAAGAGCATTCATTTGCCTTTTTCACAGGAAATAAAGGAAACTGTTGAGGTACAAGATCTTTTTTTAGCTGATTATTCATTCCCATGGGGTAGTGCAACACGTTTGGCATATAAGGTAGGTTTTAATTGTACTAAAAAATCTTTAGATCCAATAAATATTGTCCATTTAGAATTTAAGGATATGGAGGGAGACATTATAATGACCGCCAATACATCAATTAAAGAATCCGGTTATTATGAATTAAGTATTTGGCCGGAAGAATCTTTTGCACAATTTAAAGATTTGGATGTGTTAGTTTTTTAATAAGTATATAGAGTAAATGATTTTCAACCAGCTAAAAACGTCTTTATAATTCAATGCTTCAATACAAAAAAGAATCCAGCACAACACTTTTTGCATAGAGGTTTGACATGTATAAAAATAGCTAATGGAATTAATAAAAGGTTTAAATATGAAAAGGAAAGTCTCAATTAATATAGCTTTAAAAATTACCATTATATTATCAATATTTCTTGTTATAAGTCTTGTTGCCATGTTCAATAGTAGAAATACAATTGAAAAATTATCTGGTGAGGTAGAATCTATTACAAGAGTTAGTGATTATCAGAATAGCATAGCTAAAGCTTTTATTGGTAATATGCTATATTTAACAGAATCATCGTTGTCAAATAGTTCAAATTCATGGTTTATTCAGGAATATTCAATGGCAAATATGTCTGGATACGGAATGTTAAAAACAATAAAGAATTCACCCTCTGAATATTATAGTTTTGATTATAATAAAGTAGTAAATAATCAGTTGGAGTTTGATCGTGAAGGAAGTAACCAATTTCGTAATATTATTACTTATACGCATTATAAAAAAAATATAACTGAATCGGTTGTTCAAATCATGCAGAGTGGTAGTTATTCTGATAATATAAAACAAAAAGTCAGGGATGTTGCTGCTATGGCTTTCTTAACGCAAAATAACAGAAGCGAGAATAGTATTGACCGGGTTAATAGTGCTATCGCTGATCTTAGAAATGTAGCAACTAAATTATCTCCAGAGGAATCAGAGCAAATTGATGTATTATGTGCTTCTTTTTTAAGTTGGGTAGAAATGAATAAAGTTCTGCTTGACAAGGTTAACAACCTTAGGGATCAATGGAAGACAACCGTTCAGTATCCTGCCGACATGAGAGGGGTTATCAGAAAGAATATTGAAAAGGTTAAAGAAAACCTGAATAATTTTTTATTGGTTTTAATAGTATTGGTTATTGCGTTAGCAGTATCAATTTCACTATATTTTATTAAACATCTTAAAAGTGGAGTAAATGCAAACTTGCAGGCATTAAACAGCTTAAGTAATGGTTTACTTGATATAAACTTTGATAAAGGAATACAAAAACGTAAAGATGAATTTAATAGTTTGGCAAAGAGTTTATTACTTACGGCTTCAAAGCTAAAAGATACAATTATAAATATTAAAAATTCTTCCACAACAATAAATGGGAGCTCTTCTGAATTAGAAGTTGCATCAGAAAAAATTAGTGTAGCAGCTAATGAACAGGCAGCTTCATTGGAAGAAATATCGTCAGCTATGGAGCAGATGTTATCAAATCTGGAGCAGAATAATGAAAATTCAGTAAGAGTAAAAGAAATATCAAACAAAACATCTGAAGAAATTAATAAAGCTATGCTCGCAGCGCAGGATAGTTTAAAAGCAATTAATGAAATTGTAGGTAAAATAGATGTGATAAATGATATTGCATTTCAAACAAATATTCTTGCTTTAAATGCAGCTGTTGAGTCGGCAAGAGCAGGTGAGGCAGGTAGAGGATTTGCTGTGGTTGCTGCAGAGGTTAGGAAATTGGCCGAAAGAAGCCAGGCTTCGGCTAATGAAATTAATGAGTTATCGAAGATTTGTATTGATGCTACATTTAAATCAGAAAAGCAATTGGCTGATTTAATACCGGATATTCAAAAATCAAAAATGTTGGTGGATGAAATAACTACTGCAAATAATGAGAATACTTTAGGCGCCAGTCAGATTAATAGTTCAATAAATGGATTAAATCAGTTAAGTCAGCAAAATGCCAGTGTTTCTGAAAGCTTATCAGATCAGTCAAAGAGCTTAAAAGAATTAGTGGAATCATTAAGTATACAAGTGGGTTATTTTAAATATACTGAATTGACCTAAGTAAAAGTAAAGTAAAAGAAATTAAAGTATAAAGAATTGTGCTGAATCAGTCATAGATGTGGTAACTTGTAATCATTAGTATTCCAAAGGCACTATTTGAATAATGTTTATGAACGATAACCGAATATATTATTTTGGATCAAACCAAAAATGGGTGATCATATTTTTGCTGTTAAATACGCTTAATTTAAATGCACAAACAATGTGTATTGATTCAAAAAAGGAAATCATAGAAGGGGTGAAAGATGGTTTTCGCTATGAATTATGGAATCAATATGCTCAGGGAAATGCGTGTATGACAATTGGTGCAGGAGCCTTGTTTTGTGGTGAGTGGAGTGGTATTGAAAATTATCTGGCTCGCCGGGGTTTGAGTTATGATAAAACAAAAGAGCATCAGGAGATAGGACATTTTTTTGCAACCTATAATTGCGATTATAAACCTTCAGATTTATCAGGGAACTCATATCTTTCAGTTTATGGATGGACTGTTGATCCTTTAATAGAATACTATATAATAGAGGATTGGTGCAGATGGATTCCTTCAATGGATAAAAACGCAAAGTTTAAAGGTACTGTTGAAGTAAATGGAAGTGTATATGATATTTATGAAAATACAAGGGTAAATCAACCTTCAATAGAGGGAAATACTACTTTTCAGCAATATTTTAGTATCAGAAAAGATAAAAGATACAGCGGTAAAATAGATATTTCAGCACATTTTAAGAAGTGGGAAGAATTAGGTATGGATATGGGTAAGCTGTATGAGGTTTCTTTTGTAGTTGAAGGTTATAAAAGTAATGGTAGTTTCGAGTTTAAAGAACTTGATGTTTTTGTTGAATAGTAATTCTAAATCTTAAATCAGAAAAATAAATCGAAATTAAAAGTTGGCATATGATTGCTGAAGAAAAATTTATAAAGATGAAAACAAAATGGCTAGTTGGGCTAACTGCTTTTTTAATGGTGATAGCAGTATCCTGTAACAATACTAAAAGTACAAAATCAGAAAAATGGGTTGGAACCTGGGCTTGTGCACCTTATGCAGCAGATAAACACATGCCGCCAGCTCCGTATTTAGAGAATAATACACTTCGTCAGGTGGTAAGAGTTTCTATTGGAGGTAATCAATTACAGTTGAAGTTTTCCAACAGAACCTGCTCAACTCCGGTTACTATGAAATCAGTAAATATTGCTGTTTCTACTGGTGGTAGTACAATTGATTCAACATCCATAAAATTTCTGACATTTAATGGGGATAGTGCAGTAACCATGAATCCGTATTCTGAAATTACATCAGATGCATTGGATTATGTTTTAGAACCTAATGCTCGTATTGCAATTACCATACATTATGGTCAGGTTGAAACCTCAAAAGATATGACTTTTCATTATGGTTCACGCACCGATTCTTATATTTTACCGGGCGATCAATCTACTTCGGTATTATTTAGTGAAGCAACAAAAGTAGAACGTTGGTACCATATTTCTGCTATAGATGTGAAAGCAGATGAGTCTTTTGCTTCAGTGGCAGTAATTGGAAATTCAATAACCGATGCCTATGGATTACATGGCGGTTTAAAAAATAAATGGACAGATATCTTTTCTGAAAGATTACTGAAAAATGAAACAACAAAAAATATTGGTGTATTAAATCTGGGTATTGGAGGAACATATGTTTCGGGAGGATCTCCAACTTCAGGATTAAGCAGATATAAAGAAGATCTTCTTGCACAATCGGGAGTGAATTGGATTGTCATTTTTTATGGAACCAATGATATTGGTGGTGGAGTTGGTGATTCTACAATTATTAATGCTTACCAGACAATAATTGACGATGCGCATAAAAATAACATTAAGGTTTATGGGGCTACCATCACGCCATTTAAAGGACATGGTTATTATACCGAAGATCACGAAAGAATACGAAAAACCGTAAATGAATGGATAAGAACTCCCGGGAATTTTGATGCTTGTATTGATTTTGATAAAGCAATTCAAGATCCGGAAGATCCGGAAAGACTGGCTCCTGAGTATTCAAAAGATTGGTTACATCCTAATACAGAAGGGTATGCATTTCTTGGTAAATCTGTTGATCTTAGTTTGTTTGTAATTGAATAAAGGTTTAGTAAACGAGATTTAGTTTATTAATTTTTCATAAGTTGGATAGAAGGACAGGTGATAGAGCTAAAAACGTTTAGTATTCTATCACCTTTCATTTTTTATGAGGATGTAAAATAAACACTGTCTGTAAGCAACAAATTATTAATATTGTGACTTATGGCAGAAAAGAAAAAAGAATCCCCAGAATATATTGCA
>NZ_JAPDPJ010000077.1 GCF_026013605.1 Plebeiibacterium sediminum
TCATCTTAGAATAGATGAGAAACGAGCTAAAGAATGACTTTTAGTCATTCAGGTCGCTCAAAACTATGGACTTTCAGTCCATAGTGGTTTATTTAGCCAAAAGTATTAATTTTTTTAATACATATTGTTAATACATTTTATCGTACCTTTTTGTTTGGTGTTGAAGTAATATTTTTCACCATAAAATGATAAAAAAATGGAAGAATTCCACTTTTTCGCAATTTAGGAACAAATACAACGGATTAGAATAATAAATATCAGTTTTGATACAATACATCAACTTGCACTGTTAATTGTTTAAGTATATTTTTAAATTCATAAAATTGAAGCTATTTATATATTTTTCTCAGAGGAGGTAAAATTCAGTTTTACAGGGATTTATTATAACGGTAGGAGAGTAGTTTAAATAGCAAATAATTAAAAAAACATCAAAAATAATGAAGACAGCTTTAAAAATTGCATTTGTATTTCTTTTTGTTGCTTTAATTTCTTGTAATACAGTTGTTAAAGAACAGGAACTGACCGGCGGAGATTATGTTTCTTACGTAAATCCACAGATGGGAACAGAATCTGAATTTTTACTGTCTAATGGTAATACATATCCCGCCATAGCGCGCCCTTGGGGAATGAATTTCTGGACTCCGATGACAGCTAAATTCGGAGATGGTTGGACATATAAATACCAGGATCATCAAATTACAGGTTTCAAACAAACACATCAGCCTAGTCCTTGGATTAACGATTATGCTGCGTTTTCATTAATGGCTGTAACAGGTGATTTAAAAATTAAAGAAGATGACAGAGCTTCATGGTTTTCGCATAAAGCAGAAGAAGTAAAGCCTCATTATTATAGCGTATATCTTGCAGATTATGATACTAAAGTTGAAATAACTCCAACAGAACGTGCGGCTTATTTTCAATTTACTTTTCCTGAAAATGATCAATCCTATATATTATTAGATGGTTTTGCAGGAGGTTCAATGGTAAAATTATTTCCTAATGACAGAAAGATTATTGGGTATTGTAAAAATAACCATGGTGGTGTACCTGATAATTTCTGCAACTATTTTGTAGCCGAGTTTGATAAGGATTTTGAAGTGATGCATACCTGGAAAGACAGTACACTTCAAAAGAATTCATTGTTTAGTGAAGCAGATCATGTAGGTGCTGTTGTTGGTTTTAAAACTAAAAAAGGAGAGAAAGTACATGTAAAAGTAGCTTCATCTTTTATTAGTCCTGAGCAAGCTGAATTAAACCTGGCTAAAGAAATTGGAAATCAAAATTTTGATCAGGTAAAAGAAGATGGATTAGCTATCTGGAATAAAGAACTGGGAAGAATTAAAGTTGAAGGAAGTAACATTGATCATATTCGTACTTTTTATTCAACATTATACAGAGTGTTACTTTTCCCTCGTAAGTTTTATGAGATTAACGATACTGATCAGATTGTTCATTACAGTCCTTATAACGGAAAAGTTGAAAATGGTTATATGTTTACCGACAATGGTTTCTGGGATACCTTTAGAGCCGTCTTTCCATTTTTTACCTTGATGTATCCTGAGCTTAATTCTCAAATTATGGAAGGATTGGTTAATACTTATAACGAGAGTGGTTGGTTGCCTGAATGGGCTAGTCCTGGTCACAGAGACTGTATGATTGGTTCTAACTCAGCATCATTAATTGCAGACTCCTATTTAAAAGGAATAAGAGGATATGATATCAACACCTTATATGAGGCAATCATTAAAAACACCAAGAATTCGCATTCGGATGTGAAGTCTGTAGGACGATATGGTTATGATTATTATAACAAATTAGGATATGTTCCTTATGATGTTGATATCAATGAAAATACTGCCAGAACATTAGAGTATGCTTATGCTGACTATTGTATCTGGAAATTAGCAAAAGAATTAAACAGACCACAGGAAGAAATTGACTTGTTCGAGAAAAGAGCAAGAAACTACATCAATGTTTTTGATAAGGAAACAGGATGGATGAGAGGTAAAAATGTCGATGGAAAATTCCAGTCTCCATTTAATCCATTAAAGTGGGGTGATGCCTTTACTGAAGGAAACAGTATTCATTATACCTGGAGTGTTTTCCAGGATGTTGAAGGTTTAATCAACTTAATGGGAGGTAACGATAATTTCGTACAGAAGTTAGATACTGTATTTGACCTTCCTCCTGTGTTTGATAATTCATATTATGGTTTTACTATTCACGAAATTCGCGAAATGCAAATCGTAAATATGGGTAATTATGCACATGGTAATCAGCCAATCCAACATATGTTGTATTTATATAATTATGCTGGTCAACCATGGAAAACACAACAACGCGTTCGTGAGGTGATGAATAAATTATACACACCAACACCTGATGGTTATTGTGGTGATGAAGATAATGGACAAACATCAGCATGGTATGTATTCAGTTCATTAGGTTTTTATCCTGTAACTCCTGGTACTGATCAGTATGTAATCGGATCACCTTTATTTGATAGAGCTACTATCGAGCTTGAGAGTGGTAATCATCTGGTTATTGAAGCGCAAAATAACAGCGATAAGAATGTATATGTAAATAGTATCAGCCTTAATGGTGAAGTGATTGATAGAAACTATTATACACAGGAAGAACTATTAAAAGGTGGAAAAATAGAGATTGAAATGAGTAATGTTCCTAACGAAAAGAGAGGCGTTACGAAGAGTGATGTTCCTTATTCTATGACTTTGGAATTAGGTAAATAATTAGGAACAAGGAGAAGGGAAAAAGGAAATTTACAGCTTAGAAATATTAATAGTTTAAGATGATGAATAAAAGGCAGAAACTAACAATTTTACATACACTACTATTCTTTGTGTTAGGGATACAATTTTCTAATGCACAAAAATATATTGATTATGTGAATCCATTTATTGGAACTACGAACTTCGGAACTACAAATCCGGGTGCAGTTGTTCCACAAGGAATGGTTTCTGTAGTGCCTTTCAATGTTACCGGTTCAGCTATTAATAAATACGATAAAGATGCCAGATGGTGGTCAACACCTTATACTGCCGACAATAAGTTTTTAACCGGTTTTTCGCATGTAAACATGAGTGGTGTGGGGTGTCCTGATTTAGGAGTAATTCTTGTGATGCCAACAACAGGAGATGTGAATGCAAACCTAAAAGAGTATGGCTCGGTGATGAGCAATGAAAATGCACATCCGGGTTATTATACTTGCGATTTGGATAAATATGGTATTAAAGCAGAAGTAACTGCAACTCCAAGAACAGGATTAAGTCGTTTCACTTTTCCTAAAGGTCAATCGAACATACTTATTGACTTGGGTAATGGTTTAACCAACGAGAGTGGTGCTTATATCAGAGCAGTCAATGATAAAGAGGTTGAAGGTTATCGAATGACAGGCAACTTCTGTTATTACGGTCATTCCGAGCGTCCTGTTTATTTTGTAGCTCGTTTTAGTAAAAAAGCATCCAACTTTGGTGTGTTTAAAAAGATGCCTGCTCTTCAGGCTGAAAAAGACTGGTCAAGTACATCTGGTAAATTTAAATATTACGAGAAGTTTCAATACCCTGTTTCAGGAGATAGTATAGGTGCATATTTTTCATTTGATACCACAGAAGGTGAAGCTGTAATGGTTGAGGTTGGTGTATCTTATGTAAGTATTGAAAATGCACGCCAGAACCTGGAGTTTGAAACTAAGGGCTTTGATTTTGCAGCAACTAAAAACGAAGCTGAAGAAAAATGGGAAACTGCTTTATCACGCATTAAAGTGGAAGGTGGAACTGCTGATCAAAGAACTGTTTTTTATACAGCCTTGTACCACATGCAAATTCACCCGAATATTTTAAATGATGCCAATGGACAATATCCTTTAATGGAGACTTATGGTATAGGTGAAGTTAAGGATAGAAATCGCTATACCATATTTTCACTTTGGGATACCTACCGTAATTTTCATCCGTTGATGAGTTTGGTTTATCCGGACCAGCAACTGGATATGGTTCGTTCAATGGTGGATATGTATGAAGAAAGCGGGTGGTTACCAAAATGGGAATTGAATAGTACAGAAACATTCACAATGAATGGTGATCCTTCTTTTCCTGTTATTACAGATACTTACTTAAGAGGGTTAACTGATTTTGATGTGGAAACTGCTTATGAAGCGATGATCAAGTCGGCTACTACTCCTGAAAAAAGCAATAAAATACGTACGCAAAACGACTTTTATTTAGCGCATGGATATGTTCCATTTACAGAGGATTACGACAATTCAGTTTCGATAGCTTTGGAATTGTATGTTGCAGATTGGAACCTTGCTCAAATGGCAAAATCATTAGGTAAAACTGATGATTATAAAAAGTATTTAAGTCAGTCAAAACAGTATAAAAACTATTATAGTAAAGAGTTTGGCGTACTTCGTCCTAAAAAAGCTGACGGTAAGTTTTTAGATCAATTTGATCCTTTACAGGGAAAAGACTTTGAACCAGTTCATGGTTTCCATGAAGGTACAGCATGGCAATATACTTTTGGAGTACCTCACGATATTAAAGGTTTAATAAAACTAAACGGAGGAAGTAAGAAGTTTACCAATAAACTTCAAATGGTTTTCGATGATCAATTGTTTGATATGGCAAATGAGCCGGATATGCATTATCCATATTTATTCAATTATGTGAAGGGTGAAGAGTGGAGAGCTCAAAAGCAGGTACGAAGATTGGTCGATACCTATTTTAAAAATGCTACGGATGGAATTCCGGGAAATGATGATTGTGGAACCATGAGCGCATGGGTGGTTTATAGCATGATGGGTTTTTATCCGGTTTGCCCGGGAGACATGAATTATACTATTGTAACTCCGGTTTTTGATAAAGTAACTATCGAATTGGACAACCAATATTACAAAGGAAAGTCATTTGTCATTATAAAAGCAGGTGCAGGAAGTGACGCAATCATTGATCAGATTAAGGTAAATGGTACAAACTACCCATCTTATTTTATCTCGCATGATAAGATTGTAAATGGTGGTGAGTTGGAGATTATTACAAAATAGATTTCAGTCTTTTTTGTGAATAGTATTGTTAGGTATAGTATAAATTGAAAGAATACAATACTGCTAAATTTATAAGAAACTACATATACATTTAATCATTTCGATTATTCAGATGATAATGTTTGAATGTATATGCAGTCAGACTTCATGAATTGGTGCAGGATAGGTGAGAAGGATATAAAATATAAAATAAATGAACTCAAATTCGAAGGAAAGGAATCCAGCCTGGTGGATTCCAACGGTGTATTTTGCTATGGGGCTGCCCTTTGTTGCTATTGCTCAGGCTTCAGCTCTGATGTACGAAAGTATGGAAATAAGCGATACTCAAATTGCTTTATGGACCTCATTAATTATGTTACCATGGACACTGAAGCCAATTTGGAGTCCGGTGTTGGAAATGTTTAAAACAAAAAAGCATTTTGTTGTTGTAACACAGATGGTAACAGGTATATGTTTTGCATTGGTGGCACTGTCTTTACCTTTAGATGATTTCTTTCGTTATTCGATAGCGTTTTTGGCCATTATTGCTTTTAGTGGTGCTACACATGATATTGCAACAGATGGCGTTTATTTAAGTGTGCTTTCTCCAAAATTACAAGCCAAATATATTGGCTGGCAGGGAGCTGCCTATAACATAGCAAAAATTGCAACAACAGGAGGATTGGTTTATTTAGCTGGTCATTTAGAAGAAACTCTTGGTGTTAAATACGCCTGGATGATCGTTATGGGTATCTATGGTGCAGTAATGTTTGTTCTGGGATTATATCATATTAAAATGTTACCAGCCGGAAGTGATGCGGCTGAAGTTTCATCACTTAAAGAAGGATTTGCAACCCTTAAGGATGTTACCAAAACCTTTTTTAAGAAAAAGTATATCTTATGGTATATCATTTTCATTATACTTTATCGTTTTGCTGAAGGATTTGCTATCAAGATTGCACCTTTATTCTTTAAAGCTGCTGTAGCTGATGGAGGATTAGGATTGTCTACTTCAGAAATAGGTTTAGTGTACGGAACTTTTGGTTCTGCAGCTTTTGTTATTGGTTCATTATTAGGTGGCTACTTTATTTCTGCCAGAGGATTAAAAAGAGTCCTATTTACTTTAGCTGTAATTTTTAACGTTCAATTTGTTGTGTATACACTTCTATCACATTATCAACCAGATAGTATGATCATTATTTCAATTGCGGTTGTATTTGAATATTTTTCATATGGTTTTGGTTTTGTAGGATTAATGTTGTTTATGATGCAACAAATTGCTCCGGGTAAGTATAAAACATCTCATTATGCATTTGCTACGGGTATTATGAATCTTGGATTTATGATTCCATCAATGATGAGTGGTTATCTAAGTGACTTATTAGGATATAAAGTGTTTTTTATGTGGGTGCTGATAGCAACTATACCTTCGTTGTTAGTAGCGTATTTTGTGCCGTTTACATATAGTGATTCTCAAAAAGACGAATAGTATAACAATATTAAATATTACAAGTATGGTTTCAAAAAATGTGATTCCTTGGGAAGAAAGACCTGAGGGGTGTAAGGACGTGGTATGGCGTTATTCTAAGAATCCTATCATAGGAAGATACGAAACTCCAACATCAAATAGTATTTTTAATAGTGCTGTTGTTCCTTATAAAGATGGATTTGCGGGTGTATTCAGATGTGACAATAAAGCTGTTCAAATGAATATTCATGCTGGTTTTAGTAAGGATGGAATTAACTGGGAAATTGAGCCGGAACCAATCACAATGCAAGCTGGTAACACTGAGATGATTCATTCTGATTATAAGTATGATCCTCGTGTGGCTTTTATTGAAGACAGATACTGGGTAACCTGGTGTAACGGTTATCACGGACCAACAATTGGTATCGCTTATACTTTCGATTTCAAAGAGTTTTTTCAATGTGAAAATGCATTCTTACCTTTCAACAGAAATGGTGTACTTTTCCCTGAAAAAATCAACGGAAAATATTGTATGTTAAGCCGTCCAAGTGACAACGGACATACACCTTTCGGAGATATTTATTTGAGCTATAGCCCTGATATGAAATTCTGGGGTGAGCACAGATCAGTATTAAAAGTTACTCCTTTTGAAGATAGTGCATGGCAATGTTTAAAAGTTGGAGCGGGTGGTGTACCTATTAAAACTAACGATGGTTGGTTGATGTTTTACCACGGTGTAATTAAAACTTGTAGCGGATATCGTTATTCAATGGGTGCTGCATTATTAGATTTGGAACAACCAGATAAAGTATTGTACAGAACACAACCTTATTTGTTAGCTCCGGCAACAGATTATGAAATGAACGGTGATGTACCAAACGTAGTTTTCCCATGTGCTTCATTACATGATGAAGAAGGAAAAGTTGTAATTTATTATGGTGCTGCTGATACTGTGGTAGGAATCGCATTTGGTCGTATACCAGAGATTGTTGAGTTTGTGAAAAATAATTCAATTTAAAGATATAACTGACTGTAAAAAGTCATAAGGTTGAGTGTGTTATAGATGTTTTTTAGCATAACTTTATGCGCGAAAAAGCATTCAACTTTTGACTTTTTACTTTCAACTTTTAACTAAGTAGTATGTACAGATTTTCATTCATATTAATTTTTGTTGTTGGATTATTGATTTCTTGTCAATCTCCACATAAAGCATCTGTTGCAACTAGTCATTTAACTGATTATGTGGATCCGTTCGTAGGCACAGATGGTCCTGGTAACACTTATCCCGGGGCTGTGGTTCCTTTTGGAATGGTTCAGTTAAGTCCTGATAATGGTTTACCAGGATGGGATCGCATCGCCGGTTATTTTTGGCCAGATTCTACTATTGCCGGATTTAGTCATAAACATCTTACAGGAACCGGAGCTGGTGATTTATATGATATTTTGATTATGCCATACAATAGCAGGTTTACAGATGATTTATGGAAAGATCAGGATGAGTATCGTCCTTACTCTAAATTTAGTCATGAACGAGAATCTGCATCTCCTGGTTATTATAGCGTGGATTTGTTAAGTTCAGGTATTAAGGCCGAACTGACAGCTACCAAAAGGGTAGGTATGCATCGTTATACTTTCCCTAAAGATTCCGCATCTAAGATTCTTATAGATCTGGGTTATGCCTTAAATTGGGATGCCCCAACCAGTACTTATTTAAAAGTACAAAATGATACTACTATTACAGGGTATCGTTATTCCACAGGTTGGGCACCAGATCAACGTGAACATTTCACCATTTCATTTTCAAAGCCAATAGCGCATATTCAGCTTTATGATGGTTTAGATGCTGTTGATGGGCATGAAGTTAAAGCTACAAAAACAAAAGCAGAAATTACTTTTGCTACCAGTAAAGATGAGCAGGTAATGATCAAAGTAGCCTTATCATCTCATTCGATTGACGGTGCTGAAAACAATTTATTAGCAGAATGCCCGGGTTGGGATTTTGATAAAATGGTTCATGTTGCTCAAAGGACTTGGGAAAGAATACTTAGTACTGTTCAGATAGAAGGAACTAAAGAACAGAAAACTATATTTTATACCAATCTGTACCACTGCTTTTTAACACCATCTTTGCACTCAGATACAGATGGATGGTACAAAGGAGCTGATGGCAATTATCACCTGGCTAAAGGTTATAATAAATACGAAACGTTTTCATTGTGGGATACATACAGAACTGCACATCCTTTATATACTATTTTGGTTCCTGAAAAAGTAAAGGACATGGTGGCTTCATTTCAAAGTCATTTCAACGAAACAGGATTACTTCCTGTTTGGAGTTTTGCTGGTAATGAAACCAATATGATGATCGGATACCATTCTGTTCCGGTTATTGTGGATGCCTTTTTTAAAGGAATACCAATGGATACATTACAAGTGTATAAAGCATGTGTTGAAACTGCAAAAAGTGATGCGTGGAGTTTACCTGATTATAAAAAGTATGGCTATGTTCCAATGGATGATGAATCAGAAGGACACTGGAGTGTTTCTAAAACATTAGAATATGCTTATGATGATTGGTGTATTGCTCAGTTTGCAAAAGCTTTAAATAAAGATAGAGATTATATTTATTTTAAGAAGAGAGCGGACAATTGGAAGAATCTGTTCGATGAAGAGACTAAATTCTTCAGACCAAAAAACAAAAAAGGTGAGTTCCTTAAACAATTTGATCCTAAAGAGTATACAGAGTACTTCTGTGAAAGTAACGCATGGCATTATTTCTGGCATGTTCAGCATGATATACCAGGATTAATTGACCTAACAGGAAAAGAGGCTTTTACAGCAAAGCTTGATTCGATGTTTACTTTTGAGAACGATGAAAATGATGAGTTACCTATTTTCTCAACAGGAATGATTGGTCAGTATGCTCATGGTAATGAACCTAGTCATCATGTGGCCTATTTATATAATGATTTAGGACAGGCTTACAAAACACAGGAAATGGTAAGAAAGATTATCACGTCTCAGTATTCAACAAAACCTGATGGTTATTGTGGAAATGAGGACTGTGGACAAATGTCGGCATGGATGGTGATGTCATCATTAGGTGTATATCCTGTTAATCCCGCAAATGGTGTTTACAGTTTAACATCGCCTTGGTTTAAGTCTGCTACCATTAATTTAAGTAATGGAAAACAGTTTGTAATCAGTACCGAAAATCAGTCGGAAGGTAATGTTTACATTCAACAAATGTATTTAAATGGTGAAGAGTTAAACGACTACACTCTAACTCATCCACAAATTATGAATGGAGGTGAACTTCATTTTGTCTTAGGTAATCAACCTAAAAAATAACAAAGGGGTAATACATTTACCCCTACATATTACCCCAAAAGCGAACTTCATAGAATCCCGAAGAATTTCGTTAACCACCAACAAGTATTTGAGCTCTTATTTTGAGCATATGTTCCTGTCCTGATTGATTTCAGGACGGGTAAATATTGTAGTATATAACCATAATAGTAGGTTATATGCTGTGGTTATTTTCTGGTTATACCGTTTTATATTAATTAATAATTTAGAAAATGAGTAATACAAATAAATTATCAAGGCAAAACTATATACTTCCATTAGCAATAGTGAGTATTTTGTTTTTTGTGATAGGTTTTGGAGTAGGAATTAGTGGGTTTTTAACGCCCTTTTTACAAGATGCATTTAACTTATCTACTTCTCAATCATATTTAGTAACAGCAGCTATATTTTCGGCATTTGTAGTTTTTGGAGCACCGTCAGGATCCATCATAAAAAAAGTAGGTTATAAAAAAGGAATGGTAATTGCTTTTTTTATCATGGCTCTTGGAATGATTTTATTTATTCCTTCTTCAAAACTATTAAGTTTCCCGTTGTTTTTGCTTGCATTGTTTATCGGTGGTATTGGTAATACCCTATTACAGGCATCTGTCAATCCTTATGTTACCATTATTGGTCCTAAAGAAAGTGCTGCCATGCGCATGAGTTTAATGGGTATCATGAATAAAGCAGCCTGGTGGTTGTCATCCTTGTTTTTAGGTTTGTTTTTAAATTTAAAGGATGTAAAACTGGATGATGTGATTCTTCCATTTTATATTGTTACCGGAATCCTTGTCGCTCTTGGTGTTTTTATGATTTTTGCGCCACTTCCTGAAGTAAAAGCTGAAGGAGAGGATGAAGACGATAGTACTGTAGAGTCAAAAAATACAAAGACCAGTGTATTCCAGTTTCCGCATTTGTTATTAGGTGTTTTGGCGCTATTTATATATGTCGGTGTTGAAACCTTACCAATGGTTTCAATTATTGGATATGCAAAAACAGTATTTGGAGATGCCAATGTTAATTTAGACAATTTTGCCATGTACGTGCCTCTGGGTTTAGTGGCTGGTTATATTTTTGGAGTGATAATGATCCCAAGGTTTATTTCTCAAACCAATGCGCTGAAAATGTTTTCATGGATAGGTATTGTGGCTGCATTATTACTCATTTACCTACCTGGTGAATACGGAATTTATATGATGGCCTTTATTGGTTTTGCCAATTCATTAATGTGGCCTGCAATCTGGCCGCTTTCCATTGCCGACTTAGGTAAATTTACTAAAACAGGAGCTTCATTATTGGTTATGGGAATCGTAGGTGGAGCTGTTTTACCATTAATCTTCGGTGTGTTAATCGATGCATTAAAAAGCTCAGAAATCGCTACAACATCTGATTATCAAAATGCCTATTGGATCTTTGTTCCGGCGTATGCTTATATTTTATTTTTCGCATTAAAAGGATGTAAAATCCGTAAATGATAAAAGCTTGTTTATATAGAGACAACGGTTTTTATAATAAGTGAATTATGTATGTTTTATTTAAAAGGGTGTCCATATGGATGCCCTTTTTGTTTTATAGGATATTTATATAATTTAGCGTTATCTAATTAACGTGAGATTATCATTACTACTATGACTGAAATAAAACAAGAAGCTGACATCAATAATTCATATAAGCTTTATTCCCAACGCGCTATTGGTATTGCTACATACATTGGTGGACCAATTGCTGCCGGATGGTTAATACGTGAAAACTTCAGAAATCTGGGGAATGATGATTATGGTAAACATGCCTTAGCCATTAGTATACTTGCCACTTTCTTTATTTTTGCCGGTATTTTTTCAATACCTGAATCTGTAATGGATAAAATACCCAACTTCATCATAACATTGGTCTATACAGGTATTATTTACTTGACTGTAGAGAAACTTCAGGGCAAAGACATCGCAGCCCATCAGAAAAGTGAAGGAGCCTTTTTTTCCGGCTGGAAAGCAGCAGGTGTTGGACTCATAAACATGGTAATATACATGGTGGTTATTTTAGGATATACTTTTGCAACGCCTGAAGCATCTTTTGATTTGGAAAAATATAATGATGGCATTGTTCAGTTTCAAAATAATGAAAAGGAAGCGATGGAGTTATTCAACTTATTAGAAGCAGAGAAAAAGGAAGAAGCGATAACTTTTATAAAAGAAAAAGGAATTAACCTTTGGGGTAAAAATATTTTATTACTGCAAAAGATGAATGGGATAGAGGGCTTAGATCAGGAGCTTATTGATCAAAACAACCAGTTTATAAAATATTGTCAGCTACGTATTAAATCGTATAAGTTAATATACAAAGCTCTGAATGAGGATACCGATAGGTATCATTCAGAGCTTGCTAATATTCAAAGGGATATTACAGATATATTGGGTATAGATCAGTAAACACTGGTTATATACCTGTTTTTATTTTTTAAAGCATCTAAAGTTGTATTAGAGCTTTCTAACATCCGGGCTATGGTGTTCTCTACATCAGCGCCCATTTCTTTAGATCCGCAAACATAAATAGATGCGCCTTTTTTAATGAATTTCATAAATTGTTTTGGATTCGACATAATTTGATCCTGAACATATGTTTTTGTATCCTTATCACGCGACGAAACACAATCTACATGTAGTAGTTTGGTTTTCTTTTGTAATGTTTTAAGTTCAATATTGTATTTATGAGATAATTTATGTTTTTGCTCTCCCCAAATAACCCATGCTTTTGATGATGGCTTTTGCATATACCATTGCTGCAAATATCCTCTTAAAGGGGCATAGCCTGTTCCTGCACCAATAAGTATTAATGGAGTTGAAATATCTTGCGGTAAATAATATTCTTTACTCTTAATATATTTAAACTGAATAGATTCACCCAATTTTAAAAACTCATTGGTGTATACCGATGCTGCACCTTCATGTTTACGTTCTCTGTAATCGAATCGAACTGTTTTAATCATTAAATGTAAACTATCATCTGATTTTGTTGGGTAATTTGCAATAGAATATTGTCTACCTGTAAGGTTTGGTAATATGTCTATAATTTCTCTGGCTGAGCAATCTAATGGATAATCAGTAATTAAATCCAGAAAGTTAGCTCTGTCAACAAAGTTTTTTAATCGTTCTTTGTCAATAATTAAAGTGTCAACTTCTTTATTATTTGTCAGCCAGGCGTATGCCTTAATGGTTAATGGCGAAAGGCGACAAATCTCCTTACGATGAATCAACTCATCATTAAATTCTGGAGCATTTAATTTTTGTGCGATTTCTTCAACCAGCCATAACGGATTACTAGGCATAATTTCTATCAAATCCCCCGGATAAAAAGAAATGGGTTTATTAAAGTCACTTAATTCAATATGATAAGTGTAATTCCCATTCTCAGCTTTTGATAATTTTTCACAAGTAACTAATTTACCTTCATAAAGATTTTCATCATTGGTAGCAAATGAGATGTTTTCTTCTTCAATTACCGATTCAGCAGATGACTCAAACTGATTTTTAATTTTCTTGATCCATTTGGCGGCTGTTTTACCAAAATCAGCATCACATTCAGCTCTTTTTACAATAGCGTTTGCACCAAGTTTAAGCAATTGCTTATTTAGTGTTTTAGATGCTTCACAAAATTCGTCGTAAGATGAATCACCTAATCCACAAACAGAAAAGTCCAAATGATTCAGTGCACTCATTTTATTGGAGTGAAGCTGTTTAAAAAACTTTTTAGCTGAAGCAGGTGGTTCTCCGTCGCCATGCGTACTCACAATAAAAAAAGCTTTAGATACCTTTTCCAGAATGGAAGTATCTGCTTTTTTCATATTCATTGTAACCGGATTGATATCCAATTTTTTCAATTGCTTTTTTAGCTCTTTTGATATTACTTTGGCATTCCCGGTTTTTGTTCCGTATAATATGATCACTCCATCTTTATAAACAGAGTCATCTTGTTTTTTTAATATTCCGTTAAACATTTTAATTAAAATGAGATGATAATGATTGTTTTTGCTTTTTCTTGTTACTCCTCTTTTTTATCCAGATAATGAAACCAGTTACAGGTAAACTGGCACATATCAGACTTGCAAAAAATGCAAGGATTTTACCTGGTAAACCCCAAATGGCTCCGGTGTGGATATCATACTTCATCATATCTACCTTTTCGGCAAATAAAGCTTCATCGTATTTCTCTACCTTAATCTTTTTTAATGTGTATTGATCAAAGAAATATTCATTATGATGATAGAACTTTCCTTTGTGTTTGTATAAAATAACTTTTATGGATTCTTCTTCTGATCTTAATGATGGCGACATATAAATTCTTTCCGGCTTAGGCTGTTCTTGTAATGCTAAATAAAAAGCCCTGTCAATGGCCGATAGTGTATCTGTCGATGCTATATTTTTAAGAGATACATCAGAGTGTGGGTGCTCATGGTCTGCCTTACTTTCTCCTCCTGATGTCAAATAATACAATCCGTTGTCCACCCATTGAAAACTCCAGGTAAGTCCTGTTATAGCAATGGTTAGAGCGAATAGAAAAACATAAAAACCCAGCGCATTGTGCAAATCATGATTCAGACGTTTAAAACCACTCTTTGCATTTATTTTAAAACTGAGTTTAGCAGAATTTTTATTCCACTTTTTAGGCCACCACATGATTAATCCGGTAATAAGCAGCACCACAAAAATAAGGACTGCAGAACCTACAATTGGCCGACCGATGGTATAGGGTAACCACAAAGCCCGATGACCATTCAAAATAAAACGAAAGAAATTAAACTCACCTTTAGCCAAAGGTGTTTCTTTCTTTATAAATTCGGCAGTGTATGGATTCATAAAAACGACCTCAAATTCGCGTTTACCTTCATTCATCATCCAAAAGCCAACAGCAGCAGCCCCATCTTTACCCTCATAGGTTATACCAGTGGGCGTTTGTGCATGTACATAAGTTTTTGCAGTATCTATCAACTGACCAGGAGGGGCAAAAGGGGCATTTTGTGGCTTAACAAAACGCCATGGTTCTAAAGTATTTTGTATCTCTTGTTGAAACACATAAATGCATCCTGTAATACTAACAATAAAAACAATAATACCCGAGGAAAGCCCCAACCATAGGTGCAGCCAGTTATTGATTGATCTGAATTTATTTTTTAATTGCGTCATTGTATTTGCTTGTCAAATTTTCTGTTTTCTGTTTTCTGTTTTGTTGTCTGAGTTTTTAAAAGATGTAATAAGTTTTTAATAAAGTTGATTAATTAAATAGTCCAAATTGCAAACATGAACCAGAACAAGTATCAGTACTAAAAGTTTCAAACATGAACAAGAACAAGGTTTTTAATGATATTGTTTTATTGAAAGGTCCAGGTTTTAAACTTGAACCATAACTCGGACTGGCTAACACTGGCGCAAGATTGTAACTTGTGCTTTGTTTTTATAGAAACATTCCTTTTTAGTTAATAAATAGGTTTGTAAATGATCGTATTGTAAATACCAGCTCAGTATTAATACTACATGAGCTGGTATTTTAATATAGATATGATTACAATTTGAAGAATCCTGCTACAAAATTAGCCTCAACTTCAGCACCTTTTGTTGCAGTATAGTTGTTTGTATCAACCCTGTAAACATTTAAAGAAACATCTTCAGGAACACATAAATATATACTGCCATCATCATATAATGCTGTAGATGCCAACTTTCTTCCTGTACCCGCATGTTCCGGAATTCCATCGATATAATGAACAGTTCCGTTGTATAAATCAATAACTGCAGCTTTTAATGGACCATCCGACCAGGCAGCCTGTTCACTGTTATCATCCTGATTTATTAAAGAAAAAGCCTTTCCGTTGCCAATATATTTCAGGTGAGCTGTATTTTTTCCTTCAGTGGCAGCTTCAATATCAAAAAAGTAATCCTGATCAAATGCTGTTTCTCCATTCTTAATTCTTAAAATGCCACCATCTTTTGTCGTCTGACTGTAACCGTTAGCCGGATTTGAGTGAGATAAAGCATAGATATCGCCATTTTCGTCTTTAATTAAGCCCGATTTAGTGTTAAAACCACCAATAGGACCTGTTCTTGTATCTGTAATTTCTTTTACAAACTCCAATTCCGGATATGAGAAAACTGCAATACGAGCCATATCTGTATAGTTTGTAGCATAAGTTGTTGGATCGCTGATATAATAACTCAAATAAACATAGTTGCCACTTTGAACCAATCCACTATAAGTAGGCGCCACCTGGTCTGTAATATCAGTGATTGCAGTATTCACTGTTTTTGTAATTGTAACCGTTTCTTTATCCAATAGCTGAAAAGAAATAATATCCGAAGTATTGGCTACTTCAACAGCCAATAGCTGACCATCTTCAGTTTCAAGTAGTTCAGATATGCTGTTATCAAAACTTGCAATGCCACCAATATCTTCAAGTGCACCATCAGTATTTTTCTCCAGAGCAACCAGGTTGTTTTCTCCCATTCCTCCCATGCAATAAATGCGCTCATCAATTTGATTGTAGGTATAATAACCCGGTTGAGCAACACCTTGTCCTAATGCAGAAAGTGATCCACTCATTACATCCTCAAATTGAGTGGTATAGTAGGTAAAAGTTCCATCGGTTCCTTGTATAGCCATTGTTAAAACAAAAGCATCCTCTCCGTTATATTCATTATTATTATCTTCATCATCGCAAGCTGTAAAAAGCAAGCTCGAGCAAAACATAAGACCACATAAGGCCCACTTTCCAACGTTTTTTATCTGAAACATATTTGTGTTTTTTAATTATTATAGATTGTATCTTAGTTTAATATAGAATGCCCTGCCAGGTTTTTGTAAATAGAACTTATCATATAGTTTAGCATCCAATAAGTTTCTGCATTCTGCGCTTATATTATATTTTCCGTTTTTTAAACTGTATGAAAGTTCTATATCATGAGATGTTTGTTGTGGAATCACATAATCTTCATTGTTACTTCCCATTTCTGCCCATGTTAAAAAGTACTCGTCAACATAATTTAAATGGTAATTAAAGTCGAGTTTTGATGCGGATAGCAATACATTATTAAAGCTGAATCCAGCGTTTATATTTCCAAACAAATAAGGCATGTTCGGAACCCTGAATCCATAATGAAAGTTTCTTTGCCAACCTGTTCCTGTGTAGGATTCGTTGTAAACTCTTTTGGCCTGATCCGTAATTTTTTGATAAGTAATATTTGTACTTAAATGAAAAATCTCTTTCCAGTTGTATTCGGCATTTCCTTCAATACCCCATGCTTTGGTTTTACTTAAATTATCGAAGTGTGTTTGTGGATTGGCAAAAACAGCAACCGTATGTATCAAATCATTAGCATTACGATAGATGTAACTTCCGCCTATTTTAATATGATGATTGGAGTTGAAGGTGTACTTATAGTTTGCTCCAATGTTATAATTGTCACTTTGTTCCGGTCCTAAATCAGAATTAGCCTGAATAAATAAGCCATCACCAAATAACTCTTCTGGCTTAGGTAAGCGATAAGTATGTTCGTAAGATGCTTTTACTTGTAATTCTGGTAAAATGAAATAGGCAGATGCAATTCCATATCCCCAGTTGTTGGTATTGGTTCTATATTCAATAGTACGTTGCGTTTCCAGCGCAAAATCCTCAACTCTGGATGCTTTTGTATTCAAATGATACATCTTGCCAAATACCGTTGTATTCCATTTCTTATTCAAATTAAGTTGATAAGCGAAACCCAAAATATGCTTGTTTAAGGCGTTAGGGAAGAGGTTGCTTATTTCATCTGGATGTTCCTTGTCAAAGGCTTTTCTGTGGAAATAGTTATAAGCATAATTCAAGGATACAGAACTTGTTTTGTTAATTTGATAACCCAGGTTTAATTGCGATGAAATGTCATCATCGTTTAACGTGGTAAATGTTCTGTAGTTCTCACCATCCTCAGACACTTGTCCATTTGATGTTGTGGAAACAAACCGTTCTCCCAGCCAGTTATATGTTATACCTTTTAAAGTATCAATTACCTGACTTTCTGAACTGTTGTAGGCTGCAGAAAAGCTAATATCCAAACCTTCTGTAAATAAATCTTTTTTGCTGTATTTAATACTTGGAGTAAATGATTGGCTATTGGTTACAATTCCTCCATATACAGTGCGCATAGTAACTCCGGTCTGCACTTGCTTATCATTGGCAGATCCCATTATACCAAACAATAATTTATCAGCATATGATTTATTTGTGACTCCTGCTTCAATTTTTACAGTGCCTGATTTATACCTGTCGTGAAAACGCTCTACATCCTGGTAATTCACAATATTCCCATTACTGTTTGTGATAGGAGCATTTACCTTATAGTTATTATCGGAATAGTTATAAAAAGCATTTGCTTTAAGCATAAAACCAGTTTCTTCATTGGTGAAAGTTCCGTTTACCGATGCTCTGTGTGTATTAAATGATCCATAGGAATAGGAAAAATCCAGGAGCTTTGATTTTTTATTGGTAATGATATTTACTGCACCACCTAAAGCATCAGTACCTAACCAAACAGGAACTACTCCTTTATAAACTTCAATTCGTTCAATCATATTTACAGGAATATCTCCCAGGCTAAACGATGAACCATAATTGTCAATAGGAATTCCATCAAGAAAGAATTTAACCTGATCGCCCGAAAACCCATTAAGAGAGAAAGTACTGTTGCTTCCCAATCCGCCTTCTTCCTGAATTCTTACTCCGGAAACTTTGTTCAGAATGGCTTTCACATCAGTAGTGCTATTCTGAATTTTTGCGGTAGAAACTGCAGCCACTTCAAAAGGCGCTTCTGAAATTTTGGTGAGGATGGATTTTCCATTTACCTGAATATCCTCCAGTTTAAAGTTGTCGGTATTGAGGTTTAAATTTGTTTTGTAATCCTGGTTGCCATCAATTGTAATAGGTATTTCAATAGGTTTAAAACCTATAAAAGTTGCTTTCAGAATATATTCACCCGAGGGAATAGTTGTTATTTCATATTTTCCATCGATATCACTGACCGTTCCTTTAAAAAAGTTATTGCCGGAAATAATGATGTTAACTCCAGTTAAAGCTTCACCCTGTGCTGACTTAACCGTACCAAATAATTTACTGCTATTTTTAATATTCAATTCCGCATAACCATTAATTGCATAAATGGCCAGGATAAATAGTATTCCAATAAGTCTCAAGCTCGCTTTTCTCATCTTCCGAAAATATCTGACTCCTACGTATTTTTAATTTCGATGCCCAAAAGTAGATTCACCATAAAAAGTGAGCAATCCCATAAAATAGGTATCGAAATAGTTAAACAGAAATTTATAAGGCTACTTGGGGGTTTGTTTCTATTAAGAATGAATCTTAATAGTTGAACTAATTGTCGATGTGCATTGAAAATTAAACAGTTATAGGTTGGGGTAACTCAATACCTAATGTTAGTGAGTGGCAGGTTTAAATATTTAGCTATTAAAACGATAGGTTAATATATTTTAAGAATTAATGGGCTTGTTTTCATCATAAATAGTAAGCAACTCATGATCTTTTTAAGGAAATATTAACGTGGTAAAATTTGAAAGAAATTTTATAGACCGTAATTTTGAAGAATAAGACAAGAAAGTTCAATAATCTATAAACATTAGTTTGAATCACTTGTTTTAATATTCAACAAAGGATAATTCAAATATCTATTTTAATAAGCTTATTATAAAAGGCTATTCTTATTACAATGCAATAGTCACTTTTTACATTTTACTACTGATTGCTTACTAAAATAAATACTTACAATAAGCCAACAAAGTTTGACTTTATTTGATTCATCGGATTAACACAGTGTTGATTCGGTGATAGATACAGATAAAATATTAGTTATGAATGTTATATTAAGTATTGGTGTGCTGGTTTTTACCGCATTTGTTCTGGGTGAACTAGCCGAAAAAATTAAACTACCCAAAATCTCCGGGTATATCTTAGCAGGTATCTTGTTAAATCCTGATGTTACAGGAATTATGAATAACGAATTTGTTGTTCATACAGATCCATTATTAACAATAGCATTGTCGTTTATAACATTTTCTATCGGGGGGAGTTTGTCTGCTTCAAATTTAAAAGCCACAGGCAAAACTGTTTTATGGCTTACCCTGAGTGAATCCATATTTGCTTTTTTGTCGGTTTTTGTGTTTATGGCGCTTTGGTTATATTTCTTTTCAAATGTTTATAGTTCTATTTATATCATCATCGCCATCAGTCTTTTACTCGCATCTTTAGCTGCACCAACAGATCCTTCTGCAACGCTTGCTGTAATTCATGAATATAAAGCTAAAGGACCTGTAAGTAGTGCTATGCTACAAATAGCAGCATTTGATGATATTGTAGGTATCATTATCTATACTTTAGTTGCTGCCTTTGCACCGTTCTTCTTAGGAAATCATGATATCCAGTTAGGAACAAAACTGGCAGATATGGGCATGGATATCTTATTTGCATTGTTAATTGGAGCTGCTATTGGGCTGTTGTTTTACTTCATTGTAAAAATGGTTAAAAAGGAAACAGAAGGTTCATTAATTGTACTTACTTTCGGATTGATTTTATTTGCTTATGGTATCTCTGATTACTTTGGCTTTGAATCGTTATTGGCTTCAATGGCCTTAGGTGCTGTGGTAACTAATTTTAATCCTATGGCCGATAAAATATTTAAGTTGATAGAGCGCTATACTGACGAGTTGATATTTGTGATTTTCTTTTCCTTATCCGGTTTGCACTTACAATTATCTTCAGTGGCAGGAAGTGTATTGTTAATAGCCATTTATATAGTAGCACGGGCAATTGGTAAGTACGGTGGAATATTTGTTAGTTCTTCTATACTTAATACCGATCCAAAAATTAAAAAGTTTGCTGCAGGAGGTTTAATTCCTCAGGGTGGTATTGTAATAGGATTATCCATTCTTTTAACTAAAGATCCAGAGTATGTCAGTATTGGTTCATTGATTATTGGAGTAGTTATTGGAGCTGCATTAATTCATGAAATATCAGGTCCGCTTATTTCCCGGTTAACACTTAAAAAGGCTGAAGAAATATAGCGTTTAAGAAAGTTTAATTTATCTTAAAAACGCTCAGAGCATAAAATTTATCATGTAAAATAATTCATGAATTTGTTTTCTTTGTACTTACTAACCATTGAAAAAAACTGATTCATCTAAATCTACCGATAAATTAAAATCATGAACTATTAATCATAGATATTTAATAGTTTCGTGCTTTTTACCATCCTAACAAACGAACATGTTTATCGGAACATTGTTTTTTATGAAACAGAAAAAAGAGTATTCAAAATATGACAAAAAATAAACAAACAAGAATGAAATTAGCAGTATTTAGTAGTCGTAAATGGGTGGTTGATTCATTTAACCAATTGAATGATAAATATAAATTTGATATCACTTATTTTGAGGCTCGACTTTATAATAAGACGATTCCATTAACCAAAGGTTTTGATGCTGTATGTGTTTTTGTAAATGATACCGTGGATGAGGAAATTATTACAGGATTAAAAGAAAACGGCGTTAAACAAATTGCATTAAGATGTGCGGGTTTTAATAATGTTGATATCGAAGCTGCTCAAAAACACGGTATTAGCGTTGTTCGTGTTCCTGCTTATTCTCCTTATGCAGTAGCAGAACACACACTGGGCTTGATACTTAGTTTAAATCGTAAGTTTCATAAAGCATATACAAGGGTTCGTGATGGTAACTTTGCATTGGATGGACTTTTAGGTTTCGATTTACATGGAAAGACAGTAGGTGTAATAGGAACAGGTAAAATTGGAGAGATTTTTATTAATCTGGTTAAAGGTTTTGGCTGTAAGGTGCTTGCGTATGATAAATTTCCAAATGAAAAGCTAAAAGCTGCAGGAATAGAATACGTTGATTTGCAGGAAATCTATAAGCATAGTGATGTGATTTCGTTGCATTGTCCGTTAACATTTGAAACATTTCATATGATTAATGAATATGCTATTGCTTCAATGAAAACCGGAGTCATGATTATCAATACCAGTCGTGGACCATTAATTGATACTGACGCAGTAATTGCCGGATTAAAAAAAGGTAAAGTAGGTTATTTAGGTTTAGATGTTTACGAGGAGGAGGAAGAGTTGTTTTTTGAAGATCATTCAGAAACAGTAATTCAGGATGACAAATTTGTGCGTTTACAAACATTCCCTAATGTATTAATAACAGCACATCAGGCCTTTTTTACCAGAGAAGCTATATTAAATATTGCAGAAACAACTTTCGAAAACATTAACATGTTTTTTAAAGATGGTGAAAGTCCTAACACTGTTTTACCTAAAAAAACATCAAAGGCTTAAACACAATTAAAATATAATAGCATCATATAAAACAGAAGAGGATGTAAAATAAACACTGTCTGTAAGCAACAAATTATTAATATTGTGACTTATGGCAGAAAAGAAAAAAGAATCCCCAGAATATATTGCA
>NZ_JAPDPJ010000078.1 GCF_026013605.1 Plebeiibacterium sediminum
TCATCTTAGAATAGATGAGAAACGAGCTAAAGAATGACTTTTAGTCATTCAGGTCGCTCAAAACTATGGACTTTCAGTCCATAGTGGTTTATTTTTCTTTGATATTCTGACAGATCCAGTTTTATTCCAATGAATATGCGTATTTGTTTTTCAGATGTCATAAAATACTATTTAAACCGTGTAAATAAGGTACAAAAAACTAGTTACTTGTGATTGATATACTTACTTGAATGTATTTGTATTGATATTAAAAACCGACTGTATGATAAAATGTAATGATATATCTCTGTCTTTTGGTAAGAAAAAGATATTTGAACATGTTTCCTTTCATGTTGAAGAAGGCGAGTTTTTAACCATAAAGGGTGAATCCGGTACCGGAAAGTCATCTCTGTTAAAGATGATTCAAGGGTACGTTCCATTTCTTAATGGTGAAATTTCTGTTAAAGGAGAATTGCTCACAGAGAAATCAATATCAGGTATTCGAAATGATATTATCTGGATTCCACAGAATGTTAATTTACCTGTAAAAAACGGAGTTGAATTGGTGCAATTGATGGGATTAAATAATAACAATGGGCTAATAGAATCATTGTTGGATCAATTAGGTTTGGAATCAAAAATACTGCATAAGGATTTTCAGAAAGTAAGTGGAGGACAAAAGCAACGTATTATTATTGCTATATGCTTAAGCATTAATAAACCAATTGTATTAATGGATGAACCAACCTCTTCATTAGATGAAAACGCTATACAATTGTTGATTCATACGATGAAGTCGTTAAAAGGGAAAACTATTCTCACCGCATCACATAATATTACCTGGATAGAAAATTCAGATCGTATAATTGAACTTAATTAATGCTTGTTATGGGACAAATTATAAATATCGAAATAACAGATTTAGCAATAGGTTTTGCTATTATGATTATACCAGTTTCATTCTTTCTGTACTTCAAAATTAAATTGGTTAAAAGTGTATTAATAGGTTTACTACGAATGGTTATTCAATTATCATTGCTTGCCGTTTATTTAGAATGGATTTTTGATAAGAATAGTGCATTAATTAATTCAATATGGGTTGTTTTAATGATATTAGTTGGAGTATCAACTTCCATAAACAGGATAGGACTAAACTGGAAAATATTTGTGCTACCCATGATTTTAGCATCATTAACAACTGTGTTAATCATAGATTCGTTCTTTTTAGGATTAGTAATAAAACTGGATTATGTTTTTGATGCCCGATATTTTATTCCAATTACAGGAATGATGCTGGGAAATTCTTTAAATCATAATATTGTAGGTTTAACAAGTTATTATAGTGGTTTATCTGAAAAAAGCGATTTGTATTATTTTTTACTGACCAATTCAGGTGACGCATCATTAGCCAAAAGACCCTTTATTGCAGAGGCGGTTAAAAGAGGCTTAAATCCATTAATTGCAACCATGACGGTTATTGGATTAATTTCTTTACCAGGTATGATGACCGGACAGATACTTGGAGGTAGTGCTCCAAGTGTGGCCATAAAATATCAGGTTATGATTATGTTGGCCATATTTACCGGATGTACCTTAAATCTGTTTTTAACCATTTTATTTTCCAATAGGTATATTTTTGATGGTTATCAAAGATTTAAAGAGAATGTTTTTAAGTAAATGAGTGCGTAATTTAGTAGTTATATATTTTACAATTCCAGAAGTATCTATTTTGCTGTCTATTTTTTTGTAAATTCGCTGCAGCACTATGTTTAATAATTATTTATGAGCAATTTTAAAGAAGATTTGAAGAAAGTAAAGGCTTTTGCCTTTGATGTTGATGGAGTTTTATCTGCCCAAATAATACCAATTCATCCCAATGGAGAACCAATGCGTACTGCAAATATTAAAGATGGATTTGCATTGCAGTTCGCTGTAAAATTAGGCTTTCCTGTAGCAATTATTACAGGGGGTAAAACCGAAGCTGTAAAAAAACGCTATTTGGATTTGGGTGTACAGGATGTTTACATGGGGGCTTCAGATAAAATTGTTCAATTTAATGATTGGATTACTAAAAGAAATTTATCTCCAGAAAATGTACTTTATATGGGGGATGATTTACCCGATTTTCCTGTGATGAAAGTTGTTGGTGTTCCTGTTTGTCCTGCCGATGCCGTTGAAGAAATAAAGAGTTTGTGTAAGTATATTAGTCATAAAAACGGAGGTGAAGGATGTGCCCGTGATGTATTGGAACAGGTATTAAGAGTTCATAATATGTGGGGAACAGACCTTACATGGTAATCATCCGTTTTTAATTTATATAGGTTTAATCACATAAAATAGTCACAGATGTTGTCGCTCTTTCAACTGGTACGATTCAAGAATTTGTTTATAATTGCTCTATTGCAGAGTTTAATCCGGTATGGATTAATTATTCCTATTCTGAATCATTATGGTTACGAACCTGTTTTATCTCATTTTAGGTTTGGGTTGTTAGTTTTGGCATCCGTTTTTTTAGCTGCATCAGGTTATGTTATAAACGATTATTTTGATGTAAAGATTGATCGCTTAAACCGACCGGAAAGAGTTGTTGTTGGCAATGATTTTAAGCGTAGAGAAGTTATGTTTTTTCATGTGATTCTTACCTTTTTGGGTGTATTCATAGGCTTGTTTTTGTCGTATGTAGTACGAAAAGAAACATGGGCTTTTATGTTTCTGCTTATACCTGTTTTTCTCTGGTATTATTCCACTACATTTAAAAAGCAGGGCTTTATCGGAAATCTTGTGGTTTCAGGACTAACAGCTTTGGTGGCTATTATTGTCGTGTCGTTTGAATTTGGAGCGTTAGAACGTGTTCATGGACAGGAAATAATTAACAGCGAAGCTTGTACAATGGCCTGGTACTGGACTTTAGGTTTTGCTTTTTTTGCATTTATTACTACGCTGATTCGCGAAATCGTGAAGGATATGGAAGATATGCAAGGCGATAAAGCCGAAGGTTGCCAAACATTACCAATAGTAATTGGAGTACAATTCAGTAAAATATTTGTTCTTTTAATTACTGTTTTTACAGTTGCTTCAATTTGGGCCTTGTACTTTTACATAAATAAAATCAATAGCTATAAATATTCCGTGTATTACTTTTTGCTTTTAGTAACAATTCCCTTTATTGTATCATTAATTATGTTGTTTAAAGCAAAAACATCTAACCAATACCATAATCTAAGTACATTGTATAAAGTTATCATGTTAATGGGTATTTTATACATATTTGTTATTAGTCAATTATTTTAAATTATATTAAATGATTTCAGAGATCTTATCTGAATACGAAATTATACTTGCCTCCAAATCACCACGAAGAGCGCAGTTGTTGCGTGAACTTGGTGTTCAATTTACAATTGGTAATAAAGAGGGCGTAGAAGAAGTTTTTCCGGAAGGCTTATCAAATGTTGAAGTTGCCAAATATCTATCAGAGCTAAAGGCTTCGATATATGAAAATGATGTTGTTGATACCAATAAACTGGTCATTACTTCAGACACCATTGTTTGCTTAGGTAATGAGGTTTTAGGTAAACCGGGGGATAAGGCTCATGCAATTGAAATGCTTTCAAAACTATCAGGAAAGCAACATTCTGTGATTACCGGCGTTACTATTTTAGGTTCGAACAAGAAGACTACATTTTCAGTAGAAACAAAAGTTAATTTTAAGGATCTTACCATAGATGAAATAGAATATTATGTAGATCATTATAAGCCTTATGATAAGGCTGGTGCCTATGGTATTCAGGAATGGATTGGTATGATTGGAATAGAAAAAATTGAAGGTTCCTACTTTAATGTGGTGGGTTTACCCGTTAAAAAATTATATAGTGAATTATTAAAGTTCTAATACCCATCAATAAAACATTTATAAGATTTAAATTTTGAATCAGTCATGCTAATATTTCCCACACATGGATTGATTTCAATAAAATTTCCTTTAGGATGAAGAAAATGAAAACAAATTATTTAAAAAAAATTGCACTTCTCTTTCTTGTAGCGATTGTTAGTGTCGGTGTGCAGGCAAAAGAAGGAATGTGGATTCCAATATTATTAGAGAAATACAATATTGAAGAAATGCAGCAAATGGGCTTTAAGCTTACTGCAGAAGATGTGTATAGTGTTAACCAGGCTTGTATGAAAGATGCCGTGGTTATTTTTGGAGGCGGTTGTACCGGAGAACTGATTTCTGATCAGGGCCTTTTAATAACAAATTACCACTGTGGGTACAGAGCGATCCAATCGCATAGTTCTGTAGATCATGACTATTTAACAGATGGTTTTTGGGCTATGAATAATCAGGAAGAATTGCCTAATGAAGATCTTAAGGTTACTTTTCTGAAAAGTATGAAAGATGTAACTGCTGAAGTTTTTAGTGGTGTGTCAGAAGATATGACTGAGACCGAAAAATCAAAAATGATAGAGAATAATATTGATTCCATAAAAGCTGAAGCTGTTAAAGGAACACACTATAAAGCTGAATTAAAACCATTTTTTCATGGTAATCAGTATTTCTTATTTATTAATGAAATCTACACGGATGTTCGATTGGTGGGAGCTCCGCCAAGTGCCATTGGTAAATTTGGTGGTGATACTGATAACTGGATGTGGCCTCGTCATACCGGAGATTTTTCTCTGTTTAGAATCTATGCAGACAAAGATAATAAGCCGGCAGAATATTCTACTGAGAACGTACCTTACAAGCCATTGAAGCATTTTCCTGTTTCATTAAAAGGAGTTAAAGAGAATGATTTTACTATGGTTTTTGGATACCCTGGATCAACAGAACAATATGTTCCTTCGTATCATATTAAAATGATTACTGAAAAAGTAAATCCGGAATTAATCGATCTTAGAGGTAGGAAACTGGATATTATCAATGAATATAAATCTGATCCTGCTGTCAGAATTCAATATGCTGCTAAAGATGCAAGTATTTCAAATTCATGGAAGAGATGGATCGGTGAGATTCGTGGTCTTAAGAGATTAAATGCCATTGAAAAGAAGGAGTCTTATGAAGCTGAGTTTCAACAATGGGCAAATAGCCACGATAAGTATAAAAATATTCTGTCTGACTATAAAAAGCTTTATGAAGAGTTTGGTGAATATAAACTGCTTTATAATTATAATGTAGAGATCTTATACAGAAACGGAACTGAGATTGCCAAAGCTTCAACCTTGTTAAATTCACTGATCAAGGAGGTTAATAAAGATAATGTGAATGAATCTGCAGTTCAAAAATTAAAAGATCAAACAATAAAAGAATACGAGAAGTTTTTCAAAGATTATCATGCTCCTTTGGATAAAGAAATGACAGAAATGCTTCTTGTAATGTATAAAGATAGAATGCCAGCTGAGTTTTTACCGGATGTATATAATCTCATAGAAAGGAAATATAAGGGTGATGTAAGCAAATATGTGGATGCCGTATTTAAGAAATCAATTTTCTCAAACAAAGAAGAGGTGTTGGAGTTAGTGCAGCAGTTTAGTAAAAAACAAATGGGCATAGTTGAAAAAGATCCTGCATATCAACTTTACAAAAGTATTTACACTTTGTACCGAGATAAAATTTACAGTCAGTATTACGATTTGCAAAATAAATTAAAAGCTGTAAACAAGTTGTATATGTCTGCTCAAATGGAATTTCAAAAAGATCGGGTTTTCTATCCGGATGCCAATTTTACTTTACGAGTATCCTATGGAAAAGTAAAATCTTTTGAACCGAGAGATGGAGTGATCTATGAGAACTATACCACATTAGAAGGTATTATTGAAAAGGATAATCCTGATATTTACGATTATCGTGTGCCAGAAAAGTTGAAAGAGTTATACCAAAACAAAGACTATGGAAGGTATGCAGTAAACGGCACAGTTCCGGTTTGTTTTACAGCAACAAATCATACCACAGGAGGTAATTCCGGTAGTCCGGTTGTAAATGGAAACGGTGAGTTAATTGGAGTTAATTTTGATAGAGCCTGGGAAGGGGTGATGAGTGATATGGTATTTAGTCCGGAGCAATCAAGAAATATATCTTTGGATATCAGATATGTATTGTTTTTGATTGATAAGTTTGCTGGTGCAGGTTATTTATTAGATGAAATGGATATTGTAGAGTAACAATTTTATAAACGATATTAACGATAAGCGCAAAAGTCAGGAATTAAATAATCCTTGATTTTTGCGCTTTTGCTTTTTGTCTTAAATCCTATGCTTATAGAAATAAATTTTATAGGCATAGGATTTATTTCTATAAGCATAAAAAAAAATCCTATAAGCATGAAAATTTAGGTTCATGCCTATAGGATTGCATATTTTAAAATATATAGAATTTAGTTTATTCTATATTAGTCATGATTCTTTTGCTTAGTGTTTTGTATATCGAAGCCAATTCACTTTCGTCAGAAAGCATCTTTAGGTGATTGTCTATAATATTTTGATCTCCTCTGATTGCTGGTCCGGTTTGAGCCTCAAGTGGACTTAATACATCAATTTTAGAGGCAGTTTCTAAAATTAAAGGTTTAATCACATCAAAACTAATGTCGTGTTTTTTTAATATCTCATCAGCTATTGCATACATATGGTTGGTAAAATTACATGCAAATACTGCAGCCAGATGAATTTGTTTTCGTTGATCTGAATCACAAGTCATTACCGTTTGCGAAACTTTATGTCCAAATTCAAGAAGGTCATTTTCCGTTTGCTTATTGTTGGCTTCAACAAGAATTGGAATCGTATTAAAATCAACCTCCTTATCTTTACTAAAAGTTTGAAAAGGGTATATTATACCATAGTTATCAAATTTTAAAAGCATATCCAAATGATGACTACCTGCAGTATGGGTAACAATGCCTTTTACAACCGGCAGTTTTTCAATGGTTTCAGCTAAAAAAGCATCTTTTACTGCTATTATATATAGGTCTGCATCGAGCTGAATTTCATCTAAATTATCAGTATAATAAGCATTAAGTTTTTCTGCTAATATTTCCGCATTTTTAATAGTAAAACTATAAACCTGTCGGATGTTAAAACCTTTTTTTGCAAGAGAATACCCAAATTGAGTGGCTAAATTACCTGCTCCTATTAAAACAATATTACGTATCATTATATTCAAATAAATATTGGCTCAAATATACGATATCCCAAACTTAGATAGTTTATAAATAAGATTTCTTTGAAACATCTTTTATTGTAAATATACAGCGGTATATTAAATATTCAATTTGTTATATTTGCGCACCTGAACAAAAATTATGGACACACATTTTAAGGAAATTACTCTAAATGCAACGGGAGCGAAACAAATAATAGGGGAAGAAGAAATTCAGAGCCTTTGGAGTGGATATGGCAGTATTGTTAGGATTAGATTAGCTGGAGGCAATACAAATAGTGTGGTTGCAAAACATGTTCGACTACCAAATCAAAACAAACATCCCAGAGGATGGAATACAGATTTTTCGCATCAACGAAAAGTTAAATCATATGAGGTTGAAACTATTTGGTATGAAAAATATGCCGCCCAATGTAATGATTTGTGCAAAATACCTGCTTGTTTGGCTTTGGAGCACAAAGAAGATGAGGTGTTTATGGTTCTTCAGGATCTGGATGATATAGGATATGGTGGACGTTTATCCTCTGTTTCATGGACAGAAATAAAGTCGTGTCTTAAATGGCTGGCTAACTTTCATGCTACTTATATGGGAACAAATCCAGAAGGTTTATGGCAGATAGGAACATATTGGCATTTAGATACACGACCTGATGAATTAGCTGTACTTGATGATATAGCGTTAAAAAATGCTGCTGCCCTAATAGATGATAAACTAAATAAGGCTCAATATTTAACGCTTGTTCATGGCGATGCAAAATTAGCCAACTTTTGTTTTTCGGGTGATGGTAAAAAAGTTGCAGCGGTCGATTTTCAATATGTAGGAGGAGGTTGTGGAATGAAGGATGTGGCCTACTTTGTAGGAAGTTGTTTATACGAAGAGGATTGCGAGCGATTGGAGTCTGATATTCTTGATTTTTACTTTAAAGAATTAAAAGATGCCATTCAGATGCAGGACAGCAATATCGATGTTGAAGATTTAGAGACCGAGTGGCGTAATTTATATTACTATGCATGGACAGATTTTCATCGTTTCCTGAAAGGATGGAGTCCTGGTCATTGGAAAATAAATGACTATAGTGAAAAGGTGAGTAGACGCGTTTTAGAGGAGATAAAAAATAATCAATAGGTGAGAGGTTTAGAAAGATATTTTTTAACTTCAAACCCAATTTTGGAATGAAATGAACTTAGGCAAAGATACATTACGAATATTAAGTGAAAAAGCTCTTGAAGCTGCTCAGAAAGCTGCTGAGTATATAGCATCGTATAATCATAAAGACCTTGCTGTTGAATTAAAACAGATTGATGCTGATGGTGGACAGCCACAAGGGGGAGCAAGTGAAGCTTCTCAGGTGGTTACTGAGGTAGATTTAAAAAGTCAGGAAATTATTCTGGATTTATTACAATCAACTATTGAAGAATATGATTTTGGTGTGTTAACGGAAGAAAAAGCAGATGATAAGAGTCGCTTTGAAAAGGATTATTTTTGGTGTATCGATCCATTGGATGGTACTCTGCCTTTTTCTCAGGGATATCAGGGATATTCAGTTTCAATAGCCTTAGTTTCAAAAGAAGGAATTCCTGTAATTGGTGTTGTTTGCAACCCTGTAAATATGGATGTATATGTGGCCTATCAGGGTGGGGGCGTATCTAAAAATGGTGAGATTTGGTCTGATGATAAAAGGCCTGGAGATAATTATTTTACCTTCATCAATGACAGAAGTTTTACCAGGCATGAAAAATTTAAAGATATCACTTTATATGTAAATAATATGGCCATTGAATGTGGTTATTCTACATTTAAAATGCTAAAGCAAGGTGGGGCTGTAATGAATGCAATGTGGGTTTTGGAAAACAGACCGGCATGTTATTTTAAATTGCCTAAAGAAGCTGTTGGAGGTGGTAGTCTTTGGGATTTTGCTGCAACTGCTTGTATCTTCAAAGAAATGGGACTACCAGTATCTGATGCTTTTGGTAATCCTTTAAACTTCAACCAAAAGGAAACTACTTTTATGAATAAAACAGGAGTTCTGTTTTATGATGTAGATAACCTTAACTGTAAAGCGATGTTACAAAAATTTATTAAGTAGCCTTGATAGGAAACTTAATGTAAAAAATACTTCCTTTATCAATTGTGCTTTCCATACTAATTTTTCCTTTTAGTATGGAAACAATTTTATTTACAATAGCTAAACCTAGTCCGGCACCTGATTTTTTTATGGTTTTATTATCCAGGTGAATTTGTCTGAAGGGCTCAAATATAATTTCCTGATCTTCTTTAGATATGCCTATTCCTGTATCTTCCACATAAAATGTTGCATATCCGGATTCAATTATACATCCTAATTTAATGTATCCTTGATTCGTGTATTTTACAGCGTTAGTTAAAAGGTTGTTTAATATTTGCTGAAGTAATGCAAGGTCTGATTCTATAAAGACGGAATCATGCATTTCCTCTTTTTCAAGTATTAATTCAAGTTTTTCTTTTTGAGCGGTTATCAGAAATAAATCGTAAGACTCTTTTAATATATTTCCAATATTTATAGATTCCCATTTAGGTTTCATTACCCCGGCTTCAATCTTTGATAGATTAATGATGCTGTCTAAAATGGTTAATAATTGCTGACTACCACGTAAAACTAAATCGGTATACTGTTTATACTCTTCCGAATTTGGATCACAGTTCTCTAATAGTTGCGAAAATCCAACTATACTGTTCATCGGAGTTCTTATTTCATGGCTAATGTTGGCTAAAAACGATTGAGTTAATCGTTCGCTTTCAGATGCTTTTTTTAAGGCTATATTTAGTTTGTCATTGGTCTCTTTCAATTGATCTTTATCAATTTTAAGCTTTTTATTAGTTGTATTAATTTCAATAATATATTTGGCCAATTGTTTTTTCATATGCTCAAAGGCCCTTGCTAAAATGCCAATTTCATCTTTTCTTTCAAGCAGCGAGTGGTCTGGTGATGTTTCTAAATCTCCAATGGCAATAGCATCACTTAGCTTTTTGAGTCGTATTAATGGATTGGTGATTCCTTTGGATAAAAAGCTGACGATAAAAAGAGATATTAATAAAAACAAGATACTGAAAACAATGGTTTGGTTTTGTATTACACTTAATACAGGAAAGATATCTTTATCAGGAACCATTGTGATAAGTTTATATTTACCATGATAAATGGGTAAATAGGCCACTTCATATTTGATGTTTTTTATTTTTGATTCTGCTATGATATTGGTTTTGTTGTCCTTTAATATAGTGCTTACAATATCTCTGGGTAAGTGTCGGGAAATAGGGTAATTTACTTCACTTACATTTTCACTCATTATAATTTTCCCCAGACTATCAACGAGCCATATTTTTGAGTTTTCAGAAGTTTTGTGGATATTAAATTCTTCTGCCAGAATAGAAGGAGTAATCCCTACGCCAGCAACTCCAATGGGATTATTAATATCTCCCATTAAAACGTTTACAAATAGTATAGATCTGTTTAGTTCTCTATTGTAATCAAAGTTTAAGGTAGTTTTTATTTTACTTTTTATTGAAGATAAAAACCAACTATCATCAGGGTCGTTATCAGATATTACATCCAATAAGTCGTAATTTTCTCTCCAGTAATTACGTGTAATTTTATTTACTGCAAAAACCGTGTTGTAATTGTAGTTTTTTTGTAGGTAGTCAAGTCGTTTTAATGCCAGTTGTTTTAGTTTCTTGTCCTTTTCTCCGGATGAAAACCATTTGATAAGAGTGGGGTCTTCAGCTAATATTTCAGATGTTTCGATAGCCCTTTGTAATATCGACTCAAAGGAACTTTGTGAAGCTCTTAATACAGTATAATATCGTTTCTCTCTATAATCTTTATATAAAGAACTCCTTACTGTAGTAATATGCACAACACCTAAGATCACCACAATGAGTAATATAGATATTCCTAAAAATAGCTGAAGCTTAATCCTTATCTTTTTATATCTGATCATTTAGGTAATTTGATGATTAAAATTCCTAATTACTGTTACAAAAGCAATGTAGGATTTTGATCTAGAAAAATGAAGTATATCCCATAAATTATTGTTCCTTTGCAGCAAATAATTAAATATTATAAAAATAGTCAACATTTTAATTGAATTTTATTGATGAAGAAGATTCTTAGCTACCTTTTATCACCTATCTATTGGATTTATTTTGGCATTCTTTTATTGATCTTTCATGTCATTCAGGTTATATGTCATAAAACAGGAGGATATCAACTAAGAAAAAAATCAGTGGATATACTTAATTATTTGTTATTATATGGTTTAAGAATAGTTGGAGCTCGCATAAGTTTTAAAGGATTCGAAAACTTACCTGAGGGAAGACCTTTAATTATAGTATCTAATCATCAGAGTACTTTTGATATTCCTCCTATTGTATGGGGATTCAGAAAGCAACATCCTAAATTTGTTTCAAAAAAAGAATTAGGAAAAGGTATCCCGTCTATTTCATATAATTTACGAATGGGTGGTTCTGCTTTAATAGATCGAAAAAATGGCCGTCAGGCAATGGTAGAAATAGCTAAATTGGGTAAGCACATTGAAAAAGAAGGATACTGTGCAAGTATTTTTCCGGAAGGAACACGTTCTAAAAATGGTAAAATAAGAAGTTTTCAATATCCGGGAATTGCATCTCTGGCAAAAACAGCTCCTTCTGCATTGATAATACCACTGGCAATTGATGGTAATTATGAATTAACTAAAAACGGTTATTTTCCATTAACCTTTGGTACTAAATTAACTTATACTGCATTAGAAGCGATCGATCCTTCAGACAAAGATATTAAAGAATTAACATTGGATATTGAAAATAAAATTAAAGCAGAAGTAGGGGTAAAGCAATAATGCCTTATCCCATACGTCCTTTAAAATCTTCATATCCAAATGTGCGAAGTAATTTAAAACCATCCTTATTGCTCCAAATTCCAATTGAAGGGTGGTTTACTCCGTTGAACATTGTTGTTTTTACCATAGTGTAGTGAATCATATCTTCGAAAATGATTTTATCACCAATGTTTAGTTCATTTTCAAATGAATAATCACCTACAAAATCACCGGCAAGACAACTATTTCCTCCCATTCGATAGGTAGGTTTACCAGAAATAGGTTCTGATGAGGCACTCTGAATTCCAGGTTGATAAGGCATCTCCAGGCAATCAGGCATATGTGCAGCAAAGGAAACATCCAGTATAGCTGTTTTTATCCCTTTGTTTTGCACTACATCAACAACAGAACTTACCAATACTCCGGTTCCCCAGTTAAATGCGCTACCAGGCTCTAAAATCAAATGAATATTCCATTTTTCTTTAAATGCTTTTAAAGTAGCAATTAAGTGCTCAACATTATAATCTTTGTGAGTCATTAAATGCCCACCACCCATATTAAGCCATTTAATCTGTTTAAGATACTTGCCAAACTTATTTTCAACGGCTTTTAAGGTTTGTTCAAGATCATACGATTTAGATTCGCATAATGTATGAAAATGTAAACCTTCAATATGTTCTGGTAACACTTCAGGCATGTCGTCAATGGCAATACCTAATCGGGTACCAGGTGAACAAGGATTGTATAAATCAGTCTCAACACTTGAGTATTCTGGATTGATTCTTAATCCCATTGAAATATTATCCGGGTAGTTAAGTACTTTATCTTTAAATCTGTTAAACTGATTTAAGGAATTAAAAGTAATATGGGTGCTGTATTTTAATATGGTATCAAAGTCTTTATCAGTATAGCCCGGAGCATAAGTATGAGCCTTACTTCCCATTTCTTCAAAAGCCAATCGTGCTTCATTTACAGAACTGGCTGTGGCAGTCGGGATATATTCACGAATTACAGGGAATGCTCCCCACATAGCAAATGATTTAAATGCCAATATTATTTCAACACCAGCTCTATCGTTCACAGATTTTATAAGTTCAAGATTCTTTCTAAGCAGATCTTCATTTAGTACATAGCAGGGTGATGGAATTTGAGTGAAGTTTATTGACATTTTATATAAAAGTTAGCAATTACAAATAATAAATTGGGGCTTCATAAAACATGAAACCCCGTTGTTATTTTATAGTGAATTATAATTACAGTATTATAATTCTAAATCAACATCATGTTGTTCAATCCAAGGTAATCCTAATTGGTTTAATTTCTCCATAAATGGATCTGGATTAAATTCTTCAACATTATATACACCGGCTTTTTTCCATAAGCCTTGTAAATACATCATTGCTCCAATTGTAGCAGGAACACCTGTTGTATAACTTACACCCTGCGCCCCGGTTTCTTCGTAAGCAGCCTGGTGACTACAATTGTTGTAGATATAATAAGTTTTTTCTTTACCGTCTTTTAACCCTTTTATTCTACAACCAATGGAAGTTTCTCCGGTATAATTTTCTCCAAGATCACCCGGATTAGGAAGTACCGCTTTCAGGAATTGGATAGGAACAATCTCTTTACCTTCATACATGATAGGTTCAATTCCTGCCATACCAATATTTTGAATTACTCTTAAATGAGTAAGGTATTCTTGTCCAAAAGTCATCCAAAAACGAGCTCTTTTTAAAGTTGGATAATTCTTTACCAAAGATTCTAATTCTTCATGATAAATAACATAAGATTCACGATCTCCGATGTTTGGATAATTTAATGGTTTATGAATTTCATGAGGTTCAGTTTCAACCCATTCTCCATTTTCCCAAAATTTTCCTTTTTGAGTCACTTCTCTGATGTTAATTTCAGGGTTAAAGTTTGTAGCAAAAGCTTTACCATGATCACCACCATTACAGTCAACAATATCAAGGTATTGAATTTCATCAAAGTGATGTTTTGCTGCATGAGCAGTAAAAATACTGGTAACTCCAGGATCAAAACCACAACCTAAGATTGCAGTAATACCTGCATCCTTAAATTTGTCGTGATAAGCCCATTGCCATTTATATTCATATTTAGCTTCATCCAACGGTTCATAGTTCGCTGTGTCCAGATAAGCAACGCCAGTTTCTAAACAAGCATCCATGATATGTAAATCCTGATATGGTAATGCTACATTTACCACGATGTCAGGACCAAAAGATTTGATCAATTCAACCAATTCAGGAACATTATCTGCGTTTACCTGAGCAGTTTTAACTCTGTTATTACCAATTTTATCTGCTATAACATCACATTTACTTTTTGTGCGACTAGCAAGCATAATTTCAGTAAATACTTCAGGTAATCCAGCCATTTTTGTGGCTACTACGGTACCAACACCACCAGCACCGATAATCAAGACTTTTCCCATCTTTTTTGTTTCAAATATTTATTTTTGAATAATCGTTTAACATAGCAAAGAAAGATTTTTTTTTCAATAATGTAAACAGTAGAGTAATTTTTTTCAAAAAAATATTAATTGTTCTGGTTATCCTGAAGTAAATAGAATTGAGTATTGTTTAATGTGCATATATACAATATGTTATAATCTTTTTAACCTTTGTTAATATAACCTTTTAATTATTATTGCGTAACATTGCACAACCATAAAAAAGCTGTCAGCTGTTGTTATGATAGTGGGGTAATTTATAAGTTGATATGAAGCTAACTTTTATTGCATTTTTATTTATAACAATTTTTGTAGTTGTTGTTGATTTATTAGGTTTTTGGGTTTGGAACAGAGAGCTTGAAGAACCGAAATCAAAGAAAGCCAAGAGGTTTGGATTATTACTTTTTGCTATTGTTCCTTTATTCGAGATTATTTCCTATTTTTTCTTAACACAATATATAAGGGAAGCATCTTCACCTGTATTTTATTTGTGGTTTATGGCTGCAAATGCATTGTGTTTATTGATTTATCTTCCAAAAACCTTCTTTTTACTTTATTATTTGTTGTTTATGTTGTTATCAACAATTACTCAGGTATGGAAGAATAAAAAATATTCTAAAGAGCAAACAACCATTAAGTATCCTAAAATATCTCGTAAAAAGTTTTTAAGTCAGGTAGGAATTATTTTAGCTACAGCTCCTTTTGTGTCACTAATTTTTGGTATGCATAAAGGAAGATTTAATTTTTTTACACGACACCAGAATTTGAGCTTTCCTAACTTACCTTCAATATTCGATGGTTTTAAAATTGTTCATATTTCAGATATTCACTTAGGATCATTTGCAAGTAATTTTGATAAGCTGGAAGATATCGTAGATATTATTAATCAGGAAAAAGCAGATGTTATATTCTTTACCGGTGATTTGGTAAATAATTTTAAGGAAGAAACCTACGGATGGGATAAAGTTTTTACCCGATTAAAGGCTAAATATGGTAAGTTCTCCATATTAGGAAATCACGATTATGGTGATTATACAGATTGGGAATCGCCTGAAGCTAAGGAGCAAAATTTTAATGGTATTGTAAATGCTCATAAAGACTTTGGCTTTAAATTATTAAGGGATCAATCCATATCGATTGAGATTGGTGGTGAAGAAATTGCCATTACAGGAGTTGAAAATTGGGGACATGATCCATTTCCAAGATATGGAGATCTTCAAAAAGCAATGAAAGGAACAGAGGAATTTCCATTCAAAATATTATTGTCTCATGATCCTGACCATTGGGATGCTGAAGTTGTTGATCAGACTAGTTTTGATTTAACCCTGGCTGGTCACACCCATGGCATGCAGTTTGGAATTGATTGGAAAGGCTTTAAATGGAGTCCTGCAAAATATAAGTTTAAAAAGTGGGATGGTCTTTATCAACATAACAATCAGTTTATGTATGTTAACAGGGGATTGGGCTTTTTAGGTATGCCGGCACGTATAGGTATGCCACCTGAAATTACGGTACTTCAGTTAAGTAAAGGGCCGATAGGAACTGAACCTATGTAGATAAATTTGATTAAAGATATTTAGAAGTCATTAGGAAGTATTCTAATGACTTCTTTTTTTTATGAAAAATACGTCTGTTAGGCTACGAAGCAATGTTTTGCATACCATGAAACCGGATGCTCCATTCCTTTAATAAGTTCTTCAATGATTAATTCATCATCACATCGATTTTCTCCACAAGAAATATCATCTAAAGCTTTTGAAATTAGTAACCATTCATCAATAATTCTTGGAGTAAGTCTTCCTTCAAACTTTTTAAGTACGGCAAGACATTTGGTACCAATGAAATGAATATATGGTTGCTCTCTTTTTAGAGATTCATGTGTAGTATAAATAAAATCACCAACTTGAATAAATTCAGTGTCATCTAAACTGATATTCAAAGATAAATCTACTTTTGACATACGAAAATCCTCCCAAATTTAGATTAACAATTTTCTCTATATAATATAGTGAAATTAATAGCCAATGGAAAGTTTATTAATGCGTTGATATTCAATTTAGAATGTGTAAAAATTGGACTGTAAATGAATGGTCATTTTACAGCGCCAAGTTGTGATTAATCTGTTTATAAATAATCCATTCAGGATAATTCGTAGATTCTACCGGAATAGGGTTTTACTTTTACTCCAAGACCATTGGAAATAGCCACATCCTTAGGAAAACTAATTTTGTTTTTTCCTCCTAAAATATCAATTCCTTTAAAAAATCTAGCACTTTCTACTCCCATAGTAAAGAAGGCATGTGGTGGTATTTTAATTCTGCATTTTACTTTCTCATTACTAAAATTAACCACAACAAGCAGAATTTTATCATTGTAGTATCTTAGGAACGCGTATAGGCAATTAGAATCAAAATTGTCATTATCCTCATTCGCCCACATCAAATCGTAAAACTTGCCATTTTTTAAGGTGTCGTTAGTGAGGGCAATGTTTAAAAATGTTTTATACCAGCTTCTTAAATCATTAGCAGACTGAGGTAAGCCTGCACCGTCAAATGATTTTTCATTCACCCAATCCTGATAAAGGTTTACGCCCCAATAATCAAATATTGTTGTTCTGCCATCTTTACCACTAAAACCTTCTTCATCCATTCCTTCCTCACCTAATTCTTGTCCAAAATAAATCATCAACGGATTCGAATACATAGTTCCGGAAATAATCATTGCCGGAATGCTCTTTTGTGCCTCCCCGGCAAAAAACGGTGATGCAATACGTTGTTCATCGTGATTTTCTAAAAAGAATAACATGTGTTGGTGAATGCCATTTAACACATCCCAGGCTTTTGTAATAGCAGAAGGTTGCTGATGACCTTGCATGATTAACTTCAGCGTATCATACATGCCTACCTTATCGTAAAGAAAATCAAAACCACCATAGGTTATATATTGTCTGTATAAATCAGGGTTGTATACTTCAGCAATAAAAATAATTTTAGGGTATCTCTTTTTTACCTCCGGAATTGCCCAGTGCCAAAACTCTACAGGAACCATTTCAGCCATATCACATCTGAAACCATCAATGTTCTTATCTGCCCAATAAAGAAGAACCTGCAACATTTTGTTCCATGTATCTGGTATGGGATCAAAATGTTTTGAACCATCAAAAATGTTTATTCCGTAATTTAATTTAACTGTTTCATACCAATCGTTAATACCTGGTTTTGCTGAAATACAGTCGTTCCCGGTCACTTTAGCTGGATTTTCTATTAAATGATTTTTATTCTTTGCTGTTACAGGACCATCAAAGGTTTCTCCGGGCAGATAATAAAAATTGTTATTGATATGAAAATTAACTGATGTATCATCATCCTTACCAAAATCGATAATCTGATCAGGTTTACTGTCGGAAATGTAATGACGAGCCAGGTGATTGGGTATAAAATCAATGATTACTTTTAGATTGGCATCGTGAGTTCTTTTTACAAGAGATCCAAATTCGCCCATTCTATGGTTTACATCTTCTGCTAAATCCGGGCAAACATCATAATAATCTTTTATTGCATAGGGAGAACCAGCTTTGCCTTTAATCACTTCGTGAAAATCACTTTCAATATGATATTGAGAGTAATCAGTAGTTGTTGCATGTTCAATAATTCCTGTATACCAAATATGAGAGATTCCCAATTCTTTAATCTCCTGTAATGCTTTTGTTGTAAAATCATTCATCTTTCCACAGCCATTTTCTTCAATGGTTCCGTTCTGGACATTATTACGATTCGTATTTCCAAAAAGACGTGTAAGTACCTGATATATGATAATTTTTTGCATAATGATGTTAGCCTGTTTTCACAAAGAAGATGATGATTAGAGCTGCGGATACTACTGATATTTCAGCATATATTCAACCTTAGCTTAAAAAGATGATCTTCCGTATGTGAGGTTAAGTAAATAATATTTACCTGGTTTATTCTAGTTTAAAAATACAATTTTTGATTTAAGTTTTAGTCACTTCCATGTAAGATGATGGCACTTTAATTATTTAAACTATTTTTATTGCTCGTTAAAACATTCTTATCAATGCAGTTAAAATTAATTTTAGCAATCATCTTTATATCGATTTCAATATCTGTAAAATCGCAATATTATACTTCAGGAGAAGATCCTCATTCGTTAAAATGGAATCAAATTGAAACTCCAAATTTTAAACTGGTGTTTCCTGAAGCTTATTCAGAAAAAGCCCAATACATCGTTAAGTTGCTGGAAGAAGTTTATCAGCAAGGAGGCAGATCTTTAAATCATTCGCCTAAAAAGATTCGTGTTTTAATTCATCCCGAAACATCATATTCAAATGGTTTTGTTACCTGGGCTCCCAAACGCATTGAATTGTTTCCAACACCCAATCAAAGTATTTATTCACAAGAATGGCTTCAGCAATTAACAGTGCATGAATTCAGACATGTGGTTCAGATTGATAAGCTCAATAAAGGCTTCACCAAACTTTTAAGTTACGTATTAGGTGAGCAGGCTGTTGGTGGAATTCTGGGACTGTATTTACCCATGTGGTTTTTAGAGGGAGATGCTGTTGTTGCAGAAACATCCTTAACCCAAACGGGAAGAGGGCGATCTCCATGGTTTGAGCAAAGATTAAGAGCTCAGGTTATGGAACAAAAAACTTATTCCTACGATAAGGCATATTTTGGATCGTACAGAGACTTTACTCCAAATTATTATGAGTTGGGTTACCAGTTAGTAGCTAAAGGAAGAGAAATGTATGGTTTAGAGTTATGGAATCAGAGATTCTATGATTTGGTTAGTAATACGTTGATACTACATCCTTTTTTGTCGAAAGAAAAAAGAAAGTCGTATGTGAATAAAACAAAATTATATCATGATGTTTTATCTGAGTTGCATAAGGATTGGTTAAAACAAGATAGTTCTATTCATAAAACACCTTATGTTGAAATTACGCAAAGAGATCGGGACTATGTAAACTTTAAATATCCTGTATTAAGAAGTGATGGAAAAATTATTGCAGAGTTATCAGGCCCGGGAGAAATTACACAGTTTGTGTTAATAGATTCAGTTGGTAATTATAAAAGATTATATACTCCTGGTAATATAAATGATGAGCCATTTTCGTACAATAACAATACCCTATGCTGGGCTGAATATATTTCAGATAAAAGATGGGAAAACAGAGGCTGGTCAGTTATAAAATGTTTAGATCTTAATACATCAGAAGTAAGCGTAGTAAAAAACAAAACGCGTTATTTTTCTCCATATATTTCTGAGGATGGAAGTAAAATTGTTGCAGTAAAAGCGAGTAAAGATAATAAGTATGCATTGGTAGTTATTGATCGCATTTCGGGAGAAGAATTGGATGAATTCAATTATGATGCTACATCCTATTATTTTACACCATCATGGAGCCCCAATGAAGATAAGATTGTTTGTATTTGTTTAACGGATAAAGGAAAAAAGATCATTGTCTATAATTTTACAAAAGGGCATTGGTCTGATGTAACAGAATCAACTTATGATGATATTTCTCTGCCTAAGTGGAAAGATGATCATACAATACTTTTTTCGGCTGGTTATAGCGGTATTGAAGATATTTATTCAGTAAATGTGGAGTCAAAACAGGTTCAGCAAATTACACAGAGTCAGTATGGAGCAACAGGGGCAATATTTGATCCAATATCATACAGTTATATTTATAGCAGGTATAGTTCTAATGGCTTTCAAATTGTAAAATCTTCACTTTCAGATGAAGCAGTAATACCATTAAAACAAGTGAAGAATCATTCAAATCAATTGTATCAAATAATTGCCGATCAGGAACCTGGTAAACTTGATTTCTCTAAAGTAGATACACTAGCTAAATATCCGGTAACCAGATATTCTAAATTGAAGAATTTATTTAATGTTCACAGCTGGGCTCCGGTGAATCTGAATGTTGATGATCAAATGCTTGGTCCTGGAGTTTCTGCATTTTCTCAGAATCTATTGGGTACTGCTATAACCTTAATTGGATATAATGCAGACTCTCAAAATAGTCTGGAAAAGTTTCATTTTAATTTTCAGTATAGAGGATTTTACCCTGTGATAGAACTGGATTTAAAACAAGGAAACGAAAGAGTGAGTGATGGTATTTATTCATTTGATTCCGACACAGCCTATGTATCCCAAAACCCAAAGCAAAATCAAACGGAAGTTGAGGTTGGAATTAATATACCTTTGAATTTTACCAGGAATAAGTTTTACAGGTACCTGCAACCATCAGTAAATTATAATTTAATACATCGTTCAGGATATAAAGCCTTAGGAATTCCACTAACCAGATCAGGTAATGAAGTTGTTCAAAATGGAGAACCAAGGTATTATTATCGTGATGATTTTAATTATTCAACGCTGGAATATTCTCTGTATTTACACAACTTATTAAAAAGCTCATCAAGAGATGTGACATACAGATGGGGGCAGGTTTTTGAAATAAATTACCAGAGCACGCCATTGGGCGGAATAGATGTTGGAGAAATATTAGGTGCGCGTGCCCGTTTTTATTTTCCGGGTTTACTCAAACATCATTCAGTTAGAATTGATAATGAGTTTCAGTACAAATGGAAAGGTGAGGAGTATCAGAATAATAATGATGACACATATAGGCACTTTTATCGTTTTGGTAATTATTTTAATTATGCTCGAGGCTATATCAATTATACTAATGACGAGCTTTATTCCTTAAAAACCAATTACATATTTCCCTTATGGAATCCAGATTTATCATTGCCCGGTGTTTTGTATTTAAAAAGAATTACGAGTACATTCTTCTTTGATTATTCAAGAAGTACACTGAATTATTATTATAAGGATAGCAATCAAAAAACTAAAGTTATTAATGATTTTAAGTCTGTTGGGGCAGAGTTTTTATGTGAAGTGCATGCTTTTAGGTTTTTATTTCCTATAAATGTTGGCTATCGGTACTCAAGGCTACTTGATTTTAATAGTAATTATCATGAGATGCTGTTGGGAATTAATATTTCAGGTTTTTCGATTGGTAAATAGTTGTCTGTTATATTGAAACTAACAGTTAATATAAATTTTTTAAGACTATAAGTAATTCAGGCATAGGACTAAATAAACGAAGGTTTTTTACATCGCGCCTGGTTTTATATATACTGATGAAAGTGTTTCCTGTTTTTCCATTGTTTCTTTTTTATGTGTTATCATGACTTTTCGTTTTGTAAGCCCTGCTATCACTGATAAGGTAATATCAGAGCCCGGGTTAAACATGTATATCGGCCGACTTTAGAGCAAAGAGCAAAGGGCTTAGTGCAAATAGCGCTCTGATCTCAGCTTGTAGTACTAAAGTATATTGAAATATTCATTGAAAAAATAACAACCTCAGTTCGATTCTTAAATCGCAGTATATCAATGAAATAATCGAAAATAAAATCATGTAATATTTTGAAATAAAAATGGATTTTGCTAATTT
>NZ_JAPDPJ010000079.1 GCF_026013605.1 Plebeiibacterium sediminum
ATTATGTCATCTTTTTATCTCGCCTTTCGTTCAAAGCGGGTGCAAAGAAAGAGACTTTAATTCTAACATCCAAACAAAATTGAATTATTTATTTTACAGAACCACCAAGGTAAGAACTAAACCACTTTTTGTCAAGTGGTTAATTAGGGAAAGTTTTTTTGAAAGTTTTCTGCAATGAGCATTGTAGCCTATGGGAAACGCTATATCCATACTTTATTACAATAAGTATGACATAAAAAAGGGATTGTTCTACCTTATCGTATTACAACCCCTTTTATAATCTCAGTATATTATATTTAATCAGTTCACTAATATATGATCTTACTTATTTTTGATCTTCTATTCCAAAGTCTTTACCAAACTTTTCAACTACATAATCAATATCTTTATCACCTCTACCTGATAAATTGACCAATATAGTTTGATCTTTAGGAAGTTCTTTAGCTAGTTTTAGCGCATAGGCTACCGCATGTGAACTTTCCAATGCCGGAATGATTCCCTCCTGACGAGCCAATTGCATAAATGCATCTATTGCTTCTTTATCGCTTATTGTTTTATAATTAACACGCGCAATATCTTTCAGGTATGAGTGCTGAGGTCCAACTCCTGGATAATCTAAACCTGAAGCTACAGTATTAACTGGTGCAGGTTGACCTTCCTCATCTTGCAATAAATAACATTTAAATCCATGAATCATTCCTGGCGTACCCATAGAAAGTGTTGCAGCATGATCTCCGGTTTTAAAACTGGTTCCTGCTGGCTCTACTCCATATATATTTACATCATCATCTTGTAAAAACGCAGAGAAAAGTCCCATGGCATTTGATCCACCACCTACACAAGCCACTAAATTATCAGGTAACTTACCAGTCATTTCCTGAAACTGCTCTTTTGCTTCACGACCAATTATTGATTGAAAATCACGAACCATCATAGGGAAAGGATGTGGACCAACTACAGATCCAATGGCATATAATTGTGTTTCCGGGTCTTTCAAATAAGCTTCAAAGGCAGAATCTACAGCTTCTTTTAATGTTTTTAAGCCATGTGTAGCAGGTATAACATTGGCCCCTAATATTTTCATTCGAACCACATTGGGATGTTCTTTATAAATATCAACCTCTCCCATATGGATATCACACTCCAAACCAACAAGTGCCGCAGCAGTAGCCAAAGCAACACCATGCTGACCAGCTCCTGTTTCAGCAATTATTTTTTTCTTGCCCATTTTTTTGGCAAGTAAAGCTTCTCCTAAACAATGGTTAATTTTATGTGCCCCGGTGTGATTGAGATCTTCGCGCTTTAGATAGATTTGCGCACCTCCTGCTATTCTGGAAAGATTTTTAGCATGGAACACGGGTGAAGGACGGCCTGTATAATGTTTTTGTAAATAAAATAACTCTTCCTTAAATACAGGATCATCCTTAATTTTTTCATATGCCTCAGTAATTTCCTTCATTACAGATTCCAGCATAGGTGGCACAAAACAACCTCCATACTCGCCAAAGAATCCATCTTTATTAGGCATTACCTCATTGGCTAACAACGATTTGTCCATTTTTATATTTTAAATGATAAACATAATTATTTTTAGCGTTTCAATGTTAATCATTTTATATATCAAGAACAAATAATAAATATAGAAGTATTTAACAGTTGCAGTAGGCAGTACTAAGTAGGCAGTCTGCAGGGTGCGGAGTACGAACTGATGACTGCAGACTGCAGACTGAAGACTGATAACTGGAGACTGCAAAATCATTTCCTACTCCCGACTCTTTACAATACGAGCCATTATTTCCTGAGCTGAATCATGACGCAATAATATCATTGGCATTGAAACGCCCACTGCTATGGAAAGCAAAACAAAGACAGCCTTTAATCCATTGGAGGTAGTTTCCTGCATAACCTGAATATACTCTTCTGTGGATAAATGTCCTGTGAGTTTTATTAATCCTAACATTGCTCTGTATGAAAATGCGCCTGGTATCATAGATATTATAGATGGTATGGCAAACACATACATGGGCGAATGTTTGTTATCAGCAGCAGGAATACTTAAAAACCCCACAACAATTGCTGCTAAAAAAGTAGCTAAAACCACTTCCAAACCTAATTCCATTGACATAAACTTAGTTACACCACAGGCTGCTCCCATACCAAATATTAATAACAAAGTACGCTGAGGAACATTAAAAAGAATGGCGAAACCAACAGCAGCCAATCCCGGCCATATCATACGTTCTATTATTTGAAGAATATCCATCGTTTTTAAATTTGATAAATTAATAATGCAGAAGCTAAGCCTAATGCAATCGCAAAAGCTATCATCATTCCGTTTACTCCACGAACAATACCGTTCATTATATTCCCATAAATTAAATCAGAAAAGGAATTAACCAAAGGAACCCCGGGAATCAGATATAAAACAGAGGTTGCAAAAGCATAATGTGGTTCTGTACCAATATTAAACTTGACAGACAAACCAGATATTAACGATGAAACCAAGGCTGCTACATATATGCACAAATAAGGATTGTACTTTAGTTTCATAGCCTCCTGACGAACGTACAGACCAATAAAAGTAGCCACAAAAGCCACTAGCATTTCAACAATTCCACCCCCAAACAAGCGACAGAAAGACAAATCGGCTAATCCAACAAACAGTAATATAATAATACGTGGATAATGTGGTAGTCCCTTCAATCGTTCTAACTCACGATCAATATCATCCATCGACCATTTTTCGCCAACAATATTCCAACTCATTTTACTAATACCGCTTACCAGCTTAAAATTTACACCATGGGGACTCGTTCGCTTTAACATATTAAAAGCATGTTTCTGCTCCGTATTTTCAAGATTGACCATCAATGCTCTATGTGTTATCAATAATTCCGAATGAAATCCAAAAGCATTAGCTATTCTTTCCAGCGTTACCCTAATCCGCATACTATTGGCTCCAGAACTCATTAACAAAGAGCCGATCTCCAACAAAGTGGCACCTAAGCGCTCAATTTGTTCTTTTGTAAAATTTTTGCCCATGGTTTAAAAAATTAAGCCGCAAAGGTATAGCTGTTCCTGCAATTTTTAAACAAAAAGCGTTGTTTTTAAATATATATCGCTTCTGTAAATAATGTTTAACATATAGCATCCTATCAATCTGCCATATAAATCCAGGACAATACAAATATAAATATAGAGCACAGTAAGTTCCTCCTCCCGTAATTATATTTAATCCTAAACTAAAATTCTTACAAAACTCATTAGAAAACTATACTAATTTCAACCTGTCAAACAAAAAGAATTTGTAATACCAATCACTTTTTCAAATTATTATCGTACTTTTGTGTGTCGAAGTAATTGGTGAAAATTTCTTTCCTGTATTATTATTGTCATTCAATGTTTCTTCTAAGCTATTGTTTGGTACTACTCTTACTCTTAACGCAAATATTTTCCTGTTACTTACTAATTTTTAATCTTAAAAACGTATTGAATGGGGAGATCTCAAGAGACCTTTGGTAAAAAAGAAAAAGAAAAGAAAAGACTTAAGAAACGTCAGGATAAGCAAAAAAGAAAAGAAGAAAGAAAATCCAGCTCCGGCGGTGGCTTAGATGATATGATTGCCTATGTTGATGAAAACGGAAGAATTGTTGATACTCCACCAGATTTAACTAAGAAAGAAGAAATTGATGTAGAAAGCATTGCAATTTCTGTAGCTAAAAAAGAAGAAGAGGATCCTATTAAAAAAGGAAGAGTTGAATTTTTTAATACAGACAAAGGATATGGCTTCATCAAAGATTTAGATAGCCAGGAAAAACACTTTGTTCACGTTAATGGCTTAATCGATCCTATTAAAGAAGGAGATAAAGTACTTTTTGAACTTGAAAAAGGATTAAAAGGTATGATTGCTGTAAGAGTACACATTGATAAATAATACCTATAACACTCGTTGAAGTAAAAAGGTAAAATATATGATAAGCCTCGTTATCTTATTGATATAGGCTCATCTTAATATTCAAATTTATTAAAACCGATTTTTATTATTATCAATAGAAATCGGTTTTCTTTTTTATGGTTTCAAATCTTCAAGTCTTTCAACAGCCGATAAAAAGAACCATTCTTCTAAAACTATAAAAGAACGGCTCTTACAATATACTCTACACTGACCAAATGCAAAGATTTTTGGTAAGTTCAAAAAATGCAAACTGCTGGGTTGCCTCACAAATTCAAATTCATCTTTTACTACTGTAAACTATGATATTCGAATTTGCTTGCGCCTTGAATTTCACTAATTTTAAAAATCCCTTTTTCTTGTTCTAATGAAGAACGGGTTCTTGTTCCTGTAGCTTTAATCTGAAGCCTTTGAGGAATTTCGCCATATACTTCTTTAAAGATCTCAACTTCCTGAGGTGAGGTAAATATCACGCCCTTAAATTGATCTATATTTTGTTTTACAATACTATGATTTCGAACCTTTTGATATACCTGCAGTTTATCTACATGGTTTCCTAATTTTATTAATCCTTCACGCAAAACACTATTGGTTTGATCTGACCCGGGAATCAAAATATTTTCATTTACTACTCCTGTTTCTTTATATTTTTGAAGCATTGCTAAAGATGTTTCTTCCTCTGCAAAAGGTTTTACCAATAAACCTCGGTTTCTTAATACTTCTGAGGTAGATTTACCTAGACAATCTATTTTAACAGATCCTAAATGTCTTACATCTAAGCCTAATTCAAATAGCAATTCAAAAAAGTACTGCACACTATATCTGTTGGTAAAAACAATACGATGATATTGATTGATATTGTTAATGGCTGATTTTAGAGTATCTATTATACTTACTTCCTCAATATTAATTAATGGCGTATGAACAATATTTTCATCTTTCTGCCAATCGTTTACCGAAACTCCGGTATACAACCATTTATCCGGATTATCCTGATATTCACGGGCCGTTTTTCCTACAATAATGATAGAAGGCGATGGTAATCCTGAAGATTCGTTCTTCAACTTAGCCAATGTCCCCCTGTAAATCTGCTGATTTGATTTTGAGGCATTGTGCACAATTCCTACAGGAGTATTTTCATGCCATCCCTCTTCTATAATTCGTGCAGCTAACTCTTGTTGCTGAGAGGCTCCCATATAAAACACCAAAGTATCAGCTTTTGGAATTCGAAGTTTATTTAAATCGTGCCCTGATAATAAAGCCACCGAGGAAGATAATGACCGCTCTGTTAAAGGAATCACTGCAGATGCAGCTGCTGCAAATGCACTGGTAATACCAGCAATTATCTCTGCATCAATCCATCTTTTAGCAAGGTAATGGTACTCTTCAGCTCCACGACCAAAAATCAATGGATCACCTCCTTTGATGCGAACCACATCTTTACCTTTTAAAGCGGCCTGATACATCAGTTCATTAATTTGAGTCTGATCAAATTTATGTGCACCTTTCCTTTTGCCTACATAAACCTTCTCTGCACTAAATTTATTCAGATACTCCTGATCTATTAAATCATCATAAAAGATAATATCTGCTTTAAGTAAATCAGATTCGGCTCTTCGGGTAATTAAACTATAATCACCAGGACCAAATCCTGCTAAGGAAACACTTCCCCATTGCGGTCTTAAATCAAAATCAGAGAAAAGAGTTTTTGTCTTTTCATCATTCTTTAATCCAATTACAACCAGATAGTTTTGCAAAGAGATTTGATCTTCTTCCTCATAGAACGAAGTATTACGAACTACGGCATATATCTCCAGATCATGACTTAATGGATAAGCAACATCCTGTCCTTCAATAATTGCCACTGAATCCTTTGTTTCTGATAATGAATTAAAAACATCACCTGATGGCAAAGAAATTTGATAGGACTGATCCAGATTTATTTTATCCAACCAGTGTTTTAAACTAATTACTGAAGAACTATTGGTGATTATATTGATTGTATTCATGATTATTCCTCCAAAAATGATTTGATTTGGTTACGTAACTGAATTGAAGCTTTTACATTTTTTCCATCTGAACCTACAGATACTGTCATGTTATCATGAACCATTATAGCAGGAGAAACAAAGTCGGAATAACTACTATCATCGGCAATATTAACCAAACAATTATATGCCTTGGCCTCATCGCTAATCCTATGATTCAGCTCATGATCGTTGGTGGTTACATACACCAACAAATAACCTTGCAGATCCCCTTTCTGGTATTTTCGCTCATCAAACTCCACTCCTTCAATCGCCTTAATATCATCCAGTATTTCAGGAGCGATAACTTTAAAGCTATCGGTAAATCTTTTCAGCAACTGAATTTTATGCAAGGCCACCTTACCGCCTCCGATGACCAGAATCTGTTGATTACTTATATTGATGGATATGGGTAAAAACTTCATTATATAATATATTCTGGTTCTTTAGGTTTTTCTTTTCCTAACTTAATTCTATTCCAAAGTCGCTCGTGCCAGTAATACAAAAACAGCTTTGTAAACACCTCAACACCACTAATTGAGGCAGCCATACCAACCTTCCCGGTAATAAGATAAGATACCAGAAAAGTATCTACAGTTCCTGTTACGCGCCAGGATATGGTTTTAATTAATGTCCGGTATCTTTTATCTTTCATTATAAAATTTGCTATTAACTGTTGGCTATTAGATATTTAATTTTGCATTGTCTCAAAAGAATATGAGTTGCCCTTTCAGGGCGTACTTAATTAATTCTATGATTGTACCCAATGCGCCACTGCGTTTGCATTGGGCTGAATTGAATTGGGCTTCCAGCCCGTTATTACCATAAAAATCATTTAGAATTAATCATTAAACGCATACATATAATCATAAGACTCTAATATAATTCAGACTGCATCTTGAAGACTGTTTACTGAAAACTGATGACTAATGATTTTCTACCTTAGGTTTTAACTCTACAATTCCTTTTCTACCCACAAAATCCCCAAATCGCTCTCCACTTTCTCTTTCTTCAGCGTATTGTTTTAAAAGCACTTTCAGTTCAGCCAAAATTTCTTCTTCCGATAAAGTCTCTTTGTATAAAGTATTTAGTCTGTCTCCATTAAAACTAGCTCCCAGGTACATATTGTATCTCCCCATCGATCTCCCAACAAAACCTATTTCACCTAAAAACGGACGACCACATCCATTTGGACACCCTGTCATGCGAATCAGAATTTCATCTTCAGTCAGATTATTCTCCTCAAGTATAACATCAATCTTATCCATCAATTTTGGCAAATATCGCTCCGCCTCTGAAAAAGCCATTGTACATGTATTCAAAGCCACACAAGCAATCGCATTTTTTCGAGCTTCACTCATTCTTAACCTTGGCCATATATCATATTCCTTTAAAAGTTGATCGATAACAAACTTATCTTCATCCTCAATGGCGCCTAAAACCAATCCCTGATTCCCTGTTAATCTAAAATCACACTTCTTTAATTCTGCAATTTTTCTCAAACCGGTTTTTAACAGATAGTCACCCTCATCTTTTACCCTTCCATGTTCAATATATAAACCTACATACCATTTACCATTCTGTGCCTGATGCCAGCCAAATAAATCGCCATTACGTTCAAAGTTAAATGGCTTAGCAGGATAAAACCCATACCCCAATCTGGTCTCCAACAAATAGGTAAACTTCTCTATTCCCAGTCTGTCAATGGTATATTTTAAACGAGCCTGCCTACGATTTTCTCGATTTCCATAATCGCGTTGCAATCTTACAATCTCTTCAACCACTTCAATAGTTTGATGATAAGGGATAAATCCTAAGATATTTCCTAAGCGAGGATAAGTTCCCGGTTCTGTAAAGGTCATTCCCAAACCACCGCCAACAGCAAAATTGAACCCTTCAATTTTTCCATCTTTTTCTATGGCAATCAATCCAATATCATTAGAGTACACATCTGTATCATTGTAGGGAGGCGTAGCAATAGCAATTTTAAATTTTCGAGGCAGATAAGTTTTTCCATAAATAGGCTCCTCATCTTGCTTTCCATCCAACAACAGTTTTTTATCCAACCATATTTCGTGATACGCAGTGGTTTTTGGCAAAAGATGCTCACTAATTTTTTGAGCCATTTCAAAAGCATCCGGAACCAAAGGAGAAATAGCCTCATTGGTGGTACACATCACATTACGGTTTACATCACCACATGCTGCAATAGTATCCAACAACGAATCATTAATTTTTGCCATGGTTTCTTTCAGCTTTCTTTTAATCACACCATGAAACTGAAATGCCTGACGAGTAGTTAACTTCAGTGTATTATTTGCATGCGTTTTTGATAGCTCATCAAAAGCAATCCATTGATCAGCCGTTGCTAATCCTCCCGGAATACGAACGCGAATCATAAAACTATACAAGGGTTCAAGCTTTTGCTGCTTACGTTCCACATCCAAATCACGATCTGCTTGCTGATAACTACCATGAAACTTGATTAACTGGGTATCATCTTCAGCTATAGCGCCTGTTGCCAGATCATTTAAACTTTGTTCAAGGGTACCTCTTAAATAATTACTCTGAGTTTTTATTCTTTCAACATCTGATGGGTTCCAAGATGGAAATATTTCTTTTTGCTTTGCTACTTCTGCCATTTTGATTTCGTATTAGTTGGTGGATATTTGGTTGTAATAATTTTATAGGACAAAATAAAATCGTGATCTGGTAATAAGGTCCAAGTTGAAAACTTGAACCAGAACACACGACACTTGTTCCATTATCCTTGTTCCATTTTCTCAAGTTAAAAACTGGAATCTCTATAAGGTCATTAATTTGACCAGCTGATAAGTTGTACACTGACAGTACTTTTGATTACCCTTCTATTTATCAGTATTTTGAAAAAGGTTTTAATATAGGTCCAAGTTGAAAACTTGAACCAGAACGCAGGACACTTGTAACGTTATCCATGTTCCATTTTCCTTTTGACTTCTAACTTTCAACTTTGTACTTTTAACTTACTTTTTATCAGTACACATCTTCCTGAAAGCGTCGGCTACTTTTTACTTCCTTAAAATAATCAGCTGCTTCTCTCACAGATATTTTACCGTGTTCTGCAATTATATTTACAAGTTCCTTTTTCACATCTTTAGCCATTCTATTCATATCGCCACATAAATAAAAGTAAGCGCCATCTTTTATCCATTGATATATCAGTGCTCCATTTTCTCTCAAACGATGCTGTACATATATTTTCTCCTCCTGATCTCTTGAAAACGCAACTGAAACATCTTTTAGTAAACCATTTTTCCTGTATTTCAACAACTCTGTTTGATATAGAAAATCAGTTTCAAAATACTGATCACCAAAAAACAACCAGTTTTCACCTTTAGCCCCAACAGCTTCTCTTTGTTGTAAAAACGACCTGAAGGGAGCAATTCCGGTACCTGGACCAACCATGATTACTTTTACATTATGATCCTCCGGCAGTCTGAAGCCTTCATTCTTTTTAATTCGAATCAAAAGTTCATCACCAATCTGAATTTCTTCTGCTAAAAATCCTGAACAAACCCCTTGATGTTCTCTATCGTTAAGATGATATTTTACAGCACCAACTGTAATATGAACTTCATCAGGATTATACTCATAACTGGAAGATATTGAATACAATCGAGCTGGTAGCTTACGTAAAATGTTTTGCAAATCATTTACTGATACCTCAGTAGAAAAATCATTTAACAAATCGAGAAAATCTGATCCATACAAGTACTCCTTTAGTTTTTCCTGATCATCAATCAGACTATTTAACTTTGAATTTTGAGCCAGTTCTGCATATTTTTTAATTACAGGAGGCGTTACTACTGTTATTTCATAATTTGCAATTAATGCTTCCCTTAAACTTTTCTCCTGACCCTGAATCTGAATTTTAGTTTCCGGATCTAATCCCAACTTGGTTAGAATTCCATCTACTAAAACAGGATTGTTTTTAGAAATCACTTCCAGCGCATCACCTGGCTCATAAGTAATTCCTTTATTCTCTATGTCTAATTCAATATGATAGGTAGCCTTATTTGAACCTCGTCCGTTTAATAATACCTTTTCCAATACTTCCGCTTCAACCCATTGATCGGTGTCTACTTTAACTACAGTATTTGCTTGATTATTTATAGCCTCTCCTGAAGTGTTATTTCCAGAAAACTGATTTATAATTCCAGGCAGTACAGATTCTACCTGATCTTTAAAATCAACATCTAACTCTATAATATCATGAATATTTTTTGCTCCCAGCTTTAGCAATTGATTATAAATATCATTACCTGTTTTACAGAAATTGATATAACTACTATCTCCAAGTGCAACAACGCCAAAATTTAACCCTTCGAGCTTAGGAGCTTTTTTACCATAAATAAAAGCATGAAAATCTTCAGCTGAAACTGGTGGTTCTCCTTCTCCATGAGTTGATACTACAACTAAAAGATTTTTCTCATCCTTTAATTTACGTACATTATAATCTGGCATACCAACCAAATTTACTGACACACCTTTACTTTTTAATATTTCACTGGCTTTCTCGGCAATTAGATGTGAATTACCCGTATGGGTCCCATATAAAACTGTAACCTCAATTTGACTTTCAGGAGCTTGCTGGATATCAACCAAACGTTCAACCTGTTCGTTATTAATCCCTAAATCTTCTCCCAGAAGTCCACCTGATTGATTGACTCCCGTTAAGTATCCCGACAACCAAAATTTCTGTTCTAAAGTCAAGCTATTTAATAAATGTTGTGCTTGCTGAAACTGTTCTTTTGAAAATATTTTACTTATTCCTTCAATCATTTTACTTAGAATTTAGACATAGCAATGGCTGTTGAACTTATTTGAGAACAAGCCAATAAATTGTTTTTATATTATATTTGAGATTACCTCTAATTTGGAATCATTCCCAAAATGAAATCATTCAGGGCTTAATGAAACTTTACTTAAATCGTAGGATCAAGAACCCATTTATTACTGCAAGACAATCGCATGTGAGTATGGATTATTTCTTTAAATGTAAATATTAGAAAGATAAAGGAGAGGAATCAACCAGTGCAGATAATACAATAACGTAATATATGCACTAGTTGAATAATATTATTATCTGAAATTAATACTTATTAAATTTCAAAGCTACTTAAATATCTTTCTCCTGTATCAGGCAATAAAACCACAATTCTTTTTCCCTTATTCTCAGGACGTTTAGCTACCTCTAATGCAGCCCACAATGCAGCTCCTGAACTATATCCACATAAAAGACCCTCAGTTAGAGCTGCCTCATGACTTGTGTGAATTGCATCCTCATTTTTTACAGGAATAACTTCATCTATAATTGAAGTATTTAAATTTGTTGGAATAAATCCAGCTCCAATTCCCTGAATTTTGTGTGGTCCCGGTTTTCCTCCTGCAATAACCGGACTATCCGAAGGTTCCACAGCAATAATTTTTACATCAGGATTTTTCTCTTTTAATACACCACCTACTCCCGACAGAGTACCACCAGTACCAACTCCAGCTATAAAAATATCTACTTCACCATCAGTATCTCTCCAAATTTCTTCAGCTGTTGTCTTTTTATGAATTGCAGGGTTTGCAGGGTTGTCAAATTGTTGTGGAATAAATGAATTCTCATTTTCTGCAGCAATCTCCTGAGCTTTTTCAATAGCACCTTTCATTCCCTGAGATGCAGGAGTAAGTACCAACTCTGCCCCAAACTTCACAAGAAGCTTTCTTCTTTCAATACTCATGCTTTCAGGCATTGTAAGAATCAAACGATATCCTTTAACTGCAGATACAAATGCTAATCCTACACCTGTATTTCCACTTGTTGGTTCAACAATAATTGAATCCTTATTTAATTTCCCCTGACGCTCTGCTTCTTCAATCATTGCAAAAGCAATACGATCTTTAACTGAACTTGCAGGATTAAAAAATTCTAACTTAGCTACAATTTGAGCTTCACCTTCGTTTAATTTGTTAATTTGAACTAATGGAGTATTTCCTATTAATTCTGTTACATTTTTTGCAATCTTGGTCATGATTATGTGTATTTAATTATTCGCTTTATTATTATAACACAAACATACAGTATGGGTTTAAGATCTACAACACATTACATCGCTATTAACCTATTATTTTAGTATGTATTAGAAGCAAAAAAGACCTCAATCAACACCTTAAACACTTAATTAACAACATCATAAAACAAACATAACACCACATTACATTATTCCTACCATATATATATGCTTTAAGCTCACAATGGAAACAAACTTAACTCCAATTGTTTATTTGCTTTATTTCAACTCAAAAATCCAACTCTAATCTTGAGTTAATTTACAAAACAAAGCGCAAGACCTTTATAGTATTGCTAGATTTTTACTAAATAATGAGTAAAATTGTAAAGAAGAAATAGATATTACTCATTATGGAAGGATCATCAAGTCTATTAATCGTATTTGTATTTGCTGTGATTGTTGGCACTGTTGTTTTACGAAAACTATTTAAAAACAGCATCTTTCTAAGAATTGGTGTTATTTGGATTGCCAATGTTTTTATAACAGTAGTAAATAGCAGAATTCGTTATAATAATCCTGAAGCGTATCCATTCTGGGCTGCCTTATTAGCCGGACTATCCATTACCTCCATATTATTATATAGTGTTTCTGTTTGGGTGAGAAAACCATTATCGCAGCTAGTTGATAATATTACCGACTTAAGTAAAGGCGACTTAAACATTGTAAATAAAAAAGAATTTAAAAGAAAATATATTGGAGAGCTGAACACTTTGAACAAAAGCATCATTGATTTATCTAATATTTTTAAAAATTCACTAACGAGAATAAACGATTCTGCCAAAGAAGTAAACACACTTGGCTTTGAATCCAACAACATGTCACAATCTTTATCAAAAGGAACAGGAGAACAAGCCAGTGCTTTAGAAGAAATTTCAGCTTCGATGGAAGAAATGAATGCCAACATTAATTCTTCCAATGAAAATGCCTCTAAAACCTACCTGGTTACTTCCGATACCAATGAGAAATTACAATTAAGTGCAGAAAGTGCCCGTGAGTTAAAAAATGCCATTGCCCTAATTGCTGAAAAAATAAAGATTATTGATACAATTGCAGTACAAACAAATCTTTTGGCTCTTAATGCTGCCATTGAAGCCAAACAAGCAGGCGAGGCAGGAGCTGGATTTTCAGTTGTTGCCGGCGAAGTAAAAAAACTTGCAGAAACCAGCAAAAGGGCTGCTGACGAAATAAAAGAAATTACAGTAAATGGATTAAACTTATCGGAACAGGTAAGCCAACAACTGGAAGAAACTATTCCTTCAATGGAAAATACCATGAATTTGATGGAAGAAATCAGCGTTGCCAGTAAAGAATTAAAATCAGGATCAGATCAGGTTACTGCAGCTATAAACAGCATTAATGCAATTACTCAAAACAACGCTAAAATGTCGGAGGAAATGAGTGCTAACTCAAACAATTTGTCAAGCCAGTCGGATCAACTCGTGAAAAACATTGATTTTTTTAAGATATAATTTATTAAAAAGAACGATGATCACCTTTAATAAGTTACCCAATAAAGCAAAATAGTCTTAAATATAATACATCAGGCTTTCGTTCATATCACGGAATTCTTTTTGAATATCAGCCAAAGTTTTTCGCCCTAATGCTTCAGCCATATCATTTATAACCTGATTCACTACTGAATACACCGCTTTCTGATTATTTGAATCACTATCTTTTATGGGTAGTTCTTTTTTATAACCACCTTCCAGGGCTTCATAAACCATTAATAATGAAATCTCATTAGGCAGAACCCGTAAGCGGTAACCACCACCTGCTCCTTTTTTCACCTCAAGCATTCCACTTTTTTTCAAGGTCACGGCAATAGCCTCAAGAAACTTCATAGGAATATTATGTCGCAATGAAATCTGGTAAATCCCCATATACCTCTCTTCACTCAACTCTGCAAGCGATAATAAAAACCTCAATCCGTATTCTGTTTTTTTCGATAACTTCATCTATCTTATCTTTTACCAGACATTAACATCAATAACTCAACTTGTATATAACAATCTCTATCATTTTAAGTTTGTTATAATACACTTATTCCATATTTGATTTTAATAAATCTCATACTATAATATAACTATTAACAGAAGATTAGGTTCACTAAAAGGCTTCACCTAATGTAAAAAACACACCACTATCACCTCTGTTCGTCATACCGTAGTCAATCCTGAAACTTAGTTTTTCATTCTCCAAAACACGTAATCTCAATCCGGCACCTCCCATAACATGGACTTTAGTAAACATGTCTGAATCAAATTTTTCAAAAACATTACCTACTCCTGTAAAAACTTCGCATCCAAATCGCCACCATAATTTTGATCTGAAAGCAGCTTGTATATATGCACTTTGATTGTCCAAATACTTGTATGGTCTTGATATACCACGAAACAATCTTTTTCCTCCTATTTCCGACAAGCGATAAAAAGGCACATCACCCAATGTTGATTTTATCACACTCTGAAATGCCAACACTCTTTCTTTAGCTCCTAATCCAACGTAAGTTCTCACATCCAGCTTAAATGTGGAAAAATCATAATCTCCAATTGATGGTAAATACTTTAGGTAAGAACTTTCTAAAAACACACCCTTTACAGGATAAACCACACTATTCCGGTTATCATATGTTACTGATGGTCCAATACCGGTAATCCATGCCTGTTGATATCCAGGAACTTCCTCATTAAAAACATCTCCGTCAATATTTTTTACTTTATAGGAGCCAAAATCATAATTCAGGCCTAAAAACCACTTCTGATTCACCACTTTCATAATTCGGCCGGTAAACTCAAGTTTATTCTCCTCAATCTCGGAATAAATATCCTTATTACTGATATTTCCAACCTCGTAGAACTGATCAGGCATATATTGAATCATCCACTTTGTTCTGAAATACCAGTTATTCTTAGTATAAAACTTTGATGAAGTATAGAACTCATACATTCCAGAAGTGGAAAACTCACAGGAAACAGAAATATTTGATGGTCGAAAATAACCGTCGCCCTCTTCTTTACCTCCCAGATAAAATCTCCACGATGGTAACAAACCAACACTTAAACCAGTCCGATTCTCATAACCTACTACAGGCAAAAAGAAAAACGTAGAATTTTCTTTTTCTATAGTTATCAAGTCCATTCCCCACTCGGTAAGCGAAGTGATACCATTTACCAATGAGGAAGAACTAGTAGGAGTTGTTGAACTATATTTCCCTGAAGATTCTGTTTGAGCTTTTGTAATAGAAAAACCCAATATGGTAATACATAATAAAAGAAGGCTCCGATACATATTTAAATTAATTCAAGAGCTTGATTAAAATCCTGGATTAAATCTTCTACATCCTCAATTCCTACAGAAATACGCATCATTGTATCTCTGATTCCCATCTCTTTCTTTTCTTCAGTATCAAACTCACAATATATAGTTGATTCCGGATGAATAATTAGTGTTTTATTATCATTCAGATTGGTTGCTCGTCGAACCAATTTTAGCTGATTAAAAAATGAAAAACATTTTTCCTTCGATTCTAAATCAATAGTCATTACTGCACCAGGTTTACCTGAAAATTGCTTTTGATTCAATTCATAATAGGCATTATCTTTTAATCCAGGATAAGTAACTTCCTTGACTTTGGGATGTTTTCCAAAAAACTCACCCAACACCAAACAATTCTCAACACAACGATCTACACGCAGAGCAAGAATATCTAATCCCATATTTAAATAGTGAGCAGTATGTGCAGTCATACAACCTCCAAGATGACGGAAGATTTCTTTTCTGATTCGAAGTGCCAATGCATTTTTCTCAAACTTATCGTACCATGTTTCAAGAGCAGGAACCTTAGACCAATCAAAAAGTCCATTATCAATTACCACACCCCCAACAGCTGCTGCTCCTCCTGACATAAATTTGGTAGCCGACATTACTTCAACATCCACTCCAAACTTTGCAGATTCAAATACATAAGGTGGAGTTATTGTTGAATCAGCCACAACAACCACATTATTTTCATGAGCCAGGTGGCTAATTTGGGCAATATCAAGAATTTCCAATTGAGGGTTTGTAATAGTCTCGAAGAATAATACGCGAGTTTTCTCATCTATATTATTACGTACCTGTTCCAAATCACTCATATCTACAAATCGAACTTCAATACCCCAGGCTGGCAAAGTTTCCTTTAACAAAGCATAGGTATGTCCAAACAAATGATTTGAAGAAACAATATTTCCTCCTTTTTCAACCAGCGCCAATAAAGCATTAGAAATAGCAGCCATACCTGAAGAAAGCGCCATAACAGCATGAGCACCTGTCAAATTCAACAACTTTTGCTCAAAATAAGCTACAGTAGGATTTGTTGTTCTACTATAAGCATGAGCAAACACCTTACCTTCAAATGAATCTCTAATATCCTCTGCTGTATCAAACTCAAAAGCAACACCATCATATACAGGCATATGCAAAGCATTATAAGCATCTTTTTGGGGTAGTTCAGTATGTAACGATTTGGTTGTAAAACCCTTTTTGTTTGTCATTATCTTATGTTCTTAAATCAGTATTACATTTAAACCATACTATGTATTACATGGTTCAACTATCATTAGTATTTATGCCAAAAGTAATAAATTACCGAAAAGACTAATTACCTAATTCCATTTAATCCTTTCAATCATAAACATCTAAACATGTAACCTCTTAACCGCACTTTAAGCTAAAAGGTTACAGCTCAATGTTTAAATTTTCATAAAAAGATATTATCCAGCATAAATCAACACTAATATTATTCATATTATATTGATAGGTTTTATGGGAGTAATAAAAATATTATACATTATAAAACCTTTACTTAATATATACGTTTACATCACAGCAATAAAAATAAAATAATCAGCATATCACAAACAAAACCAAAGGTTTAGCACATAAATAATCAGGCCTATTTAATACTTAGGATGTTTTTATATATTTGCCGACTGAAAAAAATTAAGCATGACGATTAGATTAAGATTGATTTCGGGAGAAGACGAGGATTTTATTAGAGATATTGAGGTTGGAGGTGAAGCTACATTTTTCGACTTGCACAATTTCATACAAGAATTACTGAATTTCGACGAAGGTCAAATGGCGTCCTTTTTCATTACAGATGAAGAGTGGCAAAAACAAGAAGAAATTACCTTAATGGACATGGCAATGGATGAAACTTCGGATTCATTTATTATGGCCGATACAAAAATAGGTCAATTTGTTACAGAAGCTAAACAACGCTTACTGTATGTATTTGATTTCTTCAATGAACGCAACCTTTTTATGGAGTGTTACGAAGTTGCTGACATCGAATGTTCTGAAATTAAATGTATATATGCTGCAGGCAATCCTCCTGAACAACTTGATTTAAGTGATTTATTAGGAGAGGGTGCACCGGAAGATGACAGTCTGGAAAATCCAATGGATTTTGATGACGAAGATTATTACAACTATCCGGACACTGATTTTGATAATGATCCTATGATTTCATTTACCGATGACTTAGAAAACTTATAAGTACATTTCAATTCAATAGTTTTAATGCAAAAATTTTTAATTGTAGTAGTTGGACCTACCGGAATTGGTAAAACCAAAACAAGTATTGAAATTGCCAAACATTACAATACAGAAATTATTTCGGCTGATTCAAGACAAATTTTCAAGGAATTAAAGATAGGAACTGCCACTCCAACAGAAGACGAACTTAAAGAAGCCAGGCATCATAACATTGGTTCGCAGTCAATACATGATTACTATAGTGCATGGGAGTTTGAACAGGATGCACTAAGGCTTTCTGAAGAATTATTCAAAACGCACGATCAACTGGTTTTAACCGGAGGATCAATGTTGTACATAGATGCCATATGTAAAGGAATTGATGAACTGCCTACTATAGACCAACAACTGAGAGAAGATTTAAAAAAGCAATACGAAACAGAAGGTATCGAATCCATTCGAAGATTATTAAAGCAATTAGATCCGGTTTTCTATGAACAAGTGGATTTAATGAATCACAAAAGAGTAATACATGCTGTTGAAATTTGCCTTATTACAGGTAAAACCTATAGTTCATTACGAACCAACACCATAAAAAAGCGTCCTTTTCATATTATTAAAGTTGGATTGGAATTAGAACGTGAAGAAGTTTATAACAGAATTAATTTGCGTGTGGATCAAATGATAAAAATGGGATTAGTGGAAGAAGCCCGACAATTTTATCCATATAAAGAATTAAATTCTCTGAATACAGTTGGCTACAAAGAAATATTTGCACATTTTGATGGAGAATACGATTTAGATAAAGCCATTGAATTAATTAAACGAAATACAAGACGTTACGCTAAAAAGCAATTAACCTGGTTTAAAAAAGATTCAGAAACAAAATGGTTTAAACCTACGGAATTCAACAATATTATTTCACATATTGATGGTTTAATACTAAATTGCAAAGCCTAACTAAAGATATTTTTTTTCACCGGGCATATTTTTTTATTAATCAATCTCACGGTTTACGTTTTTTTGCCCGGTGTTTATCCTTTCTTTTTATAAGGTCGCCTCAATTACTGTATGAAAAGAATCCTTATTCCATTCATCCCTGTTAAAAGAAGCATAAAACTTCACATCAGTAAAGCTCTGCTTTAAAATATCTTCAAGCTGTTTTTTTACAATAGGAAACAAAATTACCTTTTGCGTTTGCTTTGCTCCTTCTATTTTCGAAATCAAATTAGTAGTAAATTCAATTTTACTACTTGTTTCTATGTAACGATATACCCTCTCAAAAATATAATGATCACTCTCTATAGTAGGCAATGATTTAACATCATTATTTAATACCCAGTCGTAATTTACTGTTTGCAATAATAATTTACCATTAGGTTTTAAAAGACTTTTAGCTGCTTCACAAAAAACCTTTACTTCATCAAGATCATTCAGATGCGCTACAGTATTACCAAAACAATAAACCAAATCAAAAGCTCCATGCTTGTAGACATCTCCAATAAGAAGCAAATCGCCCTCTTTGAATTTCACATTTATAGCCTGAGGACATTTTTCTTTGGCTTTCTTTATCATCTCCCCATCTAAATCAAAGGCTTTTACAGATGCACTTCGCCTACCCAGAGCAATAGCTAAACTACCGGTACCACAACCAGCATCCAACATTTTCTTCCCACCTAAAGAAGCATACAAATCCTCAACAAAAGAAAGTTGTTTTATATTAAGAGGAAAAATCTCATCGTATGCATTAACTATATCCTTATAAAAAGACATCCTTAAAAAGCTTTTATAATTTCGATAAACAAATAACTATATAAAGTTACAACTACTTTAATACTTTTTCTATCTGGTATTTATTACGTTCTGGACTATTTCTGGATACCAATTCAGCTAAAAAGCCTGCAACAAACAACTGTGTACCAATAACCATACATGCTAATGCAATATAAAAGTATGGACTAGAGGTAACTAAAGGTTGTTGAATTTGATGATAAACGTAATATAGTTTTTTAATACCTAAATACATTGAGGAGAAAAAACCAACCATAAACATTAAGGTTCCCAATCCTCCAAAAAGATGCATCGGTCTTTTTCCAAACTTCGAAATAAAGGTTACAGATAATAAATCAAGGAATCCTTTTAAAAATCGCTCAATACCAAATTTAGAAACACCATACTGACGCTCACGATGAACAACGATCTTCTCCCCTATCTTTCCAAATCCATTTCTCTTGGCCAAAATTGGAATATATCTGTGCATTTCACCATAAACCTCAACGCTTTTAACCACTTCTTTTCTGTAAGCCTTCAATCCACAATTAAAATCATGAAGCTTAATTCCGGAAACCCATCGTGCAGTCCTGTTAAATAGTTTACTTGGAATGGTTTTACCCAATGGATCATGCCTTTTCTTTTTCCACCCACTAATTAAATCATACCCCTCTTCCTTAATCATTCTGTATAATTCAGGAAGCTCATCGGGATTATCCTGAAGATCAGCATCCATAGTAATGACTACATCTCCCCTTACTGCTTCAAATCCACTATATAAAGCAGCTGACTTTCCATAATTTCTACGGAACTTAATACCTCTCACCTCTTTATATTCAGCAGCCAGGTCTTCAACAACAGACCAGGATGAGTCAGTACTCCCATCATCAACAAACAAAAGCTCATAAGTAATCTCACTTTCTTTAAGAACTCTATCAACCCAATCAAACAACTCTTTTAACGACTCTTCTTCATTAAAAAGTGGTACAACTACAGATAAATCCATCTTATCTAAACTATTTTAAAATAATAAGGTTAGACTATTGGTATATAATCTAACCTTTAATATAATTCTTTACGCTTAATTAATAACTAAAACTCTGGTTCAGGATCTTTTTTAAGAATAGCTGAAATAATCAACGAAAATACAAAAGCCCAAAACATAGTAGTTATAATTACAATTATAGACAATATTACAGGATTAAACATAAAGTTCATGATACCCTCTGCTTGTTCTAAACTTGCTTCAGTAGCTCCTTGCTCTAAAGCATTTTCCTGAGCCATGGCAATAAACTTTGCATGAACTGAAGGATCAATAATGGTAAAAAACACATAATTAAATACTCCATAAACAACTCCTCCTATTAAGCCAATCAAAGTTCCGATACCTAATCCCTGACTATATTTCACAAAGCCGTCATTTTGTTTTTCCTTATAATTCTTAATACCCAATACCAACATCACAATAACAATTACATACCATAAAAGTCTAAAATAGGTATTTCCCAATAAACCTCCATAGTTTTGTATTAATCCAAATACAATAGATGCAATACCAAGATACAATCCCCATGTTAATACTGTTGATGATTTTGAGGCTGCTAATTTTTCCATAATTTATTTTATTTTGATTAGTTAGTTTGTCAAAGATAATGTTTAAACCGTAACAATAATAATAAAAATATCAAAGCACACCTATACATATATATCAGCTAAAACTACATTACTGCTAAATACATATTCGATTCTTTACAACATTATATTTAATTATCAGAATAAATTAGCTAAAAACAGAATTTTAAGAGCAAAAATTTTCCCCCAATGCAATACTAATCTTCTAAAAAACCTTATTATTTTAATTCTTATTATGATGAACAATTCATATTTTCGATAAAAATTGAGACTTTTCTCTATATCTGAAATTAAAATTTATGATAAAAGACAGGCTTCTTCAAGAGGCTTCTTCCATCAAAATGATTTATTCAACTTTTATCACAAAAAATAATACAAAAACAACTTATTGATAACAAAGCAATTATTAAAATAAGCGAAAAAAAGTTTATTTTTTTTTCATTTTTTTCTTGCAGGTAATGTGATTTTATCTACATTTGCATCCGCTAAAGCACGGGTAAGTCCTGTACGACCAGCTCCTATTGAACTCCCCCAGGGCCTGACGGCAGCAAGGGTAGATGGTTGAGCGGTGCGATGCAGGTAGCTTGCCCACCCGCCAATATAGCTCAGTTGGCTAGAGCAGCTGATTTGTAATCAGCAGGTCGTGGGTTCGAGTCCCTCTATTGGCTCTTTAGGTTTTCATAATGTTGAAAACTGTTTAAGTATTGAAATTATGATTTTGGGGAGATACCAAAGTGGCCAACTGGGGCGGACTGTAACTCCGCTGACTTTCGTCTTCGTAGGTTCGAATCCTGCTCTC
>NZ_JAPDPJ010000007.1 GCF_026013605.1 Plebeiibacterium sediminum
TCAATAAAGCTTTTGAGAATTGGTTTTAAGAAAAAAGATAATTTAATTTGAATAATCTAAATCAATCAGACAGAGTTATACTTACATATCCTTTTTTATTGATACAATTTAGATGTTTTGTATTCAATTTGATTTAGCACTTTTATAATTGTATCCTCATAGGAGTTTAGAATGAAAAATATAGATGGCTTTTGTTTGTTAGCTATTTCCATTAACTCATTTTGAGTCATTAACGAACCTTCATTTATTAATTCCGGTTTTATTTTCATACTTCCACTATAAGTTGTTTTTACTTTTTTATCAGATATCTCTTCTGAATATATAATATCAGTTATTTTTGTCATATGGTTTGGGTCTCTTACATCCCAAATTTCAAAAGGATAACTTACTTCAACTACAGCTTTGCTGGTAATAGTAGAATGAGTTCCTGTATATGACTTATAAGATAACCTGAATCTGGAATCGGATTGTCTTCCAGTAGCTTTTTGTTCCTTTAAGCCTTCAGTGTATTCTTGTTTTGAAATCTCACTTTCAGATGTTTTACCAGTTGAGATACTTCTTTTGTTTAAAAAGAATCTTTCAATGGTTTTTGCCTCAGTATCAGTAATGACACCTTTGTATGTATATGCAATTCTGTTTGTATCTATTCGCATCAATATAAAACCAAATCCCAATTCTTTTGCAACAGTTATGCAGTCTTCAATATTTTCTAAATTGATAACAGGAGTTTTAATAATAGGAAGAGAAATGTAGTCATTTGTTTGTGAGAATATCTCGTTGGTTGTTGGATTTTTTGTAATAACTCCACCTGCATTGTCTGTGATTATAACATTTAAAGTGGACTTAATGGAAGTAGCTTTAATTCTTTCTTCAACATCTTTGTAGCCTGGATTCCACATATTTGCTTGTTTGTAGAGATTGCCAGCTTCTTTTTGTGCTTTAAAAGATAGTGTTTGTTCTTTTTTTAATCCTTGTTCATAGAGCAAGGATGCAGCTTTTTGCTTTACACCTAAAATTTTTCCACTAGCACCATTGTAGTTATATACATACGATGCAGATTTATTATAATATGAAATCGCTTTTTTTATATCATCAAATTTATTAGAGTCATAGAGTAAATCAGCTTCATCAGAATATAATTTAGCCAATAACTCTTTCGAATCTTTATAAGGATTTTTTTCATGCAGTGCATTTTCAAAGAGAGGTACCGCATCTTCTTTTAATATAAAATCTGTTTCCTGATTATATATCCTCAATGCCTCTTCATAGTATATTAACGCTTTATTGTTTTTTACCTGTGTAGTATATGATTCGTCATATTGTTTCGCTTTATCAAGATGAGGAATGGCTTTTTTACGGTTTTCAAATATTTTGGAAGCCTGAATAATTTGTATTGCTTCATCAAAATGTGCTTTAGAAGCTTTTTTTCTTGCTTCTTTTAAAACAGGTTCATAGTCTTTTAATTCTAATTGAATGGTTTCTCCTTTGTAAGAAATATTACCATTTTCAAATTTGCTTAACTGTTGATTTAGTTTTATCCATTCTTCAGCATGATCAGCAATTAAATCATTACCAAATTCTGAGGATGAAGCTTTTGCTTCTATTTCAGCAATATCTTTAAGTGCTTCTTCATACGATGTTCTAAAGTTTTTAAAATACCTGTCGTTCATGCTTCTCTGCAATCTTTTTGCATTTAAGATGCAGGTGTTTACAGATTCTTGGGCTTGAATTTTTAATGTTAAACCAGATATAAATATAACTGTAGCAATAAGTAATAACTTCTTCATTTTAATATACGCTGAAATAATTTTTAACCTATACGGCAAAGTTTCATTATAGATATATGTTTTTGATAAAAAATTAAATGTTTGTATGAACAATAAGCTGGGGTTACTCAAAAAGTTCTGCAAATAACTATATAAAAAGTCTTTTTCATTTTTCTTTTAATTATTAGATGAATTCATAGTCGCATATTTTTAGTAAATTATATGTGAGCTTCATAAATAAATGGAATTATGGGAAAAAATCTTCATGATAAACATCAATCAGCACCTGTATATGAAAAAGATGGTAGAATAAATAAAGAGTACTATTTTAAAGAAATAGACAGGCTTCAACTGGAATTGGTTAAACTGCAGGAGTGGATTAAACAAGAAGGTTTAAAAGTAGTAGTGATTTTTGAAGGACGAGATGCTTCCGGTAAAGGAGGTGTGATTAAGCGAATTACACAACGGTTAAATCCGCGGGTAACCAGAGTGGTGGCTTTACCAGTTCCTACCGAAAGAGAAAAAACACAGTGGTATTTTCAACGATATGTAACGCACCTTCCAGCAGCTGGTGAAATGGTGTTGTTTGATCGAAGTTGGTATAATCGCGCTGGTGTTGAAAAAGTCATGGGCTTTTGTACTCATGATGAATACGAGGATTTTTTAAGAGCTTGTCCTGAGTTCGAACGAATGTTGATTCGTTCAGGAACTATTTTGATAAAGTATTGGTTTTCGGTAAGTGATGAAGAACAGGAAAAACGATTCAAAGAACGTATTAATACTCCGTTAAAAAGGTGGAAGATTAGTGAGATGGATATGGTTTCGCGTACCCATTGGATAGATTATTCAATTGCCAAAGATAACATGTTTAATTATACTGATACTAAGCAAGCTCCCTGGTTTGTTGTAGAAGGCGATGATAAAAAGAAGGCAAGATTAAACTGTATTTCTCATTTGTTATCAATGATTCCTTATGAAGAGGTGAATTATAAGAAAATAAAATTACCACCTCTGCAGGATAAAAAAGGTTATATGAGACCTCCCAAAGATGAGCAGACGCATATTCCGAAAGTATATTAGGAACAAGGAGTAGGGAGAAGGGAACAAGGAACAAGCTGATTAATGTTATATTGTAGAGAAAGAGCTATGACTATAAATTGGATGATATTAATTTACACGGTGATAGGCGGTTTGGCTCTGTTTCTTTTCGGCATGGATGTAATGACGAAAGCGTTAAAGGATTCTGCGGGTAAGAGATTAAAGTACTTCCTTCATCAAATGACATCCACCCGATGGAAAGGATTGATGGCAGGTCTAAGTATTACAGCAGTTATTCAATCCTCATCTGTTACTACAGTTTTAGCAGTTGGTTTTGTTTCGGCAGGTGTGATGACGTTTAAGAGCACTTTGGGAGTGATTTTAGGTGCAGATATCGGAACTACAATTACAGCACAAATTATAGCTTTTAAAGTGACCAAAATAGCTTTACTTTTGGTTGTTTTAGGATATTTATTTACAGTAATATCTGGTCATAAAAAGAATAAAGAATTAGGGAAGATCCTATTTGGTCTAGGTCTCATCTTTTTAGGTATGAATTTCATGAGTGAAGGTATGCAACCACTAAAAACATATCCTCCTTTTATTGAAATCATGCATGGATTAAATAACCCTCTTTTAGGAATATTAATAGGAACAGTTTTTACTGCAATCATTCAAAGTTCATCTGCTACTACGGGTGTTGTAATTGTTTTAGCTTCTCAAAATTTAATTGCTAGTCAGGGGGGAATAGCAATTGTAATTGGAGCTAACATAGGAACTTGTGTAACAGCTTTTCTTTCTGCTATTGGAAAACCCAGAACAGCTGTACAAGTGGCTATAGCTCATATTCTTTTTAAAATAATAGGTGCCCTGTTATGGGTGTGGTTTATTTCCCAGCTGGCTTTTATTACAGAACAAATAACTCCCAACAACTTACCCCGACAGATAGCAAATGCACACACTATTTTTAATGTGGTAAATGCAGCATTGATGATTGGTTTTACAGGACCCATTGCCCTTTTAATTAATAAAGTATTTCCAGCGCAGACCAATGAAGAAAATGATGAAATAATTTTGTTGGATCAATACTATTTGCAACATACCAGTATGGCAATTGATTTGGTAGATAAAGAGCTGAACAAACTTTTTGATAAAACAAATATTGTATTAAAAACGGCCCTTTCTGTGGCATTGACAGGAACTTCATTTGATCTTGAAAAATTGAGAATATCAGATCAGATTATTGATTTTCAACAAAAACAAATCTTATCCTATTTGCAGCAATTGCAGCAACAGGAAATTGATCATAAAGAATCCGGTAGAATCAAAAATCAAATGGAAATCACCAATATTTTGGAAGCAGCTGCTGACCTGATTACAACAGACATGGTTGAGGCAGCGGAGCATCGAATAGAATATCAGTTTAATGTTAGTGATGATACAAAAGAACGTTTTGAAGATATATACAAACAGAGCATTCAAACTCTGCAGGATGCATTTCAGGCCTATCAAACAAATAATGTGGAAATGGCCAAAGATATCATCTCACAAAAGAAAGCTTTCAAAAACAATATGATTGCCATAAAAGAACGATTGGTAAACAGATTATCATTAAAGGATACAAATAGAATTGCAATTATTCGATTTGAAACAGAATTGATTGAACTGATAAATAGATTGTACGCCCTGGCCCGAAGGATTGCCCGCCTACAAATGGATTAGAGTAAAATAATTCATTATCCGCTGCAGATGTTGTCTAATGAATTTATACAGACGATTAATGAAACAGAATACAATTGTTAGCTTATTGTCATTTATAAATAGAATTGGTTTTACCTTGCTTGTATCAGTTGTTGGTTTAATGATGCAGTCCACAAATATTCAACCAGTCCAGAATTGTGGAATGAATGGAAGCCAGGTCGATTCTGTTCAATATTTGAAGCGCCTACAACAACTGGCAAACAATGACACCAGCGGAAAGTGGCCTGTTTATCCACAACCTTATCCATTAAAAGGAGCTATCTTACCCTATAAACGAATCGTTGCTTTTTACGGAAATTTATATTCAAAAAAAATGGGTGTTTTAGGCAAATATACTCCAGATGAATTATGGGAGAAGTTAAATGAGGAGGTTCAAAACTGGGAACAGGCTGATTCTCTAACTCCAGTTCAGCCTGCACTCCATTATGTTGCAGTGGTAGCTCAAAATAATCCGATGAAAGATGGACAATATCGTTATCGAATGCCTTCAAATCAAATAGATTCTGTGCTTACTATTGCTCAAATGGGAAATGCTATCGTGTTTTTAGACATACAGCCGGGTCATAGTACTGTTAATATTGAAGTGCCATTGTTAGAAGCATATCTTAAAATGCCCAATGTGCATTTAGGCCTTGATCCTGAGTTTTCAATGAAAGAGGGAAATGTTCCCGGTACTGTTAAAGGATATGTAACAGCTGAGGATATTAATTTCTGTACTAATTATCTGTCTGGCTTAGTGAAGAAATATCGTTTGCCACCAAAGGTATTTGTGGTTCATCGGTTTACTCAGTCCATGGTAAGAAACTGCGAACAAATACAATTGTATTCTGAAGTGCAAATTGTTATTAATATGGATGGTTGGGGACGACCTGGATTAAAAAAGAGTACCTACCGGGATTTTATATATCAGGAACCGGTTCAGTTTACCGGGTTTAAGTTGTTTTATATAAACGATTTAAAACAACCACCATTTCGAATGATGAGGCCTGAAGAAATATTAGAATTGAAGCCAAAACCTATTTATATTCAGTATCAGTAGTAAGTGTTTTAAGGTGATTAACAATTAAAATGCAATCTCCTTTATCTTAAAGTGAAATTTTCGGTGGAATATTAGAATCAGGTTGGATATTCCAGACATATTAATTCAAAAGAGTTTTAATGATCCATAAAATTAGATATACACCAACACCTGTACCAAAAAATAATGCGGCAATCAGGAATGCCAGTCTTATCATTCCAACTCTATAACCTAATTTATAACTTAACCATTCACAGACTCCTAAAATCATAATAATATATTTAGTTGAATAATATTTCTTTCAAAAATAGTAAAATATTCGGTTAATAGATAGTGTATTTTACATGCTTCTAACAATGGTTAAAATCAGGTTAAAGTCGGGTGAATTTTTCTTTCCATATCTAATATCTTCTATTTTTGGTTTATCAAATTCATTATTAAAAAATATTGTTACTGTTAATATTTAAAATGATGATGGTACTTCATAGATATAGTCTTTCGACTTAAAAGAAAAAAGGTTTTTGTTAATAATAATACTTCAGAGCGGGATTTATTTCCTCTCTGAAGTTGTGTATGTGTTTTAATAATTTTAGTAAGAATTAGGTAACTATGAAAAAGAAACCATTTTTTATTAAGGTATTAATGTTTAGTGCTTTAATGTTTATGTTGGGAGTGTTGGGATTAAAGGCTGCCAATCAAGTTGAAATCTACACCTCAAACACAAAGGTTTCGCTGTCTCCTGGCGAAACGGTAACTTATAATTTAGAAGTATTTAATCATGGAGCAGAGGTTCAGTTCTGTGATTTAGCTATTTCCGGAATACCCCGATCGTGGAGTTATTCATTAAAATCAGGCTCTTACGATGTAAAACAAATTGCAGTTAAAGCCAATAGTAATCAGGCCCTAAAATTAAAATTAAATGTTCCGTTAAAGGTAAACAAGGGGAATTATACGCTTTATGTAAAAGCCGGAGAAGCTAAGTTGCCACTTGTGATCAATGTATCTAAGCAAGGCAATTTCAAAACGGAGTTTTCGTCAAAGCAGAAAAATATGCAGGGACATTCAAAGTCTGACTTTTCATTCAATACCTCTATTGTTAATGCAACAGGAGATGATCAGACTTATTCTTTAATGAGTAACGCACCCCGAGGATGGACTGTTGTTTTTAAGCCAAATCACAAACAAGCAACTTCTGTAGAAATAGAAGCTAATGGAAAAAAGGATGTTGTTATAGATGTAACACCACCGCACAATGTAAAAGAAGGAACCTATAAGATACCTGTTAGCGCTGTTAATAAAAATACATCATCAGAATTAGATTTGGAGGTGGTTATTACCGGGACTTATGAAATGGAATTAACAACACCTCAGGGATTAGCAAGTACAAAAATTGCTGCAGGAGGAAAACAGATGGTTGAGTTTGTTGTAAAAAATACCGGATCAGCCGACTTAAAAAACGTAAAGCTGGATGCTTCAAAACCAAAGGGATGGCAAGTTAGGTTTGAACCTAAAGAAATAGAGTCAATTCCGCCAGGTGAATATAGTAAGGTTGATGCTATTATTGAAGCAAGTGATAACTCTGTTGCTGGCGATTATATTACCAATATTACAGCTAAAATTCCTGAAGTCTCGTCAAAAATGAGCATGCGTGTAGCAGTAAAAACATCATTGCTTTGGGCCTGGATGGGAGTGTTTATTATCATTCTTTCTTTGGGAGGAGTTATCTTATTATTTGTCAAGTTTGGAAGGAGGTAAGTGATGAGCAATCATATGATAGAGATATTGGGTTTATCGAAGCAATATGGTTCTCAAAAAGTGGTTAATAACCTCAATTTAAATATCGAAAGGGGAGAGGTGTTTGGTTTATTGGGTCCGAATGGTGCTGGTAAGTCAACCACAATCCGAATGATTTTAGGAATGACAGAACCAAGTTCCGGAACCGTTAAAGTTAATGGGTTTTTATCGAACATGAACCCCATTAAAGTGAAAGAATGTGTAGGATACTTACCTGAAGATGTAGGATTTTATGATAAAATGACGGCTTTTGAAAACCTGATGTACACCGCACAACTAAATAGAATTTCAAAAGCAACCGCTAAAGATAAAGTTGAGCAACTATTAAAATTAGTGGGTTTGCATAATGAAAGAAATAAAAAGGCCGGGACTTTTTCAAAAGGAATGAAACAAAGACTTGGCCTGGCCGATGTGTTAATTAAAGATCCCAAAGTAATTATTTTGGACGAACCTACGTTAGGTTTGGATCCTAAAGGAATGAAAGAGTTTTTGGATTTAATTAAAAGGTTAAGTGAGGAGAAAGGTGTAACGGTTCTATTCTCGTCGCATCATTTACATCAGGTGCAGCATATTTGTAGTAGGGTTGGTCTTTTTATCAACGGTCAGTTAATTGCATCTGGCGATGTGGATAGTTTGTCAACTCAGCTGTTTGGTGATCAAAGTGCCAGAGTGTTTGCTGGTGTCAGATATGATAATAATAATGAATACAGCAATAAAAAAGAGGAACTGAAAAGACAATTACTTTCTAATCCAGAAGTATCCGGAGTTCAGTTTAATGATGAGGAACTGATTGTGGAATGTAAAAACAACATGAGTTCTTACGTGGCTAAAACCATTGTGAATCAACATCTGGATCTGACCTATTTAAATAAAAAGGAATATGGATTAGATGAAATTTACGATAAATACTTTGAAGGAGGAGATCATCATGAGTCATAATTCACAAGCCATTAGTACGTTTATGGGATCGTCTGTTTTATCTCATTCAAAAGGCGAAGTAAATCCATTTTGGATTATAGTAAAAAAAGAAATTGCAGATCATATACGAAGTTGGCGCTTTGGTATTTTGGTGATCATTATAGGATTAACATGTTTGGGTTCCTTGTATGTTTCTTTACAAAATATTGCTGATGCACTGCAAAAATCAAAAGTAGATGATGCATTTGCCTTTTTAAAATTATATACGGTTAGCGATGGTAAAATGCCTCCTTATTTCGTGTTTCTGAGTTTTCTTGGTCCATTATTAGGAATTAGTTTAGGTTTTGATGCTATTAATTCAGAATATAGCAGAGGAACAATAAGCAGAATTTTATCACAACCCATCCCTCGCGACTTTTTAATAACAGCAAAGTTCACAGCATCACTAATTATCATTAGCATGATGTTTTTGTTGCTGAGTTTTTTAGTGATGGGAATTGGTATTATTTCAATAGGGATCGCTCCAACAGTTGAAGAGTTTACCCGGGTTTTGCTTTTTACCATAGCTTCAATTGTTTATGTTTCCTTTTGGTTGAGTTTATCAATTCTATTGTCTATTAAATTTGAACAAGCCTCAACCTCAGCATTATCCGGAATTAGTATCTGGTTGTTTTTTACCGTCTTTTATTCTATTCTGGTTAATGTTGTATTCAGTATTATAATTCCTGCAGGAAGAAAACTTTCTATTTCAGGAATACAAACAAAACTGGCGATATTGAGGATTACGCCGAACCAGTTATTTACAGATATAACAAATGTATTATTAAGTCCACAAGTACGAAGTTTAGGTCCCTTAAGTATGGAGCAGATGGAGGGTGCCATTCCAACACCATTACCGGTATTTCAGAGTTTGCTATTAGTTTGGCCCCAATTTGTTGGATTAATTGCTGGCACCATCCTTTGCTTCTTTTTTTCGTACCTGTTGTTTATGCGTAAAGATGTAAAAACACTGATGTAAGGACAGGTTGAAAATTGAACATTTCGACTTTAATAAGCCAATGAAATAACAAAATAACGTCAAGAGAAAAAATAGTGTGTGATTAATTTATCCCCCTGTTCCCTTGGGGGTAAGCCTCTCCTTTTAATAAGCGAGAGGCTTTTTTATGGGTAAAAATCATGTAAAAATCAGAAAAATAATCATTTTTAGAGTAACCCCTTTTCCGTAATTATGTGTCTTAATAATATAAACGATTTAACATCACTGTTACATCTGATTTTATAAGATATATTTTTACCGATGAACACAATAGATTCAAAAAAAATAATTGATCTGATCCAAAAGGAAGTTGTTCCTGCTATAGGATGCACTGAACCAATAGCTGTTGCTTTTGCCATAACTAAAGCAAAAGAAATATTAAATGAAACTGTAGATAAAGCAGAGGTTCATTTAAGTGCAAATATTCTTAAAAATTCAATGGGAGTAGGCATCCCTGGAACAGGAATGATTGGTTTACCAATTGCTATTGCAATGGGTGTTGTGGTTGGTAACTCTGAATATGGATTAGAAGTTTTAAGAGATTCAAATGAAGAGGCTTTAGTGAAAGCAAAGCAATTTGTAAGTGAGCAAAGATGTTTTGTAAACTTAAAAACAGATGCTCCGGATCGTTTGTATATTGAGGCTATCTGTTACGGCGAAAATAATACTTCAAAAGTAGTTATTTGCGGAAATCATACGCATATCGTTTATATGGATTTAAACGGTGAAATTCTTTTGGATGAGTTAAGTTCTTATAACAGTCAGGATGAAGCAAAAGAAGAAGTAGATTTAAGTTTCGACATTGTTTATAATTTCTCATTGCAAACACCTTTAGAGGATTTGGCATTCATTTTAGAGGCTGCAAAGTTAAATAGTCAGGCTGCCCTTGAATCTGAAAAAGGATTTTTTGGCCACGGTTTAGGAAAAACGTTAAAGGGCGGATCTCAAAGCTTTATTTTAGGCGATAATGTTTTTAGCAAAATTATAGCTGCTACCAGCAATGCCTGTGATGTTCGTATGGCAGGAGCTATGATTCCTGTTATGAGTAATTCAGGAAGTGGAAACCAGGGTATTACAGCTACAATGCCCGTGTTGGTATTTGCTGAAGAAAATAAGAGTTCCAGAGAAGATTTGATTCGTGCCTTAACATTAAGTCATTTAATGTTGATTTACATAAAACGTAACCTTGGTAGATTATCCGGATTGTGTGGTGTAACTGTAGCTGCAATTGGTTCGAGTTGTGGTATCACTTATTTAATGGGCGGAAATAGAGAACAAGTGGCATATTCGGTTAAGAATATGATTGGAAACTTAGCCGGAGTAATTTGCGATGGAGCCAAACCAAGTTGTTCGCTTAAGGTTTCAAGCGCGGTTTCAACAGCAACTTTATCATCAATGTTGGCAATGGATAATAAATCTGTTTCTGCATTGGAGGGTATTACTGATGAGGATGTGGACAAAACTATTCGTAACCTAACAGATATTGGTTCTAGTGGAATGTTACAAACGGATGAATTGGTATTAGATATTATGACTCATAAATAGACTGTATAGATTATAGATAGATACAAATCGCATTAATTTGGTTTAGATTAATATGTGTATTAGGAGGGACTTTACAATTGTAGAGTCCTTTTTTTGTTTCTGATTTGGTAGAATAATAATTCAAAATAAACCAATAATACACATTATAGGATGATTTTACATTTCTACTGATGGAATTACATAGATATGAGCCAGGATTTTTGTTTATTTATCTATATTAATTCAAAAATCTATATCAATATCAATCATGCAAAAAGTTTATTTAATCATTCTTACCATAATTATTGGGTTCTCTTCTAATGCACAAAAGAGCAAAGAATTTTTTTCGACTAAAGATTTAACTTCAGTTGGAGCCTATTATTATCCGGAACATTGGGATGAGTCGCAATGGGATCGTGATTTAAAAAAGATGGCAGAAATGGGATTTGAATTTACCCATTTTGCTGAATTTGCCTGGGCACAACTCGAGCCACAAGAGGGCGTATATGATTTTGAATGGTTAGATAAGGCTGTGGCTATTGCCGATAAGTACCACCTTAAAGTAATCATGTGTACTTCAACAGCTACACCTCCTGTATGGCTGGTACGCAAACATCCTGATGTATTAATTCTACATGAAGATGGAACCACGGATGATCATGGTTCGCGTCAGCATGCTTCTTTTTCCAATAACTATTATCGTGAGTATTCTTTAAAGATGATTGCAGAATTGGCTAAACATTATGGTAATGATGATAGAATTATAGGATGGCAGGTTGATAATGAGCCTCGAGGAACTCAAGATTATGGTAAAGATGCGCAACAGCGATTCAGGAATTGGTTAAAGAATAAATACCAAAACATTGATGCATTGAATAAATCATGGGGAACCAACTTTTGGAGTGGGACTTATTCTGATTTTTCTGAAATTAATATTCCTCAATACAGTCAGTGGGGGATGAATTTGTATCAGAAATTAGATCATAGCCGATTTGTTGATGAGGAAACTGCTTCGTTTTTGGACGATCAGGCTGTGATGATAAAAAAATATGCAAAAGCCGATCAATGGGTTACGACCAATTATATTCCAATGTACGACTCTCGATGCATAGGAGGAAATAAAGAGCTTGACTTTATTTCTTATACTCGTTACATGGTGTATGGCGATCATAAAGGAATTGGGCGCAAAGGTTACAGAGTTGGAGAGTATTCCAGAATCTCCATGTCGAATGATTATTTTCGTCCGTTAACACCTATTTATGGAGTTATGGAGTTGCAACCCGGACAGGTGAATTGGGGATCGATCAATTCGCAACCATTACCTGGTGCCGTTCATTTATGGTTGTGGCATGTGTTTGCTGGAGGTAGTCAGTTTACTTGCACCTATCGTTTCAGAGCGCCTATTTATGGTTACGAGCAATATCATTATGGAATTGTTGGTCCGGATGGAGTAACACCTACTTCAGGTGGCCTGGAATATCAGCAGTTTATTGAGGAAATAAAGACTTTAAGAAAAAAAGCATCATTAGGTTTAGTGCCTGATGAATACCTGAATAGAAAAACGGCTATACTTTATGATCCGGATAACACAGTAGCAATCAATCAAAATAAACAAAACCAGGTTTGGAATACGGAGCAGCATGTGTTGAAATATTACAAAGCATTAAAATCGTTTGGAGCTCCTGTTGATTTTATCAGAGCAAACATGGATTTCAATGATTATCCCGTTATTGTGGTTCCAGCTTATCAGCAAATGAGTTTGGCGTTGATTGCTAAACTTACTGATTACGTGAAAAAAGGAGGGAACCTTGTTATGTCGTGCCGAACAGGGCATCAGGATGAACATGGTCATTTGTGGGAAGCCAAACATGCTCAGCCTATTTACGAATTAATAGGAGGGGAGATTGAGTTTTATGATTTGTTGCGACCTTATGCTTCAGATACGGTTGTTATGGATGATAATCAGTATGCATGGACAAGCTGGGGAGATGTATTAAAGCCAAATACTAACACTAAAGTTTGGGCTAAGTATTCTGGTGATTTTTATGCCGGAAAACCATCCGTTACGTACAGTGAACTTGGAAAAGGTACGGTAACCTATGTTGGAGCAGATAGTAACGAAGGTGATTTGGAGTATGATGTACTTCAGAAATTATATGGCAAATTAAATATTGGTATTGAGAATTATCCTAAAGGAGTTACCGTGGAATACAGAGATGGTTTTGGAATTGCTATGAACTACTCTCATAAACCTTACACAATGGAACTTCCAGCAAAAGCTGAAGTATTGTTTGGAACAAAGGTTCTTTCAACAGCTGATGTTTTGGTTTGGAAAATTATAAAGTAAGGAGATAAAGGTCCTGGTTACAAACTTGAACTAGTGGAAGGTGATTAGTTTTTAGACCTGACAGCGTTTGTAACCAAGCAGTACATCAAACCTGTCAGCGTCTCGCTAGGAGAGAAAAATTTACCACCAAGACACTAAGTTATAACTATAAAATCTTTTTGATATTGGTGCTCTTTGTGAATTTTTCTTTGGGGTTAATAGAGTGACCTTATTTCATTGCATACTCACAGGCCTCTGCCATTAATTTGATGGCCTGTTCAAAAATGGCAGGTTCTTCAAATCCATAGGATAAACGAAGTTGATATTGAGCTTTTGGTTCTTTACTGCATATAGTCCCCGGAATATAGATCAGCCGGGGATTTTTTTCTTCGATACCATCAATTTCCGAATCTCCGGTTATTCTCGAGAGGTAATTAAAAAACTTAGACCCTTTACCTGTTTTTATATTTTTAAAGGTGATGTAAAAATAAAAAGCGGCATCTCCACCAGTGTAGAAATCAATATAATCACTCAAATATTTAGAAAACATTTGCTTGATAAAATCAGCTTTTTCCTGGTATCCCTTGTTTACATTTTCTTTTTGAGTTTGTATGTAATGATCCAGTAGCCAGCTTGATATTTCCTGGTTTATTAAGGAATTACTAAATCCAATATCCGAAGTACGTTGAGTTAAAGCATCAGCTAAAGCATTATTAGGTGTAATGATATATCCAATACGTAAAGCAGGGGCTAATATTTTTGATAATGTACCAATTTCAACAACCTGATTGATGTTATCAAACTTTAATCCGGAAACAGTATTCATTAATTCAGGGTTGTGAATGATATCTTCATAAGCTTTATCAAAAACAACGGGTATTAATTGGTTGGTTTCTTCCGACAGATTTTCTGCAATTTCAACAATAGTTTTTTTCCTTTCTGTTGATAAGATTACTGTACTGGGATTGTTTACCGTAACGATATAAAAGAAACTGATTTCATCCGGATTAATCTCTTTTAGTTTTTGTTGAAGTATATCTGTTTTTAAACCATGTTCGTCTTCCGGAATAGCCAGAATTTTAAAGCCCTTGCGTTCTAAAGTTTCGGTATAAATATAATAATACGGATCTGCAGTGATCACAATTCCTGGTTTCATGATATCAGAAATGGAATCAAGAATACTGGTTGCACCATTGGCACCAATTAAAATTTTCCGGACATTAAAATCCTCCTCGGTCAAAGCGCCGATATGGTATTGTAAATAATATTTCTTTATAGAGTTTCTCAGGTTTGGAGATCCATCTGCACCTCCATAATTCAGTGCATTTCGGTAACGAATGGGATCGGCAATAATTTCAGAATATGCTTGCTGGATGGCATCAACCGGAATGGTTTTATCATTCACATATCCAACGCCTAAGTTAATGTCTTTTCCTTCTCTAAAATCTTCTGCAAATTCAGCGGTTAGTTGATTAATTGCTGATGGTATTAATGACTTTTGGGCAAGCTCCGAAAATTGAAATTCCATGGTTTAAAAATTTCATCAAAAATAAGAAAATATAAGGTTAAAAGGTAGAAAGGAACAAGTAGAAAGGAACAAAGTTAAATTAGATCAATAGATGGATAGGTCTTTAGATTAATTGGAATAATAGGTGAAGACCTGACAGCGTTTGTATCCAAGCTGTACATTAAACCTGTCAGCGTCTGGCAAGGAGAGAAAAACTTACCTCAAGACACCAAGTGTTTTCTATAAATTCTTTTTGAAACCAGGAGTTCTATGTGTTTTTGAGGAATAAGAATTATGGGTGAGTATCCATTCTGCTTAGATATAATGATTTTTTTTGCTTATTCAATTGTTGATATCATGTCTTCAAGTGATAAGTTAGATTGATTGTGAATCATTATAATTTTTGATTGGTTTTGTTTATTAAGAACATAATAAGTGATTTGAAAATCCTCAAAACAATTATTGATCTGATATATAAGTTTTGCATAGGGATAGGTGCCTGATTTTAAAGTGCTACTTATCTCTGTAAGGTGATATGTGGGATATGATTTCTTAACTGAATTATAAAGTACCTTTTTAATTTGTTTAAATGATTTTTGATTTAAGTTAATATAAGGCACTCCCATTAATAAGATATTGTTATAGATATTTGTAGTGTCCTGAAGATAAATTGAATTTCTTAAGGATAGAAAATTTTCAATGTTTATAACTTTGTTGTTAATAATAGAATCAGCAATATTATTGTTCTTAAAATAATCTTCAAATTGAGTGGTTTCCATTTTTATATAATTTCCCGGAAGTTTAATCGAAAGCCCAATTGCTTTAAACCTGTGCGACTTATTATTGCAATTGTAGGATGTTAATATAATTATTAACAGGATGAGGTATTTTAATAAAATTTTCATTTTTGTTTATAAGTAAGCTGTATATAAAATCCGTCTGCATCTTGCAAGTAGAGAAAAAATTACCACCAAGACGCTAAGTTTTCCTATAAATTCTTTGTGATCCTTGGGGACTCCGTTTTTTTGAGGTTAGAAAAATAAGCAAGCTGTAAATTTATTCGGACATATAAAGCAATGAGATAGGTGCAATATTAAGGTTTATCTATTGATAACACAATTTTGGATAATGGAGCTACGTAAGCATTAATTTTATCACCTATATTAAAATTTAAATATTCGTCATTAGAACAATAATATTTATATTCATCAAATATCAAGCACATTCTGTTGGATGATCCATTGGCTAAATAGTTACCACTGGAATATGTGCCATATTTTTCATTTGCTTTTGAATCTATTTTTGAAATTATAAAGTATTTAGTACCGATTTTAAGATCTTTTCTTATTGATTTAATTTTAACTACATAAACAATGAGTGCTATAGTGATCAATAATGGACTTAAAGACCATTTTATAATCGAAAACATTTTTGAGTCAGCATAAAAGCCAGAAGCGTTTATGCCTAAAACGATTAGAAGTATAAAAAACGATACAATTAAGGAAAGTATCAAATTGTCACGATAAGGTATGATATGTCTATGTATATAATTGATCTCTTTAGCTGATAATTTTTTGGTTAGCATAGGTTGTTTTTTAATTTTGACCATAATAAGAGGAAAAGTAGCAGTATTAAGTTTCGTATTGTGTGACTCTTATAACCTTACCATTTTCAAAATAAATATCCAAAACATCCGGGTCAATATTAAAAAGTCCTGGAACAAATCCCAAATCATAAATCATATGATCTTTCATATACATATAAAAATCATCACCTAAAATTGAAATGACTTCTTCTTTGGTTTTTCCAATCAACATATCAGTATTAATAATGTCCTCTGACATTTTGTATCGTACTTCCTTATTTTGGTGCCATTCCTGTTTATTAAAATCAATTTTGGGATAATAAGATATAGAAAACATCCAAATAAGAATAATTCCAACGTATAAAACAGGGCTTAATATTATAGCGGGAATAGTTGCTAAATACCATCTGCTTTTTGCATTTCCTAGGTTAAGTTTTTTCAATAGCCATTTTGATAGAAAATATATCAGGAGAGCTATTATTAGGATAATTATTGGGACTTCAATACTCATAGTATAGAGGTTATATATTATTTGTTATTGTTAATGTACTCAATCAATTTAGTTCTGATATTTTCTAATTCTTCAGTTTGATTTGCACATAAAGATGGTATGTTTGATTTTATACTATCAATACTTTCATTAATTGTCAATATTGGTTTTTCCTCGAAATAATATTCGTATGCTGCATAATCTATCCATTTTTGGTAATTATGTGCATATAGTATACTATTTTTAATTTTAATAAAATCGCAAGGGAATTTTTCAAGATATGCTCTACATTCGCTGCCGATCGATTCAGATAAAGCACCGTCAGCAACTTCCAATACACTATTGAATACATGCAAATAAAACGCTTTTGTTTCAATATTAGAAGTCAATAAACTATCAAGAAAACCAAATGTCAGAGTGTCATCAGAAACTGCAAATTGCCCCTGGTAAAACATCTTTGCATAGGTGTTAATTTTCGGATGATTTAAATAAAAGGTAATTAAATGACCTTCCAATTGTGAAGGAAAGTATTTGTTTGATATAGTTGGATGTTTATCTGGTCTATTGTAATCCGGTATATTATAATCAAAGACCAGACTGGTTATTAGATTCATGCCTAAATTATTAGCTGCAATCTTTAAAGCATCTGTAATTTTGTTTAACTTTGAGGTCGGTGATTTTAGACTAATTAATCTTGAGTAGATTAATTGCAAATCAATGAGATCGTGTATTGGTGATTCAAGCTCAGCAATAAGAAATGATTGTATGTTTTGGGGCTGTTCACAAAATGCTGTTAAAGATGCCAAAGGATAGTCTTGGATGAGAAAGAATAATTTTTCATTGTTACCTTCACTTAGTTCTGCATTATCTCTGTCGGATAAATAGAAATCCTTAAGGAATCTACTTATTTCCACTTTTACTTTGTTATAATCTTTAATTCTTGATTTATGCATGTAACCAGTTCGGAAATTATAATCTACTCTCCACCAATCGTTATTTGGGTTGGGATAAAACCTAAACTCTTGACCATTAGTTATAATGCTGATGATATTAGAATTTTCAAATGGTTCTATTCTTAAATTTGTATATCCATCAGAGTCATTGATATAACCAAGTTTTTGCGCTTTCAGTGGAATTATTCCCAGAATCAGGGTTATTATTATTAACTGAATAATTCTCATACAATTTGTTCTATTTTGTTTTGTGTGAAATAACTCGAAAGTATTTGTATGTTTTAGAGAGAAATTCATGTTCTTCTTTCAATATTAAACTATCATTGTTCAGTTTTAGTATATGATATTTTCTGTTTCCCATAAATTATAAATTTTCATTTAATTGATATTTTGCCTCATAGTTTCTTGGTCCTTGATTGATTTCAATAATATTTATTATCCAGAAAAGCTAGTCTAACATCAATTGGTTTAGAAATTTTGGGGCTGTTCCCAGTTGTAATTTAAGGTTCTTTTTTACTTCTCCAACTTTTTGCCATTTACCTATAATATATACTTCTTTGTTTTGGGCAAAAGTAATTGTTGTGAATAGGACTAGTGAAAAGCAAATTTGGAGTTTTGTTATCTTGAATTTGGATTTTCTTTAGGTATTGTAAATACATTCTCTTTTATTCTTTGAATAGAATTGATTCTTATATTACAATTTAGTTCAACATCATTAATTATTTTTTTAATTCTGTCAAGTTCAGCTACAGTAAGATCTTCTAAGTGTTTGTTGTAAACACGTTTTGAAAGCTCAGTGTATTTATTATAATACTCTTCTATTACTAATAGAAATATACCGTTCAATTCATTTATATTGATGGTTTCTTGTGCAATTAATTGAATTAAGGGAGGATTGGTGTATTCGGAAAAACAAATTTCTAAATGTTTTTGTAATATGTTGCGTAGTGAATTTATATCTATACTTTTTAAACTCTCATGAGTTAAGGTGTCTATACCAATGTTTTCTCCAAAATCTGCCGATTTTAACAGTGGGTTGTGAGAATTTAGGTTGCTCTCAATGAATAAACTGTCGTTGAGATAATAAATGTTTAATGGATTATAAAAACGATCTTTATACGAATGGGGACAAACAAAGCCTTTAATGTTTAATTTAAATTTAGAGTTTGAAATCTGGTTCTTTGTAAGAATGATATTATAATCTCCTGTGTATTCAGCCTCATTACATTTTTGAAAAATGGAGTCGAATAAATCTTTTATTGTAATGTTTTCAAAGCAAAATTCAGCATCTGACTTTGTAAAAAGTATTTTATAAGATTTGGATTCAATAAGTGTATCAATATTATATTCGGGCTGACATGGAAATAATATTATTGTAAGAATAATCACTAATAACCTCATGATATAGACTGATTAAAGGGGCGATATTTAAAAGGTAAATATGGTTTAATAAAACCATATAATCAATATAACAAACAACTAAGTTCTGCAGATCTTAACATTGAGTAGTGAGAACTCTAGTTGTTTTAATTGAATAATCGATCAGCCTCTGGCATTAAAAAAACACCACCAAGTCGCAAAGACGCTAAACTTTTACTATAAAATCTTTGAGATTCTTGGTGTTCTTTGTGTCTTTGAGGTTAGAAAAATAAGCAAGCTGCAAATCAGTTTTTTTCCTTTGTGTCATTGGTGAAAAACCTTTGTGTTCTTTGCGGTTAAAAAAAACATCCAACCCAATTAAGTAGATATTATCATCGCCATATAACTACCTATAGGAAAGCGGGAAATTTCTTCAAAATAAGATAACTCTTGTTCGTATTGTTCTTTATACCGTCCTTTTTCGGCATTAATAAACCCAAGCTTATTATAAAACTGAATTGCACCATGGTTTGATTTGTTCACAATTACAATGAGTTCTTTTATTTTTTTCTCCTTACAGAGTTGGATGCATTGATCAATTAACAGTTTCCCAATTCCAAGTTTCCTATAAATGGATCCAACCGCTAAAGAATAAATGATTCCGTAAGGAGAATGCTCTGCCGAATAATATCTGCCTCCTGTTAAATAAGCCCATCCAACTTTTTTGCTTTTAAGTAGTATGTTAATCTGTATTCCACTTTGTTTTAGTCCACCAATATTTTTCACCAGATGAAAGGATTGAATCTTCCATTTAAAAGGAAATAGAAAATTAAGTATTCTCACAATGGTATTAAACAACAAACGAATGAACTTCATTTAATCAATAATAATTTAAGTGGATTGCATTATAAAACAATTGTATAATCAGATGACAATATCTTTACACATAGTAAACTATCTCAAGAAATTTACCTGAGTTAGTTTTATCATTTTTATTAGGTATTAACTCTTTTAGAACTCCTGCTACCGTAATTTCTGTATCAGTAGGCAGGTTGTCAAAGGATTTTGTATGAGCAATTAACAGTGTTTTGCTGGTAACAGAATCTTTAATCTCGTATACTTCGTATTCTTCAATTAAAGGAATCATACTAAATGATGTTACATTCCCTGCCACAATTGGAATCATTATAAAACCTGTGAATTCTGATTTAGATTCAATAAGTTTAGGGATTCCTTTAGTGATAATCGAATTAGAAAACTGTGCATCTTTATTTACTTCTGCTAAGTTCAGATATTGTGGTTTTAGGTAATCATACTTTTCCTGCATTCTTTGGTCGAGCATACCAACAATTTTATTTTTCTCCTCTGTTGTTAAATCGATCATTAACATCTCAAGAAAAAGAATCATCTCCTGATGATCACTGAATATTCCGGCTACTTTACCTAATTCCGACTGGTCAATTCTACCATCATTTGCTTTGGCTTTAAAGTTGTAAAATCTTCCTCCATTATCCAGAATTTCAAGGGCTTCATTTATGTTTTTTGCAGGTGGTATTTGTTTCATTTGATATATAGTATTAAGTCAAAAGTTCCAGGTCAAAAGTCGAAAGGATGTTCTTAAGTAAGTGATCCTCCCTTTAACCATTAATCCTGTTACCTTTAACCATTTGTAATTAATAAAATACTTCGGCTCCTGATACAGTGAGTTTTATAGGTTGTTCTGTTAACTTTAAATCTTTATTATTAACAGAGGCCAAAACTACATTTTTATTGTAGGTGTTTGTGTCCTCTAGTCTTAAAAATTCCTCCACATCAATCCATCTGGCCTCAATAATTTCAGAATCGTCGTAAATAGAAATCTCTTTTGTTAACGCTTTTGCCGTACAAACGATATAAATTATAGACTCTTCAAACTGACCTTTTGTAAAATGGCCAAGGTTTAGAATGGATTCAAATTCAGCATGAATACCGGTTTCTTCAAACACTTCTCTTTTGAGTGCTTCTTTTAGAGCCTCGTTATTATCAACATGTCCTCCGGGAAGTTTGTAGCCGGTGTTAAATTTATCTTTTACAACTAGTAAGTTGTTTCCATCGCGAATAATTGCTCCAACACCAACGGTATAGTTTTTAGCAGTGGGAACTATTGGGTTTTCAACCAACTTTTTAACCAACATCAGATAATCTTCTTTACAATGATGAAATTGAAAATCGAGTTTTGTTAAAACAGGAATGAAATCAGATTTTTCGATAGGGATTTTTACCCAAAGTAATTTTGATCCGTTTAAATTCGGAATTAGCGTAGCAATCTCCTTTTGGAATTCATCAGTTGATTCTGGTAAAGAGTCGGGATCTATTGTAATTCCCTGGTATCTGTCTTCTGTTAACTTCATTTGTAATAAAGTCGTAATTGGTAATACAATTTAATTTATAAGTAATCAAAAGTAGACAAATGTTATTATAAAATGTAGTGATTGAAGTGTGATTTTAACTATTTCTTAAAGATGGATTCAATAGTATCTATTGAACGTGAAAGGACAATGAATTGTTTGTGGTTTGTTTTTAGATTTGGTATGAAAATGTATGCGATATTCATACTGTAAAAGCATTTTATATTAGGGGTTTTGTTTTGAATGTACTTTGAAAATATAGGGTAATTCAGAAAATTTAATGTGTGGGTATTTAGTTCTTCAGAATTATTATTCAATTGTATTAAGGTGTTCTTACTAATATGATATTGGTAGAGCCTTATTTTTGAATAATCTTTTGTGTTATTATAAATTAGATTGTTGAGATTATCCGATGTTAGATCTTTTTCTTGAGCAATAAGTTTACCTATTTTCTTTAACCTAAATAATAGGTAATATCTATCCGTATAGAATAATATGATAATGATAAATAAGAGAATTATTCCAGAAGTAATCATAAGAGGAAGACTGAGTTTATTAGAGATTAAATATTTTTACCGCAATGAGGACATTTTACTTGCTTGCTTTTCTTTTCTATTTTATCCATAAAACCCGCACTAATAATTCCTGTAGGTAGGGCAATTAATCCAATGCCTAATATAGCAATTATACCACTAATAAATTTACCAATGCCAGTAATAGGATAAACATCTCCATAACCTACGGTTGTTAGAGTAGCAATGGCCCACCATAAGCTTTCTAATATGTTGGGAAATTTTTCGGGCTGGGCTTTCCCTTCTATTTCGTACATTAAAAATGAGGAAATGAAGATGACTAGAATGGAAACAAACCCAGTAATCATCAATTCAGCTTTTTTACTTTTTACAACATTCCAAATAAGAGATAATGAATTGTTATATCGATGTATTTTAAGAAGTCGTAAAAAGCGCATGAGGCGTAACATTCGAAGAAATCGTAAATCAATTTTTATTATAAAAGGCAAGAAGAAAGGAAGTATAGCTAATAAATCAATTATTCCATATAGTGAAAATGTGAATTTAAAAATTGATTTAATTCTGCTGGTTGATGGGTGTGTTATATCAGATATATATAGTCTTAATACGTATTCAAAAGTAAAAATAGCAACAGATGTGATTTCAAATATTTCTAGAAAAGAAGAAAGAGAACTTTTGATATTGGGAAAAGTTTCCAGCATCATTGCAATAGTATTTAATACAATTAAAATCATTATTGCATAATCAAAAGTTACATTTAATACTGAGCCATGTGAACCTTTTTCAACAAGTTTAAATATACGTTTCTTCATCGGTTATATTGAGTGATTTTTAGGGTTATTATTTAATAGAGGTAATTGTTAGTTGATCGTTTAGTTATAATAGTTATGCATTAAAACAAGCTAAAAGTAAACAATATGGGAGTAAAATAATTAATAAAATAGCATTAATTGGGGATTAAACCTTCTGTAACCTGCAACAGGAGGGATCTTAAAACTACAGGAGGGATCTTAAAACTACAGGACGGGTTTAATACCTACAGGATGGCATTTTGAATTAACAGGAGTAATTGAATACCTATTTTTTTTAGATTCTAAACCTACAGGAAGATATTACATGCTAACAGGAGAGTATTATTTACTAACAGGATTGTATTCAATTGTAACAGGATAGACCTTAATACCAACAGGGAGGTATTTAAAATTTACAGGATAACTCTCATTGTATAATGAGATAAAGGCTTGGTTATATGACAAGATATTTCGCAGAAAAAGAAAAGCTCCTTGCATATGAGCAAGAAGCTTTCCCAATAATTTATTTGTGTTTCAGTATCGAATTAATTTAAGGTGAAATTACCTTCTAATCCTTCCTGTGAATTGGTTCCAATCCATACTTTAAAATCTCCTGGTTCTACATCCCATTTACCCTGTGCTGTATAGTAAGTTAAATCTTGCTTTGATATTTTAAAGGTTACTTTTTTACTTTCACCCGGAGTTAACTCAATTTGTTGAAATCCCTTTAACTCTTTTATGGGGCGGGCAATGCTTCCAAATAAGTCCTGAACATAAAGTTGCACGGTTTCTTTACCTGCAAACTTACCTGTATTACTAATTGTAGCTGAAACTTCAATGCTTCCCTCAGAGAATAATTCATTGCTACTTAGCTCAATATTTGAGTATTCAAAAGATGTGTAGCTCAAACCATATCCGAATGGATATAGCGGAGTTTTGGCTTCGTCTGTATAATGCGACCAGAATACATTATTATCGGTATTTGCTGATCTTCCGGTACTAAACTGATTGTAATAGATTGGGCATTGTCCAACAGATCTTGGGAATGAAACCGGTAATTTTCCTGATGGATTATAATCACCAAATAAAACATCAGCAATGGCATTTCCTGCTTCAGAACCCAGATGCCATGTTTCTACAATGGCCTGAGCTTGTTGGGCGATATTATTCAAAACAACAGGTCGTCCATTCATTAATACCACAACAATATTTTTATTAACTGCATAAATAGCATCAAACAATTGTTGCTGAACACCCTTTATCTCAATATTTGTCTGACTTCTTCCTTCTCCGGCCTGAAAGCAGTTTTCACCTAAAGCCATCACAACAACATCAACTTTTTTAGCCAGTTTTACGGCCTCTTTAATTCCGCTTAAATCACTTTCATTAAATTGCAATTCTTCAGTAAACTTTGGAGTATTGGTTACAAATTCAGGTCCTTGAGCGTATTTTACCATCCCTTTATTTTTAACCACATTATTAATACCCTCAAGCAATGAAACTGCAGATCCGGTAACAGCCTGTGCTCTCCAGCTTCCTAAAGGAGAATCTTTATCGTTAGCCAGTGCACCAATTACACCAATTTTTTGTTGATCCTTTTGTAAAGGAAGAATTTGATTGTTGTTTTTTAAAAGTACCACACTTTTACGCGCCAAATCTCTGGCAATATCCAGATGTTCCTGCGAAAGCTGTACTTTTTCATTCTCTTCGTTGCAATATTTATAAGGATCATCAAATAATCCCAACTCATATTTAATTTTTAATACACGACGAACTGCATCATCGATGGTAGCTTCAGAAACTTTTCCTTCTTCAACCAACTGTTTAAGGTTGAATACATAGCAATCACCTTCCATATCCATATCGGTGCCTGCATTTATAGCCAGATATGCTGCTTCCTTTTTAGTTGAAGCAACACCATGATTTCTAATTTCGCCAATAGAATTCCAGTCCGAAATAACGAACCCGTCAAACTGCCATTCGCCTTTTAAAATATCTCTTAAAAGATGATGGTTTGATGTTGAAGGAATGCCCCCGATGATATTGAATGAGTTCATAATGGTACTCACACCCGCATCTACTGCAGCTTTAAAAGGAGGCAATACCGTATTGCGAAGTGTATGCTCTGTAATTTCAACGGTATTGTAATCACGTCCGGCCTCAGCAAATCCATAAGCCGCAAAATGTTTGGCACAGGCAGCAACAGTGTTAATGCTATTTAAGCTATCTCCCTGAAATCCTTTTACCTGGGCAGCAGCCATTATCGAACCCAAATATGGATCTTCTCCGGCACCTTCCATTACCCGTCCCCAACGGGCATCGCGGGCAATATCAATCATAGGCGCAAAAGTCCAGTGAATACCCGAAGCTGCAGCTTCTCTGGCTGCCACTTCGCAACTTTGTCTGGCAACTTCCGGGTTCCAGCTTGAGGCAGCAGCCAATGGTATAGGTAACATGGTTTTGTAACCATGAACCACATCGTAACCAAATATCATGGGTATGCCTAATCTGCTGTTTTCAACTGCTAAAGTCTGTGCTTTTCGAGTTGCTTCAGCACCGGTAACATTTAACATAGAACCAACCAATCCCGATTTTATCATCTCTAACTGATCCTGTTGATCTTTCCCTTCAGGCACCGGGCCTGTCATTTCCCAACTGCTGGTATATTGGTTCAACTGACCAATCTTTTCATCCAGCGTCATCTTCGATAAAAGTTCTTCCACCTTCTTTTCTGTACTATCTATAACTTTAGTATGATCTGCCGGGCTACAGCTGACTATTAATGCAGCCATAAATCCAGCTAAAATATTTTTTTTCATGATGTAGATTTTATTTTTTTAATCGCAAAGAACACAATGGTTTTTCACAAAAGACACAAAAAGGAAAAACTGATATACAGCTCGCTTATTTTTAACCTCAAAGACACAGAGCCCCCAAGAATCACAAAGGATTTATTGGAAAAGCTAACAGCCTAAGCGTTTTGTGGTGAATATTTTCTTTATTAACCAGACGCTGACAGGTTTAATGTGCAGCTTGGTAATAAACGCTGTCAGGTCTTCCTTTCTCCTTCTTCCTTTTACCTTAGTTTTGATCTCCATCAATTCCATCTTTGCAATTTGAATAATTGATAGAAAACTTGGATGATCTTTTTTAACCGCAAAGAAAACAAAGGTTTCTCACCAAAGACACAAAAAAATATTAATAAATCTTAGCGCCTTCATGTCTTGGTGGTGAATATTTTTTTATTAACCAGACGCTGACAGGTTGATTTACATCTTGGTTATAAACGCTGTCAGGTCTTCCATTCTACTTTCTCCTTGTTCCCTTCTACCTTTTTCCCTATTTTTATTTCATTCCCATTCCATTAAATCCTTAATAAATGGAGTTAGTTCTTCAGAAATCAACTGATGTTCTTCTACTGTTGGGTGGTAATCGCAACCTCCTACATAGCTTCTGGAAAAGAAAAACGAAAATACATTTTTATCTCCATTTGTGTTCAGATAATTTACAATTGATAAAATGTAATTTTTAAGAACCGGATTTAAAGTTTCGTCTCCCATAGGACTATTCAGGCAGATTATTTTTGAATCAGGATAGTGGTTTCTTAGATTATGAATAAAATTTACATATTCAGAGCAAAATAAAGTGGAGTCCTGTACACCATCATTTTGGCCCAGGCAAATAGTTACTACATCAGGTTGATATTTTGAAAAATCCCATTCTATTTCATTAGATCTAAGATTAACCTTATTGTAAACCTGAGGCATTAAAATCTCTAAATCGCAACAGCTATGTACCATTCCAATTCCGGAAACAGAAGTTAATACCCATTGTGCATTTAGCGCTCTGGCTGTAACAGGACCGTAAGCCATATAGGCATTGTGTTTTTCGTGCCATTCGCCCGAATCACAAGGTAGGGCAGAAGTGTCGGCTCCGCAACCACAGGTAATGGAATTACCATAAAACTCTATCTTTCTGTCGGGTAAACACTCTGGTTCAAGTAATTTATTACTTTGGATATTCACAATCTCAACATATCCAATGCCCGATTCTGTAGTTTTACAAACAGTTACCTTGTGTTTTCCAGGTAGAACTTTTTCTCCAATATTAATTTTATTGACTTTTTCTGTCAGTTTAACCCGGTCGATTATCTTATTATCAATATTTATTGAAATGTAATTGTGCGAATTTTCCCAAGGCAACTCATCGTTGATAGTTACGATACATGAATCACCTTCGTAAGTAAATTGCATATAAACTCCAGGTGCCCAAAACCTGGGAAGTTCAGGATTGCGGTTGTCAATGCGACCCACATATTGAATATTAGGATCGTTTGCAGAATAGATTTTTGTATATTCCTTTTGGGGAGTGCAACTAAAAACTAATCCAATAATAAGAAACACAATAAAGGTTACAGATGCTTTGATTGTTATTTTCTGTTTTGACATTTTTGTAGAGTTTGTAGTTATAAAGTATTTATATATCATACTTAAAATGTGATATGATATTAATTGAAATACCACTGAGTACAATGATGAAATGCATCATGACAGAGCGCAAAGTGTTTTGTAAAATCTATGCGATCTGTGAAAAGCTATAAGCTCTCAGTGGTTTATATGAACTAAATTGTAATTCAATTATTATCCAATGATAAATGAAAAAGAGTCTTTATTTTTTGGATAATTTTAGCATAACCACATCATGTGAAGGAACTTCGGTTTTAAGCACCTTTTTTGTTTTACCCATTTTTTGATTCGTCCAAATGTCAAGAATCTCGTATGAAGTTTCTGCTGCATCTAAATCACGCTTTGCAAACTCATCATACACTTTAGTTTTCCAGTCGAACTCAATATCTTTAGCTTCCGCAGAACGGTTTAAGAAACATACCGCCCAGTTGCCTTCGCTTAATGGTTTAAACCAGGTTTCCAAGCTGTCTTTATCGGCAAACTTAAATCCCTGAATACCTAAAGAATCCTGGTTTACAGCAATAGCTTCCTTGTTAGTTAAAATTGTCAGTGTTTCTTCGCTCATGTTGGTTAAGTCGTTTCCTGCAATTAGTGGAGATGCAAGCATGCACCACATTGAAAAGTGAGCCCTGTCCTCATTGGTTGTCATGCCACCATTACCAACTTCCATCATATCAGGATCGTTCCAATGTCCCGGACCGGCAAATTCTCTTAGTCCATCCTGCATGTCCAATATTTTCATCACTCCCCAGCTTGACCATGTGCCATGATCTTCCTCGCAGTCGAAGCAATCGTAAATATCTCCTGTAGTTCTCCAAAGGTGGCCCACTTCAGCACCCCATTCCCAAGGTTTGTTGTCTCCCCATTCGCATAAGCTAAAAACCACAGGGCGTTTTGCTGCGTATAGAGCATCTCGCATAGTGGTGTAAGCCCCAATCGCATTTATGTTTTCAGTGTTACACCAGTCGTACTTTAAGTAGTCCACACCCCATTGTGCATAAGTTAAAGCATCCTGAAACTCGTGACCTCTGCTGCCAGGTTTTCCTGCACAGGTTTCAGCTCCGGCACAAGAGTAAATACCAAATTTTAATCCTTTGGAGTGGATGTAATCAATTGTTGCTTTTATTCCTGAAGGAAAGTGTTCTTTATTTTCGTGTATAAATCCAAGGCTATCGCGTTCTCCATGCCAGCAATCGTCAACCACAATATATTCATATCCGGCATCTTTCATTCCTGAGCTTACCATAGCATCAGCAATATCTCTTAGCATTTCGTCGCTTACATTACATGCAAATTTGTTCCAGCTATTCCAGCCCATGGGCGGAGTTTGAGCAAGGTCATCAAACTTTTGAGCCTTAGTAATGAAGCCTAGTAACAATAGCGTGATTAATAGTAGATTCTTTTTCATTTTAATTGTTTCTGATTATTATTTAATTTGAATTATTGATTCCTTCTTCTTTCTCCCTTCTTCTTTCTCCCTGTTCCCTGTTCCTTCCTCCATTCTCCTTGTTCCCTTTAATCAGTACACATTCTTTAATCCATTAAAGTTGTTCCTGAATTCAGAGGGAGTGCAGTCCTGTTTCTTTTTAAATATCCTGTTAAAATTGGAGATGTTGTTAAAACCACATTCGTAGCATATTTCACTAACACTCTTATTGGTTTCTATTAATAGGCGAGTGGCATAGCCCAGTCTGATTTCATTGACAAAATCAACAAATGATTTACCGGTTCGTTGTTTAATAAATCGTGTAAATGAAACGGTCGACATGTTGAGTAAGTGTGCCACATCGTCAAGCTTAATCTTGTTTTTAAAGTTGTCGAGGATATAATTGTATAGTTTTTCAATTTTTTCGCTGTTCTGAAAATCTTCAGATCTCTGAAACGATATATTGGTTAGTAGTTTTTGATCTCTTGATATAGCTAAATCGTACAGTAGAGTTTGCAATTCAATAAAAGAATCAAAACCTCTTTTCTGAGTTAACGACATTAATTTATCCTGTACCTGTTCAATGGTGGTTTGAGAAAAAGAAATACCACGATTGGAATGTTCCAGCATCTCCTTAATGGGCTTCATGATATTTTTATTCAGTATGCTCTTATTGAAAAGGTCTCTTGGAAACTGTATGGTAATTTCATGAATCTGGGCATTTTTATTATTGTTAAAATCCTGCCATCCATGGTATAGGTTAGGGCCAATCATCACCAATTCCAAATTTGTAATTTCGTGGATGTGGTCGCCAACAATACGTTTAGCACCTTGAGCATTTATAATCAGGTTTAATTCATATTCAGTATGAAAATGAATAGGAAAATTAAAATCAGATTTGATACGATCAAATACTAAAAAGCAATCAGTATCTTTTAATGGTGTAATTTCCCTATGTGCTATCTCTTTCATAATACTTTAATTCAGTGGTTTCTCATTAGGTTTTATCTCGTATAATTACGTCTGGTACTTATACTTATCTATTGTGTTTGGTTGGTGATTCTAAAGAAGTAAAGATATAGATTTGATTATATAATACATATGGGGTGGGTATCCTGATGTGTCATGTTTTATTGTTGTTGTATTTACTATATATTTTATTTATGGATGTGTAAGAGGTTGTATAATAGATTATAAAGTGGTTGTTTGGTATTGCGTTTTGAGTGAGTTTTTATTTGAGATGAAGGAGGAGATTGATATAATATTGCAAATAAATGATTGAAAAGTATCATATGTAAGTTGTAAAAATACATCTAGTGAGTGAAATATTAAATATTATATGGTAGAAAAAGCAGTAGGTAAGGCGTGATTTTATTTGGTTTTGTCATTGGTTGGCGCTTGTACTAGCTGTTAATGGGTGTTTTTGTTCGTACGTAAATTATGAAATAACAGAAGTGATATAAAAATATCGAAGATTGAAATATAGTATCTTTATTAGATAAAATAATATTATTAACTAATGGCAAATGGATATAATTTAGCAGTGTAAAAAATTAATGAAAGTTAAAAGCAAATCTCAATTGTTAAAAAAGTTAATAAATCTACGCTTATGAAAAAAGATCTACGGTACTTTTGGGTGTTGTTTTTTCTGGCTTTTAGTCTGCAAATCTTTGCACAGGAAAAAATAGTCACTGGAAAAGTAGTTGATGAAAATGGCGCACCGTTACCGGGAGTTACAGTATTGGTAGAAGGTACCCAAAATGGAACAATTACAGATATTGATGGTAAATACTCATTAAAGTACAATTCAGATGGTGATGTATTGGTATTTACTTTTATTGGGTTTTCAACTCAAAAAGTTTCGGTTTCAGGAAGAACTGTAGTTGATGTACAGCTTGAACCTGATATGGTAAGTCTTGATGAGGTGGTTGCAGTAGGTTACGGAACCATGAAAAAAAGTGATTTGTCGGGCGCTTCGGTTTCGCTGAGTGCTGACAATCTAAAAGGTGCCGGTATTGCCAATGTTGATCAGGCTTTAAAAGGTAGGGCTGCCGGTGTTACTGCTGTATCTACTTCAGGTCAGCCAGGTGGTGCTGTTAGTATACGTGTTCGCGGTCAAAGTACGGTGAATGCCGATGCAGAACCACTATACGTAATTGATGGTGTGCCTATGACCAATAATACTTCAAGTGGTCATTCTTTAGGTTTAGGTGATGCCTTGGGTAACTCACCAACAACTGGAGTTTCACCGTTATCAAAGATTAATCCAAGTGATATTGTTTCCATGGAAATTCTTAAGGATGCCTCGGCAACTGCGATCTATGGTTCTATGGGAGCAAATGGTGTAATTATTATTACTACTAAAAGAGGTAAAAAAGGTGATGCAAAATTTGAATACGATGGTTCATACGGAGTTCAGCGTCAGGCTACTCGTATTGATATTATGAACCTGAAAGAATTTGCTGAATTTAGTAATTCTGTAGCTGCTGAAACAAACGGTAGAGATGAACGTGCAGAATATATGGATCCTTCCTTATTAGGTCATGGAACCGATTGGCAGGATGCGATTTTTCAGTTTGCACCTGTTCAGCAACATCAGATTAGCACTTCAGGAGGTAGCGAGAAACTGAAGTATTATGTTTCTGGCGGATATTTGAATCAGGAAGGTACTATTATTGGAACCGAGTTTGAGCGTTTTTCATTCAGAACAAACCTGGATGCAGAGCTTAAGAAATGGTTAAAAATGGGAGTGAACGTAAACTACTCGCAAACAGATGAACGTCTTGGTTTAGCAGATTCAGAAGCGGGTATTATTCGTATTGCATTACAAACCACTCCTGATCGTCCGATTTATGATATGGATGGAAATTATGCTACTATTTTCAGAGAAGGACAAACATCTCAACCGAATGCTATTGGAATGGCCCTTGATGATGATAACTTCTTAAATAAAACGGCTTTTGGTAGCACCGTATTCTTTGATGCAACTCTTCTTGAAGGTTTGGTTTTCCATACTGAAGGAACATTAAATTTAGATTACTCAACTGCTGAAGTATTCCGACCAAAAATTACATATGGAAATTGGGAGAGATCAATTAACTCAATGAAATCTCAAAACAATAAGAATACTTTCTGGCAGGTTAAAAACTACTTAACCTATTCAAAATCTTTTGGAAAACACAGTGGAACTGCCATGATTGGTCAGGATATGTTTGAGTCTTCGTGGGAATATCAGAGTGTTTATAACACCAACTTACCAAGTAACTCTATTCAAAACCCGGCATTGGGTGATGGAACTCCTCAGATTTCTTATGGGTTTGGAAGTATGTCTAACCTATCTTTCTTTGGTCGTTTAACCTACAATTACGATAACAGATATATGCTTACTTATACTTATCGTCGAGATGGTTCTTCTAATTTCGGTCCGGAAAACAGATGGGCAGGATTTAATTCATTTGCTGCTTCATGGAGATTAAGTAATGAGCCATTTATGGCATGGGCACAAACAGTTATTCCTAATGCAAAACTTCGTTTAGGATGGGGACAAGTAGGTAACCAAAATATTGGAGGTTATTTATGGGGTGCCAGTATCTCAAAAATGGAAACAGGTTTAGGTGCCGGTTATCGCCAGTCAAATATTGCTAACCCTTATATTCAATGGGAAAAGCAGGAACAATATAACGTAGGTTTGGATTTATCAATTCTGGATATTGCAGATGTTGTTGTGGAATTATATGATAAAACATCCAGCGATATGTTAATGGATTTACAATTACCATCTTATATGGGAACCAGAGGAAATGCTTCCAGTGCATTGGCTGCTCCCTGGGGTAATTATGGCGAAATCAACAACAGAGGGATGGAGATTACTTTAACCACTCATAATGCAAAAGGCGCATTTAATTGGGATACTCAATTCCAGATTTCATTTAATAAAAACAAGTTGGTTTCTCTTGATGGAACGCCTTCTGCTCATATTGAAGGTTATGGACAATGGAGTGATGTGGTTTCTTTAACAGAAGTGGGCGATCCTTTATTTAATTTCTATGGATATAAAACAGACGGTATTTATCAGGATTTAGAAGATCTTCAAACCAGTGCAAAACCTACTGCCTATCCTTCAGATGGAGAGTCTTTTGTTTATGGTAGTACCACTTATGTTGGGGATTTAAAATTTAAAGATATCAGTGGACCAAACGGAACTCCCGATGGTATTATTGATTCTTACGACCGTACTAAAATTGGTTCGCCAATGCCTGATTTTACATTCGGTTTAAACAATACTTTTTCATACAAAAATTTCGACCTGAGTATTTTCATTAATGGCTCTTACGGAAATGATGTGATGAACTATACAGCAATCAGCTTGTCGAATATGAGAAGCACCTGGACAAACCAATTGGATATTGTAAAACAAAGAGCTCGTTTAGGAGCCATTGATGGAACAATAGAATATCCAAACGGAAATTGGTGGGAAGATGTGAATAACGTGAAAGTAACTAATTCAAATACTAAAATTCCAAGAGCAGTAACTACTGACCCTAATGACAATGACAGAATCTCAGACAGATATATTGAAGATGGTTCGTTTATTCGTATTAAAAATATAACGCTGGGTTATACATTCCCAAAACAATTAATTCAAAAAATTCATTTAAGCAATTTAAGAATGTATGCAAGTGTTGAAAACTTAGCAACATTTACAGACTATACAGGATTTGATCCGGAGGTTGGTGCAAGTACACAAAGTGCAAATGTTTTTGGTTTGGATAATGGACGTTATCCATCACCTCAGGTATTTACTTTTGGTTTAAATGTTTCATTTTAATACGTAATCATGATGAAGAAATATAATATAAACAGATTTATAATAGTCATTTTGCTTATGGGGCTAACAGTGTCCTGTAAGGACTTTTTAGATCGACCTACAGAAGATTCCTATACAATAGATAGTTTTTACGAAGATGATGATCAGCTTTATCAGGCTGTAAATACCATCTACAATTCTCCCTGGTACGATTTTCAAAGAGGATTTATGAAAATTGGAGAAACATTATCGGGTAATATGATCTTTGGAATTGATGATAGTTATACCAATTTTACATTAAATAATTCAGATACAGATATAGCAAACGCATCGGCCTCTCTATGGTCGGTAAATGCATACTGTAATGGTGTTATTGAAAATGTGGATATGAAATCAGGTTCTGCAGTTACTCAATATGCTAAAAATACAGTGAAAGGCGAGGCTTTGGTTTGGAAGTCGATGGCTTACTTTTATTTGGTACGTTGTTTTGGTGCTGTTCCTATCATCTACAATAACGGAGAAATTATTGCCAATAATTCATCAACCACACTTAAGAGAAATAAAGTTGAAGATGTATATCAGTACATTGTTTATTTACTTGAGGATGCCTTTGAATTATTACCTGAAGAAAACCAAACGGGCAGAATTGATAAGTATAGTGCTTGTGGTTTATTGGCTAAAGTTTACCTTACTAAATCTGGTTATGGAATGAATGGAACTCGTAATGAGGAAGATTTAGCTCAGGCTGCCAAATATGCAAAATTAGTAATTGATGAAAGTGGTCGCGAATTAATGCCGAATTATGAGGATATCTTTCAGTTGAAAAATAATTTCTCTGACGAGAGTTTAATCGCATGGCACTGGACTGTAGGTTCGCAGTGGACCAGTCAAAACTCTTTACAGTCAGATTTATCAATGGGTAATTTTTCTGATGCAGTTCAATCATGGGGAAACTGGGTATATCCAAGTATTGATTTACAAACAGCCTTTGATGAAAATGCAGGTTCTTTAGTTCGTAATAACAGAGATACCCGACGTAAAGCTACTATGATGATGGTAGGTGACCATTATGATTACTTCTGGGTTGAATCTGGTGGATTTGATTATAACTGGGATAATGCCACAGATGGAACCTATGGTGGTGCCATTACTTTCGGTAGCGGATCCGGTTCAAACTGTGCAAAACATATTGTGGGACGTTTAGCTGATGCTGAAGCTCAGGTTCCTGGGGCAACTCTTGACAGAATGAGTACTCCGTTAAGTACACATATTCTTCGTTTGGCTGATGTGTATTTAATCTATGCCGAGGCTGTATTGGGTAATGGTAACTCAACTTCAGATGCCGGAGCATTAGCTGCTTATAATGCAGTTCGCGAAAGAGCTTTACATAGTTATTATGAGCCTGCATCAAGCATTACATTTGAAGATATTGACAAAGAACGTCGTTTAGAATTGGCCTTAGAAGGTGATAGATGGTATGATATTGTACGTTTACATTATTATAAACCAGAAGAAGCAAAAGCGATGATTACTGCTCAGGAAAGAGGTTACTGGCAAGGATTAAATGATTTTTATGAAAAAGATGATGCATCTAATCTTGAAATCTTTACGCATAAAGTATCTGGTTTGTCAGATGATGATTTCACCTTACCATTCCCTGAAGTTGATTTATCACTGAATCCGGGATTAATGGATGAGCCGGTAGATTTTGATTTTAGTTCAATTGGTTATTAATTTCTTAAGAGTGTTCAATGGTCCTGTACAACTATAGTTTGAGGATTAATAGAACAGATTTCTATAAAAATTAAACAAATGAGAAAGTATAATATAAATAGCATATTCGCTTCACTTTTTATTATGTCCATATTTTCTGCTGGCATAATGTTTCAATCGTGTGAAGAATATCCTAATGAATATGAAACTACAGGAGGTGTTCCTACTGTAGAGTATATAAGAGTTTCTGATCCCGATAAGGCCGACTCTCTTATTGTGAGCGCATCGCTGGATCAAACCATTGTTTTGATTGGTGAGAATCTTACTAGTGTTAAGGAATTGTGGTTTAATGATGTTAAGGCTGATCTGAATACAAGCTTTATGTCTTCAAAAGCCTTATTTGTTACCATTCCAAATCAAATTCCTCAAGATGTAACAGATAAAATTTATATGAAAGCCGGCAGCAAAACGGTAGAATATGATTTTAATGTTGTTGTACCAGCTCCAGCTCTACAGTCTATGTTATGTGAGTTTGTTGCAGCTGGGGATGAAGCTGTAATAAAAGGAAATTATTTGATTGACGATCCTAATGTTCCATTGCAGGTTTTCTTTCCAGGCAACATTGAGGGAGAAGTTGTTGGTGTAAGTGATGACTATCATGAGGTTTCAGTTATAGTACCCGAAGGTACGGGTGTAGGACCAGTTACTGTTAAAAGTATTTATGGCTCTACTCGTTCTTCTTTCTATTTTAGAGATGATCGTAATTACATTTTAGATTGGGACAATTTAGATGCAGCAGGTGGTTGGAGATCAGGAGTAATTGCAAATTCAGATCCGGCAGGTATTAACGGTAATTATGTTCGCTTTTATGGAGAAATGCCTGGGAAGGCTGGTGATTTATGGGATGAAGATAAGTTTGCTTTCAACCTTTGGAATCAATCGAATGGTAGAGCTGATGTTCCTTTCTATGATGGAGATTTAAGTGAAGCAGCAATAAAGTTTGAAGTTAATATTCCGGAAGCATGGAGTGCTTCATCTTTACAAATGATATTTACGCCATATTCGGTAACGGGAAGTAATGAGTATGTTGCTAATGATGATCCAACAAAAACATATCTAAGTAAGGATTTTCCTCGTGGATTATGGATGCCTTGGGTTAGTTCAGGTAGTTATATGACAGAGGGTTGGACTACTGTTACAGTTCCATTGAGTGAATTTATTTACGATAAGGATGGTAAAGCGTCAGAGGCAACTTTAACAATAGAAATGTTAGGAGGTCTTACGTTCTTCGTATATCATGGAGGTGTTGATGGTACAGATTGTACAGTTCATATGTGTATTGATAATATCAGAATTGTTCCATTGTAGTAATCCTAAGCAAAATAAATTATGAAGCATTCAAAATATATAAATAAAATAGAGTCTGCTATCCTTGTGTTTTTTATAGGATTATTAGGACTGACACTTACGCTTACATCGTGCGAGGATGACGATGATGGAGTGAGTAGTAAAACGGAGTTGTTAAGTTATGGACCTATGCTTATTCAGCGTGGTGCAGAATTAAGGTTTATAGGTAATAATTTAGATGATGTTACTTCCATAGTAATTCCTGATGGAATAGAATTAACCAGTGCTGATTTTACGGAGCATACTGCAACAAGTATTAAGTTAATTGTACCTCAGGATGCATCAGAAGGTTATCTGGAATTAAATTATTCAGAAGGTACATTAACAACATTAACTCCGATTGGTTTTAGCGAACCAATTTCAATGGATGCCTTTGCTGCATCAAGTGTTAAGCCTGGTACAGAATTAACTTTAACAGGAGATTATTTAAACAGGGTTGCTGAGTTTATTTTTACTGACAGAGTTGTTGTGGATAGTATTGATTTTGTTAGTAAATCCCGTAAGGAAATTAAGTTGATTGTACCTGCTGAAGCACAAACCGGTAAAATTGCTTTATCAAATGGTGCTGAAGATCCTATTATTATTTACTCAGAAGAAGAACTGAATATTGTAACTCCGGTTGTTTCAGAAGTTGCACCAACGCCTGTTAAGCCTGGTACAGAATTAACAATTACAGGAACCGATCTTGACCTGGTAACTAGTCTTACTTTGGGCGGAGATGTTGAGGTGACTGAATTTGAGAGTCAAAGTGCAACAAGCCTTGTAATGACTGTTCCAACCAATGCTACAAGCGGTGCTGTGATATCAGTGTTACCTTCGGGTATTGAAATTGAAGTAGGTAATATTACACTTATTGAACCAACAGCTGCTATTGATGAAATACAAGATTCTTATGGAGTAGGCGAGACTGTTGTTATTGCAGGTACTGATTTAGATTTGGTAACCACAGCTACATTTACCGGAGCTGAAGCAGTACCGGTAACCGTAATAGATGGTAAGTTAAATCTGGAAGTAACAGAAGCAGCTCAGACCGGAACAATTACTTTAACTACCGATAATGGTACAGCAATTTCTGTTGAAGGTTTTGTTACGACTAAGCCTGTAGCTACTTTCCCATCTGATGCTACACCTTTGGATGAGTTAGCAATTGTGTCAACTTTAGGTAGCAGAGTAACATCAGTTATGTTTGGTGATCTGGAAGCTGAAGCAACTGCTACTGGCGATGGTTTTTCAGTTGTAGTTCCTCTGGAGGCTGAAACAGGAAGTATATCAATTGTGATGGATAATGGTGAAATTGTTGCAGCTGGAAATATTACGATCAATGCATTTACTTTCTGTGCCGTTTCTGAATTTGCTTCAGAAGCAACAACTATGGGAGACTTATTGGAGTGCTCTGTTGTAAATGGAGGAAGTTTAACCAATGTGCTTCTTAATGATGTAGAAACTCCTTACTTATTGGTAGGAACTGTTCTCTATGTTGGAGTGGGTAATGATGTAGGTGATAATAAAATAACCTTGGTGTCAGGTACAACAAATGTTGATTATACCATTAAAGTTGAGGCATCAGGTATTGTTGAAACCGTATTGTATAATACTCCTGTTGAATTGGCTAATTGGAGTTCAAACTATGAATTAAATATTGACTTTTCTGGTGCTCCGGCTGATGCTTACGTACGCATCCGATACACTAAACCCAAAGATGCTCCACAAATGAAAGTATTCCATGGTCATTGGGTAAATGTTTATGATGGCTCAATAGATGGAAATCCTGATAATGCAGCCATCCTGGCATCTTCTGATTACATTGACTTGCCTGTTTCATTGTTCCCATTTAGTGATTGGGGTTATTCAATTATTCTTCAGGGAGATGGTATGGTTATTTCTTCTATTTCCTGGGTGAAAGATTTCTCACCACCAACACCAATCTGGGAAGGTTCTGCTAAGGTTTCTGGCTGGAGCGACTCATTCACCGCCCTAACCTGGGGAGGGTATGATTTTAGTGGATTAACGGTAGGACAAACCTTGTATATTTACTATACTGCAGATGCAGAAGCAACAATGCGTATTGGTAATGGTAATTGGGCTGCAATACCATCTACTGTTCCTATAGCCAAGGAATCAGGTGATGAAACTGAAGATGGTAATATTATTATTCCTGCTGGTACTTCGAGCATTTCGTTTGTGCTAACTGCTGATGATATAGCTGCAATTCAGAATGGTGGTGGTTTGGGTGCATATGGAGGTGATTTTGTAGTCACTAAAGTAGCCATAAAATAGTCTGCTAGTTATAATGGATCGGCTCTTCATAGAGTTTAATAATAATTGCGTATAAGGGCTGTTTCTAATTTGAACAGTCCTTATTTCTAAATCTTATTTAAAAGAGCATACAGCGATGAGACAAGCCTTAAGGAAAAGAGAATGTCAACTTTTCGGGTGAGTTCCATCTTACTTAAAAAATAAATTGATGAAAAAGTTTTTACTCATTTTTTTACCGGTGCTATTTCTTTTTTTGTGTGGTTGTTCAGATGATAATAATGGTGTTGAAGAAGAGGATTTGGAGCCACCTGTATTAGTGAGTTCAACCCCTTCAAACGGAGCTGTGGATATCGCTAATGGTGATATTACAATCACATTAACTTTTGATCAGAATATTACCTCGCCATCATCAACACATTCATTGGTTGCAATAGGTAATGCAAGTGTTGATCATGTTGTTGCCAATTTAAAGGAACTGAAAATTGATGTATCCGGATTGCAGGAATCCAATACTTATGAATTGGTAATACCTAAAGGTGTTGTTATTGGTCCAACAAAAGTTGAAGCAGCTGAAATAAGGTTAAGTTTTACAACAAAAGAAGCTGTTCAGTTAAATATCACCACTACCTTGGTTACAGAAAATCCAATACCTCAAGCTCAGAATGTATATAACTTTTTGTTGGATAATTATGGAGAGAAGATGATCTCATCCACAATGGCCAATGTAAGTTGGAATACCAATGAAGCAGAATGGGTAAAGTTTCATACCGGAAAATACCCGGCTATTACTACGTTTGATTATGTGCATTTGTATGCTTCGCCAGCTAATTGGATTGATTACTCAAACATTACAGTAGCTGAAGAATGGTGGAATAATAAAGGTATAGTAAGTGCCGGATGGCATTGGAATGTACCTCTTTCAGAAGGTTCTGATCAAATTTCTTTTTATACAGATAATAATCATTTTAGTGCGGCAGAGGCCACTGTAACAGGAACCTGGGAAAATGAGGTGATTAATGCCGACCTGGAAAAAATAGCCGATTATTTGTTGCTGCTTAAAGAAAAAAACATCCCTGTAATATGGCGACCATTACATGAAGCTGCAGGTAATATTTATGAATTTACAGGTGGAACTGCCTGGTTTTGGTGGGGAGCAGATGGAGCCGAAGCATACAAAAATCTTTGGATTTATATGTTTAATTACTTTAAAGATAAAGGGGTAAATAATCTGATATGGGTTTGGACTACACAAACCGGAGATCATGATTTTTATCCTGGAGATGGGTATGTGGATATTATAGGCAGGGATATTTACGGAGAAAGCAGTGGATCCGTAATCACAGCGGAATTTAATGCGATACAGGAAATCTATTCCAATAAAATGATCACATTAAGCGAATGTGGAACAGTTGCAAAAGTAAGCGAACAGTGGAGTAATGGTTCAAGATGGAGCTTTTTTATGCCATGGTATGATTATGACAGAACTGTAAATACATCCGGTAGTGAGTTCGAAAAAACAGATCATGAACATGCATCAGCATCCTGGTGGATAGATGCAATGAGTCAGGATTATGTGATTACTCGGGATGAAATGCCGGATTTAAAATAATTAGAAACAATTAGTATCTACAATACACAACAAAATAAACAATGAAGAACAAGTTAGTAATATTTTCTCTGGTTGCAGGAATGCTAATGGGTTGTAATTCTCAAAAAAAAGAAATGAGTGAATCAAAATCTTTGTACGAAACGCTGAAAGCAACGCAGCAAAAAGGAATTTTGTTGGGGCATCAGGATGATTTGGCCTACGGTCAGCATTGGAAATATGTGGATGGAGAATCGGATGTAAAAAGAGTTTCTGGTGATTATCCCGCTGTTTTTGGATGGGATTTGGGAGGTCTGGAAAGAGGTGATGCGGTTAATCTGGATTCTGTTCCTTTTGATGTAATGCGTCAGTTGGTTGTTAAAGCCGGTCTTATGGGAGGTGTAAATACATTTAGCTGGCATCCATATTCTGTTGTAACAGGTGAAAACGCATGGTTTACAGACTCTACAGTGGTTGAGCATATTTTACCCAATGGTGATTTTCATAGTGAATTTGTAAAAGAACTTGATTTGATTGCCGACTTTCTGTTGAGCTTAAAAAATGCTGATGGAAATCCAATAGAGTTTGTTTTTCGTCCATGGCACGAAATGAATGGAGCCTGGTTTTGGTGGGGGAGTAAAACAACCACACCAGAAGAATATAAGCAGCTTTTTAGATTCACTGTTGACTACCTGAAAAACAAAAAAGGACTCTCCAATATGTTGATCTGTTATTCACCTAATGGAGGATATAAAACAAAAGAGGAATATATGGTTTGGTATCCTGGCGATGATATGGTTGATATGCTGGGTGTTGATATTTATGAATGGCCAGGCATGGAAAATTGGGTTGAAAATACCCAACAAAACCTGAGTGTGATGATTGAAGTAGCCAAAGAAAAAAATAAACCGGCAGCATTTACAGAAACTGGCTGCGAAAATCTTCCGGATTCAACATGGTTTACTCAAAAGTTGTATCAGGCAATGGAACCAGATAGTATTTCAAGCAATATAAGCTATGTGTTGCTATGGCGAAATGATCCTAAAAAACATCATTTCTTTTCTTATGACGGACATCCTTCTGAAGCAGATGCAAAACAGTTTACGTCAAAGCCTGATATCTGGTTATTAGAAGATTTTAATAGCAATAAATAATTTATAATGAGATAATGGAATCTCTGAAATGGAATAACAACTGTTAAGCGTTTTTGAGGTTGCCATAAAAACAACCACCCCCAAAATAACACATAAAAGAAAATTCAATGTCGAATAAGTTATTTGAAGAAAGAAAATTGAGGATTGAAAAAGAGCATGAAGCGCTTTTGTCCAAAACTAATGAGGAGTTGTTTAGTACAAATGGAGTTTTTAATAGGTATAAAAATCCTGTTGTAACAAGGGATCATGTACCTTTAAAATGGCGATTTGATTATAATCCTGATACAAATCCGTATTTTATGGAGCGCATTGGTTTTAATGCAACCATGAATTCCGGAGCAATAAAACTTAATGGTAAATATATACTGGTAGTCAGAACTGAAGGTAACGATCGTAAATCCTTTTTTGCAGTTGCCGAGAGTCCTAACGGAGTGGACAACTTTCGTTTCTGGGAGCGTCCGTTAACTATGCCTGAAACTGATGATCCGGATATCAATATTTACGATATGCGCTTAACGCAACATGATGATGGCTACATCTATGGTGTGTTTTGTTCTGAGCGTAAAGATCCTGATGCTTCAGCCGGAGATACAAGTAGTGCAGTGGCTGCTGCCGGTATTGCCCGTACCAGGGATTTAAAAAGCTGGGAAAGATTGGATGATTTAAAAAGTCACGCCGGGCAGCAACGAAATGCAGTTCTCTTTCCTCATTTTATAGATGGGAAATATGCCTTTTATACACGTCCTCAGGATGGGTTTATAGATACCGGTTCTGGTGGTGGTATTGGTTTTGGATTGTCTGAAACTATTGAACATGCTGAGGTTGTTGATGAAATTATTGTCGACCCTAAACAGTATCATACTATCTACGAAGTAAAAAATGGTTTAGGTCCTGCCCCTATCAAAACAGATAAAGGCTGGTTGCAGTTAGCTCACGGAGTTCGAAATACTGCTGCCGGATTACGATACACACTTTATATGTTTATGACGGATTTGCAAGAGCCTTGGAAAGTAACCTATAAACCGGCAGGTCATTTTATGGGTCCATTGAAGGAAGAGCGAGTTGGAGATGTGTCAAATGTTCTTTTTTCCAACGGTTGGATTGTTGATGATGACGGAAAAGTATATATTTACTACGCTTCTTCAGATACCAGGATGCATGTAGCAACATCAACGGTTGATCAACTGGTTGATTATTGCATAAATACACCGCCCGATGAATTTAGATCGGCAGCTTCGGTAAACAGAATTAATAATTTAATAGACAAAAATAACTAGGAATGGAATTGGTCAGCCCTTTTTTTAAGATGGACCAATTAGTAAAAGATATGGGAGAGGAGTTCTCCCTGCTTTTGCAATATTGGACTGACAACTCGATTGATATAAAGTTTGGTGGATTTGTTGGAGAAAGAGATTTTTATAATCAGTTGGTTCCGGGTGCAGAAAAAGGTGCTGTATTAAACGCTCGTATTTTATGGTCATTTTCTGCAGCCTATAATTTTTCAGAAGACGAAAGATATTTAAAAGTTGCCTATAGGGCATATCATTATCTGATAGAAAAGTTCTGGGATAAAGAACATGGAGGACTCTATTGGGCCATAAGTGAACAGGGGGAAGTAGTATCTGACAGAAAGCAGATTTATGCCCAGGGATTTGGGATTTATGGTTTTTCTGAGTTTTATAAAGCTACAGGTGATGCCGTGGCATTGGAGTATGCTCAAAAGCTTTTTGAGTTGATTGAAGCAAAAAGCTATGATGAAAAATATGGTGGTTATGTTGAAGCTTTATCCCGAGAATGGAATACATTGGATGATATGCGATTGAGTGATAAAGATGCCAATGAACCTAAGTCAATGAATACCCATTTGCATATTCTGGAACCCTATACAAACTTATATCGGGTATGGAAAGATGAACACTTAAAGCAAAAAATAGAAGACTTGATCGATGTTTTTGACAAACATATTATTAATCAGAATACTGCACATTTCGAATTGTTTTTTGATTATGATTGGACAGTAAAATCATCCATCACTTCATACGGACACGATATTGAAGGAGCATGGCTTTTATATGAAGCTGCTTATGAGCTAGGCAATGCTGAACAGATATCTAAAGTAAAAGATACATGTATCAAGATGGTTGATGCAACCATTAATGAAGGTATGGTTGAGGATGGTTCAGTTTTTAATGAAAAGGAAGGTGACCATCTGGATGCCGATAAACATTGGTGGCCACAAGCAGAAGCAATGGTTGGTTTGGCTTATGCCTGGAAAATTACCGGAGAGGAATTCTATCTCCATACCATGATAAAGACATGGAAATTTATAAAAGAAAAAATAATTGATAAACAAAATGGTGAATGGCACTGGCGGGTCGATCAGCAAGGTAATCCCATAACCAGTGATGTTAAACTGGGTTTCTGGAAATGTCCGTACCATAATAGTCGTGCTCTAATGGAAGTAATGACCATTTTAAATGAAAGTAAGACCTGATAGTGTTTAATATCAAACTGTAAATCAAACCTATCAGCGTCTTGTAAATAGGAAATTAATTTGCATAAAGGAATTATGCTTTGCAGAAATACATCGTGTTTTTTTGTGAAGATCCCTAAGTTTTTGGCGGTTAATAAACCAAGCTGTAAATCTATCCTCCTCTAATTTGGGGGAGCTGGAGTGGGCTTTTATAAAATCTGAAAATGAACTACAATTTAAATATAAAAGAAAAAATAGGATATAGTTTTGGGGACTTTGCTTCTTCCATGTTTTGGAAGATTTTTGCAATGTACTTAACCTTTTTTTATACCGATGTTGTTGAACTCAGTCCGGAATCAGTTGCATTAATGTTTGTATTAGTGCGACTATGGGATGGATTGAATGATCCAATCATGGGTGTTATTGCTGATAGAACAAATACATCACAAGGGAAATTCCGACCCTATTTATTATGGGTAGCTGTTCCGTTTGGTATTATTGGCATTTTAACTTTTACAACCTGGAACTTTGGCCCTTCAGGTAAGTTAATATATGCATATATTACTTATACCTTAATGATGATGGTGTATACGGCTATTAATGTGCCTTATGGGTCGCTAATGGCTGTAATGACTGATGATATGAAGGAGCGAACTACCCTTGCTTCCTTTAGATTTATTGGAGCTTATTCAGGTGGGATATTTATGACGGCCTCTGCGCCTTATATTCTGGATTATTTTAAAAGTTCCGGGGCCAATACTTCCAGTAGTTACCAATATATGGTAATGATTTACGCAGTAGTAGCGGCATTCTTTTTTGTAATGACTTACTTATGGACCAAGGAAAGATTAAAACCAATTGCTGAGAAAAATTCAGTATGGAATGATTTAAAAGATTTACTTAAAAACCACCAATGGTTTATTATGCTTGGTGTAGGTATATTGATGCTCATATTCAATACTTTTCGAGACTCAAGTATCATGTATTATTTTAAATATTTTATTCAGGATCAAACGGTTCCTTTATTTGGAGATGTAAAGTGGGATAAACTGGCAGGTGCTTACATGACTGTTTGGCTTGCAACTAATATGATAGGTGTAATATTGGCCAAACCGATATCAAATAAACTGGGTAAAAAAGCTACTTATCTGATTTCTATGTTCTGTGCAGCAGCGTTTAGTATTGTTCTATATGTTTTGCAACCTCAACAAATCAGTTTAATATTTTTATTAAATGTATTTATTGGAATTACTGCTGGTATTGTTTTACCCCTAAATTGGTCGATGTATGCAGATATTGCCGATTATTCTGAATTAAAAACAGGTAGAAGAGCGACTGGATTAATCTTTTCATCATCCTCTATGTCGCAGAAGTTAGGTTTGACAATAGGAGGAGCTATACCTCTTTATATTCTGGCATCTTATGGATTTCAGGCAAATGCGGAGCAAAGTGTGGAGTCTTTAAAAGGAATTCGATTAATGATTAGTATATACCCGGGTATTGCAGCCTTTTTATCAGGAGCCTTATTACTTCTGTATAAATTAAGTGACTCATACATGGCCAAAATTAATGCGGAATTAAACGAAAAACGAAAGGCGTAAGTTAGGGTTGCAGACCTGTCAGCGTTTATTACCAAGCTATAAGTTTAAATCTGTAAGCGTCTGGTAATAACCAAGCTGTAAATCAAAACGATCAGCGTCTAATAACGAGTAAATAATCACCACTAAGGCACGTAGGCGTTAAGATTTTCATAAAATTTCTTTGTGCTCTTTGTGAAGAAATCTTGGTGTTCTTAGTGGTTTAAAATAGTAAAGGCGTAAATCTAATTTTTACCTATTAACAAAACAGAAATAATAAAAAAAACTAAGTACTAGTAACTAAGAACTATTACCTATGAAAAAAATAATCTACATACCAGTTTTAATTTTACTTGTTATTATGGGATGTAATACGAAAAAATCCACAGAAAGCAGTTTTGTGACCCGGCAAGGTCATCAGTTTATATGGAATAATAAACCCTATTATTTTGTAGGTACCAATTATTGGTATGGAGGAATTTTAGCTTCAGAGGGCAGAGGGGGAAATCGGGATCGATTGATAAAGGAGTTGGATTTAATGCAAAGTGTGGGCATTAACAACCTTCGTATTTTGGCTGGTGCTGAAGGCCCGGATAACGAACCATTCAGAGTAACTCCGGCTTTACAATTAGAACCAGGTGTTTATAACGATACCTTATTGGATGGACTAGATTTCTTGCTAAATGAGATGGGTAAACGTCAAATGCATGCCATTTTATATTTGAATAATACATGGGAATGGTCAGGTGGTTATGGTCAGTATTTAAATTGGTGTGGTTATGGAGATATTCCATATCCCAATATTGCGCCTCATAGCTGGCCTGAGTTTATGGCCTATTGCTCACAGTTTCATGCCAGCGATTCTTGTCAGAAATTATATCAGGAGCATATTAAGTTTATGCTTGGCAGAACCAATAAGTATAGCGGTAAAAAGTATACAGAAGATCCAACCATTATGACCTGGGAACTGGCAAATGAACCCAGAGCTTTATCTGATGCTAATAAAGAGAATTTTGCACAATGGGTAAAAACTACTGCAGATTTTATTAAAGCTTTAGATCCTAATCATTTGGTTACAACAGGAACTGAAGGATCCTGGGGGTGTGAGGAAGATATCAATCTTTTTAAGCAGATACATAGTTACAATAGCGTAGATTATATGACCATGCATATATGGCCTAAAAACTGGGGATGGATTGATTGCGAAAGGATTTCTGAAACATTGGATTCTGCAATTGTACTTACTGATCAATATATGGAGAGTCATTTTAATGTAGCAAAAGAACTGAACAAACCACTTGTTTTTGAGGAATTTGGTTTACCTCGCGATCATCATGAATTTAATGCAGATGATAGCACTACTGCCAGAGATAAGTATTATAGCCACGCTTTTACTAAAGTTGAAGAGAGTGCTAAAGAAAACGGAGTGTTAGCAGGAACTAATTTTTGGGCCTTTGGTGGTTACGGTCGCCATTATAAGGAAGATCCAATGTGGAGCAATGGCGATGATTTAATGGGTGATCCACCTCAGGAAGAGCAAGGTTTAAATTCTGTGTTTGATACTGATAGTACAATGGGTGTAATAAAAGAACATGCTCAGAAATTAAAAGCTATTATTGATTAATAATTCTGAACCTATTTTAAAAGAAAAAGGCCGCTAATCATATAGATAAGTGGCCTTTTTTATGTTTTTATTTTTTATTATTCAGCAGAATAGCCTGCAATGGTTCTGCCGTTTAATGGCATTGTTGGTCTGTAATTGTTGTTTAAAATACTCGAAAAAGTATCAATTTGTTCTTTCGAAGCTTCCAATGGAGTTTGAAGAACGTACCAGGTTACAATCTCTGAACATGGAGGAGTTGTTAAAGAACCATTGTAATGGTAATAACTTAAGTTTGAAGGAATAACCTCCATCAATTCAATTTGATCCTCAGCAGTAAAAGTTCCCTTTTCTTTAGGGAAATTCTCTAAATATTTTGCAAATAAAGGATTTGATTCTCCTTCTTTAAAAAGAATCCCCATTACCAATAAATCACTATCGGAATGCTTGTGTACAAAATGAACTTCTAAAGGATAGTGATCTCCGTTTACAGTGTGCTCACTTAAAGCGTGATAGTGGAATTGCAATAGTTTGTATTCTTTACCTTCAACATTAATGGAGTTATCCCCGGTTGTATTAAACTGAACTGTATGTCCATTATTAATAATATCAACAGATGTTGTTCCGTATTTTAACGACAATGGTAATAAGTCTTCTGCGCTGATTAAACTATCGGTAATAATATTAATTGGCGATTGAGCACTGCCTCCGCAAGGTAAAAAGTCATCACATAAATTTTTCCAGTTCTCAGGACCTTCTTCACCAGAGGCGTGTGACCAGTGAACATGTTTCTTTTCAGTTTTAGCATGTTCTTCATGGTTATCACCGGATTGTTTTTGTTGAGGAGTGTTGCAGGAAAATACTGCAAATGCAACTAATGCAGATAGAAATAAATTGCTTAATTTTTTCATTATACTGTTAAAGTTTAATGGTTAGTGAAATAATTTGTTTGTACTATTATAAATCGATACAAATGTGCGAATATCTAACAGAAAATTATTCAATTGGTTTAAGTCATTACATGTTTTAATCTTTAATTAAAGTTAAGATATATAGTTTAAAATTCAAACTCAACTATTTTATAAAATATCTTAAATTAATTAAGGGTGTAATTCTTTGGAACAACTTTTGAGGCAAATTGACCTCATTATTTCATTGCAATCTTTAATTATTTTATTAAAAATGATCAGTCTAAGTAACTGGCATTATTTGGATGTTAAGAATAATTAAATTCAAATGAAACAGTTGCAAAAATCAACTAATACATATTTCTTTGTAATTCAAATTGTATCATAATATATTGATATTTAATTTATGTTATTGATACATAGTGGATAAGAGTTATAATATTTTAAAATAAGATCAAATGAAAGCTGAAGTCAGGCCATTGGGGATGACAATTGGGTCAATTCGAAGTGCATTTCCAAAGATGATGGCTGATTTATTTAAAGACAAGGAAATCAAATACACCTTTGACCAAATGGTGGTATTGTTAATTGTGCGTTTTTGTCAAAAGACATCACCGGTGCAACAAGATATTGCAGAAATAATGAATAAAAATAAGTCTGTGGTTCTTCGGATGATTGATGTTCTTGAACAAGATGGCCTTTTAATGAGAAGTACAGATCCTAACGACAGAAGAAGAAATATAATTACACTAACTAAAAAAGGTTATGAATATACAGAGTTGACTATTGCTTGTGACCATGAGGTTACTGTCAATCTAATGGAAGGTTTAAATGAATCAGACGTAAAAACCTTTTTCAAGGTTTTTGATCATATTCAGAGCAAGATGGGTGTAAAATAAAAAAATTTGCTTTTATAGTTGCAAATATCAACAATTGTTAAAATCAACGAATATTATAAATAATAAATATACTATGAATTTACAGAAGATTACGATTGGAGCATTAGGGCTTCTTTTATTGGTTTCTTGTGGTAAAACAGCTGAAAATACAGAGGCTGTAAAACCCACGAAAAAATATCCTGTTTCGGAACTTGTGGCAAAGGATGTAGAATTACATTCAGTGTTTCCTACAGTGTTAAAAGGCCAGGTAGATATTGAAATAAAACCAAGAGTTGATGGTTTTATTGAAGCAGTTTATGTTGATGAGGGATCGGTGGTTAAAAAAGGAACACCTTTATTTAAAATTAACTCGCCATCATCTGTTCAGTCTTTAAAAACGGCTCAGGCTAATTATAACAATGCACAATTAGATGTGGAGCGCATGCGTCCATTGGCCGAAAAAGGAATTATCAGTGATGTATTATTAAAATCGTACGAAAATGCGTACCATACTGCAAAAGCAAATTTAGAGAATGCTAAAGCTTCAATGGGTTGGACAACAGTAACCAGTCCTATTGACGGAACAGTAGGAACTATTCCTTTCAGAATTGGTAGTTTGGTGAACAGCTCAAGTGTTTTAACTAACATTGCCAACACTGATAATGTAGTAGCTTACTTTTCAATGAACGAAAAAGAGTTATTACAATACATGCGCAAGTGGGAGGGTGGTACTCAGGCTGAGAAAATTGAAAAAATGCCTTCATTAAAATTGTTATTGGCTGATGGAAGTGAGTACGAAGAAGAAGGAAGAATTGAAACCATTTCCGGAGTAGTTGATCCAGCTACCGGAGCGGTTAATTTCAGAGCTGTATTTAGTAATCCTCATGGTTTATTACGCAGCGGAACCAGTGGTAAAGTAATTATTCCAACGCTATTAAAAGATGTATTTGTTATTCCTCAAAAAGCAACATTTGCTCAACAAAACAAGGTGTTGGTTTATAAGTTGGAAGGAAAGAAAACAGTGCAAAAAGTGATAACTGTTGAATCAACTCCTGACGGAAAGAATTTTGCAGTGTTGGATGGTCTTAATGCCGGTGATAAAATTGTTACGGATGGTATTTCTACACTTTCAAATGGAATGGAAATTCAGATTCAATAATTAAAAGAAAAAACTAATGTTAAAAACATTCATAGAACGTCCCGTATTATCTACGGTTATATCTATATTATTTGTTGTATTGGGAGGTATCGGTGTCGCTACTTTGCCAATAGAACAATATCCGAATATTGCGCCGCCAACAGTACGTGTAGAAACCACATATAGTGGAGCAAATGCTGAGGCGGTTCTTAATAGTGTTGTTGTTCCTCTTGAAGAGTCTATTAACGGTGTGGAAGGTATGACTTACATGACTTCTGAAGCATCAAATGGTGGTAGAGTTCGTATTACTGTATTTTTTAAACAGGGTGTTGATCCTGATATTGCCACAGTAAACGTTCAAAACCGTGTATCGCAGGCTACATCTTTATTGCCTTCTGAAGTAACTCAGGTAGGTGTAACAGTTCAAAAGCAGCAGAGTAGTAATATTTTGTTTATTGCGGTTTCGTCAACAAACCCTGATTATGATGCGGAGTTTATTCAAAACTACGCCAATATCAATATTATCCCTCAAATTAAAAGGGTAACAGGGGTAGGTGATGCTACCGTTTATGGTGCACGTAACTACTCCATGCGTATCTGGTTAAAACCAGATGTATTGGCTGCTTATAAAATGAATCCTACCGAAGTAATTGCTGCTTTACAGGATCAAAATATTGAAGCTGCGCCGGGTGAGCTTGGTGCTAACAGTAATCAGTCATTTCAGTATGCACTTAAATATACAGGTCGCTTAAAGTCTGAAGCTGAGTTTGAAGATATCATTATCCGTTCTACTGATTCTCAGGTTTTAAGAGTTAAGGATGTGGCTGATGTTGAATTAGGTTCTTTATCATACACGGTTAATACTTTAAATGATAAACACCCTGCCGTATTAATGGGTATTACTCAAACCGCAGGTTCTAATGCGCAGGATGTAATTAATGAGGTGAAAGAGGTGTTAGCTAAAGCTTCTGAATCTTTCCCAGTGGGTATCAAGTATAATTTTGAGATGGATGTAAGTGAGTTCTTAAATGCATCTATCGAAAAAGTATTACATACACTATTCGAAGCTTTTATTCTGGTATTTATTGTAGTATTTGTATTCTTACAGAACTTCAGGGCTACATTAATTCCTGCTATTGCTGTACCGGTTGCTATTATTGGTACCTTCTTTTTCTTATTGGTATTTGGTTTCTCAATAAACTTGTTAACCTTATTTGCCCTTGTACTGGCTATTGGTATTGTGGTGGATGACGCCATTGTAGTTGTGGAAGCGGTTCATTCACATATGGATGCCGGCGAAAAAGATCCACGAAAGGCAACTATTGCTGCCTTAAGCGAGATTGCTCCTGCAATTATATCTATTACATTGGTAATGTCGGCTGTATTTATTCCGGTAAGTTTTATTGGTGGTACAAGTGGAGTGTTCTTTAAACAGTTTGGTCTTACCTTAGCTATTTCAATTGCTATTTCAGCGGTAAACGCCTTAACACTGAGTCCGGCTTTATGTGCGATCTTCTTAAAAGCACACCATATTCCAGAAGCTAAGGATCGTAACTTTATTCAGCGTTTTTACTATGTATTTAATGTTGGGTTTGAGTCTGTAACAAAAAAATACGGACGAACACTTAACTTTATGGGTAAGAAAAGAAACCGCTGGATTACAGTAGCTATTATTGGTGTATTTAGTTATATCTTCTATTTTATTATCAATATGATGCCTTCAGGTTTCGTACCTCAGGAAGATAGTGGTGGTGTAATGGGTATGGTTACTTTAGCTCCGGGATCTTCTTTGGAAAGAACGGATAGTTTGATGGCTGAGGTAGCTGAAATAGCTAATGACATACCTCACGTTCGTACAGTTACTAACTTAACTGGTGTTAGTTTCTTAAGTGGTATGGGTAGTTCGTATGGTTCAATGATTATTAAAATGGACCCATGGAACGAGCGTGATATTACTACAGCTGATGTGGCTGCCATCCTTAAAGAAAAAACAGATAGTATTACAGATGCTACCTTTATGTTTTTCGGAATGCCAACACTACAAGGTTTTGGTATGAGTAGTGGTGTTGAAGTTCAAATGCAGGATAAAACAGGTGGTGATATCAATAAATTTTACGATGTAACCAATGACTTTTTGGATAAGGTTAGAAAGAGTGGTACAGCTATGATGATTATGAATAGCTTTGACCCTCGCTTCCCTCAAAAAGAAATTCATGCGGATATTGCTAAAATTAAAGATGCCGGTATGACTTTAGGGACTGTAATGACAACCCTTCAGGCTTATATTGGTAGTATGTATGTATCTAACTTTAACCTTTATGGTAAGCAGTTCCGTGTAATGGTTCAGGCAGCTCCTGAGTACCGTTCAAAGTTAGACGATCTAAGTTACTTGCAGGTTCAGACAGGAAGTGGAGAAATGGCTCCAATTTCTGAATTTATTCAGGTGTTCGACGTTACAGGTCCACAAACCCTAACACGTTTTAACCTGTATTCTTCTATGAGTGTAACAATTATTCCAAACTATTACGAAGGAAAAAGTTCGGGTGATGTACTTAAATTTATCGAGAGCATAGATATGCCGGAAGGTTATGGATACGATTTCTCTGGTATGACTCGTGAAGAAGTTAACAGTAGTAGTACAACAGCGATTATCTTCTTGCTTTGTTTGGTGTTTGTATACTTGCTGTTAGCAGCACTGTACGAAAGTTATATCTTGCCATTGGCAGTTATCTTCTCTTTACCTGTAGGTTTGGCCGGGGTATTTATTTTCATATTTGGTGCTATGCTTAGTGGTACTGGTATTGTAAATAATATTTATGTACAGATTTCCTTAATCATGCTTATTGGTCTGTTGGCTAAAAATGCGATTCTTATTGTGGAATATGCATTGCAACGACGAAAACAAGGTATGAGTATTGTAAAAGCTGCCATAACAGGTGCTGTAGCTCGTTTACGTCCGATTTTAATGACTTCGTTTGCATTTATATTTGGATTATTACCATTGGCTGTAGCTTCAGGAGCAGGTGCTGTAGGTAATAAATCTATTGGTATTAGTGCTATTGGAGGTATGTTGGTAGGTACATTAGTTGGTATCATCATCATCCCAACATTGTTTATCATGTTCCAGAGTTTACAGGAAAAAGTAAGCAAAAAGAAGATTGTTACTATTGATGATTCGGAAATTAAAGAAATTCAATAATACGATGCATAACAAAATAAAATATACAGGCAAAAGTGCCATCCTGATAGCTGTGTTTATAGCTATTGGGATGAGTTCATGCCGAACAAGTAAAAATGTATCTGATTTAAATGTAGATACAAAGGATTTAATCAGAGATGAAAATTTAAACACCTCTGATTCTACTACTATTGCAGATATTCCATGGCAGGAGTATTTTAGCGATGATATACTAAAGCAGTTGATTCAGGAGGCTTTGGATAATAACCTTGACATGAAAGTGGCTTTAGAGCGAATTAAGCAGGCTGAGGCAAACTTTGCTATGGCAAAAGCTGCAAAACTGCCTACGTTAAGTGTTGCTGCTCAGGATGAATATACATTGTATAGTATTGATGGCGGTACTACCAAAGTATTGGGTTATAATGCCAATACCTTAAATTTGGGTTTAACTACTTCATGGGAAATTGATGCCTGGGGAAAATTAAATAGTACCAAAAAGTCACGCTATGCAAGTTTGTTAAATACCATGGAATATAAAAAACTGGTACAAACCAATATTATTTCAGGTGTTGCACAATTGTATTATGCATTAACATCACTCGATGAGCAATTAAAAGTAACCAAAGAAACCATTGGTTTACTTACTGAAAGTTCGCAAACCATGCAGGCTTTAAAAGATGCAGGTTTAACAAATGGAGCTGCTGTTGAGCAAAGTAATGCTTTGTTGTACAATACCCAATTATCGGTATTTACCATTGAAGATCAAATTCATCAGCAAGAAAATGCCTTATGTGTTTTATTGGGAAGAACACCTGGTACTATTGCCCGAAACGCAATTAGTCAGCAAGCTGTTCCTTCTGAATTAAAGTATGGTGTTCCTGCTCAGTTATTGGCAAAACGCCCTGATGTTTTAAGTGCAGAGCTATCGTTCAGAGCTGCTTTTGAAGCTACTAATGCTGCTCAGGCCAGCTTATATCCGAGCATTACATTAAGTAGTGGCTTTGTTGGTTACAATGGAACAGAACTTTCAGATTTCTTTAAACCTGAAAATATTGCGGCAAACTTTGTTGCCGGTATAGCACAACCCATCTTTTATAATAAAAGATTAAAAGGCAATTTAGCTATTGCTAAATCACAACAGGAAGAGGCTTTATTGACTTTTAAAAATACTGTATTGGCTGCAGGACAAGAGGTTTCTGATATTTTATTCAGCTTCAAGTCTTCAGTTAATAAAAATGGTTTACGTGCAAAACAAATTGATGCATTAAGCAATGCTGTAGATTTTACACAAGAACTATTAAAAGCAGGTGAAGCCAATTACACTGAGGTTTTAAGTGCACAACAAAACTTGTTATCAGCTCAATTAAGTCAGGTGAACGATAAGTTAGAGCAGTTAAACTATTCAGTTGATTTATACAAAGCATTAGGTGGAGGGACAAATTGATTTGTTTTTCAGTTTTTGATACCAAATCATAAATACCTAATTTCATATAGTTAGAAAGGAAAGGGTTCTTGCAGAGACTGCAAGAGCCCTTTTTTTTTGATTAAAAGAGATACTTTATCAAGTTATATACGTACCTGCAAGGGACCATAGTCGGAGCGTAGTCGTACCAAAAGCGGATATTACCCACTAATCACTCACTATTCATACACTATTGGTTCACTATTCCCTCACTTATTACTCACAGATTAGTGAATATGATGTGAATGTTATGTGAAGCGTAATTAAATAATATATATGGTATATCCATATCTGTTATAGACCTGGTACGCAGCTGGTGCGTTGCAGTCCTAATTCTGATTAAACGTTAAATGAGTTGCCTCAACGCGTCACTATGTTTGCATTGGGCTGAAATTAGTTGTCCTTTCAGGACGCTATGCAAAATCCCAAGTGTTATTGCAAAACAAGTACGGTTTAATCCCTGACACAATTTATACTTTGCCTTCCTGTACATCCGGGCTGTAAGCCCAGTTCAATTCAGCCCAAGGTAACACCTTGGGTAATATTACCAATACGTTTTACCTGCGCCCTGTAAGGGCAACTTAATTAACCTAAATTAAGCTTTGTTTTCTTGTGTGTTCTTGTTTGTAAGTCAGAAGTTTATGGTTGATACATAAGGCTTTTACTTCGTAGATTTTTAATTCAGCCTTCAGAATAGGATAAATTCAACCCATGATTCGCAGTATATACAATTATTGTATTGTAATCATTATGTTTAATCTATAGAAATAGAACGTTAGAATAAAATATTAGACAAATTTAAAACAACACCTATTAATTTATATATTAAAATCATATTTTTATGCATCCTAAGAATCATAAAAATTTAACATTATGGCTAAAAAACAATTCGTAGTTTATTTAAAAACTTCAAAAAAGAGAAATAAAACTCTTCTGACAATGATTTCTATAGACTCTAAGGAATCAATTTCTTTTATGGGTGAAGTATCAAATCCACAAAAGAAACATGAAAATTTGAGTATTAAAGATTCATTTAATAGAGGAGTAATGTGGCTCAATCCTGGAGATGGTACTGTTGACATTGATCCTCCTAAAAAGTGAATTATTTGGTGTTAATTTGTTATGAAAATAAATTTTTGTCTGTTGATTTTTCTTTTTTCATCGCTTAATTTATGGTCGATAAATAAAGTAGATAGTTTATTGAGGGTTTATGAAGAAAGACATATGTATTTAAGTGATTCAGAAAAAAGTCATGTTTGTCATGATATTTCATATTTACATATGGATCCTGATGAAAAATTAAAGTATGCAAAATTAGCACATTATCATGCCAATAAGTGTAATGATTTTACAGAAATGGCCGCTTCTAAATATTTGGAAGCGGCTGTTTATATTAAGTTAGGTATTTTAGACAAAGGAATTGAATGTCTTTATGAAAGTAAAAAGCTGTATAAAAAGAATGGTATATTAAGTGGTGAAGCCTCTGTTGACTCAAAACTAGGATTGGTTTACTGCATGCAAAAAAATTATCTTAAATCAGAGGAAAGTTATAAAAGAAGTATAGCATTATTTGATCAGGTAAAAGATTCCCTAAGGTTGGTAATGTCAGTATTGAATCTTGGAGTATTGTATAGAGAAATGGACAAAACTGATCTAGCACTGGATAATTACAGAAAAGCTGAGGATCTTTTTTTATCAATAAATAATTACCATTATTATGCATATGCTAAAGGCAATATAGGTAGTGTTTATATAGACCAAAATAAACTAGATAGTGCAGAAATCTATATAAATAAATCTATTGAAATATTTGAATCTTTGGGTGATAATGAAGCTTTGTCATTATATTATAATAAATTGGCTATAATATATTTAAAACGTAAACAATATGAAAATGCCAAGCAATCAGCTATTAAAAGTTTACAATTAGCTCAAAAGTTTGGTTTAAAAGAAAGGATACAAATTACAAGTTTAAATTTGTCTGAAATTTATAATCAGGTTGAAGACTATAAAAAAGCGTTTTATTATCACAAACAATATGTGGCTTATCGCGATAGTATTAATAATGAAGAAACGATACGTGAAATTGCCAACCTACATACAAAATATGAGATAGCCCAAAAGCAAAAAGAAGTTGATGAAGAAAAAGCCTCAAAAAACAGATATCTGGTTATTGCAATAAGTTCCGCAATTGTATTAGTTGTTTTAACAGTATTAGTTTTTATCATATTAAAAATCAGTCGTGATCGCCGTAAAACCAATATCATATTAGAGCAGCAGCGCAAAGAACTTGAAAATGCCAACGCCACTAAAAATAAATTCTTCTCCATATTATCGCATGACTTACGCAGTCCCTTAGCCACTTTTCATAGTTATGCCGAGGTCATAGAAATATGCTCGCAGCATCAGGATATAGATAAATTATTGGTTTTGGGTAAAGAACTTAAAAGTTCATCGGCCAATTTGCTCGATTTATTGGATAACCTTTTGCAATGGGGTGTTAATCAAATGGGTGATCATAAATCAACTCCAAACACTGTTAACTTAAAAGATGTGGCGCTGATGGAAGTGGAACATCTAAAGCATGTATCTCATAAAAAAAATATAGCGGTTATCGTCAATATTCAACCTTCCGTAACCTTGTTTGTGGATCGGGTTCAATTATCAATTGCACTTCGTAACCTGCTTAATAATGCCATCAAGTTTACGCCGGCAGAAGGTTCTGTTACCATTTCAGCAGAAGACTCAAAACTGTTTATAACATTAAAAGTTACAGATACAGGTGTGGGCATGACTCAGGAACAAAAAGAAACACTATTTGATTTTAATAAAATCAACAGTACCTACGGTACCCAAAACGAAAAAGGAGTGGGGTTGGGTATGCAGTTGGTTTGTGGTTTTGTAAGAGAGAATAATGCCAAGCTACATGTAGAAACGGAATTAGGCAAAGGAACGACCTTTGCAATTGTTTTTGAGAAGAAGTAAAGACCCTAAGCACACAGCTAGGCTGATCTATGATCCGTGTTCCAATTTATAATAAACGAAAGAATACTTTCAACTACAAAGCAATTCCCTTTTTTCAATTACAAGGTAGGATTTGTAATCCGTTAGATAAAAACGAGTCCAATAAATTGTAAATTGTAATTCAGTTGCCCCTTCAGGGCGCAGTTTTGAATGATGTATCATACCCAATGCGTCACTACGTTTGCATTGGGCTGAAATAAGTTGTCCTTTCAGGACGTTGATTTGCATTACGGAAAATAATTATGGATTTACTAACTACACCATGCTAGCGAGGATCTGTGATCCGTGTTTCTAATTTATAATAATTGAAAGAAAACTTTCAACTATCAAGAACGTTGCTATTTTCGATTACAAGGTAGGATTTGTAATCCGGTAGAAAGAAACAAATTCAATAAAGGGCAAATTGCAATTAAGTTGCCTCTTCAGGGCGCGATTTTCATGATGTATTATACCCAATGCGTCACTACGTTTGCATTGGGCTGAAATAAGTTGTCCTTTCAGGACGCTATGCAAAATCGCGAGTATTACTGCAAAACAAATATTCGGTTTAATCCCAAACACAAATTAAACTTGGCCTTCCTGTACATCACGGGCTGTAAGCCCAGTTCAATTCAGCCCATGGCATCGCCATGGGTAATTTGTAAAGATTGTTAACAGCGCGTCCTGTAAGGACAACTCAAATAACCAAAACCCATACCCGGATTTTTATAAGATGTTATTATAATTCACACATAGATACATAATCCTGACTGTTTTTAACATTATTCCCATATAATTCATAAAATATTAAAAAAAACAACCTGACTTTACAACAGTTACATTTAAAAATTCTATTTTTAGAAAGCTTAAAATTTACAATAGATTTGTATGTTATTGTTGTTACGAAAGCATCTGGTTCAAATGACCTATTGATCTAACAACCTATTAATCTATAGAAAAACACATTTTATATATGGAGAAAAAAAATGTAATTATTGGATTAAAAGCCGTTAAAAAGGGCGACGAAATCGTACTTCATTTAAAAGATAATGAAGGGAACGATCACGACAAATCCATTACGTCTGAAGTTGAACAAGGAGGTACTGTTACCTGGAAATTAATGGATAATAGTGATATTAAAGAGATTGTTAATATCTATAAGAAATCTGATAGTCAGGACGTTTTTTCCACCGACCCTCAACCTGTTAATGGTTCTACAGATTGGGCTGGAGTAATCTCTAAAACTGCAAAAGGAACAGAGTCTTATAATATTGACTTTATTTATAAGGATGGAAATAAGGTTACTGATGATCCAGAGATCATTATAAAACCACCTAAGTAGAAGTAGTATTTCTTGTTAATTATGAAATTTATAAAGCACATAAAAAGAATAAAGTTTATGTTATTATTTATGTGCTTTTTTTTATTATGTGCATTTAAAGAAAGTACAAATAAAATAGATAGTTTAAAGTCTTCTCTTATTCAATATATCGACGTTGCTAATGATTCATTAATTTTTGATACCTATTGTGACTTAGCTTATTACTCTCATGATCCGAAAGATAGACTATCTTATGCTACAAAAGCATATGATTTAGCTAAAGAAAAAGATTTGTATAATTGGAGAGCTCTTGCAAGAGTTTATCAGGCCGAAGTTTATATAAATTTAGGAGATTTGAGTAAAGCTGTTGAATTTTTACTAGAAAGTAAATATTTGTATAAGCAAGCAAAATCAAAAACTGGTATTGCTACTTCTAATGCTAAATTGGCGAGTGTCTATAAAAGAAATCATGCAATAGAACTTGCTGTAAAATATTACTCTGAATCAATAAATATACTTAATGAAGTTAAGGATACGTTTAGACTTGCTTCTGTTTATCTAAATTTGGGGGAGATTTATCGGGAAAATAGTAATAGAATTAGTGCTATTAATTGCTTTGAAAAATCTATATTCTTATATAATAGAGTTAAGTATAATTTTGGCATTGCCTACGCCAAAGGTAACATCGGCCTTGTCTACACCGCCCAAAATAAACTTGATAGTGCAGAAATCTATCTAAATAAATCCATCGATATACTAGAGCCTCTTGGCGATAATTATGCAGTATCGTCCTATTTAGATGGTTTAGCCGAGGTGTACTTTAAACGTAAACAATATAATAAAGCCAAACAAACTGCACATAAGAGCCTACTGTTAGCACAGGAGCATGGTTTAAAAGAACAAATACGCGATGCCAGTCTGCGCTTATCAACCATATACAACCAGTCAAAAGACTTTGAAAAGGCATTTTTTCATCACAAACAATACGTTGCTTATCGCGATAGCATCAATAACGAGGAAACCATACGTAAAATAGCCAACCTGCATACCAAATACGAGGTAGCCCAAAAACAAAAAGAAGTAGATGAAGAAAAGGCTTATAAAAACCGCTATTTAATTATTGCCATAAGTGCCATATCGGTATTAATTCTTTTAACGATATTGGTTTTCATTATCTTAAAAATCAGTCGTGAGCGTCGTAAAACCAATATCATATTAGAGCAGCAGCGCAAAGAACTAGAAAACGCTAATGCTACAAAAAATAAGTTTTTCTCCATATTATCGCATGATTTACGCAGTCCGCTAGCCACTTTTCATAGTTATGCTGAGGTGATTGAAATATGTTCACAGCATCAGGATTTAGATAAATTATTGGTATTGGGTAAAGAACTTAAAAGTTCATCGGCCAATTTACTCGATTTATTGGATAACCTTTTGCAATGGGGTGTTAATCAAATGGGTGATCATAAATCAACGCCAACCACTGTTAACTTAAAAGATGTGGCGCTGATGGAAGTGGAACATCTAAAGCATGTATCTCATAAAAAAAATATAGCGGTTATTGTCAATATTCAATCTTCCGTAACCTTGTTTGTAGATCGGGTTCAATTATCAATTGCCCTTCGTAACCTGCTTAATAATGCCATAAAGTTTACACCGGCAGAAGGTTCTGTTACCATTTCAGCTGAAGACTCAAAACTGTTTACAACATTAAAAGTTACAGATACAGGTGTGGGAATGACTCAGGAACAAAAAGAAACGCTGTTCGATTTTAACAAAATCAATAGCACCTACGGTACCCAAAACGAAAAAGGAGTAGGGTTGGGTATGCAGTTGGTTTGTGGTTTTGTAAGAGAGAATAATGCCAAGCTACATGTAGAAACAGAATTAGGTAAAGGAACTACCTTTGCAATTGTTTTTGAGAAGAAGTAAAGACCCAGCTAGCTGATGGATATGTGTATCTAATTTATAATAAACGAATGAATACTTTTCTCTAACAAGTAATGCCCTCTTTTTGCTTACAAACTTGGATTTGTAATCCGGTAGACATAAGTTAAATAAATTGCAATTAAGTTGCCCCTTCAGGGCGCCATTTTCATGATGTATCATACCCAATGCGTCTCTACGTTTGCATTGGGCTGAAATGAGTTGGCCTTTCAGGACGTTGAATTGCATTACGGAAAATAATTATGGATTTACTGACTACTCAATTTAATCTATATTTCTATAATAATGTTTGTGGACTTTATATAATTACCATCATGCACATCACGGGCTGTAAGCCCAATTCAATTCAGCCCAAGGTAACACCTTGGGTAATATTACAAATACGTTTTACCAGCGTCCTGTAAGGACAACTCAATCTTATTTCCACAAAAACTCTTGATTATATTCAACTCCATATTCTTTTAAAAACAGAATATATTCATCTCTGAATGATAACTTTTTATGATGTTCCTCCTGGTTTTGGATGTACCAGTATGTTTTATCATGTAGTGATGGACTAACAGAAAATCCTCCATAACCACCTTGCCATGCAAATACCCGGTAATAATCGTCGTTTTGTTTTAACCATCGGCTACTATGTCGTTTGATTTCCTCCACCAATTTCGACAATGCGATATTTTTTGATTGGACGCAAAGTATATGGATGTGATCTTCAGTTCCATTAATAATTATTGGAATTGAATCGTTATCCTTAATAATTGAGCCTAAATATGCATAGAGTTTGGGTTGATCGGATCTTCTAATGTATGTTTTATTATGGTCTTTAACATGAAAGATAATATGAACAAATAGGTTGGATAAAGATTGTGACATTGTGTAATTTTTAAAATGTAACTAAATATATTAATTATATTTTTTAGTTGCCCCTTCAGGGCGCGATTTGCATGATGTATTATACCCAACGCGTCACTACGTTTGCATTGGCTGAAATGAGTTGTCCTTTCAGGACGCTATGCAAAATTGCAGGTATGATTGCAAAACAAATGTCCGGTTTAATTCCAGATACAATTTAAACTTTGCCATCATGCACATCACGGGCTGTAGGCCCAGTTTAATTCAGCCCAAGGTAACACCTTGGGTAATATTACCAATACGTTTTACCAGCGTCCTGTAAGGACAACTCAATCCTAATTCCATAAAAACAAACTGCTAGCGGATCTGTGATCCGTGTATCTAACTTGTCATTAAATATAAGATCGCTTTTTTCTAATGTTTTATGTTTTAATATATTAGTGCTCTTTGTGAAAATCTCTTGGTGTACTTTGTGGTTAATAAATAAATCAGGAAATGTGAATTAAGTATCTTGTTTTATTATTTCCGCAATAAATTACCAATTAGCATTATTTAACATTAAAATCATGTTAAACCTTTGTAAATTATATATTAATGCGTATATTTGTTGTACTCATAGTTTAGGGTTAGGTTTGGTTAAAGATTGAACGTCCCGTCGATTCTCGGCGGGGCGTTTTTTTTATGTATATAAGTAAAATGTCTGTATATAAAATACTATCTTGTTTCGTTCAAAACTGATTGAGTAATAGATATATGATTTAAATGAACCATTCTGTAAAAACATACGGCTTAAGTAATCAATCCGGCGATAGAGTTGAATTTATTTTAAAAGATATAGGTGAAGTTTTTGACCACTTAAATGGTATTGATGATGATCCTCACCGCCATGATTATTTTACAATGGTTTTGGTTAAGCAAGGAAAGGGGCTGCATTATATTGATTTTAATAAGTTTGAAATCAATAATTATTCATTACACCTGGTATTTCCTGGTCAGGTACATCAAATTAGTACACCCCAAAAGCCTGATGGTTGGGTCATGAATTTTAGTTCAGATTTTCTGCTTCAAAATAATATACATCAAAAAATAGTAGATAAAGTATATTTATATAATACCTATGGATATTCTCCTCCCTTGCATCTGCCTCCAAACGATTATCAGGATTTAGAAAATATTATTCAACAAGTTAAATATTATTCAAATAAGGATATTTCCTTTCAATATGATGCATTGGGTGCTTTATTAAAATTGTTCTTTATTCGAATCACCTCATTATGTAGTCTTCAAAATTCAGTTGAACTGGAGCGGGCAACTGGTTCAAATAGTCTTTTTGTTAATTTTAAGCGCCTAATAGAAGAAAAGTATACTACGCTCCATAAAGTGTCGGAATATGCCGATATTTTAGCTGTAAGTAGCGATTATTTGAATAAATATGTCAAAACTCAATCCGGTAAATCGGCAAAAGAATTTATACAGGATAAAATACTGGTTGAAGCCAAGCGTATATTATTATTTACAGATAATAGTAATAAGGAGCTTGCCTTTGATTTGGGGTTTGAGGAACCATCGCACTTTAGTAACTTCTTTAAAAAGAATGTGGGGGAGACTCCCGGACAGTTTCGTTCTCAAAGCCGCAATAAAACACCTTAAAATCTGATTTTTGCAATACCTCCACTGATTTTCGTAATCTAATACCTGAATTCTCATTGTATGTTTGTATCGTACAAAAAAGGTAAAGAGATGCAAACAATATTATATACATCAGAATCGAGGGGAACAGCAAATTATGGTTGGTTAAATGCAAAATATTCGTTCAGCTTTGCCAATTATTATCATCCTGAAAGAGTTCATTTTGGAGTTCTAAGAGTTTTAAACGATGATATGATTGCCCCGGGAGGTGGTTTTCCTGAGCATCCGCATGATAATATGGAAATTATTACAATTCCTTTGTCAGGCGCCTTGGCTCATAAAGATTCCATGGGAAACAGTTCTGTAATCAATGCTGGAGAAGTTCAGGTGATGAGTGCCGGTTCAGGTGTTTTTCATAGTGAATTTAATAACAGTGATTTAGAGCCTTTGAACTTATTTCAGATATGGTTGTTTCCAAATAAAAAGAATGTTGAGCCTCGTTATGATCAGATTTCTTTAAAAGATGTAGAGCGGGAAAATGAATTTTATCAAGTTCTTAGTCCAGATAAAGATGATCAGGGAGTATGGATTCATCAGAATGCATGGTTTAATCTGGGTAATTTTATAAAACCAGGTAAACAGCAATATGAAGTTAAGGCAAATGAAAACGGTGTTTATATTATGCTTATCGACGGTGAAATTAAAATTAATAATCAATTACTAAAAACAAGAGACGCTATTGGTATTTGGGATACAGAATCTGTTGAAATAGAAATAGTATCTCCATCAAAGTTACTAGTAATGGATATTCCGATGCATTAAGCAAGGTGTTAAAATTAGACATAGGATATTATTTTAAAGTAAAGTAGTTATAACATAACCAATAAAAACAAGAATCATGAAGACAATGAAAAGTTTATTAGTAGCAGTTTTAGTATTAGTTTCAGGAAGTATTTATGCTCAGGATTTTACTGTAAATGAAGCAAAATCAACAGTAAAATGGGAAGGTAAGAAAATTGGGGGTGCTCACAACGGACATATAGGAATTAAAGAAGGAAAGTTTTCAGTTAAAGGAGATAAGTTAGCCTCAGGTACCTTTGTTATCGATATGCAAAGTATTACTAACGATGATCTTGAAGATCCCGGTTACAATGAAAAATTAATTGGACACTTAAAGTCAGATGATTTCTTTAGTGTAGGTGAATATCCAACAGCTACCTTGAAAATTACAGAAAGTACAAAGTTTAAATCAGATAAAGCTACAGTAACTGGAGATTTAACCATTAAGGGTAAAACGAATCCAATTGAGTTTGAAGTTACTCGTCAGGGAAAAGTATTTACAGGCGTATTAGTTGTGGACAGATCTAAGTATGATGTGAGATATGGATCAAAAAGCTTTTTCGATAATTTAGGAGATAAAGTTATTTATGATGAATTTACCCTTGACGTTAAGTTAGTTACTGAATAATAAATATTATTACTTATCCAATCAATAAATTTGGCCGTTCACTTGAACGGCCTTTTTTATTTTATTAAATTGAACTAATGATACGTATTAAACGTTATTCGGGTTTAAATGTGAAATTTACAGGGGTGCATTATTCGTAATTTTTTTAATGAATTAAATTGTAATGTTTTAATATAATTAATTAACTTTGTTTTAATAGTATTTTTATACGATTCCTACCCCACTCATTTTAACCCAAACCCTTTTATCAATATCAATTATTAAATTGTAACAAAATGGAGTTTAAAACTATTAAGTATCCTGGAGTCAAAGATGAGATTAAGATTAGTGAGGATGGAAGTCTTGTAGAGTATAATGGTACTGCATTGCATCAATCGTTAATAAAGTCACCTAAAAGTAGACATGGTTATTATCAGGTTTCCATAAAAGGAGTAGTAATGTATGTGCACCGCTTGGTTGCATTAGCTTTTGTTCCGAATCCAAAACCTGTTTCATATAAAATGGTACTACACAAAAACTGTGTAAGTACTGATAATCGTTATCAAAACCTTGAATGGGGAAATCAAAAAGCTTTGACACAAAATCGTATTAAAAATGGTTTAGCAGGAGCTAAATCTTTAGAGGTAAGAGGTAGTTCAACTATTTCGTATGAAGATGCACTCAAAATTGCAGAGCGTCTGGATAATGGAGAATTGGCAAAAATAATTGCTAAAGAATTTAATGTTTCTGAGATGAGTATTGTACGAATCAGAAAACGTTATTGTAAAACTAAGACTAAAGCGATAAGGTATCCTAAGGAAATCAAAATGAATATCTTAAAGCTTTGTGAGCATCACGATCCGGTACAGGTTGCTAAAATAACCAATATACCTTATCACACGGTTTGGAGATGGTATACTCAAAGTAAAAGATAAATATTTTACCTGATTATGCTAAATTCTTTTATTTGGTAATTGGATCATATAGGAACAAGATATTATGATATTTGCTGAATTTTGGGCAGTTTTATTTAAATAATAAAATTGCTCAAAGTTAATGCGGTGATACATAGGGTTGTATATGTTAAGTATGGTAGTTTGTAAATTAATTTTGCAATTGCTAAATTAGATAAAGATGGTTCTGCCATCTTTTTTTGTTTAACTAATATAATCCACTATGAATTTGAGAAACTACTCCATTAAACTTAGATTAACCGTTGGTTTTGCAATAATGGTTGTTGGTGTTATAACCATTGGCCTGGTTGGTAGTAATAGTCTATTTAAAACCAATCAGATAGTTACAGTATCCAATCATCTTAAACAAGCAGACCAGGAACTTCTAAGTGCCCGTTTAAGTGTTACTTACTTTATGAATTTTGGTGGCCACGAATATGTTGAGGCGGTAAACAATCATGTAGGTTTAGCTCTGGGGCATGTAGATTCTTCTCAAATGAGTACAATCTATCAAGATGACAGAACAGATTCTTTAAAGCAATATATTAGAATATATAATGACGATTTTAATACCTACGCATCACTAGAAAAGAAAAAACAGGAGGGACGTCATAAATGGTCAGAAACAGGTGCTCTTTTAGGTGATATTCTAAGTCAAAGTCGTGATAATAGAAATATGTCAGCTTTCGCATCTAAAATGTATGAAGCGCATAGCTTATTACGAATCGCGGCATGGGAGTTTGTTTCTAATCAAACCAATACTGCAGGAGATTTAAATATTGAAAAACAAGATAATATTGAGCGTCATCTGGATAAATGCTATGATGTGCTCGAATCAGCCAGAGTTAAGTATAATGGTCGTGCTGAAAAAAAGATTTTAAGTGATTTGTTATCCGGTTACGAAAGTTATCAGAATGCTTTTATGACATTTGCTTCAGACGTATCAGCTCAAGGCGACCAGATTAAAAAGATGAAAGCTTCAGGTGACAAGGTTGCTCATTATACTGAGATGATGGTTCAGAAGGTAAAAGCTACAGAGCAGCAAATTATGAACAGGGCTAAAAGATTTGCTATTATAGTTTTAATAATAGCTGTTGTATTAGCTATTATAATTAGTAGAACTACTGTAGTAAGTATAACTAAGCCTTTAAACAAAGGGGTTGAGTTAATAGAATCGTTAGCTAAAGGGGATTTAAATCAAAAAATTGATATTGATGGTAATGATGAGGTTACACGATTAGTACAGTCAATGTCAGTAATGAATGAAAAATTAAAAGAGGTAGTTAGTGAGATTAAAGGAGGATCTGACCAGTTATCAGATGCTAGTAATCAATTAAATCAAAACTCACAAACCATGTCTCAAGGAGCCAATGAACAGGCTGCATCTTTAGAAGAAGTTTCCACAACTATGGAAGAGATGGTGGCAAATATTCAACAAAGTAGCAGTAATGCATTGGGAGGAGTGGCGCAATCTAATATGGCATTGGAGGCTCTTAGAAATGTAAGTTTTGAATCAAATAAAGCAGTTCAGTCCAATAAGTTAATAGCTGAAAAAATTGCCATAATCAATGAAATAGCTAATCGTACAAACATTCTGGCATTAAATGCTGCAGTAGAGGCTGCTCGCGCTGGTGAACACGGAAGAGGCTTTGCTGTTGTTGCAAGTGAGGTACGAAAATTAGCTGAGCGTAGTAATTTAGCAGCAACAGAAATTGTTAATTTGGTTAAAGAAACGAGTTTATTAGCTCAGAATTCAAATAAAAAACTTGAAGATCTTATTCCTGTAATAAATGAATCCAACAGTTTAATGAATGAGATTGCTGCCGCAGCCAAAGAACAATTAGATGGAGTAACCCAGATTAATACAGCTATTCAGCAATTAAATCAGGCAACACAAGAAAGTGCATCGGGTAGTGAAGAAATGGCAGGAAATGCAGAAGAGTTGAGTGCACAGTCAGTTCAGTTAAAGGCCTTGATAGGTTATTTTAATTTAAATGGGAATAGTAAAAAGATAACTACAAATGGCAAAGCTAAAAGTAATTTCTCATCAAGAGCTAAATCAGGGTTTATATTTAATGAGAATCTAAAAGATACAGAAGTAGAGGAGTTTGAGCCGTTTTAATATTCATGTAAGTTATTTATATCTCTAAACAAACTCAAAAATTAAGAATGCAAATGATTGCTTCAGAAATATAGAAAATACAGTGTTTTAATCAAAAGTTTATAAAGGAGGAAATTTTATGATTTCCTCCTTTTTTTATATAAAAATTGTAACCAAAAAATAATTGTTTCGTATAAACATATATCTGTACACTAATAATATTGTTTTTCTTGTTGTTAGTAATCTCTGAATACGGCTTTAGCCGGTGGTTTGATTAAGTTAATTGTAAATATTGAGGCTATGAAAAAGGTATTGTTATTAACCGATTTTTCAAATACAGCCCGAAATGCCGCTCTTTATGCATTGAAAATGTTTGCTGATGAGAATGTTCATTTTTCACTTTTAAATGCATACGATTTAGAGTTTAGTGGTAGTCCTTACGTAATGCAGGTTAAGGAGGAAATGGCATATGAGAGTGAAAAAGGATTAAAACAAGAAATGTCTGTCCTAAAGCGTGTCTTTCCTGAGGCTGTTATTGACGCTATTTCCAGTTTTGGATCTCTGATTGATGTTGTTCGAGAAAAAATTAAGGAAGATCACCCAGAATTAGTTGTATTAGGTTGCCGTGGCGAATCTGCACTTGAGAATTTTTTATTAGGATCAAATGCCTATGAAGTGATTAAAAATATTAAGGCTCCGATTCTGGTGGTTCCAAAATCTACTCAATTTAGAAAACCTGATAAGATTGTATTTGCTACAGATTTACAGGATGTTAAAAAGGATTCAGTAATGCGTCCGGTGCGTGATATTGTAGACAGATATAGATCAGCTTTGATGTTTGTAAATGTACTCGATGACGAATATGTTAACAGGTTGGATGCCGAAAATAAAATTGAAGCTCATTTCCCAAATGTAAACTTGAGTTTTAACTTTATTGAAGGAGATGATGTAGCCAAGAGTATCAATAAGTTTATGAATGAAAATGATGCTGAAATGATCGCTCTTGTAAGGCATGATGTAAGCTTCTTTGAACGCATCTTCCATCCTAGTATAACAAAACAAATGGTTTTACATCCAGAGCATCCAATGTTAATATTACACGATGAAATGGAATAGGTTTTAGTTTTGCTAAAAATATAAAAGCCAGCTAAGAGAAATCAAAGCTGGCTTTTGTATGTTAAAAAGTCGTATTAAAATTAAAAAGCAAATAATGGGAATTTGCTCATCATTTCATTTACTTTAGTTTTTACCTCGTTAAGAGTAGTTTCACTTTCAACATCAGATAAAACCTGATCAATTAAGTCCACAATCGGAGCCATGTGCTCTTCTTTTAATCCTCTTGTTGAAAGAGCTGCAGTACCAACTCTGATACCTGAAGTCTGGAATGGACTTCTGCTATCGAATGGCACCATATTTTTATTAATAGTAATATCTGCTTTTACTAAAGTGTTTTCAGCCACTTTACCAGTTAACTCAGGGAATTTAGTTCTAAGGTCAATAAGCATAGAGTGGTTATCAGTACCACCAGATATAACTTTGTAACCTCTGGCAATAAAAGCTTCAGCCATTGTTTTAGCATTCTTTTGAACCTGAGTTTGATACTCAATATATTCAGGTTGTAATGCTTCAAGGAATGATACTGCTTTAGCAGCTATTACGTGTTCAAGAGGTCCTCCTTGTACTCCAGGGAAAACAGCAGAGTTTAATAGAGAAGACATTTTTCTGATTACACCTTTAGGTGTTGTTTTTCCCCAAGGGTTATCAAAATCTTTCCCCATTAAGATAATACCTCCACGAGGTCCTCTTAATGTTTTATGAGTTGTAGAAGTAACAATATGCGCATGTTTTACAGGATTATCTAATAAACCGGCAGCAATTAAACCAGCAGGGTGAGCCATGTCAATCATTAAAATGGCACCAATTTCGTCAGCTAATCTTCTCATTCTTGCGTAATCCCACTCTCTTGAATAAGCAGAGGCTCCACCAATAATTAATTTTGGTTTATGTTCGCGAGCTTGAGCTTCCATCATTTCATAGTCAACAAGGCCAGTATCTTCTTTTACGCCATAAGCAATTGGTTCATATAATAAACCAGAGCTGTTTACAGGAGAACCATGAGATAAGTGTCCACCATGAGATAAATCTAATCCTAAAAATTTATCACCAGGATTTAAAACAGTCATTAATACTGCCATGTTTGCTTGTGCACCACTATGAGGTTGAACATTTGCATATTCAGCATCATAAATTTTGCAAAGACGCTCAATGGCTAATGATTCACTTTGGTCAACTACTTCACATCCACCATAATATCTCGCACCTGGATATCCTTCCGCATATTTGTTAGTCATGTAAGAACCCATAGCTTCCATAACTTGTTCGCTAACAAAGTTTTCAGAAGCAATTAATTCAATACCATTTAGCTGGCGTTGATGTTCTTTTTCGATAAGCTCAAATATTTTATCGTCGCGTTTCATAAAATAGATTATTAAAGGATGAGAGTCAATCAACTAATTTGTTTTCATCCTGTATGTATAACAATTTAGATAAATATCTTGTAAATAGAGTGCAAATTTAAGATATACACTTTGTTTCAAAAAATTATTCGTCTGAAAAGTGAATAAGAACTCGTCTGTATACAGAGAAAATTTTTGATTTGGACACAAAACCCATGTATTTGTCGTTCTCAATAACAGGAAGATTCCAGGCTCCTGTTTCTTCAAATTTTTTCATTACAGAGTCCATACTTTCATTAATTTCAATAAAAGCCGGAGGTACCTGCATTAAATCTTCCACTACAGTATCATTATATCTTTCATGATTAAACATGATTTCTCTAATGTCATCTAATATTACAATACCTTTGAGTTGACCTTTAGAGCCAATGACAGGGAATAAATTACGTTTTGCTTTTGCTATTGTTTTTACTAAAGTTCCTAGTGTATCAGTTGACTTTACAGGTAGAAAATCAGTTTCTAAAACCTTGTTTAGTCGCATTAGGGTTAATACGGCCTTATCTTTATGGTGTGTCAATAGTTCACCTTTTCGTGCTAATTGTTTTGTGTAAATAGAATGAGGCTCAAAATACATAATGGTTAAATATGATATTGTTGAGGTCATCATTAAAGGAACAAATAACTCGTATCCATGGGTGATTTCTGCTATTAGGAAAATAGCTGTTAGTGGTGCGTGAAGAACACCTGCCATAATGGCTGCCATACCCACTAATGTAAAGTGTGTTTCCGGAAGTAAATATAAGCCAGATGCATTAATTAATCTGGCAAAGAAATATCCCATAACTCCACCTGTAAATAAGGATGGTGCAAATATACCACCAACTCCACCACTACCAGTAGTTGCAGCAGATGCAAAAACTTTGAATAGCACTAAGAGTGCTAATAGAGCCAATAGTACCCATTCGTAGCCACGTAATTGATAAAATATACTATTGTCAAATACAATATCTTTTTTCCCATTTAAAAAGGCAATAATAGTATTATAGCCTTCACCATATAATTGTGGGAATATGAAAATGAGTATACTTAAAACAACACCACCGGCTAATAGTCTGAAATAAGGGTTGTTTATTTGACGAAACTTATCTTCTGTCCACATTAATGTTCTGGTAAAGTATAATGAAATAAATCCACCAAGAATACCTAATATGATATAAAAAGGAATGTTATTTAATACGAATTGGTTTTCAAGTTCCCACGAAAATTCGGCAGCTTCACCTAAAAACAGATAAGCAACAGTAGCAGCACTAAATGCAGAAATGAGCAGGGGTACTAAGGATGCCATACTTAAGCCTAGCATAAGTACTTCTAATGTAAATACCAGTCCGGCCATAGGAGCTTTAAATATACCGGAAACAGCTCCGGCAGCACCGCAACCTATAAGTAAGGAAATCGTTTTATAGTTTTGGTGAAATAATCTTCCCAGAGTTGAACCAATAGAAGCTCCTGTTAAAACAATAGGGGCCTCAGCTCCAACAGAACCACCAAAACCAATTGTAAAAGTACTTGCAATAATTGATGAAAAGTTGTTGTGTCTCTTTAGTTTACCGCTTCCTTTACTTAAGGAGTATAATATTTTAGATATTCCATGACCTAAACTATCCTTAATAATTTGTCTGGAGAATAACACAGTAATAAAAATACCAATTACCGGATAAGCTAAATATAGAAAATTAATATTCTCAATATGAAACTGACCAGTTAAAAGGTGGTGGGTAAAGTGTATTGTATTTTTCAGCAATACAGCAGCTAAACCACTTAATAGTCCGGTAATTAAACTTAATATTAGAATAAAGTTCTTTTGACTGATATGTTTTACTCTCCATATCAAAAAACGTCTGAAATAAATTGATGCATTCTCCATAGCGATACAAAAGTATATCAATTCATTGAGATGAACTGTTAAATTAAGTCAAAAAAGAAAATCGTTAATTCAAAAATTAAAATTGACATTAACTGAATAATCAAATACGACCATAAAGTGTAATTAATTGTCCTTTCTATTGTTTATTTATGTTAAAAATGAAAATAAATGATGATGTTATTGTTTTGATAATCAGCTGAAAGATGTTATTTAGTAAATTGGCTGAAAATGTATGTGGTTAAAACGAACTAAAATTAGCTTACCTTTGCGGTCGATTTTTACAAAGGTATAAATCATTCATATTAAAATGATAGTTCAGCGAACTTCTCTTTTTCAGCGATTAAGAAATGATATTTGATAAAGCGGGGAGGGCTGAAAAAAAGGTAGTTTATGATAACATTTGAAGAAACCGGCTTGTCTCCGGAAGTTCTAAAGGCGATTAATGAATTAGGGTATGTAAACCCAACTCCCATTCAGGAAAAAACAATTCCAGAATTAAAAGATGGTACAAACGATGTTGTTGCGTTAGCACAAACAGGAACAGGTAAAACTGCAGCTTTTAGTTTACCTATTATTGAACGTGTTGATTGTAATAATAAAAACGTTCAGGTACTGGTACTTTGTCCAACACGTGAGTTGGCACTGCAAATTACAAAAGATATCATTGCTTATTCCAAGTATATCTCAGATTTATATATCACAGCCGTATACGGTGGTGCTGATATTAGCAAACAAATGAGAGAGCTTAAAAAAGGTAGCCAGATTGTTGTGGGTACTCCAGGTAGAGTAAATGACTTATGTAAGAGAGGTGTACTTAAGTTGGATAAGTTGAATTATCTGGTACTTGATGAGGCAGATGAGATGTTGAATATGGGATTTAAAGAAGAACTAGATTCTATTATTTCAAATACTCCAGATACTCGCCAGTCCTTATTGTTTTCTGCAACAATGCCAAAAGAAATTGAAAGCATGGCCAATAGATATTTATCTAACCCAGTTCAATTGAAAGTTGGTAAGCAGAATGCAGGGGCAACAACAGTTGACCATATTTTTTACATGGTACATGCAAAGGATAGATATTTAGCTCTAAAACGTATTGCAGATATTAATCCGGATATTTATGGTATTGTATTTTGTCGTACTCGTCATGAAACAAAAGAAGTTGCTGAAAAATTGATGGCCGATGGTTACAATGCGGATGCATTGCACGGGGATTTATCTCAGGCTCAGAGAGATCAGGTAATGCATCGTTTCAGAAGCAGACACTTACAAATTCTTGTGGCAACCGATGTAGCAGCAAGGGGTATTGATGTTAACGATTTATCTCATGTAATTAATTATAATTTACCTGATGATATTGAGGCATATACACACCGAAGTGGAAGAACGGGACGTGCAGGTAAAACAGGAACTAGTATAGCAATTGTTCATACCAAAGAGTCAAGTAAGATTCGTGAGATTGAAAGAATTTCAGGAATTAAATTCAAGAGGGAGATGGTTCCTTCTGGGGCTGAAATTTGTACTCGTCAATTGTTCCACTTAGTGGACCGTGTTGAGAATGTGGAGATTAATCATGAGCAAATTGATTCTTTTTTACCTCAAATTATCGAAAAATTATCAGGTTTTGATAGAGAAGATTTGATTAAACGATTTGTATCTGTAGAGTTTAATAGATTTATTTCTTACTACGAAGGATCAAAAGACTTAAACGTTTATAAAAAAGATATAGTACAAGATCGTCCAGGAAGAAGAGGAAACGAAAAGTTTGGTAGGTTATATATCAATGTAGGTAAAGCTCACGGATTAACAGCCCAGCGTTTGATGGGAATAGTTAACGAAAACACTGATAAAAAGAAAGTAAGCTTTGGTAAAATTGAAATATTAAGGAATTTTACATTTTTTGAAGTGGATGAAGGTGGACAAAAAATGGTTATATCTGCATTAAAAGGAGTTAAGTTTGAGAGTGAAAAACTTCATGTAGAACCAGCTACTGCAAAGCCACCAAAAAGAAATCAAAGAAAGAAATTTGATAATAATAATAACAATAATAGTCGTTCTGATAATCGAAGAAGACGATAAAGAATGGAGTAATACTATAGGTCAGTTTATTTTTTAATCTGACAACAAGATAAAAAAAAGGGTTTCAATTATTGAAACCTTTTTTTTATTCTCATAGTTAAATCAAAAGAGACTGTCCGGTTTGAAGAGACAGCTCTTTTAATGATAGTAGTATAGAATGATAAGTTAGGGAGGTACTTCTTTAATATTTTTTAGTAGTTAAACTTCTGTCCAACTTACTTTATTTTTTATTCTTGATATTTGCATTTCGCTTACGCAAAATAGCTGTGCTATAATTTTTTGTTTTCTTCCGTTAGCCAGCATGTCTTTAATTGCACCAACATCAGACTGACTGAGTTTTGAATTTGTAACAATCCGACCTCTTTTTTTTCTTCCTTTTATTAGTTTTGGTTTTGACCTGTCAAAACTAATTTGCCTTGTGCACCATTCAAGATTGCTAACATGATTATTTAATTTGTTCCAATCTTTATGTATAACAACATCAAAAGAATCATTTTCTTTTGAAAGAAACATCTCAGCAACTAATTTATGTATTAATAAAGTTTTTTTTTCGCCTTCGATTTTTAAATTAACACTGTTATAACCTTTTATGTTACCAAGTTTAATAATCTTTCCTTTTGGGTGGCACTTATAACAATAACTTTTTATTCTGCCATAGTTGCTTACCTCGTATTTGAAATCAGTATATGGAATCTCTTTCCATTCTTCATCAAATATTTGTCTCAAGTTTGTTTTGGGAAGGTTTTCTTTAATTTCCATTTTCAGAGTAAATGTTAAATACTTTCTGTCCGATAAATGAACTTATATTTTGGTTAAAATTTGTATGACAAAAGTAGCTTTATTACTTGAAAGTACCAAATACACAGGGGTTTGTAGGTGGTTTTGTAGGTGTTCGGTATATGTGTTTTTATAGGTTTTTTTAAATGAGGTATGATTTTTTATGTATGAATAACCCTGTTTTTTAAATAAAGAAAAAGTGAATTTTTTTTGAAAAAAATTAAATGTTCAACAATTTATGAACTGGATTTTGGGTATGGGAAACACTTTATTTTCTATGTATATATGTAAGTATTTTATATTCTAAAAATATAGCTAAGTTAAAAGCTGGACAATAAAATCTATAATGAAATAATGACATTGGGGCTAATTTCTGAATGAAAGAATTTCCAAATGCAGACAGCATTCCTGCTGTAAACCACCAATGACTGATTATCTCAGGTGAGATGTTTATTTCTGATTTATTTTGAGGTATACAGTTTAGTTTATATAATGAGGTTGTTAGTAGCAAGTATTCATATGGAGTAGCAGTTTTTTGAAGTGCTAGGTTTATGTCATTTATTAGTTTTTGTTTGCAATGGCCTAAATATTTGGTAGATGATATCAATCGTGAAATATGGTATAGTATGATGCAGGTGTTAGGATATTCAGGTGAAGATTTGAATGCAGATTTGAAATATAATGAATTTAAAATAGTGATTTCAATAAGTTTAAGACTCTCAAAATCATTTTCATTCAATTCAAAGTTGTTATTGTTAACCCATAGAAATAAATTACTTAGAACACATACGTCAAATTCAATGGGCATTTTTTCTCCAAACCAGGTTGAGTAAGCCTTTAAATGCTTTAGGTTTTCATGTCCATTTTTAATATAATTTTTAACGGAATTAGCATGTTGAGTTATTGTTTGCTTGGTTTTGAAGGCATCAGGATAGGCAGGTTGTAGGCATAGTTGCACTAATGATGTTGTATCGATATCATCAGGTAAAACAAATTTATCAAGTTTCGAATAGAGGATGCCATTGGGAAAATGTTTACCTGGTTTCTTTTGCCAAAAGTTATAAGAATTACGTTCCGGTTTGTTTGTATAGTCTTGAAAATTTGGTTTTATATCGTTAATGATATAAGCAGCAATTTCTTTTTCATTTTCTGTAAAATGTGTATTTAAGGAATTGATGATATAAGCAATTGAAGCAGAAAAGAATATGTTATCATCAGGTATGCTTTTTCTTAACAGGGGATTCTTTCTGTAGGATGGAAATATCCCTTTTGCAAAATATCTTCTATCATTATTAACCTGAATCTGTCTAATCTTATTTAGAATTTCTGTACTTGTCATATTTAATAGTGGGACGAAAATCTTTTTAATTGGTTTCTGTATGCAGTAAATGCGTTTGCTCTTGAGATAAAACCGCGATATTTTCCCTTGTTAATTACTGCAATATTAAATCGACCTGATTTTCTAAAGATTTCAACAAGGTCTTCCATACTATCGTCGGGACTGATAAAATATTCAGGCATATACATAATATCTTTTACTTTGATTTTATCATATTGCTCTGGTTGAAAAATGATTACTCTAATGTCATCCATTTTTACCATCCCCTGAAGTATTCCTTCTTCATCAACTACAGGGAAAAGGTTTCGGTGAGCTTTGGAGATTACTTTAACTAAGTCCCCAAGAGTTGCATCAGGAGAAATAATTGCAAAATCTGTTTCAATTAATTTATTTACATCCATCATAGTCATGATATTCTGGTCTTTATCATGAGTTAATAACTCTTTACGTTGGGCTAATTGATGGGTGTAAACAGAATGTTTTTCAAAAGTTTTAGCAACAACAAAACTAATTGTTGCTGTAATCATAAGAGGAAGAAACATGGTGTACCCTCCGGATAAATCTGCAATTAAAAATAATCCGGTTAAAGGAGCATGTAGCACTCCGGCAATTAAACCGGCCATGCCAATTAGTGCAAAATTTTTAACTGGTAAATCAATCCATCCAAATTTATTAATAATAGTAGCAAATAAAACACCGGTGTTAGCGCCCATGAAAAGTGTAGGAGCAAATATACCTCCAACGCCACCACTACCAAAGGTAACTGAGGTTGCAATTACTTTTACTCCAATGGTGAGTGTCATTATAATCAGAAAGTTTACAAATGATTCATTTAGATGACTAAAAATGCCCACATCATGCAAATAACTTAACTCTCCGTTTAATGCACCATTTATAACTTCATAACCTTCACCAAATAAGTGAGGGAAAAATATCATTAATATTCCAAGACAGAAAGCTCCGATTGCAAGTCGGCTCCATCCATTGTTAATCTTTTCAAATAAATGTTCTATGTATTTATACATACGAGTAAAATAGGTTGCCACGAAGCCACAAGCAAGGCCTAATAATACATAAAAAGTAAGTTCTCTTAAAGTATAAGTATGCTCAACAACAAACGGATATACCACCTCCTGACCTAAAAATAAATATGATACAACCACAGCAGATGCTGAAGATAGCAATAAAGGAACAAGAGATGTTAAAGTTAAATCGAGCATAATTACCTCCAGAGCAAATACAATTGCAGCAATGGGTGCTTTAAAAATAGCAGACATAGCGCCTGCACAGGCACAGCCTAGTAATAAGGTAATTTGTCTGTAATTTAAATGAAGTAATTTCCCAAGATTTGCTCCAATTGCTGCACCTGTTGATACTGTAGGTCCTTCCAGTCCTACAGAACCTCCAAATCCAACAGTAAAAGAACTTGCAATTACGGAAGAAATCATATTGTGCCGATTCATCTTGCCCTGATTTTTTGATATGGCATATAATACATTAGGTATACCATGTCGAACAGGCCTACGTACTACGTATTTTATAAACAATACAGTTAACAATACACCAACTCCGGGAGCAATTAAATACAACCATTCAAAACCACTTAGTGCTATGGTGTCGTGCACTATATGGTGGATATATCCTACTGATTTTTTGATGATAACAGCTGCAGTTCCGGCTGCAATTCCTGTTATTATACTAAGGATAATTAAAAATTGTCTGTTACTGACGTGTCTTAATCTCCAAATCAATATTTTTTTTAGTAGTTTTTCTCCAGACATTCTTTCTCAATTCAGATTTAAGTTCTATTCTATTTTCCAGAATAATTAGCTAGTGGATTAACCTGTTTCAATTTATGAAATATTTGTTTTGATATACAATGTAAAAAGTAATATTGTTTATTCTTTTTTATCCGGAATGTTTGTGTTTGTGTGCTGTAATGTGTAATTGATTGTATAATAGGGAAAAAGAAAGTCCCCTTTTTTAAATAAAAAGAGGACTTGAGTTGGTTAATTGAAGCCGGATATCCTTTATGGCATAGGAATACCTAATTCTTTTTCTATTAACATAAATAACTCCATGTGAGTTTTGTTCTCAATTGTACCTTGTGCACAATTACGTTTTAAAAATCGTTTTACATTTTCATCTTTGCCATATAAATGAGCAAAGTAATTAATTTTGTGTGTTTCGTTGGATTTAAAAACCTGGTTGTCGTAAAGTTTGTTTCGTGCCATAAGTGAAAATTTTAGGTTAATTGATTATTAAGGGATGTCGTAATTTTATCCTACGTTTTTGTGCGTTGTACTATTGTTGTTATTGCATCTCCTTATCCAGCGTATTGCATCTTTTAAGCAAGCAAAATGTTCGCATTGAATCTTTGAGTCGGAAATAAGTTTTTTAAATACTGAGCATAATAAAGATTCTCTGTGTCTACAAACGGTTACTGCTAAGTTGACTTTATCGTAATGAGTTGTGGCATCTCTAATGTCATTTAAAACTCCTGTTATATTTGAATATTCTACATTTTTAACACCATTGGGAGCAATAAAAACTAAATTCAAAATTCTTGAAATGGATTTGTTGTTTCTGATAAAATTGCAGAATTCACAGAACTCCTCCCTTGATGTTCTTTGCTCAAAATAAATTTCATATAAATCTTTTGAGAAATCTTTTTTTATAGCAATCATGTGTTGATAATTTAGGTTTAAGTATTGAGGATACTGAAATTAATGAAAATGTTTGACAAATTTGATATGATCATAAAAAAAATAGCCATTTTTATAAAATCGACTTATTTGTTTGTATTGTTGGTGTTTATAATGAGTTGGTGTTTGTTTAAACAAATAATGGGGGATAATCCTTTTGCTTTTGATTAAAAGTAATGGAGTAGCTTAAATCTATTCTTATTAGCATATTAATAAAACATTTATAAATTGATATCTTTGCAAGCTGATTAAAATAAAAATTACATGGAAAATAAAATAACTTCTTTATTCGGAATTAAGTACCCTATAATTCAGGGAGGAATGGTTTGGTGTAGCGGATGGAAATTGGCTTCTGCAGTTAGTAATAATGGAGGTCTTGGACTTATAGGGGCCGGATCAATGTATCCTGATGTGTTAAGGGAACATATCTCTAAAATGAAAGAAGCTACAGATAAACCATGGGGTGTAAATGTGCCATTATTATACCCGAATATTGATGAACTAATTGATATTATAATTGAAGAAGGCGTAAAAATTGTTTTTACTAGTGCAGGTAATCCAGCTAAGTACACAAGTAAGTTAAAAGAAAATGGAATAACTGTTGTTCACGTAATAGCAAATAGCCGCTTTGCAAAAAAATGTGAAGATAGTGGTGTGGACGCAATTGTAGCAGAAGGGTTTGAAGCTGGAGGTCATAATAGTAGAGAGGAAACTACTACAATGGTTTTAATTCCTCAAATCAGAAAAGTAACCTCATTACCGATTATTGCTGCCGGGGGTATTGGTTCTGGTAGTGCAATGCTTGCTGCAATGGCTTTGGGAGCTGATGGGGTACAAGTTGGATCACGGTTTGCCGCAAGTAAAGAATCTTCTGCACATCCAGATTTCCTTCAAAAAGTTATTGAAGCTGGAGAAGGTGGCACAACATTAACATTAAAACAACTGGCACCAGTAAGATTAATTCATAATAAATTCTCTGATCGCGTAGCTGAAGCACAAAAAAGAGGGGCATCAGTAGAAGAATTAAAAGAAATGTTAGGTAAAGGTCGTGCAAAAATGGGAATGTTTTTGGGAGACCTGGATGAAGGTGAATTGGAGATTGGTCAGGTTTCATCAATGATTACTGAAATAAAAACAGTTAAAGAAATTATTGATGAAATGATTAATGAGTACAACAGTATTAAAGAAAATATTACACGAAATAGCGCATATCAGTTTTAAAGGATGATAGAAATAAAAAAGTATAAGCTGGATAATGGTTTAAGATTGATCGTACATCAGGATAAAACAACTCCATTAGCAGCTATTAATGTATTGTATGATGTTGGTGCAAAGGATGAGGATGAATCAAAAACAGGATTTGCGCATTTGTTTGAACATTTAATGTTTGGCGGAAGTAAGAATATTCATTCTTATGATGAACCATTACAAAAGGTAGGTGGAGATAATAATGTATGGACAAGCAATGATTTAACCAATTATTATATCACATTACCTGCTGCAAATCTGGAAACCGGTTTGTGGTTGGAGTCGGACAGAATGCTGGAGTTGGACTTTTCGCAAGAGTCATTGGATATACAGAAAAAGGTTGTTGTAGAAGAGTACAAACAAAGGTATTTGAATCAACCTTATGGGGATGTTCCACTTTTATTAAGACCATTGGCATATAAAGTACATCCATACAAATGGCCAACCATAGGTGCAGATATTAAGCATATTGAGGATGCAAATCTTGAAGATGTAAAAAACTTTTTTTACTCACATTATGCTCCTAATAATGCAATAATAAGTATTACAGGGAATGTAGATCCAGATGAGACTTTTGAATTGGTTAAAAAATGGTTTGATGATATTCCTTATCGTGATGTTATACAAAGACAATTGCCGGAAGAGCCAGTGCAAGATGAAATGCGTGAATTAACCGTTGAAAGGGATGTACCTTCAGATATGTTTCAAATGGTTTTTCATATGTGTGGAAGAAAAGATGATGATTATTATGCTATGGATTTATTATCAGATGTTCTTTCAAATGGATCAAGTTCCAGATTATATCAAAGGTTAGTGAAACAGAAAAAATGTTTTACTGATGTTCATGCTTATATTTCAGGAGATATTGAAAATGGCTTATTTACATTTGCCGGTAATGTTTCTGATGATGTATTGATTTATGATGCAGAAAAAGCCATATGGGAGGAAATTGAAGAGATTAAAGCTACCATAGTAGATGAATATGAACTACAGAAAGTAAAGAATAAGGTAGAGTCAACACTTACATTTTCTGAAATTAACTTTTTAAATAAGGCTATGAATTTAGCTCAGTTTGAATTGTTGGGAGAGGCTGAAGATATAAATAAAGAAGTGGATAGATATCAGAAAGTAACAGCACAGGAAATCAATGCTTGCGCAAATAAAATATTAGAGGAACGTAATTGTTCTAAATTATACTATCTGTCAACTGCTAAAAAGGGGAAAATATGTTAATGAGAAATGCAGCACCATCTTTTGAGTTACCGATGGGTTTGAATATTTTAGGTAGTGATAATTTTAAATTGAATAATGATATTCCTGTTGATATCATCAATGGCGGAACCCAGGATGTTGTTAAAATAGATTTTATTTTTCCGGCGGGATCAGTACAGGCTTCAAAACCTTTGGTGGCTTCTTTTACAAACTATCTGATGCAAGAGGGAACGCAGAATTATTCTTCTGCAGAGATAGCTGAAAAAATTGATTATTATGGAGCCTTTCTTGGACAGGCAACTAATTATCATCATTCACAAATAACGTTGTATGCTTTAACAAAATATCTTCCGGATCTATTGCCAATTGTAGAAGACATCATCAAGCGTCCAGAATACAGTGAGCATGAATTTCAGGTATATTGGGCAAAAAAGAAGCAGGATTTCATGGTTGATTCAGAAAAGGTTAAGATTCTTGCTTATAGAAAATCTCAGGAAGTTCTTTTTGGAGAGCAACATCCATATGGAAAAGTAGCCAAACTGCATCATTATGATGAAATTTCAACAGATGACTTAAAGGCGTTTCACAAAGCTCAATATGCGTCAAATTTGTGTAAAATTATTGTAGCAGGAAAGCCAGGCCAGGATTTTATTTCATTATTGAATACATATTTTGGTGGCGAAGACTGGAAAAATGATACTGTTATTAAAGACGAGATTCCTGAGTTTGATACAGAAACAGGAGTTGAGCATATTATAACAAAAGATAATGCGATGCAAAGTGCCATTCGTATTGTTCGAAATTCTGTTACAAAGTCTCATCCTGACTATTTGCCATTAATGGTTCTGAATACCTTGTTTGGTGGGTATTTTGGATCAAGATTGATGACTAACTTACGTGAGGAGAAAGGATTGACCTATGGAATTTCATCTTATATTACTTCTTTTGTTAAAGCTGGAATAATTGGTGTTTCCACTGAAGTATTAGCAGAAAAAAGAGATTTGGCAGTTGAGGAAGTTTTTAACGAAATGGATAAACTGTGTAGCGAAATGGTGCCCGAAGAAGAATTAACGCGAGTTAAAAATTTTATGTTGGGTGATTTAATGCGTAATCTGGATGGTCCTTTTGCTGTTTCTGAAGCATATAGAGGGTTGCTTGGATTTGATCTTGAGATTGACTTTTTTAAACGTTTGGAAGAAACAATTGCTAATATTACACCTGAAGAAATAATGCGTTTAGCAAAGAAGTATTTTGTTAAAGAGGATTTTCATGTTGTAATTGCAGGTAAATAGCATTTTTTTAGTATAATTGCTAGTTAAAAAAATGCTTAAATTGTAAGCTTTAATATTGTCTGGTTTTTAATCAATGAGTGAAGTTTTGTCCGAAATACAGGAGAATGAAATCATCAGAAAAGAGTATGAGGCTTTAATTAACTTAAGTCCGCAGTGTCAAACTGAAAAAGGACTAAAGTTAGTTAATAAGGCTTTTGATTTGGCGCGAGAAGCACATAAAGGTGTGCGCCGAAAGTCTGGTGAACCATATATTTTACATCCATTAGCAGTAGCAAGAATAGTTACTGAAGAGATTGGGTTGGGTAGTACAGGTGCTGCCGCAGCCTTGCTTCATGATGTCATTGAAGATACAGATTATACTTATGAAGATTTAGAAGCTATTTTTGGTACAAAGGTAGCTTCGATTGTTGATGGACTTACAAAACTATCCGGTGTTTTTGATAAGAATCAGTCTGCTCAGGCAGAGAACTTTCGTAAGTTGTTGCTTACGATGGTGGAGGACGTACGGGTTATTATCATAAAGCTAGCGGATAGGTTGCACAATATGCGTACATTAGGTTCTATGCCTGAGCATAAGCGTCTTAAAATTGCAGGCGAAACGTTGTTCATGTACGCTCCAATTGCACACCGTTTAGGCTTGTATGCCTTGAAAACAGAACTAGAGGATTTAAGTCTAAAATACGAACATCCTAATGTATATCAGGATATTGTAAGTCAAATTGAGCATAAGGAGTTAAAAGATAAAGATATTCTTAATAAGTTTATTGCTCCTATTAAGCAGGTTTTAGATAAGGCTGGCATTGAGTACGATATAAAATCACGACCAAAATCGGTTTATTCTATATGGAATAAAATGCAGAAAAAGAATATTCCGGTTGATGAGATTTATGATGTACTTGCAATTCGAATCGTTTTTAAGCAAAATACACTAACGCCAGAGAAAGCTCAATGTTGGAATGTATATTCTCTTATTACAGATATATATAAACCAAAGCCCGATCGTTTAAGAGACTGGGTGAGTACTCCCAAAGCCAATGGCTATGAAGCTTTGCATGCCACAGTAATGGGACCTGCAGGTAAGTGGGTTGAGATTCAGATCAGAAGTGAAAGGATGGATGAGATTGCTGAACGAGGACTCGCAGCTCATTATAAATATAAAGGAGGTCAGGAAAAAGAATCAGAATTAGAAAACTGGTTAGGCCGAATTAAGGATATGCTTGAAAATCCATCTTCTGATTCACTTGAATTTTTAGACGATTTTAAGCTTAATTTATTTGCTTCGGAGATCATGATTTTTACTCCGAAGGGGGAAGTGAAAATCTTGCCAAAGGGAGCCACAGCTTTGGATTTTGCTTTTGAAATTCATACGAAATTAGGCTATAAATGTATTGGAGCAAAGGTCAATTACAAATTAGTACCTGTCACTTATCAACTTAAGAGTGGTGATCAGGTTGAAATTTTGACTTCAGAAAAACAAACTCCAAAATATGAATGGCTTAAAACTGTTTCTACAGCAAAAGCTAAAAAAGCAATTAAAGATGCCTTTAAAAGAGAGCGGAAGGAAATTGTAGCTATTGGTGAAAAACTGGTTGAAGAGGCGTTGAATAAGAAGAAACTTACAACCAATAACAGAATTTTAAACAAACTGCTACGATATCATAATATTGAGCGAAAAGAGGAATTATATCTCAAAATAGGAAGTGAAAGAATTTCCTTAGATAATCTGGATAAAATTCTAAAAGAAAAAACGTCAAATAAATTTATCAAATACTGGTCACTGTCATTTGGCGGTGGAAAAAAAGGAAAGCAAGAACCACAAAAGATTGATAAAAAGAAACCTTTTGTGCTTTCAGATGATACAGACACTAATAATTACATTATTGCAAGTTGTTGTAATCCTATTCCAGGAGATGATGTGGTAGGGTATGTTGATGATGATGAAAAAGTAATTTTGCACAGTCGTAAATGCCCTGTTGCAATTAAATTAATGTCTAGTCAGGGAAATAAAATAGTATCTGCTGATTGGACTACTCATAAACTCCTTTCCTTTTTAGCAATCATTAATCTTACAGGAATTGATCAGATTGGTATTGTAAGTAAAATAACCAAGGTAATTTCAGACGACCAGAATGTAAATATGAGGTCAATTCATGTTGAAAGTCATGATGGAATCTTTGATGGAGTAATAAATCTTTATATTCATAATGTGGAAGATTTGAATAATTTGATTTATAATATCATGAAAATCAAAGGTGTTTATACGGTTACTCGTCAGGAAAGAATTCAAAAGTAATATCTTGTTTTAATTTAGTCTAAACAATCGTTTCATTATTTAGGTAAAATATTTATCTTTAGCCAGCTATTTATAATTGGTTTATTTATGGATAAGGTGAAAACAAAAGAGGTGGTAAAACAAATTTTCACTGAGTTTCTGCAAAAGAATGGCCACCGGAAAACGCCTGAAAGGTTTGCAATACTAGAGGAAATATACACCAGAGATGGTCATTTTGACATCGAGTCGCTTTATATTTTTATGAAAAATAAAAATTATAGAGTGAGCAGGGCAACATTGTACAATACAATTGATTTGCTATTAGAGTGTAAACTGGTTATAAAGCATCAGTTTGGGAAAAATATTGCCCAATTTGAAAAGTCTTTTGAATCCAAACAGCACGATCATTTAATATGTACGCATTGTGGCAGTGTGATTGAATTTTGTGATCCGGGGATTCAAACTATTTTGAACAATGCTAAAGAAACTATGGAGTTTACAGTTTCTCATCATTCGCTGTATATATATGGAGTTTGTAAAAACTGTCAATAACCAACAATACCTATAATAGATTAATAAGTATCAACATTATGTTGAGTATTCTTCTCTTAAAACGTCATAATTTACAGGGAATTGGATAATTGCGTGAAAAATATATTAAAAACCATGACATTATCCCATTTTTAATAGTTATTTTTGCTGGTCGAAAAATTAGCCGACAGTATCTTACCAGATATTAAAAAGTTTAAAACCATATATAATGAAAGTTGATGTTCTTCTTGGTCTTCAATGGGGAGACGAGGGTAAAGGAAAAGTTGTGGACGTACTTACGCCCAAATATGATGTTATCACCAGATTTCAAGGAGGCCCTAATGCAGGCCATACTTTAGAGTTTAATAACATTAAGCATGTATTGCATAACATCCCTTCTGGCATTTTCCATACTACCAAAATGAATATTATTGGTAATGGAGTAGTTCTTGATCCAATAAGTTTTAAACAAGAAGTTGATGAACTTGAGGCAAAGGGTATGGATTTATCTCAAAACCTACTTATTTCCAAAAAAGCGCATTTAATATTGCCAACTCACAGAATTTTAGATGCTGCATCTGAAGCCTCAAAGGGTAAGACTAAAATTGGTTCTACATTAAAAGGAATTGGCCCAACATATATGGATAAGACCGGAAGAAACGGACTTCGTGTTGGAGATATTATAAATAATTTTGAAGCCAAATATGAAGAGCTAAAGAAAAAGCATGAACAGCTTCTTTCAATGTATGATTTTGAATATAATATTGAGGATTTTGAGAAAGGATTGAAAGAAGGAATTGAGTGTTTAAAAAAGTTCAAGTTAATTGATAGTGAACATAAAATAAATGAATATATTAAAAATGGACAAACTGTTTTAGCTGAAGGAGCTCAGGGTACATTGCTTGATATTGATTTTGGTTCTTATCCTTTTGTTACTTCTTCAAACACTATTTGTGCAGGAGCTTGTACAGGTATGGGGGTAGCTCCAAATAAAATTGGAGAAGTATTCGGAATTTTTAAAGCATACTGTACTCGTGTAGGTAGTGGTCCATTCCCTACTGAACTGGAAGATGCAACTGGTGAAGAATTACGTGAGGCTGGTCATGAATTTGGTGCAACAACAGGTCGCCCAAGAAGATGTGGTTGGTTAGATTTAGTAGCATTAAAATATTCAGTTATGATTAATGGAGTTACTCAATTAATTATGACTAAAGGTGATGTTTTAAGTTCTTTTGAAACTATAAAAGTAGCAACTTCATATATTATTGATGGAGTTGAAACTACAGAATTTCCTTATGAGTTGCCTGATAAAATTGAGGTTGGTTATACAGAGCTTCCTGGCTGGAAAGCTGATCTTACAGGAATGAAATCAGAAGATGAATTTCCTGAAGAATTAAAAAATTATATCACATATCTCGAAAAAGAGTTAGAAGTGCCTATTACTATTGTTTCAGTTGGTCCGGATAGAGATCAGACTATTGTTAGAAGCTAATAGTATTACTATAAAATATATAATGCCTGATTAACTTATGTTGATCAGGCTTTTTTTTATGATGTAGTCTAAGAATTTCTTTTTCATTTTGTGGAATTGAATTCATTTATATATTTTGGTGAATTCTAAAATAGAATCAATGCCAAAGATAAAAGAACCTACATTATTGCTAAATACTGATATTTGTAAAAGAAATATCAGAAGTATGAATAATCGTGTTAAACAGTGGGGTGGATACTTTAGACCTCATTTTAAAACACATCAATCTGCACAAATAGGAGAGTGGTATAAAAGTGAAGGTGTTGAAAGTATTACGGTTTCCTCCTTTAAAATGGCTCGGTATTTTGCTTTAAATGGTTGGAATGATATTACAGTGGCTTTAACAGCAACCATTTTAAATGTTGATATCATTAATGACTTGGCATCTAAAATAAACCTCAATATTCTGGTAGAAGATAATGCTACAATTTATGCTTTAGAAGCAGCTTTAGATCATCCGGTAGGTGTTTTTATAAAGGCTGATACGGGTTATCATAGAACAGGGATAGATGTTAGTGATTTGTCAGTTGTTAAATTTGTTCTTAATGAATTGAAAGATAAAAAGAAGCTAATATTTATAGGGTTCTTAACGCATGCAGGAAATACATATAAATGTAAAAAAGAGTCAGAAATTATAGAAATTACCCAAAATAGTCTGAATAAGTTTTTATCTCTTAAAGCTTTCTTAAAAGACGATTTCCCATTGATGCAACTTTCCTGGGGGGATACCCCAAGTTGTTCTGTTTTTGATAATTTCTATGGTGTTGATGAGTTCCGGCCTGGAAACTTTGTTTTTTATGATTATATGCAGTCGTTAATAGGAAGTTGCATGCTCACTGATATAGCTGTATGTTTAGCAGCTCCTGTTTTAGCAGTACATCCTGTGCGTAATGAGATGGTTATGCATGCTGGTGCTGTTCATTTATCTAAAGATTTTGTTGTATTGGAGGATGGAACGAAATCGTACGGTAAGGCAATAAGAATAAGTAATGGAAAATGGGATGTAGATACTGTAATTGGTGAGGTGACTTCTTTGTCGCAAGAACATGGTGTTATTTCTTTAAAGCAAAATTATTATAGTGATTTAAACCCGGGAGATGTAATTGGTATTTTACCTGTTCATTCGTGTTTAACCGCCAATTTGATGAAAGAATTTTTAACTGAAGATGGTAACCTTATCTCTATGATGGAGTAGAAATAGGAATAGATCTATATTTAAATATTATATAAATGACAAAGCATATTATACTTTTTTTGAGTATTCTTTTAATTTTCACAGGATGTGCAAGTAAGCGCTATTTAAAGAAAGGGTTGGAACTTGAAAACTCTGGTCTATATTCTGATGCGGCAAATCAATATTATCATTCATTACAAAAAAATATAAATAACATAGATGCCAAAATCGGTTTGCAAAGAACAGGACAGTTGGTATTGGATGACTATATTGAAAAGTTTAAGAATCAATATCAGAACGGAACACCTAAAGATGCTGTATATGCATTTGTAAGTGCTGAAAACTATTATGATAAGATTAAGAAGGTTGGATTAAATTTAATATTTCCGGAAGAGCAGCGAAGTTACTATAAAGAAGTGGAGGATCTTTATTTAAATTCCTTGTATAGCGAAGCTATGAAGGCCTTAGAACTTGAAGAATTTGCAAGCTCAGAGAAAGTGTTTGCGGAAATTTTGTCTTTAAATGCTAATTATAAAGATGCTAAGTCAAAATGGGTTGTAGCAAAATATGAGCCTGTATACAGAGAAGGTAAGCAACAGATGGAAACGGAAATGTATAGATCTGCTTACTTTACATTTAAAGGTATTATCGATAAGGTAAAAGTTTATGAAGATGCACTGGAGTTAATGAATCGCTCATTGAACGAAGCTAAAGTAACTATTGCAGTTACTAATTTTGATTTTGCATACACATCATATAAAAATATTGCAGGTACCATAAAAAGTAAATTGGTTAATGGAATCAATGGAATGAATTCTCCACTTTATGAAGTAGCATCTTTATCCTCAATAGAAACAAATCCATTTGAGAATTCTGTTTCATCTGCAGTTCAATCAAGAGCTATGGAACATGATCGTAATGCTGATCTTGTGCAGAATTATGAATCATCCAAAGCTAAAGCAATTCTTAGTGGCAAAATTCAAAGCTATAAAGTATATAATGGAAAGTTGAATCGGACAGAAAAAAGAGGTTATCTAAAAAGAACTGTTAATTATGTGGATGAAGAGACAGGAGAGGAGAAGAAGAAAACGGTTTATGATAAAGTAAAGTATTTTGAATATGAAATGACAAGATATGTTTCTGTCTCAATTGAATATGTGATGAAACGTAATGATAGAGATGAGATACCTATATCGAATGTATTTAGTCATAAAGAAGAAGATAAATTGCATTATGTTGTATATGATGGTGATTATAAAAAATTAGTTCCGGGTTATTGGAAATATAGCACTAAGGATAATAGTGAAGATTATATTAATAAAGAGAGTTCTGCAGCAAGTAATCTGCATGAATTAGCTAAAAATAAACGAACAGCAAAATCTACCACCGAATTACAATCTACATTAGTAGATAAATGTATAAAAACTATCGTGTCAGAAATTAAAAATTATCAACCAGAAAATTAAGCATTCAGTATAATGAAGTATAGTTTGATTATTGTGGTTTGCTTATTCTTTGTTGCGTGTTCATCAACTAAAAAGCAAGCTGAATTATTAGAACAATCAAAACCAAGTTGGGTTAAAGTAAGACCAATAGATAAAGATTACTATTACGGGATTGGAATTGTTCCTAAGGTTGGCTCTCCAATGTTATATGAAGATAAAGCTAAAGAAAGAGCTCTGGCTGATATTTCCGGTCAGATTAATTCTACAGTAAAATCTGAAGCCGTTCTTTATCAGGTTGAGGATAAAAATGGAGTCAGAGATTATTTGCAGAATAGAATTAGGAGTGTGTCTGAAGGTTATTTGGAGGGGTATGAATATGTGGATAAATGGGAAGATTTATCGAATACATATGTTTATTATAAATTATCAAAGCAAAAATACAGAGCGTTAAAAGCTAAAAGAAAAGCTGAGGCATTGGAGGTTGGTAAAGAAAAATATTTAGCGGCTAAAGAATTAAAGCAGGAAGGTCAGATTGTTCCTTCAATAGAGCATTTTGCAACTTGTATTGATGTTTTAAGTGGTTATATGAATGAGTTAACTGTTGTAGAAATAAATGGAAAACAAGTTGATTTAGTTTCAGAATCAAGCATAGAGATTACTCAGATTATAGAAAAAGTTAACATTGTCAGTTTAGCGAATAATAGTATTTCTACAGGTGATAAAAAGAATGGCTTTTTAGTATCTTATGAAGGTGTTAATCCTGTGGTGAATATGCCAGTGAAACTAGAATATACAGGTGGCTATTTGGTTAATGACAGACTAAAAAGTAGTGATGAAGGAGTGGTTATGATGCCTGAATTGGGTGGGGATAATAATTCATCAACGAATAAGTTGTCGGTGAAAATTGATTTGGTTTATTTAGGCCGTCAGGTAACCCGTAATTTATATGTAAGAAAGATTATTGAAAATCAGAAAGCTGCTGAAATATCAATTGATGTTTAGCGCCGGGAAAAATGTAATAAATAGATAAAAAAAGGAGCATTAAGCTCCTTTTTTTTGTCATTATTATTTTGAAGGAACATTTTTAAGTGTTTCAACTAAAAACTTCCAGAATTTTTCAACTGTTTCAATATTTACTTTTTCATCCGGAGAGTGAGGAAATCGAATAGTTGGACCAAAAGAAATCATATCCCATTCAGGATATACAGCACCTAAGATTCCACATTCCAAGCCTGCGTGAATACCTTTTATTTCCGGAATTTTACCAAATTCTTTATTATAAACATCTTTCATTACATGAAGGATTTCAGAATCTGGATTTGGTTTCCATCCAGGATATTGCCCGCTGAATTCAACATCAGCTCCTGCTAATCTGAATAAACTTTCAAGTGTTGATTCAACATCATCTTTAGCAGAATCGACAGAACCACGGATTAAACACATTACCTTAGTTGTACCATTTTCAGATTTAACAATAGCAAGGTTAAGCGATGTTTCTACCAATCCGGGCATGGTGTCACTCATTCTGATAACTCCATTTGGACAAGCCTGTATCGCATTAACTAAGTCATCTTGTGCTAATTCGTCCATTAAACTAGCTGGGGTATCGCATTGTTCTGCAATAAGTGATAAATTAGGTTCAGTGGCAGCTAATTCACTTTGATAGATTGCAGCAAATTCCTCAACAGTTTCAGTGAACTCAACAACATTATTAGCTGGAACTGTAACTATGGCAAAAGCTTCACGAGGGATTGCGTTACGTAAACTACCTCCATCAATTGATGCTAATCTTACTCCGTAAGCAGCAATAACTTCTTTTAATAGGCGAAACATTAATTTGTTGGCATTTCCTCTTCCAAGGATAATATCCATACCCGAGTGGCCACCTTTTAAGCCTGTTAATGAAATTTTAAAAGCAACTGTGTTTACTTCCGGAGTAACCTCTTGGTAAGAGAATATCATGTTTGCATTGGAACCTCCTGCACAACCAACGTATAATTCCCCTTCGTCTTCTGAATCCATATTTAATAGAATATCAGCATCAAGCAGGCCTGATTCTAAACCAAAGGCACCAGTCATTCCGGTTTCTTCATCAATGGTAAATAATGCTTCAATTGGTCCGTGAGGAATATCTGTTGATTGAAGAATTCCCATTGCAGCAGCTACACCAATTCCATTATCAGCACCTAAAGTTGTACCATTAGCTTTAACCCAACCATCTTCGATATATGTTTCAATAGGATCTTTTTCAAAATCGTGCTGCTTATCACTGTTTTTTTGTGGAACCATGTCAACATGCCCCTGAAGAACGATAGTCTTTTTGTTCTCCATACCTGGGGTTGCCGGTTTTTTAATAATTACGTTTCCTACCTTGTCAACAATAGTCTCTAATCCTAGCTTTTTTCCAAAATCTTCTACAAACTTAGCAGCTTGTTGTTCTTTTTTACTTGGTCTTGGAATTTGAGTTAATGCATAAAAATTTTCCCACAATGCTGTGGGTTGAAGTTTTGATATTTCGTTGTTCATGTTTTATTGTTTTTTATAGTAAAAGAACGAGAATAGTAAATTGTTCTTTTGTATTATAAATGTTTTGTAAAATTACATATATCCCAGTTAAATCAGGATGATAACGATCATCTATCCAGATACTAAAAATGAGGTTTTCAAGTAAAGAAAACCTCATTGAGCTATATTAGTTTTAAAGTATTTTTATTTATTCCCAATCGAAATAAGTGCGCCTGTAACTGGACATATACGAATTTGAATACCTTCTTGATTTAAGATATCAGAAGGCATTGAAACTACCTGACCGTATTGAGCTATGTCAACAACCTTATTAGTCACTTCTTTAGTTTTATCAACTATGGTAATTTTGGCAGAGGCAGGTATGCAATAAAATAATCCGTTTTTACTTTCGTCCTTTTTAGTATCTAATTGTTTGTTTTCAAGTTTGTTGAATTCCTCAGCATCTAATTTAAAATAGATGGGTGTTCCTGTAATATCCATAGCATCAACAATTCCTTTTTGTGTGGAAAATCTGCAAATAACATGGTTGCTATAGGAGCTTAAAGGATCTGGAGTGATTTCAAAAGTTTGCTTTTTTGTTAAAGAAATTGTTTTTCCTGCAAAAAGCGAGATGAAATCTTTTTCCATTTTGTTTATTTCCTCAAGTACAGTTTTGTAGGCTTCTCCATCAGGAGGTAAATTTTCAAGATCGCCAGAAAGTAAATCAATACGGTTATTTCTTAGTTTGTATATCATGTTTGCTGCTTCCTGTGCCATTGCAGCTGTAGATGTTTTATAGAGTAAATCTTCGTGTAATGAAATATGATCAAAATTGACATCTTCCAGTTCAATCATATCTAAATTATCTGTTTTGTTTATTTGACGATGAAGTTTAGCTTTTTCGTTAAGATTAATACCTTTTATAATCCCTTTGGGAGTTAAGTTAATCATTAGTGCAGAAGTAATACCGGTAGAGAAAATGCTATATCTTTGATTTTCGTTTGGTGTTCCCTTTGTTGTAATTTTTATGTTTTTGATAGCCCATTCTTCACAGTCTTCAGTAATTACATCCGATAAGTTTAAGTATCGTTGTGAATATCTGTAATAAGGTCCTGTTTTTTTTATGGTTTTCTCACTTTCAATTTCAACAACGATAGTTGTTTTTGGAAGCATGTAACTTAGTGATTGTTCTGTAGGATTAATTACTTCAGATGTTTTTTTTATTTCAACAGAAGTTGGTGATTTTTTCTGAGATGATAAATTTGAAGCAATGAATAGTAGTATAAGTAAGTTGCTAACTAATTTGAATTTAAATTGCATGTTTTTGTTCTTTTGTTTTGAATTCTTAATGATGTAATGATTTAAACGCAGAACCAATATTACTTATTATATCAGAAGCAATTAATGATTCTTCGGATTCAGTTAATAATGCATGGTCACCAGCAAGGCCATGAATGTACACGCCGGTAAGAGCTGCATCTTTTTCTGAATATCCCTGTGCAAGCAAAGCTAATATAATTCCTGTTAAAGTATCACCACTTCCGGCGGTTGCCATACCTGGATTTCCGGAACTGTTAAAATAACAATTACCATCAGGCAAGGCTACCACAGTATGGGCTCCTTTTAAAACCGTAATTACATTATAATGTTTGCAAAAATCCTGAAGAAGTTCAAGCCTGTGCATTTCATTTTTACTTTTACCTACAAGTCTTTCAAATTCTTTAGGATGGGGTGTTAAAATAGAAAGTTTCGGTAATTTTACCAATAAAAATTTATTTTGACTTAAAATATTAAGTCCATCAGCATCAATCACCATTTTTTGGTCAGAAACTTTATTGAGTAATTCTTCAAAGGCTGTGGCGCTGTTCTTTTTTGTATCCAAACCAGGTCCAATACCAATAGCATTATAGCTTTTAAGAGCCGGGAATTCAGTAAAAAACATTTCAGATCGATCAATGCTTGTCATCGCTTCGGGAACTGAATTTTGCATAATCTGATATCCCCAATGCGGAATGTGTGAAGTCAATAAACCAACTCCGGATTTAAGGCAAGCTCTTGATGCTAGTACAGCAGCCCCCATTTTTCCATAACTTCCGGCAATTAGTAAAGCATGTCCAAAATTTCCTTTATGGCTAAACTTATGTCGACTCTTTACAATTGATTTAATCTTCGAATTGTCTGTGTAAAAGTAATTGGTATCATGTACATCAATTCCCTCTTGTAATAAACCAATATCTATTATTTCCCACTTACCAACAAACTTCGCGTTTTCAGGTAATAAAAACGATAATTTAGGTAGTTGGAAAGAAAGAGTAATGTCTGCTTCAATAATTCCTGTGTCAGCTCTGAAATTACTGTCGTAATTGGCAAATAAACCAGATGGAATGTCAATTGAAATTACTGTTTGCTCAGTTTCATTAATTTTTTCAATGACCTCTTTTGCTAATCCTTTGGTGGCACGGTTTAGTCCGGAACCAAATATGCAATCTAAAATAATACCATCCTCATTAATTTCATTAAAATCAATTTCAACTATGTTGTTGATCTCATAAACTGACACATTAGAAATTTCAATTAACCTGGATAAATTTGATTGGGCATCAGAAGATAAGTTATCTGAGAATTTTATAAGAAATACATCGATTTTCACGGGAAGTCTTGAAAGCAGTCTGGCAATAGCTAATCCATCACCACCATTATTACCTGTGCCACAGAATATAGCATAAGAATAGGTCATCTTATTACTGATAATCCAGTCGGTTGCTTTTTGTGCAGCTCTTTCCATTAAATCAATTGAGGGTATTGGCTCATTTTTAATTGTAAACAGATCAACCTCCCTAATCTGTTCCGGGGATAATATTTTCACTTGTTTAAAATTTTAGTTAGTACCCTGTTAAATGCTAAAAATTGCAAAAAAATTACATTTGTCATGTAATATGATAAAATGCACTATATTGATCGTTCATTTTACCTACTTTTGTGCTTATTACAAATATAGGGAACTATTAACCTTGAATCATAAATATTTTAAACTTATATAATTATTATACGATGAGTAATAAGGATAAAGCTTTTTTTGGGCATCCACTAGGGTTGTCTACTCTGTTTGCTACAGAGATGTGGGAGCGTTTTAGTTATTATGGAATGCGAGCACTTTTAGTTTATTTCCTTACTGATACCCTAATGAATGGTGGTTTCGGAATGGAAGAACTTGATGCATTTACAATATATGGAGTTTTTACAGCTTTAGTATATGTAACACCAATTATGGGAGGAGTACTTGCTGATAAAGTACTGGGACAGCGTAAAGCAATTTATATTGGAGGTATTACAATGGCATTAGGTCAGCTATTATTATCCTATAGCGCTATGTCTATTTCATCTTCATTAGAATCAAGACAATTGGTATTTTATGTAGGATTAGGTGTATTAATTTTAGGTAATGGATTTTTTAAGCCTAATATTTCTACCATGGTTGGCGAACTATATGATAATGCCGATCCAAGAAAAGATGGTGGGTTCACTATTTTCTACATGGGTATTAATATTGGAGCAGGTATTTCTCCATTAGTAGCTGGAAAATTAGGTGAGCAAGTAGCCTGGCAATATGGATTTTTAGCAGCTGGTATCGGTATGGTAGTGGGAACTATCTGGTTTTTAATGAGAAGTCATACATTAGGACATATTGGAATGCCTCCTGCCGTTAAGAGTCAAAGAATCAGATTGGCAGCTAAAGATTGGATGAGTGTTATTGCTTACGTTGTTAGTATTGTTTTAATTGTAGTAGGTTTTGTTTTTGGATGGAATCTGTTGTCAGAATCAGCATCAAGTACATTGATCACAATTGCCGCAATTGCCGGAGTACTTTATCTTGGATTTAGTATCTACAACGGAACAAATGGTAAAACAGAATGGAGTAGGGTTAGTGTAATTTTAGTATTAGCGCTATTTAATATTTTTTTCTGGGCAGGTTTTGAGCAAGCAGGTACAACGTTTAGTATTTTTGCCAGAGATAATACAAACAGAATGATTGGTAGTTGGGAAATTCCAGCTACATGGTTCCAAAGTATTAATGCTGTTTATATTGTTCTTTTTGCACCAATTTTTAGTGTGCTATGGTCTAAACTTGATAAGGTTAAATTAAATCCGAATACTCCAATGAAATTTGTTTGGGGTATGATTTTATTAGGTCTGGGTTTTGTAATCATGGCTTTTGCTTCAGAAAGAGCAGAGCATACACTTGTTAGTCCTCTTTGGTTAGCAATGGTATTCTTACTGCATACTTTTGGTGAGCTTTGTTTATCACCTATTGGATTATCTATGGTAACAAAACTGTCTCCAACTAAACTTGTTTCTACAATGATGGGCGTTTGGATGGGAAGTTTTGCAGCAGGTAACTTTGTTGCATCACAAATGAAAGCTATCTCAATTCAACTTGAGGGAGCATTAGATACTAGTATTCCGGTTTTCTGGTTTATTGCAATACAATCATTTATAGCAGCAGCTATTTTATTTACTTTAACCCCTTGGTTAAAGAAAATGATGCACGGAATAAAATAATATACTTATTTTAAAATATTAAGGGCCTGAGGAATTTACTTTCTTCAGGCCTTTTTTATTTATTAGTGTTTTGCATAAAGTAATTGTATTTTCATCAAAATATTAAAGTTAAATAGCTTGTAGTTCATGATAATAAGTGCAGAATGTTACTTTTGCTCTTAGTTTATTAATATTAATTATGTTATATCAATGCGAATTATAGTTGGATTAATCTTTTTAATGCAATTTTTGGGTGCCGGATATGGTCAGATTAGTGATCAGATTAAAGAAAGGGTGGATGCTGAGTATAATGATTTCCCGGATATTGAGCACTTTGGAGCAAAATTGAATCATGATTTTTTCTCAAAATATGATAAGGTTGGCGCTATATATTATTGGATATGTAAGAATGTGGATTATGATACAAAATCACACTTTAGTAAAAAGGGTGGATATACATACGATTTTAGATATAAAACCAGAGAAGAGAAGGTTGAAAAAATTCAGGAAATAGATAATAAGATGGCTCTTGATGCTTTTAAATCAAAAAAAGCAGAAGGAAAAGTGTATGCACATTTGTTTAAAAAGATGTGTGATAATGCAGGTGTTGAATGTGAAGTGATTTCCGGAGTATTAAAATCGAAGTATACGGATATTGGTAAGAAGCCAGGAAGATCGAATCATATGTGGAATGCTGTTAAAATTAATGATAAATGGCATTTGGTGGATGCTTCGATGGGGGCCGGGTTTTTAAGTGAACTGGATCAGGTTTTTGTTAAAGAGTATTCCGAAACTTTCTTTTTGATGGAACCCAAAGCGTTTTCATTAACACATTATCCTAAAAGGGATCAATGGCTGTTTTGTGATACAACACCTGAAGAATTTGAAAGCTTACCTTTATTACATTATCGTTATTTTCGTTTTAAGGTTGGACTTACCAGTCCACTGAATGGAATAATTACGTCCCTTGATAAAGATTACTTGACTATACAGTTTAAAGAGAAAGAAAAGATTAATTTTCAGGATCTGATGGGTTTTTCGTATGGAATTGAAAAAGAAGATCAATTGGCCAAAATTGTTCCGATAAAGAAAGGTAATATATTAACCTTAAAAATTCCGGTTAAGGATATTAAATATGACTATTTAACCATCTTCTTCAAAGCTCAGCCTTTGGTGAGTTATCGAATTAAAATTTCAAATAATATAAACTAAAATACGGTTATTTTTAGTTTAATACAAAGTGATATGTAATGGTTCCCTTCTGAAATGCTGAAGCATTTGGATCTGAATTGAATTTAGCCTTTTTAGCGGCCTCAATTGCTGCTTTTTTCAAGGTAGAGTTTTGTGTTGTTGATCCTTTTAGCTGGAATTCTGCACTGACTACTTTACCATATTTGTCTACAGTAACTTGTACTACAACAATGCCTTCTTCCTGAATGCTGTAGCTCGGTTGTGGCAGAGACCCTACTAATGATCGTCCAGTTAAATCAAATCCGGATCCGGAATTTCCCAAGCCACTACCTGTTCTGTTTTTGCTATTAGGATCGCCAGTAACATAACCCTGATTACCAGAACCGCCTGCATCACCTTCAGAACTGCTGTTGTTATTTGATTTACCAAAAGCTCCGCTAACCTTATTTCTGGCATCATCAGCAATACGTTGTTTTTCTTCTCTTTCTTTGCGTGCTTCTTCCTCTTTTCGTAAACGTTCAGCCTCAGCTATTCTTTTCGCTTCAGCTTCCTCTTTTGCTTTTCTATCCGCTTCTTCTTTTGCTTTACGGTCTAATTCTTCCTGTATTTTTCTCTCTTGCTCCTCTTTTTGCTTTTTTAAGCGATCTTCTTCTTCCTTCTTTTTTTGTTCCGCACTTTTTATTTCAGGAGCTTCATCATAGTCCTGTGTTTTAATAGACTCTTCAGCTTTAGGTTCTGATTTTTCCTTTGGAGCAGGAGGTGGTGTTGTTTGCTGAGGCTGAGAAGGAGTTGGTTGTGCTGATGATTTTGGAGGTTCAATTTCTCCTAATCCAGTCTGAACATTACCCAGGTTAACTAATATACCTTCCTCTTGCTGAGGAACAGTTTTTAAACCAAAGAAAATGAGCAGTAAAAGAACAATAATATGGAATACTATTGAACCTATAATTCCGTGTCGATTATATTTTTTTTGCATCACTTAAAATCTTTGAATTAAATAAACTAACCTACTTTGGTTGAGTTGCTAATATTAGTTTATACTTATTTTTAATGGCAATATCTCTTATTTTACCAACAATTGAAAAAGGAACTGATTCATCCACATGCAAAGCAATATAAGTTTCCGGTTCCTGATCCATTATTTCTTTTAATCTTTTTTCCATACTCCAAAAAGAAACTTCATCGCCTTCAATAAAATATCTTAAATCTTTGGTTACAGAAATGGTTGTGTTTGGCTTAGCCGAAACCTGATGGTCACTCTTTGGAAGTGTAAGGTCACTATTGGCAATGGGAGTAACCAATGTTGATGTAATCATAAAGAATATGAGCAACAGAAATACAATGTCTGTCATACTTGACATACTAAATCCTGATTCAACCTTACTTCTTCTTCTTAACCCCATAGTGATTCAATTATTTACTATTTCTGACTAGTACCCTCTGGTTTTTATTACCTAATGTCTAAAACAACTTTAATAGCATTACTTTCAGCAATATCTAATAATTTTGCCACTTCACCAGTAGGTGCATTTTTATCCGTACGTAGTTTTATATAAGTTTTATCTGTACTTTTAAATTCCTGAAGAATAGTTGCTTCAAGATTTGATTCAGAAACTCTGCTGTTTCCAATATAAAAACTGCCGTTTGAAGTTACTCGTGCATTAATAAACTTTTCAATAACAACTTTTTTGCTGGCTTGTTTTGGTATCAGTAATTTAATGGCGTTAGGATGCACCATTGTTGAAGTTATCATAAAGAAAATAAGGAGCAGGAATACGATGTCTGTCATACTTGACATACTGAAACTTGCATTTATTTTCGCTCTTCTTTTTAAAGCCATATGAATTTAGATTATAGAATTTAGATAAGAGATAAGAGATTAACTAAAATATAAGATCTCTTATCTTTTGTCTTTAATCTTGAGTCTTTTATGCAACAGGTTCATTTAGTAAATCCATGAATTCCATGGTTCTGGCTTCAAGTTTGAAAACAACTTTTTCAACCCGGGCAACTAAAAAGTTATACGCAAAATAGGCCATAATACCAATTGCCAATCCAGTTACTGTTGTTACCATTGCTGTGTAAATACCTGATGAAAGTAAACCAACATCAATATTGTTTCCTGCATTAGCCATATCAAAGAATGCTCTGATCATACCAATAACTGTTCCTAAAAAACCAATCATTGGAGCTCCACCGGAAACTGTTGCAAGCGTAGGTAAACCTTTTTCTAGTCTACTAATTTCTAAGTTGCCAACATTTTCAATGGCTGTGTTTACATCAGATAAAGGTCTTCCAATTCTACTAATTCCTTTTTCGATCATTCTGCTAACCGGATTGTCAACCTGCTGGCAAAGAGAATAAGCAGAATCTATTTTTCCTTCGTGAATGTATTCTTTAATCTTATTCATGAAGCTCATGTCCTCAGAAGCTGCCTTCCGGATGGCAAAAAAGCGTTCAATAAAAATATAAATAGCAACAAATGAAAGTAGGATCATCGGAACCATAATCCATCCACCATTAATGGCCATTTCTATATAATTCATTTGGTTTTCTACAACTTCAGCAGCAGCCTCTGCATTTTCTGTGGTTGATTGTATCAATAATAGTAGACTCATGAAATGTATGTGTTAATTATATTTGGTGTAAAAATATATAATTTGTTTTAAAATGATAACGGAAAAACTCGTATAAAATTATTCGATGGTGGTATTGTTGTTTTGAGAAGGTTCTGTTTACGGATTATTATCAGTTTCCAGTTCTAGCTCTTTTTCTTTTTTTGCTTTACCAGTAATCCAATCCCAGTACTTTCTGATCAATTCGCCAAATGTATTAAATTCCTCCTGATAAGATAAACCAACACCTTGTGTTGTAGGTGAACTATCATAGCTAAAGTCATCGTTACTGTGAGTATATGCTTTTGCTCTTAAAGAACCCGATTTATTTAGTTTCACATCCATGTCAAAATCACCAACAATATTACTGGTGTTTTGCTGCACAGCGCTATAACCGCCATATTCAACATTACCATTTAATGATACTCTGTTATTAAATAACTGAGTCGATAGCGCAACTTCAATCTGTTCGCTCGATATTTCATCTTCTGGTCTGTAATTTATACCAATATCTAAATCATTACTGATTTGCGAAAGCCAATTGCTCAAATAACTTGAAAGCATTTCGGATGTTGTTGTTAAAGCTGCTGTGTTAACCTGGTTGTTACTTCCAGAACCAGCATTGTAACTTGGGGTAAAAAACTTGTTCAGAATAAGAAGAGATAGTACCTGTCGGTTTAATTCTTCTTCAGTATTAATGGCATCTTCAATTATATTCTGAGTCGATTCTTCCATTGTAGGAGCGGAAATATCAAACTTAACAGATGGCTGAGATAGACGGTCTCCTAAAATCAAATCGCAATTGATTGGAATACGTTTGTATATTTCACCATTTTCATTGATGTCGTCACTCGAGGGTGCTACAAGTGGTTGTATAGATGTTTTTATTTTATAGGTTGCTGTAATATCAATCAGTGCGTCATAAGGATCACCTTCCCATAAAACTGTTCCTCCTTTGTTAATATCGAAACGTTTATTGACTACATTTTCCAGAGAAAACAAATAATCTCCATCTTCAGCAATGTAATCCCCGTAAAAGTTAATATCACCTTCTTTCGAAATTTGAATTTGTAAAAACCCATTGCCTGAGCTCCTTAAGATATCACCTACAGTTGGGTCGAAAATTACTTGTAATTGAGCGTCCGGTGTAATTTCAATCCCCATATTCATGGAGAAATTAGATAGGTTAACTTTATAATCATTTTCAGTGTTTTGAGAAGATGTTGTGAAAGTAGAATCTGAATGATTTATAAATTGAATAAAATTGTTATCTAAAGATTCTTCTCTATCTGAAATTGGAATAAAAAGTTTAGTGTTTTGTTCTGATTTGCCTTGTATGTCAATGTTTATTTCATCAGTTGTTCCTGTTACTGCAAGGTCTCCTGATGCATATACATTCCCATAATAATAAGGATTGTCTTGCACTGTGGTGTTTAGAACAAGCATGTTATTGGCTCTTGCATATAAGTTATATGACATGTTGTAAAAGTTATTATGCAAAATTTCACCAGTAAAAGAACCTCGTTTTCCATCTGTATCGGTGACGGTCATATTTTTAAAAACAAGTGAATCTGAAGTTAGTCTGACACTATCCTCGATAAAGAAGGAACATTTTAGTAAGTTAATATCAAAACTTGTTTTATTAACATTGAAATTTCCATCTAATTCAATTCGGTCGGCTCCATTTTTTAAACTGATATTTCCAGAAGCTGTACCTTTTAAATTCTGTGCAATTTTACTCAGGTATAAATTTAAAAAACCAATGGGTAAGCTATCTACTTTGAATGCGAATTCATAATTCTTGTTTTTAGGACTAAAATATCCTCCGCCAATAATTGTATTGAGATCTCCTCTTTGAGCATTCGTGTTTAAGATCACTGCATTTCTTTCCTTATCCCAGGATGACCTAATTTTGAAATTACCAATTTCTTCATCATTTACATTAAAATCATTAATGACAAGATTGCTGGAAATAATGGGAGATTCGATATTTTCACTCACTTCAATTTCTCCGTTTAACAGGCCTTTAAATTCTAGTCTTTTAATATTCAAAAAACGTGTTGTTTCTTCCAGGTTAATATTTCTGAAGTATGCGGATAATGAGTTTTTACCCGTTTTGTACATCGCTCCATTTACGCTTATTTCCTGGTTTAAATGATGTGTTCTGAAGGTGTTAATTTTAAGTCCGTTGGGGTTAATGTGGAAAGAAGATTCCTGTATTCTCCAGGTTGTATCATTAATGATAATTGAAGAAGGTAATATATTAGTGCTTGAGTAGATCTCGCCAGAAGTAGATTTATTAAAAGTACTGTTTGTAAAAATTGCACCACTATTTGTTTTCTCGTCCCAATTATTCCAAAAAATATTTGCGCTTAAGGTGTCATTTTGTGACTGTTGAGTTAATGTAAAATTATACAGGGGAAGCAGATCTCCAAAAAATATGGTTTCACATCTCAGGTTGCTGGTGATTTTCGAAGTGTCACTTTTAAAATATAAGTTTATTTTATTTCCATGAATCGTATTGTATTTAAATTCATCAAAATTACCATCTAGTTCTAAATCATTTTCCTTACTTATAAACTTACCTTTAATTTCACTATTGTCAGCAATGTATATGTTAGGATTAAAAGTATAAAGCAAGTCCTGTAGTTGTTTTGTTTTTATGCTAAAATCAATATTGCAAGGTGCACTTTCAGTATTTACAGTTCGAGTAAACAACGATGGTAAATAAGAGCTTAGTAATTGGTTTACTTGCTTAGGTAATAACTTTAATTGATATTCTCCTGTTAACCTGGCTTCCAAAATATTTGAATTGACAGATAAAGTTTTTAAGCCCTGGAGATCTTGTGAGGAATTAATAACAAAGCTATCCAATTTAAAGGTGCTGTTTTCGGTTTCAATTGTTCCATCAACTAGCTTTATGTTTCCTGTAATATCATTTAGGTTGTTACCATATAAAAAGGAATGAATATCTGCATTGATGGCACTGTTTTTTAAAGAAGGTGCAATTTGTAGCTTATCAAGCTTTAAATTGTGAACCGAAGCATTAAAATCAAATTCAGGAACCTCTTTTTCAAAATCCATTTTGCCTTTAAACTCAACCTGAGCATTAGGATCATCCAGAGAAATTTTACCGTTAAATCGTTTGTTGGAAAGCAATCCATTCAGTACAATCTTTTCATATTTATAATTATTGTAGTCAATAGAATCAATGGTACCATTAATGTAAGCATTAAAATGTTTATCAACAGTTCTGTACCCCTGAACGGAGATATCCATGGTTACATTGTTCAGGTTATTTTCAGAATTAATGATTTTTCCAATGTTTAGGGATGTGGTATTCAGGTATCCTGAATAAACCAATTTATTCCCTTCTGTAACCTTAATGCCAAGGTCTGTTTTTAATTTTCCTATCTCTGTCGAAAATTCACCGTATGCGACTAAGTTATCTATAAATCCTGAGAAATTACCGCTATATTCAATGTTCCCAAACTGTTTAAAAGAAGAAGGAAAACTCAATTCACCAGAACTTTTAATCAGAGGCGTTAGCTTAGTTAAGTCTGTAATATTGGTAGATAGTTTTTTTACATTCAGGAACAAAAAAGTTTCATCTATATTGGGAAGTCCTTTAATATCAAAGCTGGTTTCAATATTAGTATCAGTTCCTGCGTTTATAAATATATTGCGTCCTTTAATATCATTTATTGTACCTTCCAGAATACCTTTCATATTTAGTGGGTATTTTATTTTAGGAAGTTTTGGGAAAAACAATGCCAGATCGTTATAGTTTGATGAAATTGAATTGATTTTGGCACTGAACGGAATCTTGGTAATATCATTTTCTGCAATAGCAGCTGAGTCTCTTTCAATATTTAGATATTCAATGCTGATAAATGAATGCTTAAGTTTTGCTCTGAAAGCTTTCATTCCAAAACTATGCTTTCCAAAAGCCAATATTCCTTTTGTGTTATTTAATGATAAACCGGAACGTTCCTTAAACGATAGATTGCTTATTCTGGCAGAAATGGAGTCTTCAAGAAAATTTATTTTATCAATGGATAAATTTAATTGTGAAATTTGAATGTCATTTCTATCAAAGCCCTTAGCTTGATTGGTTTTTGATGCATAGTTTCTGTAATTCAAATTACAATTTCTTACCTTAATTTCTTTGGTGTGATATTTCCATTTTGAATTAGATGAGTTCTTGTTTTGTAAGGAATCAATAATAAATTGGAAATTATGTTTGTTTCCTTTCTTCGAAATCTTAGAAATAGCATTAACAGCTGTTAATCTGCTAAAGTAAATTTGATTCTTCGAAAAAATCAATGAATCAATAGAAGCTTCCAGTTTATTTGCATAAATAAGCGTGTCTTTATTTTTATCTTTAATTAAGAAATCAGTAATTACTAATTTTTTAATGGGTTTAAAGTTAATTTTTTCTAAAGTTACTTCTACTCCAAAGTCTTCGGATAACTGAGAGGTAATCCGTTTGCCTATTGTATTTTGTATCCCGGGAATTAATAGAATAAAATATATTAATATCGGGAAAATAATAAGGCCCAGAATGAAATAGAATAATATTTTATAAGATTTTTTAATAATTTTGCGTTTTAATTTCTAAAACATTGATAGCTTTTAGCTAAAGATTTGATTATTAGTTTTTGAAAACGATTATAGTGGTTTATTAAATGTTATTAATAAACACCTTGTAAATCAATTCTTTGTGTAATGACTAAAATCTATCATTCTGTTATAATGCAAAAGTAATTAAAAAAGGATAAGAGTAAACTGGCAATCAACTAAAATTATTTAAGCTTAACAAAGCAATAATTAAAGCAACTTCAATAGAACATTGAATAGAGGTTATTAGTTTAGTGAGTAGGTTTTGTTTTTAATGAGGAAGGATACGATAATGAGTACATATATTCTTGGAATTGAATCATCATGTGATGATACTTCAGCAGCAGTTTTTAAGGATGAGGAAATTCTATCAAATAGAATTGCGAATCAGGATGTTCATAAATCCTATGGTGGTGTAGTACCAGAATTAGCCTCTCGCGCCCACCAGCAGAACATCATACCTGTAGTGGATCAGGCGTTAAAAGATGCAGGTGTTAAGGCTTCGGATATAAACGCAGTTGCGTTTACCAGAGGACCAGGTTTAATGGGTTCATTACTTGTTGGAACATCTTTTGCAAAAGGTTTTGCTTTAGCAAATAATATTCCTTTGGTTGAAGTGAATCATCTTCATGCTCATGTGTTGGCACATTTCATAAAAGAGCCTGATGGAGACAATGATCATCCGGAATTTCCATTTCTATGTTTATTGGTTTCAGGAGGAAATAGTCAGATTGTTTTAGTGAAGAATTATGCTGAAATGGAAGTTGTTGGACAAACAATCGATGATGCAGCTGGAGAGGCTTTTGATAAGTGTGCTAAAGTTATGGGTTTACCATACCCGGGGGGACCTTTAATTGACAAGCAGGCAAAAGAAGGTGATGAAAATGCTTTTCAGTTTGCAAAGCCTCGTATAAAGGATTATGATTATAGCTTTAGTGGGTTAAAAACATCATTTTTATATTTCTTAAGGGATCAGATAAAATTTAATCCTGATTTTATTGAAGAGAATAAGGCTGATTTATGTGCTTCGTTACAAAAAACAATAGTCGATATTTTATTGGCAAAATTGGAAAAAGCTGCCAAAGATTTGAAAATTAACCAGGTGGCGTTGGCCGGCGGGGTTTCAGCTAATTCCGGTTTAAGAGAAGGTTTGTTAAATTTAGCTAAGAAAAGGAAATGGAAAACCTTTATTCCAAAATTTGCGTACACAACAGATAATGCTGCGATGATTGCTGTTACAGGGTATTATAAATACAAGTCGGGGGAGTTTGCAAACCACGAAGATGCACCGTTTAGCAGGGTTGTATTTTAATGGGGAAAAAAGACCTGTTTATTAAAAAGCTCAACTCTTTTGTCAAAAGGGGGTAAGTATTTTATTAAAAGGGGGAGGTATGAATTTGTTTTTTTATATTTTTGTCCCGAACTGAAAATAAATGAGATGGATTTTTCAAAAGTTTACTGTAAAAGTGAACGGTTTGTAGAAAAAAGTATAGGGAATGAAAAGGTACTGGTTCCATTGACAGATAATGTTGCTGACATGAATCATGTACTAACACTGAATGAAGTAGGAACTTTTTTGTATGATCAGGTTAATGGAGAGAAATCTGTAAGTGATATTTTGAGTTTGTTATTAGAAGAATATGATGTTTCTAATGAAATTGCAAAAAAAGATATAGAACAATTTATCAATAATACCGTTAGTAAGGGTATATTATTCGAAAAACAATAATTAAGATTGTTTTACCAATAAATGAATAGCTTGAAAGGAAATAAAAAAATATATTCAAAGCCGGAGTTAGAGGTTGTAGCGGTTGATCATGAGATTTCATTGGTGATGATGACTAGCCCTCCTCCAGGAGAGGGTGAGAATTTACCAACAGTAAATGTAGAAAATACATTAAACTCCAGTAATAATCCAGTAAATAATTATAGTAGTTCTTCAGATAGTTATCCTTTTGGTAGTAATTCACCTGAATATAATAAATAAGCTGTTATATGCATTGTGACCATGATAAATTGGTCTTGAAAGTTGCAGACCTTATTTTAGAATTAAGATCTGATAGTGATCAAATATTATTTGATGCTGAGAATTCTTTACTTCATTATAGAATTAATAATTTTACACGAGTAGATTTTCATTGTAATTTTATTTTAAAGAAACCAACTATAAGTAATATCCAAGATTGGTCTTTTATAGGAAAACCAGAGAATAATGGATACCTAAATTATTCATGGAGGGTTAAGAGTACCTCAGAAAAAATTTTTATTCAAGTAGATTTTGATGATCATAATCAGTTGAAAAGTTTATTGGCTATTATTCAACCAGGTTTGTCAAAAATTGAAGTCGAAGTTGAAAAGCATATCCGAATACAGGGGCCTATTTATATGGATCCTTTAATTCATCCTTTAGGCTCTTTGTTGTTATTATATATGTTTCATCTTAAAGGAGGTGTTTTAATGCACGCTTCTGCCGTTATAGATTATGGGAATTCTTATTTATTTTCAGGAGTATCCGGGATCGGAAAGTCTACCATGGCCAGATTGTGGTTTGAGTGTGGAGGTGATGTTATTAATGATGATAGAGTTGTGTTAAGGTTGCAGGATGATGTGGTAAAGATTTATAATAACCCGATGCCTTATTATCAACAATACCCCAAAGAAGGTGTATTGAAAAAGATTTTTCTACTAAAACAAAGTCCGGAAAACTATATAAGACCTGTTTCTGGAGTAAATGCCTACTCAAGAGTACTGGGTAACTTTATTCAGCAGTTTTATGAAAAAGAGATGGTAAACAAGCATCTTGATTATATTCTTAAAATTTTAGATAGGGTATCTGTATATGAAGTTGGTTTTAAGCCAGATCAAGAAATTGTTTCACTTATAAGAAGTTTAGATTAAAAGGTTTAATAAGTATATGAATTCCCTTGGTTCAAAGAAAGATATTATTTCTCAAGTATTTATTGATCTTTTACAACAAGGTAAAGATGTGGATATTCCCGTTTATGGGTTAAGTATGTTCCCTTTTTATTTACCAGAAGATCATGTTCGAGTTGGTAAAGTAAATTTTGATACGCTGAAACCAGGAGATGTTGTTGTTTTTAAATCAGGAAATAAATTAGTTGCACATCGTCTTTTGAAAATTGATAGAAATAGAAAATTTCTAATTTGTAAGGGTGATGGACTTATTTATAAGGATAAGATCATTTTTAATGATGATGTTGTAGGAGTAGTCTGTCAGCATTTTAGAAATAGTCGTGTAATAAAATCATATCCATTGATTCGGCGAGTAATGGTTTTTATAACCCCATTTACGGGATTTTTGTTCTTTTATACTGCAAGAATATGGAATAAAATGCAAAGCTAAGAAAGTATATTTATTACTTTCAGCTTTTATTTTTGTTTATGAAGTATAATTTAAAAAATATTGTTCGTGCCTTAAAGCTGATATGGCAAAGCTCTCCATGTTGGAGTATTATAAATTTTTTATTTGTAGTACTAAGAGGAATAATGCCATTGATGTTGATTTTTATTGTACAGCAAATCGTTGATGAAGTTGGTTTGCTGACAAATACTTCAAGTTTAGCTGATGGGTTTAATAAAATGGTTGGAATACTGTTGTTTGCAGCCCTAATTTTTTCCATTAATGCCATTCTAAACTCTTTTGCTTCCATAGTTAGCGAAAAGCATACATATTTTATAAATGATACAATTCAAAATTTAATTCATAAGCGTACTACTGTAATGGATTATACAAATTTTGACGATTATTCATTTCATGATATTTATTTTCGTGCTGTTAATGAGGCTTCTTATCGACCAGCACATACATACTATTCATTTATAGGATTGGTTCAAAATGGAATATCTCTGGTTCTGATAGCTGGATTACTTGCTGTTTTACATTGGGTTATTATTGTGTCATTAATTTTAGTTTCCTTTTTAATAATAATAATAAGACTTTATTTTTCAAGGAAAATATATGGTTTTAAACGTACACATACAGAAAACGAACGTGTTGTTGGATATTATAACAGACTGCTTACAGGAAAAGAATTCGCCAAAGAATTAAGAGTGTTTAATCTCGCCTCCTTGTTCAAAGAAAGGTATGAAAAGAGTAAAAATGACCTACGACGAGAACGGTATACATTATTAGTTAAGAAATCCACGTATGAACTATTGGTTCAATTTGTTATTACTGCTTTGTTGATTTTTATATTTGGATTTATTGCCAATGAAACTATTCATGGAAATATTACACAAGGTGGCATGGTAATGTGTTTTTTGGCCTTATATAGAGGATATAATTTTTTGCAGGGATTTTTAGGTCAGATATCAGGGTTGTATGAAGATGGTCTGTTTCTTAAAAACTTCTTTGAGTTTCTTGACTATGATATAGTGAAAGAAAGTAAACAAAGAAAGAGCGTTTTTCCAAGTAGTATAAAAAAAGGAATATCTATTAAAGATGTTTCTTTTAAATATCCAAATAGTTCAAGAAGTGTTTTTGAGGGAATTTCTTTCGATATTGCGAAGGGAGAAACTGTAGCAATAGTAGGGGCTAATGGAGCAGGAAAGTCAACTCTTATTAAGTTAATTTGTGGTCTTTATCAACCGGATTCCGGAAGTATTTATGCTGATGAAATAGAATTGTCAGATATATCGAGTGAATCATTAGCAAAGAATATAACTGTGGTTTTTCAGGACTTTATGTTGTATAATTTGTCTGCAAGAGAAAATATATGGCTTGGTGATATTGCTAAGGATAAAGAATCTCCTGAAATTGAATCCAGTGCTCAGAAGTCTGGTATCCATTCTCTTTTAATAGATTTACCAAGAGGTTATGAAACTCACTTAGGTACACTTTTTAAAGATAGTGAAATGTTAAGTGTCGGAGAGTGGCAAAGGATGGCTTTATCCAGGAGTTTCTTTAATGATGCCCAATTGGTAGTGTTGGATGAACCAACCAGTTCAATGGATGCACAAACAGAATCTTTATTGGTTGAGAATTTTAAAATGATAACAAAAAATAGAACTTCAATTATTGTAAGTCATCGTATGTCAACAATACAATTGGCCGATAAAGTGATATTTATTGGAGAGAAAGGTGTAATTGAAGAAGGTTTTCCTGAAGTTTTAATGAATAAGAGAGGTGCATTTTTTAATATGGTTCAATCTCTTAAAAATACAGGATTTAGTTTATAGTATTTATTTCTTTTCTGCGTTGTAATCCTTTAATATTTTCATTTCTTCAAATCATTGTCAGTTCAAATAGATTGGTGTTGCTTGGTTTAAGTAATTAAATACTCTTATATACTTACATCCAGGTTATGGTGAAAAATGGAATGAATATGTAAAATATTCGAGTTATTCAATAACTAAATGTCAAAAAACGTCTAATATTCCATGAATCAAATGTTAATTTTGATGAAAAAATCATATTTATTTACGAATTCATGTAACTATCTATCTATTTTGCGTAGAAATAGGTAATCTTTGTGAACATTTCAGTGCTTATAAATTAGTGTTGAGGTGTTATGTTGTTGTTAATATGTTATGTGAAATGAAAAATATTTACTCCGTAATTTTAATTTTCTTATTTCTAGGAATTGAAACCATTTTAAATGCACAAACCACATGGTATCTTAAAAATACTGGAAATTGGAATGTAGCAACAAACTGGACTCAGGATCCAGCAGCTGCTATTACTGTGCCGTCAGGAGGAGGTGTACCTTCTGAAAATGATAATATTGTTATCCCGAGTGGAAAAACAGTAACCTTATCTGCCAATGTTACTACATCATTAGGAACTGTAAGTATATACGGAGACTTAGATATGGCAACATTTACAATTAATGGAATCTCAATGTTAAAAGGAAATGGAAGACTTTTAATGGCTGATGATCATTATCCAATAATTGGAGATGATTCAGATTTTGTTACTAAGGGAAGAGGAGAAGGAACTGTTGTTTTTTATGGAAGTTCAGGAATTACATTAAGTAATGGAAGTGCTAATTTCTTTAACGTTGAGGTGAATCTTCCTGATGAAGATTCAGAAGTGCGAGTTGATAGGAATATAGATATAAATGGTAGTTTAAATGTTAAGTCCGGTCGTTTTAAAATAGGGCAAACTGCAGGTGTTCAAAGGATAGTGAATGTATTCGGAGATATTAATGTTTTTTCTGGAGCACGATTGACTGAAGGGGGGACAGGTAATTTTCATTGGCTTAATGTTTATGGAGATTTTACTAATAATGGGTTAGTTGATTTTGCACGACAACCTCAGTATACAGAATCAACTGGAGGAGCAGTGAAGTTAAGATTTAGAGGTACAACAGATAATGTAATGGTTATTAATGGCAGAACTGATGTTTATAGGCTGTTTATAGATAAAGGAACTGATAAAACTTATAAAGTAGCTGTAAATGCCATTAGTGATAATTTATTTAATTTATATGGTCCTGTTAGCGGGGATACTTCTGATGCTGAAGATGGTGGCGAAGGATGGCAGAGATTACCCATTGTAATAGAAAACGGAACATTAGAATTAGGAGCAGGCATTACCATAGGTAGATTAGGAGAATCTATTTCAGGTGCAGAGCCCAATGAATTTTCAATACCATCAACAGGGTCTTTATGGGTTAATGGAGCAACTGTAAGTACATCATCAGGATCAGGAGGATGGCGTGGATTGTCGTTGTTTGGTACATTAAAAGTCTCTTCTGGTAGTCTTATAACACCTGCAGGTACTGGGGGGATTGCTTTTGGTACACAAAGTGGTTTAGCTCCGGAAATAAATGTTGAAGGAGGTGATCTTTATTTAACTCAAATTCGAAATTATTATACGGGTAACTTATTTAGTTATGTACAATCTGGTGGAGAAGTTCATTTTTTTGCAAGACCAGATAATACAGCTTTACCTACATTTTATATGGAGCAATCTACTTTTGCATTCAATATGAGTGGAGGTCAGATTACGTTTGCAGCAGCAAATAATCATTGGCAAGGTGATTTTTATATTGCTGTAGCTGATGAAAATTATAGTTTTACAGGCGGTACTGTAGAAGTACAAACTTTATCCACAGGAACTTTTGATATTTATTCAGTTCAACCGTTATATAATTTGAGCATAGTTCAGGGAGTAGGGACTGATAATGTAAGAATTATTGATCAGTATGGAGGTGTTGGTAATCCGTCATATTTAAAAATATTGAATGATTTAACAGTTGGCTCAGGAGCAATATTTGATGATAGTGGTTATGATGTAACTGTAGGTGGTGATTTTAATATTGCAGGAACTTATACTCAAGCAGGAGCATTGACCTTTGATGGAAATCAGGATGGTGTTATTAATAATCTAACAGGAGGGACATTAAATTTTGGTAGTGGTTTAACGATAAATAAAGATCGTCATCCATCAAGTGGTAACTATTATACAATGAGTGTAGCAGGTAATAATATTTCTGTTACTGGTAATGTTGATATAGAACGAGGGGGATTAGATGTAGTTGATTATTGGCCAACAGTTAGTGGAAATGTAATTATTTCTGATGGTGATTTAACATCATCCGGAATAGGAGGGCTTGTACTTACAGGTTCAGATCCTGTTCCTGTGTTACAAGGTAAGTTAGGTAAAGAATTTAATTTTGGAAATATTCGGCTAAATAATGGAAATAGTGGAATGTCTCTTGCAACAGATGTAAATGTAGAAGACTTCGAATTTGTAAGTGGCGGATCGGGTAAAGTAAATATGGGTACTCATAACCTTACAGTGACAGGATCGGTTACAAATGCAAGCTCTACACAGTATTTTTATACAGCTGGTAATGCCTCTGACGGTGGTTTAACACTTGGTTTTACAGTACCTAATTCTAATAGTACTTTGGTAATGAGATGATTTGTCAACTACAATCTTGTCTTTTATTAATAGGTTTAATTTATTTTTATTTCATGTATGTTATTATTCAACTAATAAAGGATATTAGATAGTTGGTGTAAGAATTAAAACCTATTTGTATTTAAACGTAAAATTCACATTAGAATAATTAGTAAGTTTGTACCGGAATGGTCAATTGTTTAAAATTTAAAATATTTAAACATAAGAGTGTGCTATATGTTCCTTTTTTTAGGCTAAAATGCTGGGGATATACAAGCTTAGATTAATAAATAGATATTGATTAAATTATATAGAATGAAATACTTTTACCTAGGATTATTTTTATTTTTTGTAACAAGTTTAACTAATGTTGTTAAGGGGCAAGTAACAACATTTTGGACTGATGATTTTGAGATTGATAATGGGTGGGCAGTAACCGGAGAATTTGAAATAGGTGCACCTGTTGGTGGGGCTGGTGATCACGGTTATGCCAATCCAACATCTGCTTATAGTGGTAGTAGAGTTTTAGGTACAAACTTGGATGGTGGTTATTCAAATAATTTGGCTGATCGTGCGTATATAGCAGTTTCTCCTGTAATAGATTGTTCTGGAAAACAGAATGTTACATTGGTATTTCAGCGGTGGTTAAATGTAGAGAGAAATAATTATGATCACGCCTATATTGATGTTTTTGATGGTTCAGTCTGGCATAATGTATGGGCAAATAATAATACAACAATAGCTGAAAATGCATGGTCGTATCAATCCGTAGATATCTCAAATTATGCTGATAATAATGCTAATGTACAAATTAGATTCGCACTTGGTGAGACAGATCCTGGTTGGACTTACTCAGGTTGGAACATTGATAATGTTGAACTAACCAGTTCGCCAAATCCTGTAAATGGTGATTATAGAAGTAGAACGAGCAATAATTGGGATGCATACTATTCTTGGTATCAGTATAATGGATATAATTGGAATACTAATGGTAATGATCCTGGTGAAAATGGAAATGCAGGTACAGTTACTATCCGCAATGGACATACCATTACTGTAAATTATGATAGACCCATAGGAGGAAATTCAATACAAAATTTGGTTGTTGAAAGTGGTGGAACTCTAAGATATAATTGGAATTTAAGAAGCTTGACACTTAATGGTTCTGTAACTGGAGGTGGAACTGTGGATATGACCAGGAATACTCTTGCACATAATCTTACTGTAGGAGGTGATTTTTTGCCTGGTAGTTTTAGTGCAGGTAATGCTAACCTTTATTTAAATGGTTCTTCTACTCAAAATATTGGAGGATTTACATATAACAACCTTACCGTATCAGGTGGGGGGGATAAGGTATTAACTGGTAATACTATCATTAATGGTTCTTTAACATTAAATGGAGCTCGTATTATTTTGGGTGATTACGATTTGATAATTGCAGATGGTGCCTCAATTGCAGGAACTTACTCTTCTTCTAATATGATTGTAACCAATGGTACAGGTCGCTTGATTAAAGAAGGAAATGAAAATTCCGATTATCAAATGATATATCCTGTGGGTACTGGTGCTTATTATACACCGTATCAAATTTCTTCAATAGCATGTTCTGATGCAACAGGAGCAGTTGAAGTACGTGCTGTTTCTGGAGCAGCTCCAGGACCTCCTACAGCAGAAGTAACAGATTTACAAAAATACTGGGAGGTAAATGGAGATGGTTTAACTGTAAATACAGCTGATATATCTTTTACATATGATAATGCTGAAGTTGGAATTGGGGGAAACCAAAATTCTTATGCATTACAGGTTTATACAGGTGGAGTTTGGATGGAACCTTCTGGGGCTAGTGCAACAGGATTTAATCCAATGGTTGCATCTGGAATTAATAATATTTCAGGTACATGGACCGCTTTGGAGCAGGAACCTCAAAAAATATATTATGCTTACCGTTCAGGTAATTGGAATGATATTTCAACATGGACTCATGATCCGGGAGGTACAACTCAAACAGCTATAGATATACCGGGTGATGACTCAAGGGTTGTGATTTTAAATGGACGTACCGTTACACTTACTTCCGATGTTAGTATTACGGGTATGAGTATGGCTATTTTATCCGGTGGATTTGTAAATATGGGTAATTATCAGTTTACTAACACTATTAAAGAGCTAAGTGGCCAAGGTACTTTAAAATTGGCCAGTGGAAACTTTCCTGTAGTAACAACCAATTACCTGGTAACAGCAGATGGAGGTACTGTTGAATTTAACAATAGCTCTAATTTTGTATTGCCTACTGCTCAAACTGAGTATAATCATTTGGTAATAAACGGATCCGCTATTGCAATACAAAAAAATGATTTAACCTTGCATGGTAATTTACATGTAAAACAAGGAACATATCGTATTAACGATGGAAGTACTGCTCGTTATCAGTTAACCATTGATGGAGATGTTACTGTGGAGAGTGGAGCTTCACTAACAGTCGGTACAGGTAATACAACTTCTGGAGGTACAGATAATGGTGGTGTTGCTCCTTTTACAAATTATTACGCTACGTACTCGCATACAGTAGTTATAAATGGTGATTTTACAAATAATGGTACAGTTCGTTTTACCAACCAGAGTTATCCCGAATATGGTGCATTTGCAACCAATGGTGCTGCAACAGTATATTTTAGAGGTGCATCAGATAATATATTAACCTGTAATAATCAAACTGATTTCTATAACTTAGTTTTAGATAAGGGTATAGATCAAACATTTAAATTAACCGTTTATTCGTCAGCATATAGTAACTTCCGATTATTCGGTCGTAATACCTATGGCGGTGAAGGTGGTGGTGCCAACCCTAATTTACGTAAGGCACTTTGGATTCGAACAGGTACATTGGTATTACAAGGACTTACTGTTATACCTTCATTAACAGAAGGAGGCTCAGGTGGAAATCCTAATAGTGATTACTATATTCCTGTAAATGGAGCTTTAGTCTTGGATGGAACAGATGTTGCGGTTTTAACTACAGCTGATGATTATGCAGAAGTTAATGCGGCTTACAGTGTTAATGGAGGTACAGGATCAGTAAATGGTGTTAATCGATCACCAAGTTTAGCCCAGTCTTTTTCTGTTTATGGTAAAGTACAAATTAAGAATGGATATTTATCAACAAGAGAATCAGGCGGTATTATTATATGGAATAAGGCCTCTGCAGAAGTTGTTGTTGATGGTGGTATATTAGATATAAAACAATTTAGATCAGGTGGAACTGAAGATGGATTAGCTTCCTATATACAAAATGGTGGGCAAACTATTTTCAGAGGAAGATTTCAACGAGAGTCTGCATCAGTAGCTTCGGTAAGTGATATTGTACATTCACCCCTAATAACAACACACTCTTTTGTTGGAATAACTAATGCTAAAGGTTCCCTTTGTATCGATAATCCTGATAATATTTTTAGTATGTCGGGTGGTACAATTGAAGTACTTGATGTTTGTGGAACAAATAATTATGCCATTGATATATTTTCAGCCGTTAAAAATATTAATGTTTCCGGAGGAACAATAAAAATGGCTCCTCAAACAGGAAGTAATGATATGATTGTAAGATCATCGGCTCCATTTGGTAATTTAATTGTTGAAAATGCAAGTGGAAGTACTTCAAAAGTTAGGTTGGAATCATCAACTCCAGAAGTTTCAGGTAATCTTGAAGTGTTGGGTAATGTGGATCTGGTTTCAGGTACATTAAATGCTTCAGGCTATGAGCTTAAAATTGGAAGAGACTTTACTATTGATGATGGCGCAACTTATACAACTGGGGCTAACCGTACAGTATTTAATGGTAATGTTCAGCAAAATTTAGTTGTTAATTTATCGGCTGCACTGAATTTGAATAAATTAGTAATTGGTAATTCAGCCAGTAAGTTACAATTAAAGGGTACTCAGTCAAATGTAAATGTAGCTGATTCATTAATAATAGCTAATGGTGAATTAGATGATAATGGCAAAACTATTAATGTATCTGGCAATATTTATAATGCAGGTATACATTCAGGGGCCGGACAAATAATTATGTCCGGATCATCAATTAAAGGTAATGGAGAGTTTAATAATCTATATTTAAACGGTACTGGAAATATTACTGTAGGAGATGATATTGTAATAAATGGATTGTTAACATTTGGTCAGGATCATTTATTGAATATAGGTACGCATAATCTTAAGTTTACATCAGGAGCTTCTATTTTGGGGCAAGCTGCTAACAGATATATACAAACAGCTGGTAATGTTGGTGATGGAGGAGTAACCTTTAGTTATGATAATCTTAGTACTAAAACCTGGCCTATTGGTGTAAGTAATTATACCCCTGCAACTATTGGTTTTTCAAGTGCTCCAACTTCGTTTGGAGATATTACAATTGTACCGGTTAACTTTAAGCATCCTGTTACAAAAACTACAGGCGGTGGAGAAGCCTTATCATATTACTGGCGTGTAAAATCGAATAATTTCTCAGGTTTTGAAGGAAAAGTAACACATAGTTTTGTTTATGCTGATGCAAATGTAGGTTCAGATAATGAAAATAATTATTTACCGGCACGTTATGATGCTTCTGCTTTTGGTTGGGATATAGGTGATAAAACTAACATTGACAGAAATACAAATACAATTAATGATTGGACTACATCAATTAATAATATAGATGGAGATTATACCTGTGGCTCTAATCCTGCATTTGTTACTCCTGAAAAATATTATAGTATAAGTTCCGGATTATGGAACGATAAAAATAATTGGTCAACAGAAGGACATACTGGAAAAAAGGCAGCAAAAGCTCCTGGAGCTGGTGATATAGTAATTATAGGCAATGGGCATACCATTACAATGGATAGATATGATAATACCGCCAATAGGGATCCTCATTATTGCGCAAGCTTACAGATAGAAACAGGAGGAGTTTTAGATGTTACCTACAACCCGGGTAGTGATTTTGGTATGGTTGTTTCGCATCCTAATGGTAATGGTAAAATCAGAATCTCTGTTAATGATTATAGTGGTAGTGTTTTTGAATTTCCAGGCGGTGATTTTTCTGATTTTAATGCTAATCTGGGAACTACAGAGTTATATACAAACAATGCAACGTCAGGAAGAACTTATTGGTTACCTGATGGAGTAGAGGAATATGGTAATTTAATGATTACACCTCTAGGTGGATCTAATATAATATTCCCAAATAATGATATTAGTATATTGGGGGATTTAACCGCAGATGGACAAAGTTCTCAGTCTTGGTATTGTCCTACATGGAATAGCAATTATCCAGGAAGTTTTAATAATAGTATACCTCAGGCAAAAGCAATAGCAATAAAGGGTGATTTTAATTTAATTGGTGGTGCATTAATATACTATGGAAACAGGGATCTGGCACAAGATATTATTGTTGAAGGTGATTTAATTGTTTCGGAAAATGCAGGGATTGGAGTTAATAGTTATGCATATAATCAGAGCATAACAATTGGGGGTAGCTTAATTAATAATTCAAGAGTTCCCGGAGGTGCTCCTAATGGAGATAGAGGTTGTGATTTTGAAGATATACCATTAATTTTTAAAGGAGATGATAACGCTAAAATTACCCAGTCATCAGGAGTAACATATACAACGTATACCAAAATTGAAACGATAAAAGTCAATAAAGGTTCTTCGCAGGCTACAACATTAACTATGGATATTACAGGTACTGTTGATTATGCATCTAATGAATGGTTAACATTAGTTAATGGAACATTTATATATAATAGAAATAGAGATGTTAATGTAAGTACCAATAATAGTTTTACTATACCTGTAACTGCTGGGCTTACTATTAACACAGCTAATAGTTTTAATTTATGCGGAGGAGATAGTAATGACTATGATGTGTATTTAAATGGTAAGTTAACTGTTATTAATGGTTCTCTAAATATTGGAAATGCTTCGAACAATCGAAATAACGATATTGAATATTCAGGATCAGGATTGTCCGAAATTGACATTCAGGGGGGTAGCTTGTTTGTTAACGGGCAGGTTCGTCGTAACCCGGCTTCTTCTGCTGGTATATTAAAGTACAATCAGAGTGGTGGTGATGTTACTGTAAATGGTAGAAATTTATTAGCGACTAATGCAAAGTTAGAGGTGTTAAATGCAGGTAGTGAATTTAATATGTCTAATGGTACTTTAACTATTGTACGAGGAGGAGGTACTACTTATGGAGATTTATATCTACGTCCGGAAAAATCATCTGTTACCGGAGGAGAAATTATTTTTGATAATTCAGGAGTAGCAACTCAAAATTATCTTTTAGATGCAAACGTTCCATTAAATAATTTAACAATAAGAGGAAATGGAAATAATGCTATAGTAAAATTGTTGTTAAGTCCGTTAACATTAAATGGAGATCTAACATTATCTAATACAAATAGTATTTTAGATTCAAACCCTGATTTTAATGTTGCAGTAACAATTAATGGGGATTTTAATAATAGCGGAGTTTATAATTATTACCTAAATACAACTGCATTTTCAGGAGGAACGCAACAGATTACAGGAAATTCGGATGTTAGTTTTTATAATTTAATAGTTAATCCATTAACTAATTTAACACTAAATAAGGATGTTATCGTAAATAACAATCTCACATTAAGTAGTGGTACATTAGTGGCAGGACCAAACACTATTAATGTAAAAGGTAATGTTAATAATGATGCGAATTACACTTCTACAGGAGATGGATTGCTATTGAACGGTGGTGCCGTACAGGTTTTATCAGGAACTGGAACTTTTGCTCGTGTTGAGCTGGATAACGCTTATGGAGCAGAACTTGCTAATGACATTACAATAAATGGGGATTTGGTTCTTACTCGTGGAGTACTTAATATTAAGAATCATTTACTAACACTAGAAGAGAGTGCTTCGTTATCTGGAAGTTTTAGTGTTGGAAATATGATTATTACCAATGGAGTGTATAGTAACAAAGGTGTTAAAAAAGTTATTTCTTCCGGAGACACACCTGCTTTTACTTTCCCAATTGGAGTAAATGGAAAATATACTCCTGTAGTGCTTGATTTATCTTCAAGTGATAATACTGCATCTGTTCAAATACATCCGGTAAATTATAAGCATCCTGCTAATATTGATGGGGCAAATGTTTTAGATTATTTTTGGGCAGTGGAAAGTCAAGGATTAAGTAACGCAATTGGGACATTGAGTTTTACTTATTTAGAAGAAGATATTCAAGGGAATGAATCCGAATATTATGCAGCACGTTTATTAGTTCCAGGAACAAGTTGGACAAAGAATAATGCCGTGGATGAAGAAAATAATCTTATTTCATTTACTGTTTCAGGAGATAATATTAGTGGAGAGTATACTGCAGGAAAGGATACTGCATTTCCTGATAATGTTCCTGAATATACAAGTGTCTCAAATGGAGACTGGTCAGATAAAGATATCTGGACTCAAACTGGTGGGGATGCTTATTCGCTATCTGGTGCTCCGGATGGATTTATTGTGGTCATTAATCACGAGGTTTCATTAGATGGAAATTATGCGCAGGCTTATAGAACAACAATTTCAGCAGGAGCTAAATTGAAGATTGATGATCTAACTTATGGCCATAACTTAGGAATGGTATCAGGTTCTGGCACACTATATCTTGAGCAAGGGAATCTTCCGGAAGGTAACTATGATGCATTTTTAGGATGCTCAAATAATTCCACCTTAGAGTTTGGAGGTTCTAGAGATTATAATATTCTTTCAGACTTATTTAATAATGCAGCTAACCTGTTATTTTCGGGAACAGGAACAAGAACATTGCCTGATGCAGACTTATCAATTTGTAAACAGTTAGTGATTGATGGTCCTGTATTAGATAATAGTTTATATAACCGAACCATTTATGTAAATGGTAGTTTTATTCGTCAATCAGGTACATTTAATAGTGGTTCCGGAGACAATGCAACAGTTTCGTTTACCGGTGATACAGAACAATTTATTGGAGGTTTTACTGGGGTAAATAATGCGTTAAATAATTTGGAAATAAATAATAGTGCGGGATTAACATTGAATGACGATATTGAGGTTAAGGGTAAGTTGTTATTAACAAATGGATTAATTAATACATCAGCTACAGAAACCTTAACAATAACAAACACGTCAATGAATTGTGTTACACCAGCATCGGGTAAAGCAAATTCGTATGTGAATGGGCCATTAACCAAGAGAATGAATCAGAGTGATTCTTTTATATTCCCTATTGGTATTGATGGAGAATTAGGTAGTAGTTTAAAATTAACTGCTGTTCAAACAGGAACTAAGCTTTGGACTGCAGAATATAAAAGACCGAATGATACATATACTAATTTTTCCTTCCCATTAACTGCTATTAATAGTCATGAATACTGGAATATATCAACTCCTGGTGGAGGTCAGGCTAACATCCAATTGGGTTGGAATGCGGGTAGTGATATAACTCCAGCTATGACAGAACATGGATTAACTGATATAAGAGTTGTAAGTTATGATGGTGCCAATTGGCAGGAGATAAACTCTAATGCAAGTGGAACAGATTCAAATGGTCAGGTAATCACTGTAAATAGAGTTTCTGTTACAGCAGCAGGTTCTGATTTTACTACTGCTACTGTAAATACCAATAAGCCAAAGGTTCGTTTTAATCCTGATGGTGCAATATGTGATTTGTCAACAGGTATTAAAGTTGAGCTTTCTTCAACTGTTCCAACAGCAGCAGATTATGAATTATCATATTCAATAAATGGAATTGAACAAACAGATGTAACGGTAAATGGATTTCCATATTATTTATCAACACCTACAGTTGGAGTTTATAAAATCACAGGATTTAAATATGATAATAAAGTAAGAACAGGTGTATTTGATGTTACAACCGTAGAAGTGTTTCCTTCACCAACAACAGCTGATGCAGGAGAAGATCAAACTTTACAGGGATTAACTCAAACAACATTAGCTGCAAATACAGCAACAGTAGGAACAGGTGTTTGGAGTATCGTAAGTGGTACTGGTGGTTCATTTGTTGATCCAACAAATCCTGTTACTACATTTAATGGAACGGCAGGTTCATCATATGTATTGAGCTGGACTATAACAAATGGCGATTGTCAGTCTGTTGATCAGGTTAATGTTGCATTTCCTTTAATTCCACCTCATGTTTGGTTGGGAACAACAAATAATTGGTTTGATCCGAACAACTGGTCGGATGGAATTATTCCTAGCGAAACAGTGGATGTTACGCTTGCACCAGTAGTTGCTCCTAAAGTTGATGCTGTTATAAGTAATACAGCAGAAGCAAAAGTTAATAATTTAACCATTGAATCAGGTGCTTCATTGACACTATCAGAGGGTGCCCGGTTTACAGTTAGTGGCAATTTAATAACGAATAACAACGTAGTTATTGAGAATTCTGTGCTACACCCTACGTCTGTTATCACTTTGGGATCAGTAACAGGAGAGGTTACTTATAAGTGGAAAGATTTTACTCTTGTAAATTGGTGGCAGATTGCCTTACCGGTTAACGGGGTTACACAATCCGAATTTGAAACATCTTTTGGTAGTGGAAGATATGCTGTTAATAGATATGTTGGTAAGGCTGTTACATCAAATGGTTGGGAAAGAGTAGCTGGTTTTGCAAATGTTTATAGTGACTCTTATAATTTTGATCAAGTTAACCAAGAGTTGGAAGGCTATTCCTTATATACTGCAAATGCAGGTGTTTTAACTTACTCTGGAGTATTAAATAATAGCATAGATTATACTATGGTTAATATGGATGCACGCTGGCATTTAGTTGCAAACCCATATCCATGTTATATTAATGTTGAAAATGCAGGATTTGATATGGGAGATTTTCTTAAAACCATTTATATAAGAAAAGGTGACAATCAGGTTAGTACATATAATTTATTAAATGGTCAGGGATTATTAGAAGGCTCGAGGTATATAGCACCAGGACAAAGTATGTGGTTACGTACTTATAAAGCTACTAATGATGATGTTATTTCAATTTCAAATTCAGCAAGAACACATTTGAATGGAGGATATGGATTAAAGAGTTCATCAAACTCTTCTGATGATGTACTTAAGTTAAAATTGAAATCAGATTATAATGAAGATGAGACAATTATAGTATTTAATAATAATGGATCTAGATTTGTAACTGAATATGATTCAGAAAAATTAATGAATGGAGGAAAGAATGTTAATATTTATTCATTAAAAGAGGAGAAGAATATTGCCATTAATTCATACACAGATTTATCATACACAGATAATATTCCTTTAGGTTATACAGTATCTTCTGCAGGCTCAGGAGAATTTACTTTAAGAGCTTCAAATATTAATAGTTTTATGCCGGATGTAAATGTTTATTTGATAGATAAAGGTGACGCAAGCAATATAATTACAGTTAACCTTAGAGAAAATCCTTCATATACATTTACTCCTACAAATGCAGCAAGTAATGATCGATTCGAATTAAGATTTGTCCCTTCAGTAACTACTGATATCAATGATGTTCCATCGGCAGCAAATAGAGATGTAAATATTTATGCGGTGAAACAGGTTGCTACTGTAAAAGTGACTGAAGAGGTGTTGCAAAGTACAGATAGAATCATTAATGTTTATGATATATCTGGTCAGTTGGTTAAAACAGTTGAATTAAATAACGAAGAAACGACATTTAACTTACCACAAGCCAATACGGTTTATATTATTAGCGTAAAAGCTAATGGCGAAACTTACCAACAAAAGGTAGTATCGCAGAATTAAAAATATAAAGATTGAAGTAAAAGAAATCCGGTAGCGTTTTGCTACCGGATTTTTTATGCATTAATGTTTCGATTTGATGACATATTCTGGGAAAGTTATATTGTTCTTGTGGAAAAGGGGAAGATTAATGGTATCCTCCTTTTCGCAAATTTAAGGCTATTCTGCATTGTAAAAAGTTAGATAGTACATGAGGTCCCAAAAGCTATTCCAACGTTATTTTTATGTGTTTAAATTTGTTTTTAATTGCCATATGGAACTCGCCAATTAAATTATCCTCATGTGTAAGAATTCGTTCTTTTGGCTCGTTTTATCACTTTTCAGAGTTCTGGAAATACTTTGTGACAATTACGATGAGTAACATGAAAAACAGCTTAAAAAACCTCAGTTCGATTCTTAAACCACAGTATATCAGTAAAATAATCTAAAATATAATCATATAATATTTTGAAATAAAAATGGATTTTGCTAATTTAAAAGTTTGACAAACAAATAATTAGAAGCAAAATCCATGTATTTAAGTAAAGATAAAATTACTGAAATTTTCGTTTTAGTCGATGAATTCTGCATTGAATTT